>DASPFY010000030.1:0-4759 GCA_035620895.1 Nitrososphaeraceae archaeon
TTACAACATAGTCACAATCAAATCCCGCTTCTCTACATGATAATGTTTTCATAACAAGTAGTCCAAATCCAATGCATAAATGTGTTCCTACTAGGGGAAATTTTCAAGTGGGACCGTGGATAATTAGACCAGTGAGAAATTCCCATGATTCCCACGTAATTTTTACTATTACTAGCGTTTTAGAATGGGCTCCCTCAAATGTGGGTTGCTATATAGTGCCAATTTCGTCCCTCATTCCACCGAACCAGATTTATTAATACTATAGTCAGTAGCATAATAAAAGCAACTAATACATCAGTGCACCATAGCCTAGTTAGATGTTTAAAAGAAAATGATAATTTCCGATCGATTTGAGTAAAGCCAAATGTGCACTTATCTTTCTGATACCTAGAAAAGATCCAAGTGTAATCACCATTATTTGTTATTAGTTAAAAATATGCGCATTAAATCAAATATAATTGATGGTTTCTCAGAAAACGGTGCGTGACCTGTATTTTCTACGATTTCAAGTTGGCTACGTTTGAGTACCTGATTAAACTGTTTAGAATGTGAAACTGGTATTAATTTATCAGCAGCACCACATATGATCAGAGCCGGCATATTCTCGATTCTTTGTAATTCTGATAATTCAATATACTTTTTTGTACTATTTTCGAAAGCTGACTTAAATGCATATTTGGCTCCCACCAAGTTAATTCTTTTAATAAAGGCGTCAACGATTCCAGGATTCAGTAACGCTGGATTTCCAAGCATCTGTTCGAAAACATTTTTAACATTTTCAAACGATGGATTTAATGCAGCATTAAGGTATTGTTCAAGTAGGGGCGTTGGCTTCTTAAGCATTCCAGAAGAGTCTATGAGAACAAGTTTTTCTATCAGATCTTGATCCTCCATGGCTACTTTTGCAGCTATATATCCTCCAAGTGAATGACCTACTATTATTGTTTTGCGACTATCATCATCATCGCTATCATCATCATTTCTCCAAATTTGCTTACAATCAATGAAGTCTCTAATGAATTTGCTAAAATACTCTATAGTATAGTCTACTGTTACCGGTTTATCACTACCGCCAAAGCCTATGAGGTCAACCGCTACTATTGGATAGTAATATCTGGATAAGGCATCAGGGATATCCAACCATCTATCCGATGATGATCCGAGACCATGGATAAATAAAACATTTTTCTTTCTCGAAGTATTGTGTTTTTCAGATTTCAGATACCTTATCTCGAAATCATTTACCATTACTTTATTCTCCTGCACTTCTTCCACCTAATGGTACGTCAAGTCTCTTGCTACTATAAAATATGTGATGATTGGGCACAACGAGAAAGTTAAGGCGAAAGAAAGCTTAAATCTAGGCGCCGACTGTTCCGTCATCCTTTTTTCCTCTAGTCTGCCTAATTACAAAGTCTAAATATCGTCTAACTTCGTTATCATCTGACATTGAAGTTTCTACTGCTGTATCTTTTTCCATAGCATCTGCGTGTTGGCGGATTACTTTTACAAGATTTCGCATAGTCTCTGCCTTCTCTTCTGCTTTACCTAAAGCACCTAGCAGAGCATACTCCTTTGCATATTTCCTGGCTAAATGACGCAATTCTGCATCTTGGGCCACTGACAGTGCGACAGAGTATATTCCTACGCTAAACATAAAAGAAGCAAGCACAAGAAAGGAACGTTGGATTGCTCCGAATGGTGGATAAGAATTGTTGGTTATCCAGTTATTGGTCGCTGGAGAAATTAAAATGGTTGAGAATGCTGCTATAACTAAATAGTTAATGATCTTATCACGAGAAGGGGTAATTTGCCGTCCAAGAGTTTTTGCTACTAAAATAAATGCATAGGCTATTACAAAATCAGCTAAAACCCATCCTGTGGTACCCATTACCCTAAAGATAAGGAACCGGGGGTCCATATACACAAATTGACCTGCCGTTGAGCTTATTATTTGAGGAGCAAATATCCCAGTTAAAAAAAGCACAGGTGGTAAAATTATAATTGTCCAAAATATTGCTCTTCCTATCTGATCCTTAAAATAACGAAGGAAATACGCAACAGCAACTGTTTCTGCGATAGCAATAGCAGTAACTTGAGGAACAAGAAACACATAGAGATGAATGATATTTTCTATATTAGATAAGTGTCTGCTTGCCATAGTATTGCTAGACTCGAAATCTGGATCTATGGAGGGTGGTCTTGAAACGACTAATACCTTTGTATTAATTACAGTAGTTTCTGTCATGCTGATGCAAAGGAGCATCGATGATACAGCAAATGCCAATATCATGATATTGTGTCGTCTGTTGACACTCGACTTGTACCATGACAAGAATTTGTAAGTGCGAAATCCAAGGAACAAGACGGCTACTCCGCTAATTAAGACAATTAAAATCAGAAGGTAAGTGCTATATTGTGAAAATAATACCATCTGGATAATGATAGCTCCAAAGATTACTAAAAGTGCATAAAGAAAAATAGGTGTTGCCTTGTAGAGCCTATTAATAAACGAAGGAGCCTCAAGGTCTGTGCGCAATGCAGCCATATAGTCTCTGAGGGCATATAGACCTGCAAAAAATACGGTGATACTCATTGCTATAAATAATATTACACCAAAAGAAGAATTAAGAGGCTTTCCCAAAACGTCAAGGAAGGTGCCAATAACTACATCGGCAAGTATTATGGCCCAAACAATAAACGTCATCAAATAAGTCTTTTTGTTAATTATACTTGCAGTAATTATCGATGGCATTTTTGTAGTCAACAGATTACTACTTCTTTTAGAGTAGAAAAGCTTTAGTGATTGACCAATCAGTATTCCAACAATAAGTAAAGGGTAAAGGTTCTAATACATTCTAAAACTTCACTGCCATAAAGTTTAAAGCTTGGCATACACATTTACAATTAAGCAAGTCTATTTATTAAACTACTAGCGTTACTAGAACCAAAGAACCCAAATTTCTTTGCTATAAATGAAATCGAAGTAATCTTCTAGACAAATTTCTCAAATTTCAGGCAACCCGCATGATATGAGAAAAGACTTAAACTGCCTAAAAGTAAACTAAAAACGATCTGAATATATTTAGTTTCGGACGAATTATCCGAGTTCTAGTCTGTTTATACATCGTCTACTATCTTTTCCAATTTTCTGGCATTTTTAGTAATTATGTCAACAAATTTAACTTGGTCTTCGGAATCAAATTTCTTAGAACGCATAACATTTGACAAAGCAACTATTGGTTTAATAGAATGTTTCAGATCCGCTATTGTATTGTTTAATTCAATATTGATTACTTTCTGTGATTTTACTTGTTTCTGGAGTTCAGACAATTCTTGATAAACTTGTTCCTGTTTCCACATGGTTTCAAATATAGTAACATAAGAAATAACAGTTGATCTGATAGAAGAAAATATTGATAATCCTATTGCCTCATACGAAGTATATTTTGTATCATCCTTTAATTCGACATATAATGCAAATTTCCTATCGACTAGTAGAACTGAAGCCCTAATTCTTGATTGTTCTCTAAGGTTCATCATTTCTACATTCAATTCATTTTTTAATTTTTTTGAAATTGAATGTATATCCTTATCAAATGGAGTGAGAATTCTTATTTTTATCTTATCATTATTTTCTCTTATCTCTTGTAGTTTAACTAATGCACCCATACGTTCTTGTCTATGGAAAGCATTGGCTGTGGAAAACAATATTAAAATTTCATTTTTTGATGACTTTCCTAGATGGAAGGCAAGTTCTTGTACTTGGACCGGATCTTTAATAATTTTAAAGGTTTCATTTGTGGTTCCTATTTCGTTTTTTATTTCATCAAACTCTTGCTCTTTTGGTATAACTTTATCCCAAAAAACATCAGAAACATATTGTTCATTACCAATGAAGTTCTTAAATTCATTTCCATATAGATTTGCTAATCTTCTAAACATGCTAATACAAACCTTGGAATCAAAAAGGTATTGATTTCCATCTATTTCTTCTAATATTGATTTCTTTTTTTCGAACATTTTGCCGCATAACGCACAAGTAAATTTATTATCAAAATTTTCTTTATTCAGATTCCTACTGGTATTTTCATGCAACTATATATTACTCGTTCTAGCAGGCCACTTAAAAGGTTTGATCAACTAAAATATCAAACGATGCAATGCATGTCATTTTATACGAAATTTGAAATTCGTGGAATTATTCTAACAATTTTCAAACTAATTCTACAATAGAGGGAAATAAATTACACAGCGAGCTAAGTATTTTGAATTGGATATAGCTACCATTCCAATTGAAACTGATATTTGGAACATGTATGTTTTAACTATCTAATAGTGCCAGATTCCGAATTCAACTAACTACCTTTAAAACCATGTAGTATGCCAAACAAATTTGGTGATAAGTAGTTATATCATAATGAGTGTTTCCCGTATTAATAATCTCATAATTTTATATCGAAAGAACGTCATAAATATGGTACTCAAATGGTCATCCTCGACGAGACTAATGTGGAATTCCACATGCTGCCCACCGAACCCGAAAATGATTACAGCCTTTCCACAATATATGGTAATAATCAAAGTATGAAAAATGATTGAATTGTAAAAATAAATGAAACGTAATTTACGCTGTCTTAATTAATCCTCTAAGTTTTTCCTTGAATTCTGGAGTTATGTCTTCCTCTTTCATTCCATGATCTTTCATAGCATGTTGTGCTCCATTTTTGAATATCTCTTCTTCAGTTTCTCCTTTTAC
>DASPFY010000031.1:0-13507 GCA_035620895.1 Nitrososphaeraceae archaeon
AGCTCTGCAGGCGGTTTCATCAAAGCAATTGAATCAGGATCAAAGCATCTTCTTATCAAGAGATTTACATTGAGATATCCTGAAAAGAAACTAAAGTTCGTTGGTGACGGATATCAATTTGATCCAAAAAGAGGTGTAGGAATCGCAGGTTCTAGAGGTCGACACATCCTATTTCATGACAAATGCACCGGATGTCAGCTTTGTGCAATTGCGTGTGAGGGAATTGCTGAAGCAATTGGAATGGTAAAGGTCGATGAACAATGGAAGCATAACAAGAAATCTATAATGCCACAAATTGATTATGGAAAATGTGTATTTTGTGGTCTTTGTGTTGATGCATGCCCATTTTATGCACTGTACATGACAAATGACTATGAATTATCGTCATTTACAAAGGAGCATCTAATATATACTCCATCACAGCTTGCTATCAAGCCAAAATATGACGGTGACGTAGAATTGAAGATCGGAAAAAGGGGGGCTGATCATGGCTAAATCATCTGCCACTCTTTTATTTATGTTCATCTTGATTAATGGAAATTCATGAAAAACTAATATACGATAAAAGTAAATTCGATCTAGGTGTTATGAAGTGAACTATTCTCATCCAGAAGTTCTGGTAGATACTAAATGGGTGGAAGATCATCTAAATGATCCAAACGTTCGAATCGCAGAAGTAGATTATGATCCTACTGCTAACTACGTCTTGGGACATATCCCAGGATCAGTTCTACTAGATTGGAAAGTTGACATAAATGATCCTGTTGCAAGGAATATTTTAAGTAAGGAAGCATGTCAAGAATTGCTGCAAAAAATAGGGGTAAATGATGAAACTACACTTGTCCTCTATGGCGACTTTAATAATTGGTTTGCTGCTTTCGCTTTCTGGGCACTTGCGTATTATGGATGCAAAAATATGAAATTGATGAACGGGGGTAGAAAAAAATGGTTAGAGGAAGACAAAGCACTTACAAAGGATATACCAACCTATCCACGTGGAAATTTTAAGAGTTCTGGTCCCGATAATAGCATACGCGTATTTTTAAGATATGTGAGTGATACTCTTGGTAATAAGGCTCTAGTTGATGTTAGAAGTCCAAAAGAATTCACAGGAGAGATATTGGCGCCTCCGGAATACCCTACAGAACATGCTCAAAGGGGCGGACATATTCCTGGTGCAGCTAATATTCCATGGGCCCAGGCAGTAAATGATGACGGAACATTCAAGTCAGCTGAGGAGCTAACCAAGATTTATCATGCAAAAGGGATTACTCCAGACAAGGAAATCATTTCATATTGTAGAATTGGTGAAAGATCCTCACATACGTGGTTTGTACTAAAATATCTGCTGGGATATCCTAACGTCAAAAACTATGACGGGTCATGGACTGAATGGGGTAACATGATAGACAACCCAATTGAAAAGTAGTAGGATAGAATTAATATCCTCCCACATAATTTTTGATTTGAAATGGTATTTTAATCCATTTATTTCATTTTGCTGTATTATTTTATTTTATTTTATTTTCTTTACTATAAAATGGAAAAGCTTTCCTTCCTTTCTAGATTCTAAGAGATCTTGTCCTCTTTCTTCCGACCATCTTATCATTTCAAGATCGGCAGAAGTATCATCAGAAACGACATGGACAACATTTCCCATATTGATTTTGCCAATTAATTCATCCAGCTTTGTAAGTGTTGCAGCACACTCTACACCAATTTCGAACATCTCGTAATCAGGAAACGCTGTGAAACATCTTACATGAAGTTTTTCCATTATTTTTTTTATTTCATTATGACATTCATCAATAAATTTTAGACAGTCACTATTTAATTCTGAATCGATAGTTGAATCTGAATTCTGAATCTTTATCTTTACAAACCAACCTTCGTTGTACGGAAAATCATTAACAGTTTTTGGATTATCAGTGAGCGTATTATTTACCTCAATTATCTTTCCCTTGACAGGACATCTAACCATTCCAAAGTATCGAAGGCTTTCAATTGATCCAACACTCTTGCTTGCCTCGATAATGGTTCCAACTTCTTTTAGTTTTATCTTTGTGAGTTTTCCCGCCAGTGAAATAAGAATTGGCGTCAATCCTAATGTGACTACGTAATGGTCATCATCACTTCTCTTTAGCCACACAAAATTGTCAAGATCGTACAATATCCCTTCGGGAAATTCACAATGGCATATTTGCATGTCATTGGTCTTAATGACACAGTGGGTTTATTTTTCTATTGAATTAATAAAAACAATGTACAATTTCCCCACATACTCGTGCAGTTCCGAGAAGACTTAACTTTCTAGGCGCCCATACTTTTAAAAGTAGATTTGATGGTTTTTGATACCTTTAAACTCCATTAAATACCAAACATATATATACCCTTTAATACCATTTAATGGTGAAACAAAATGACAGAAAAGTCAAGAGAAACTGCAACTGAAAACGTCGAAATGTTAGACACATGCAAGCAAAATATGTTAAGAACAATCGATGAAATATCAAAGTACCAACCACAATATGCACAATCAATTTCAAACCTGCAACAAGATTACCTTCAAGTGACTAAAGAGTCGATAAACAGGACTTTTGCAATTCAAAAATCGTGGTATAAGAATACTGCAAGAAATTCTTTCACACCGATAGCAAGTCCATATGCAGAACAATATAGAAAACAATCCGACGAAGCCACTTCTCAAGCATTTCATGTGTTTGATACTGCGAATCGACTAGCAATAGATAGTCTAAATGCCAGTAGGGAGAATATCAAATTGTATAGTAAAACAGTTGAGACAGTGACCGAATATAATGCAAACATTGCCAACACATGGTCAAACTTCTTTACATCCGCACAAAAACAATACGTGAAATAATAGAGACCAAAAATATTTTTTATTTTTTTCTTTATAGATATGCTTAGTTATTGACTTATTCATATAATCTCAAATTTACCTAATTTCATTTAGTTTTGATTTTTTAGTTCTTTCAAGGATAAGGTTTGAATCATTAGCTTAGTTTTTATCATTGAGTTAAAATTATCATATTCTTAGCTTAATCCTGTTTATTTGTATTTGAATAGCATATTACCGTGTTGACTGACTTGATTGTATTAAAAATGGAGGATGAAACATTTGACAAATAGCACTCTGATTCACAAGCCCATAGTAAGTAATATCAAGAATTTGGTTCACGAGTTGATAAATAAAAAAAATAGATTTAGTTTCCTTCCAGAAAAAGTAATTTACATGAACAATGGGATAGAATATTACTATATAGAAACCGAGGCCACTGATGGCAGTAAGTTTATTATTAATGCCTACGGCTCTGAGGCCCTGGAGTTGTTTGAAGAAGTTCACAGGTGTGTAATATGTGGAAGAACGATTTGTGGAAGAAAAGAAAACACAAAACTGATCACATATCATGTGGATGAAAAAAGAAACTTGCTTGTTGAACCCGGTTGTATGAATCTATTGAAGAGATTTGAGATAGCTTATGGAAAGGGATTTTTTGATCGATAATCTTTCCAGTAGGACATCAAATTAGAGTCTCCACAATATTTAACACCAACCACGTACAAGAGTATTCATTGAGTAATCAGGATGTCACTAATTCTACAAAATCTTTGCTTACCCTGCCAAATATCCAGTATCTAGTCCAAGGTCTGGATGTACTGTTACAAACAGATTTAGACGGTGATAAGCGTACAAAGGTAATTCAATTGCGTGACGAATTACTATCTTACATTAACAGCATTTTCACCGATTACGAATAGACAATAAATCTCCACCAGTGGAATTCCGATAGACTGAATAATCCATTTTTAGCATATTTTTAATGTTGGTACAATCTGCGCTTACAATAGCAGGTAGTGATTCTAGTGGTGGTGCTGGAATTCAAGCAGATATAAAAACAATGTCTGCTTTGGGAATATATTCATGTACGGTCATAACAGCAATAACTGCACAAAATACATCTAATGTAGATCATATCCTTCCGCTCAGTTCTAGTATCATCAAAAAACAAATAGAGTCAGTATTATCCGATATTCGAATTGATGCAATAAAGATTGGAATGGTTTACAATAATGAAATAATTACTACCATAAGTGATATCTTGGAAAAATCGAAAATCCCAATTGTGCTTGATCCAATAATCTCTGCTGGAACCGGAGCACAATTGCTTCAAAAGGAATTTCTTTCCGACTTTAAAAGGAAACTGGTACCAATTTGTGATGTGGTTACCCCTAACATACATGAAGCAGAAAAGCTATCGGGAATCAAGATAAAAAATGAAAATGATATTGAAAAGACAGCATTGAAAATACAAAAATTAGGCGCAAGAAATGTCGTTGTAAAAGGTGGTCATTTTAGAAATGACGATAAAACCATTATTGATACAATCTTAGATGAACACGGGAAGTTTACTATGGTTAGAAATCCAAGGATGAAAATAGTTGAAACACATGGAAGTGGTTGTAATTTTTCTGCCGCTGTGACAGCATTTATGGCAATGAAAATTCCTGTAGTTAAAGCGTGTTTTTTGGCAAACAAGTATGTTCATAATTCTATGGTGAATACTGTGAAAATCGGTAAGGGGATTCCAGTTAATAATCCCATTTCAACAATGTATGAGGAATCTTGCAGATATAAGGTGATAGAAGAGTTAGCTAGAGCTGTTGACCAATTAATTAGCATAAGGAATTTTGTAGACTTGATTCCAGAAACCCAATCAAATATTGTTTATGCAATACCCGATGCCAAAAGCATTGAAGATGTGGCCGGTGTAAATGGCAGGATTGTGAAAGCAGGGGATAGAAGCGTGCCAACTTCAGGTATTAAATTCGGTGCCTCAAGACATGTAGCAACCTCAGTTCTTGAATATATGAAAACTAATCAGCAGGTTAGATCAGCACTAAACGTTAAAAATGATAAAAGAGTTCTGGACAAGTGCATCAAGCTTTTCAGAGTAAGCCACTATGAAAGGAAAATAGAACCAAAGGTCATCAAAGAAAATGAGGGCAGGTCTATTTCATGGGGAGTCAGGATAGCGTTGTCAAAGAATCCAGATGCAGATATCATATCTCATTCAGGTGACGTCGGAAAAGAACCAATGATAATAATCTTTGGACATAGTCCACAAGAAGTTGTAGATAAGGTTAAAAAAATACTCGACGATAAAAATTTTGAATAGTTTTTACTTATATTATAGTTCAAATTAAGTATAATTTTAAATGAAAGCGATAATTTTAGCTGGTGGTCTTGGAACCCGTCTTCAACCATACACTTTTTTCATTCCGAAACCAATGTTACCTCTTGGGAATAAACCACTCTTAGAACACATTATTGAGTGGTTGAAGAGTGATGACAATAATATTGATCATATAATAATTTGTGTGAGTTATTTACACAGAACAATAGAAGACTATTTTGAAGATGGTAGCAGAATTGGAATAAAGATAGAATATGCAAGGTCCGATAGACCTCTAGCAACTGCTGGACAGTTATTGACAGCCAAGAGGTTTATTGATGATACATTTGTATGTGTATACGGGGATTCCATTTATGAGTTCTCACTTAGAGAAATGATAAATGAACATGACAGACTTGAAGCATTTACTTCAATGGCTTTATTATCCTATAAAACAAGGCTAAAGTACGGTTTTATTGACATAAATGGAAACAATAGAGTTACTAGCTGGAATGAAAAGCCCGAAATAAAGGGATTGATAAACATAGGCTGCTATGTGATGGAACCCGAATTTATTGACTTGATTCCATCATCAAATGCCTATGGAATGGATGACGCCGTTCGAAAAGCATTGGATATGAAAAAGTTGGTGAATGGATTTAAAATAGAATCAGGGTTCGTAGACATAGGTGATAAAAAATCATACCTTCAAACCTACAAAAAATATGTTGAGAGATTGGGAAAAATCTAAGTTATGAGTATCGTTTTCTTTGAAGATACTAGTTGGAAAAATTTTGTACCTCTTAGTTATACAAGATCTTTGTTTGACCTTAAAATTGGCTCACTGACAACGTCTGAACATTTCAATAACAAATCATCGAAATTCATTACTCGCCAATACCTAGAAAATGTAACCAAGGAAAGACACCCGGATAATATAGTAAATAAATTTGAATATGATAGAGATGACATATTCATTAATTCACTATTCATTCCTCTAAAGTCGTTCTTCAAAAAATGGAGTATGAAGAAGAAATTTCTGATATCGTCTGGAGACAAGATACTAATGGGAAGAATCGACAAGTCAGATTTTGAATATCTTTACGAATCGGTAGTTCATGACAAGAAAATCAATAGTAATAGAATAAGCACAGAAATGACAGATATCAATAACCTAGATGAATGTGGTACTCTATACAGTTGGCCATGGGACCTTATCTTCCATATCAAACAGATACTCACTTCTCAACTTAGACTCAAAAACAAAGTACCTAATGGAATCACAGTTATTGGTAATAATCCCGTATATGTGGACAAGACTTCAATAATTGGTGAGGGCACTATCCTTGATGCGAGCCATGGAGGAATCTATATTGGTCCTCAATCCACAATTTATCAATCTACAATTAATGGTCCAGTTCATATTGGAGAATACAGCCAAGTAAAGCCGTATTCGATAGTCAGCAATTCATACATTGGTAACAATTGTCGTGTAGCTGGAGAAATACATTCTTCAATAATTCTGGATTATACTAACAAGTCTCACCTTGGATATTTGGGTCATTGTTATGTCGGTGAATGGGTAAATATCGGAGCCAATACAGTCACCTCTGATCTCAAAATGACCTATGGGACTATTTCAATGAAAGTAGGTAACGAAAAAAAAGATACAAAGACAATTAAGTTAGGTTCTTTTTTTGGAGATATGTCTAAAACATCTATAGGCACAAATATTTATTGTGGAATGAGAATTGGTGTCTCTTCACATATTTACGGAAATATTTTTAATGACGTTCCTTCCTACGTAATTTATGGCAAAGGTATCGGATCAGAAAATGCAGAAATGAATATTTCCTCATCAATTGAATTTCAAAAAAGGATGATGTCAAGAAGGAATGTCAATATGTCATTAGAATATGAAACGATGATGAGAACAGTTTTTGAAATTACAAGCAGCGAAAGAAAAAAGTATGACGTACGCTCAAAAAGGTTTACTATACGATAGTTACATGTAATCTATAATTTGTTTCTCTTTCCAAAGGCCAATTCTTTGATGTAACCACGGATAGAAATTTGCATCACCATTCTCAAATTCCTTTTTTACTATTTTTACAATCTTCTTTGATACAGTCCCCGGTTGACCGTAAATCATTCGTTTATTCTTGAGCTCAAGCCCGAGTCCTTCTTTTCTATTGAATGCCTCATCTATCAAGGTAGTTATCCATGAGGAATTTACTGGGGGAATTAGTATATTGCCACGAGCATCAAAAATGGTTTCTGGTCTGTCCGTATTTAGCCTAACGGTAAGTGATAATACTTTTGGAAAGTACAGTAATTCTTCTTGCATAGAGCCCGAATCTGTCATTTCCGCCCAACAATGCCCACTATCTAGAAATTCTATTACGTGAGAATATTCTTTCCACAATGGAGTAATAATAAATTTATCTGGATAATCCTTTGCCAGATTCAGTAGATTTTGTTCTAGATGATATGATCTCAAAGCCGATTTCATCGCATTTAACATTATAAGAACTAGTTTGTAGTCCGTATTTTTAATCAAATATGATATACTTTTAATTATTGATGAAAATCTATGTTCTGTAAGATTTTCTCTTCTATGAATATCTAATCTAATCCATTCTCCTGTTTCTAGTTTTGGGTAAATATCAAACAAGCTAGTTTTTGGTTTATTTTTTCTCTTGATGTCAATTGCGTCTACGACTGAATTGCCGACTACGTGAATAAACTCTTCTGGATATCCTTCACGGACTAAATTGTCCTTGTTGAGTTGTGTCGGTGCAAAGAAAAATTGCGTTCCTGCAGAACATATCCAAGTGTCTATTTGCTCAGGAAATGGTTCTTCTCTTGCTAAGAACCATCTACCTTCAAATTGTGAATCTACAAATTTTTCAACACTGGATTTTGTTGGATCCTCATTAACTTTAAGGTACTTTATTGATTCGGGGCTCATGGACCGTAGTCCTGCCTCATTTTGGGCTACTTTTTGACCCATTCCAAAGACCCATGCCAGTGGAGCGATCCCTGCAACTAGGGTGTCACCATGGACTATTGGTAACAGTTGTGAGAAATTTCCAAAGTTCTTTTTCAAATACCTACCAAACGAACCAAATTTTAGAATTAATTCACTTGCTTTTTCCATCAAGTCTCCTCTAATTTGAAGATTACAGGCAATGTGATCTTGTAATTCAAATTCTTGAATACCAAACCCAAGCAGATCGTCAAAGTGCTGTCCAGTATCTATTACAAACGCCGGTAATTTTTGTTGTAATGCTTCTATAATCACAGGTGCCTGTTTATAAAAATCAGGCTTTGTTCCAATCACAACTGAAAGTACAGGGCTATTCAAATCATGTGAAAGATTGTAGATGTCATTTAGAACATTATGAAAAATCTCAATTGGAAGAATTTTCCTTTTAAAATAAATATTACGTATCGGTAACTTTTCACTCAAAAGCTTTCTTCTCCAATGGGTCGCTTTATTTTTCCTTTCATAAAAACAATAATTCCGATTACGACAATTCCAATTCCTGCTGCCAATAACGCGTATGTTAGCGGAACCATTCCAGGAACGAACAGTATTTGTGGTATTTTTGAGATCTCATCCTGAACTAGAATATTACCAATTATCAGAACAGTACCTGATACACAAAGGATAATTCCAATTTTCCTTGATCCATAGTTTTTAATCAGTCCATAGGTAATTCCAGCCAGTATTATCCCAGGTGCTGCTGATATCGACACTATCTGAATTAGAACTCCTTCTGGTTGAACTACGATATCAGGACCTTGGGACTGTGGTCCAATTAGAAAAGAAATAAACGAATACAAGAGAAGTACGAACATTACAATTAAGCCTAAACTGGCTAAAGATACCGAAGTTTCGAGTTTCACCATTATATATCGACTTGAATAAATCTAGTATTATTTTTACTTAATTCCTATTACATCTCCGAATTCTTTTCTGGCAGCAGACCCCAAAACTTGTGCAGATTTTTCTGGCGAAACATGATTAACATAAATACCAAATCCTCTCTCTAGACCCGACCAGTTATGGAGTTGCGGGTAAACTTCTATATGCCAATGAATCTGCCGACTATTTTTCTTTTCTGGCGATAAATGAAATATCAGATTAAAAGAAGGTTTTTGCAATACCTTGTCCATTCCTCCCAAAGTAGATCTCAGGATAAGAGCAAGATCAGTGAACTCTTTCTGTGAAATCTTTGAAAACGAAGTTGTGTGTCGTTTAGGGTAAATCCAAAATTCATAAGGATAGGTTGAAGCCCAAGGCGAAATAGCGATATAGCTTTCGGTGTCTAGAATTTGTCGTGGACCACCGCTCTCTGTAGAAATTATGTTGCATGCAGGACAATTTCCATTTTCATTCAGATACCGATTTGAGGCCTCTGCTTCAGATTCAATAATTGGCGGTATCGTTGAAAAGGTCATCAGATGAAAGTGGGCATGCTCAATATCGCTTCCTGACAAGATCCCACTATTTACGAATATGGAAACATAAGTTACACTCTTCTTTGTGTAGAGATGACTAAGGTAATTTTGTAATACTAACAGAACATTTGACCACTTGTCAATAGATAGCTTTGGTAGATTTTCATGATGATCCGGTGTCGCCACAACAATATAGTGATACCCGTAGGCAGGTTCGCTATATAGAGGCTTGTCTCTGTAGTTATTTTCGTTCATGGATGATACAACGGGATTTGAATTTGGAAAAACTCTTACATCCCAGTTTTCAATAATGTTTTCTTCATTATCAGATAATCGTTGAAGCATACCTTCCTTCACTACCAGCGACAGTACGGATGGCGGAGTCATACTTTCATTTCCAGGACAATATGGACATTGTGTAGTATCATTTTTTACATCATATGAATCAGGAGGAAGAACTACAAATTTTTCAAGTATGTAGTCTTTTCTAAGTTCTGCCAACTCGATATTCCTAAAAAATCCTCCAAGAACCTTTAATTAAAGGTTCTGTGATCTTTATCGTTTTTATTGACCAAATTTAGATTTTTTGAGTATGAATTTAAAAGTTAGAATATTCAAATTTTAGAAAATAAATGTGGCATCTAAATACTATACACATGACAGGCAATTCTGGTGTGATTAAATGAAATAGCCATACTTTGACGCGCCAATAATCTTGTGTGATTTTGATTCCCTCAATATTAGTGAGCTTTCAGGGACGAATGAATAGATAGGGACCTGATATACTGTGCCATAAATCGAAACTAGTATGAATTCGTATCTCCAGAGCAGATATTTCTCTGTGTCGCTCAACAGGCTTGGCAGCCCAATTAAGGATTCGATCTTTGTGCTGGCTAGCTGTAATTTTTCATTCCACTTTGGATACTTTGCCCAAAGCTGATCCGTTGATGTGGGTCTATTTCTTGTATACAAGATATAGGGCTTGTATGCGACTACCATCCCAAGAATAACCATAGCAACGCCAAGAAGAAAAAAACCATGTGTGCTACGATTTATTGCATCAAGATTCAAGTAACCAATTGATGCTTTATAGTAGAAGGGACCCAGCGAACCTGAAAAGACAAATGGTATCACAATACTTCCATAAATCAGGACTATGCCAAGACAGGAAATAGCCACTGGTACTATACCCTTCAATAAGATTGAAATAAAAACTACTATCAGTATTAGAATTGTGATAATATGTAAAAACTCAAAAATCCCTGTGTGGACATCAAATAATGATATTGAAAGGTAAACGTGTATGACAGTTAGTAACAATATACCTATTATTGCAAATCTAAGAAGAGACTTATCATTGCTTCTCAGCCACAAAAGCCCGTACGTCATGTATAGTATTGCCACTAGAAATAAATAAATTTTGATTTTGCCGTCTTATTTGTGATACCAAGTTGACTGATAACACGAATATTTTCATTAATAATGAATTGCTAGTGAGGTCGCTTGTGGGAATGCCCAACAAACTAACTTTGGAAAGGTTTCAACAATTGTGCGAGATTACGAGTAAGTCAACAACAGAGGAATTGGTGAATTATCTAGTTTATTTAGGAATAGGGGAATTCTCGGACAATTGTGTTGCTTTTTCAGAAAAAGACAAACTAGACACAATTCTTTTGGCTATGAAACAAGGCTGCGATCTAGAGCGTTTATCAAAGAAAATACTATGGAACGATTTTGAGTTATTTACGTCATTGCTGATAGAATCTGCTGGATATTCTTATGAAAGAAATGTCGTATTCACCAACCCTAGAATTCAAATAGATGTAATTGGATTCTATCGTAATATCGCATTATTAATTGACTGCAAGCATTGGATGAAAATTCATCGTTTTAATATCTCAAAATTTTCCTCAAACCAGACTAGAAGAGCGGAAGTATTTCTGGATAAAAGGAAAGACGTTGAATCAGCAATTCCAATTATAGTGACTTTGCATGAATACGATTACAATATTTTTGATAAGATTCCCATAGTTCCAATTTCAAGATTCAATGAATTCCTCCAAAATTTTCCTATATATTTAGATACATTACATTGCATCCAAAACAAATAGTATTGCCGCCAGCACTGGACATACATTCTCAAAAATAGTATCAAACATCAGTTTTGGACTTGATTGAACCTAGGATCTTGTTTACACTCCATGTCAAACAAAGAGCAATTAAGTATTAAGGTTTATGGTAAGAAATATTGGTAAAATTAAATACCCGGTTTTTATTTATGTTTTTGAAATCAGATGAAGATACACCTTTACTTTGTTTTGAATGTAATTTTCGTTGGTGTTTCCGTCCTACCTCAATCTAATGCGTATGCGCAACCAACCTCAACTACGAATGATACTTTATCGACTGGCAATCTCACAGGCACAGGGACTGCACAACCTGGCAATCTCACAGGGACTGCACAGACTGATCTCATAGGGAGTTCACAAGCTGACAATCTCATAGGAACGACAAGTGATGACGTTATTTTTGGGGGAGCAGGTTTTGATAATATTACAGGTAATCAGGGTAATGATGAAATTGATGGTGGAGTGGGTGGTGATAACATTGTAGGTGGAGATGGAGATGATCTTATTTTCGGCGGTATAGGCAATGACAATATTTCGGGTGGGGAAGGAAATGACGACCTGTATGGAGGCCCTGGAGCAGATTTCTTAGATGGTGGTTTAGGCGCTGATTATTTCGATTGTGGCACTAGTTCTGATACGATATCTAACGTGAATATTTCAGAAGGAGATATTGCTGTGGCTAATTGCGAAAAGATGGCGAAATAAATCTAAATTAATGATCTTCGAAAAGCAAGAAAAGTTTTCATATTTTAGCTTGTAGTTCTTATTCGATAATCTGATGCATTTAACTCATAAATTCTAAATTACCAGAAGAGCAAACAAAAGTAATCTTAATATTTTATTAATTTGAATCCATGTAGGATGACTGAAAAAACAGTGAATGTTCAACCATTTACAAATCCAATGCTGTATGTTCCAAAGGCTATGTTTTTCACTAAAGGTAAAGGAGTTCACAAAGATCATCTTACAAGTTTTGAACTGGCTTTACGTGATGCTAAAATATCGGATCTTAATATTGTATCCGTCTCTAGTATAAAGCCTCCAAAATGCAAAATTATTAGTTTGCAGGAAGGTAGGAACTATCTTGTACCAGGACAAGTGGTATTTGTTATTATTGCAAGACAATCCACTAATGAACCAAACAGGCTTATCGCTGCCTCCGTAGGATTAGCTAATCCAGCTGATGATGGTCAGTATGGTTATCTATCAGAACATCATTCTACTGGCGAGACAGCCCAAAAAGCCGGAGACTATGCGGAAGATATGGCCATGGAAATGCTAGCCACTACGATGGGGTTACCTAACGACGATTCGCTTACATGGGATGAAAAACAGGAACAATGGAGACTTTCTGGAAAGATATACAAGACACAAAACTTTACGCAGTCTGCTGAAGGTCACAAGGACGGAATGTGGACCACAGTATTAAGTGCAGCAGTCTTGTTAATCTAAATCTGATTTACTAAAATTTACTTTATTTTAAACTTTTATTTTTAATAACTGAAATCCAAAAGATTTACATTGAATTGCATCTTAATAAAAGCAATTAGTCTTGGATTCAATTACTACTAAGCAGCCTGTTCTAATTTATGATGATAAATGTTCATCATGTACAGTATTTGCGAAGTATGCATTCAAGTATTCTAGAGGCCAAATAAATTGTATAGGACATTACTCAAAAGAAGGTCAAAAACTGAGGAAGTTCATATTTCCGCC
>DASPFY010000032.1:0-6008 GCA_035620895.1 Nitrososphaeraceae archaeon
GAGCAAACCGGAAGCCAATGGGATTTTGAAGGTAAATCGACTGAAGGTCAGCTGAAAGGGAAACAACTTTTGCGTTTACCATTTGATGAGGGTTATTGGTTCGAATGGGTAGCATTTCATCCAGGAACTAAAGTATACTAGAGATTTCCAACTAACATACTAGCACAAAGGCCAAGCATAAATAAATTCATTTTTCTAATTCTCTTAAGATTATTTGACATTCTTGGCAGTCTCGCATATTTGGTACTATCATTTAGACTCATTTTATTTATTTGACAATAATTTTGCCTTTCATAAATGGATACATGGTGCAATAGTAATCATATGTCTTCTTTGAATTGAATTTGTGCAAATATACATCGCCTTCATTCATGTATGAGGAATCAAAGGCAGTACCGACTGTATTATCACCTGGTTCACCTGATGTAACCGTATGTGTCGAGGTATCGTTGTTTATCCATTTAACGGTAGTTCCCTTTTCAATGGTTAACTCTTCTGGACTAAAACCATAACCAGCGTGAGCTTCACCTTGGTATTTATTTTCACACGATCCTGCATCCGCGGAACCTTGCATAATGGTAACTATCACTTCGTTTTCTTGTCCATAGACTTGATTTAATGATAATAAAACCATCGAGCCAACTAATGCAAATATCATGCTAAATTTTCCTTCCTTGTTCATCATACCCAGTCCTCACATGTGGGCATATATTAGTAAATAATGTTTTTAAGTTTAATGGAGAATTATTTCAAGGGCTCAAGAATTTGCAAGTACTGCGGTATTAACATGGACATTAAGGACCTTGATATATTATGGTTCTTTCATGATACATGCTGGCAAGAATACAGAAAAAATGGTGAAGTCTACCCAAGAGAATAAAAGCCTTTTCAAAGTACTGAATAATCTACACGTTGTTGTAATTTATTGTGAATTTGATACTCTGATACAAAAAAACTATCCTCCAATACTATCAAAAGTATCATAAAATACTATCAATTAGTATCAATTAACTTTTAATAGACTTGGATAAACTTTCATTATTTTAAGTATTGAAACTACATACAAAGGGTTCTACCGTATCCTAAACTATCATAAAGTACTCTCAATTACTGTCAATTACTGCCAATTAGGACAATTAAGGACAATTACTGACACTAAATAGTCATTTAACTTTAATCAATTTACAAAATATGATATGCTTGTTAGTTCCCCTTTTTTGATTTGTTCTCCTTTGCCGAGGTTAATCCGAGATTCTAGTTCTAATTGGGAAATGAGTCTTCATATTGTAAACAATTTCCTTTCGATAGTAAACATCACGTCATTATTAGTATAAGTAAGGAATTTGTCTGATGATTTAGCATTTGATGAATTGTCTACTGATTGAGTAAAAGATAATTTTTTAAGTTAAACTATCCAATTTGATTCAATTATGAGTATCATTTATTATTTGCTATTTAACTTTCAACGAATATGTGATATCAGCATTATTCGTATTTCCTGCACCTAGCGTGGTTTCTCTCACGTCATTGATATAATGTATAGTATGCTCACCTGCAGGTAGCGGTTTTAAGAAGATGTACCACCCATGAGTGGCACCCAAATGAGTTCCCGGATAATCCACTGCTAAATTAGAGTTTTCTGGAATAGTAATATTAAATCTCTTTGTATTCAGTTCAGTCGCATTGATAAGATTAGTTGTCTTAAGATCTTCTGCTTTCACGTGTGCTATACTTTTGTTGTCAACCCACGCATTGACCGTTACTTTTCCCAAATCATATCCCTTAGCACATTCTGATAATTCTTGAAATGACTTGTTTTCATTTCCCTTGACGGCGCCAGTACACACGGCGCTCCATGCTGGAAAAAGGATTGCTTGGTTGGATGATATTTCACATCTCTGGTGATGTACACCGCCTATCGCTGGGTCCATTAGAAAGGCAACAGGGCCTTCCTTATTTATAAGACACCCATCTTCCTTTACTCCAGCAAAAGTCGTTACCGGATCACCGGGAATAGCAGCATTCCACCTCCACCAATCTTGAATCCAATCCTCATACGGCTTACCGAATGGCGTTTCATCCTTATGAAACACATCGATAGCATATGCAATTGGAGTAATAACCGTGGCTAAAAATAATAAAATAGATAGTGTAATTAATACATTCTTTGGTTTCATTTCCTTGGTTACATAATCCACAATAAATTGGTTACATATGTATTTTTTCTATGTTCGATCAAAGCGATAGATAGATTTAATGAAAGTTTAGTTTGGCCAAACATCAAATACTACCGAAGACCTACTGAATGTGATAGCATTTCAAACTCAATCTAAGCGCATCTAATAAATCATTATAACTTGCTTGTCATTCCAAAGTGAATATTCTGTAGCGTGTGCCACGTTTACATGGAATCACTAGATAATTATCGATCTAATTCAATAGAGTATTATTTCTTACGCTACTTAACTTTCAACGAATATGTGATATCAGCATTATTCGTATTTCCTGCACCTAGCGTAGTGGGTCTCACATCATTCACATAATGGAAAGTATGCTCACCTACAGGTAGCGGTTTTAGAAAAATGAACCATCCATGGACAGCACCGGGGTGGGGGCCAGGATAATCCACTGTTAGCCAAGAGTTTTCTGGCGTAGTAATATTAAATGCCTTTGTATACAGTTCAGTGGTGTTGACGACATTAATTGTCTTATAATCTTCTGCTTTGACCTGTGCGATTGATTTGTTGTCAACCCAGGCATTGACCGTTACTTTTCCCAAGTTAAGATCTCTAGCACATTTTGATAACTCCTTAAATGACGCGTTTTCGTATCCCTTAGTGCTACCATCACACTCACCGCTCCATGCTGAAATAAAGATTCCTTGGTTGGATGATATTTCACATCTCTGGTGATGTTTACCTCCTATCGCTGGGTCCATTAGAAAGGCAACAGGGCCTTCCTTATTTATAAAACACCCATTTTCCTTTACGCCAGCAACAGTCGTTTCCGGATCACTGGGAAGGGCAGCATTCCACCTCCAATAATCCTGAACCCAATCCTCGTAAGGCTTGCCAAATGGCATTTCATCCTTATGAAACATATCTACAGCATAAGCCATTGGAACCATCACCGTGGCTGAAAAAATCAGAATAGACAGAGTAACTAAAACATTCTTTGATTTCATTCTCTCGGTTTCATCATTCAGAATAAAATGGTTAAATATGTATTTTTGCTATGGTCATACTATTATTTGTAGAGTTCAACGCGGAACTAAAAATAAATGGATTTATCTTTGCTTGTCTTGAATAGTGGTCAGTCATTTGTCATTAAAAATTACCAATAAAGTGACGCTGTTGTTCATTTTGGCAATAAGTGTCATTATTGTAATAGATTCTAGCGTTATCAACTTTTACGCATATACTAACAAAGAATTACCCGTATCTTCAAAGGTCGGGATCTTTACAATATTTTCGATAACTTTTGCTATATTTGCCATTGTATTGTTGAAGGCTATTGAAAGTTATGACTTGATGTCCAGTTTCAAGCAGAGAATGGCTCGAATTCTCGTGAGATTTACTGCACTAGCGAGTCAATTTATGGTTATTACCTTTTTAGCAGTAGAGATAGTTCAAATGGTTTTTGTAAAAATGTATAATAGCAATTTAACACTTTTGATTCTTTTCAGTTCCTTTGTGCCATCGGTGCTGTTCATACTATTACTAGTTGTGCTGCTAGTAAGGTGGTTCAGATCAAGTAAGAATTTCATGATTATAGCATATGCCATTTCTTTTTCATTTGTATTTATCTATTTGGTCCTGTCTATAGTATACGTTAACGTTCAGTATACGTCTACATCTGAGTGGATTAAAGCAAAGTCTCTTCATAGCATTTTGGTTAATTCGTTTGTTTCAGATTTGAGTTTCTCCTTTGGTGTTACACTTGACGGGTTGTCCTTGTTATCATTCATCTTTGTATGGATAGCAACGGTTGCTTTATTAAGACAATATCGCAACAAAATTGGTAGAACTAGATTTTGGGTTATCATCATGATACCCTTGATATATTTTCTGTTCCCTTTTGAAACTTACTTAGCTAACTTTTCTGGAACGCTGTTGTCCGGATCTCCAGCAATCTTTAGTGTAATCTACATATTACTTTTTAGTGCCACGAAACAGGTTGGTGGTATTTTATTCTCTATTGTTTTTCTAACAGCAGCAACAAAAATTAAACAGCCAAATCTTCAGAATTCACTAAAAATTGCGGCAATAGGCATCGCAGTAGTTTTTTCGTCTATGGAAATAAATTCCTTATTATATGCGGCTTACCCTCCCTATGGCGTTCTAACAATAATGCTAATGCCACTCGGATCATACTGCTTATTTATAGGCCTATTTGGCTCCGCAAGACTCGCATCACAGGATAAGAAATTAAGAAGGGAATTTTTTCAAAGCGCAGAGAAACAATTGGCTTTCTTACAAACACTAGGAAGAGTGCAAATGGAAAGGGAGTTGGAAAAAAGTTTGAACTCACTATTAAAACGTTCCTCTGTTCTTGACGAGAGTAGGGATGATTATCAAGGTGAGGAAAATGTGAGAGAACTGGTCCAAGAGGTAATTGATGAGTTGCGTTCTAGGCGAAGTACGAGAGAAACCTGATAAACAGATTCAATGAGTCATTTTCTGCCATAATACTGACAATTAGTGACAATTAGTCGGATTAGTCGCATTTATTCCAGTACAGTCATTTACTCAGTCATTTATCCTTAATCAATTTACAAAATCTGATATGCTCGTTTGTTTCCCCCTCTTGATTTGTTCTCTTTCGCCGAGATTATGCCTAGGTTCTAGTTCTAATTCTCTGCTTATCTTGGCAATATCTACATTTTCAAAGGATAATTTTTCCATATCCATATTCTGTCGAAAGATATCAACAGTTCCTGGACCGTATCCTCCATAGTGGTTGTTTGCAGCGACTATTCCTATTTTGATATCTTTTTCATTCTGTTTTACTTCTTTCATTTTATTGGCCCAATTTCTGATTTCTTCGGATCTATCAATTTGAATTTTGCCAAATTGACTTTCAGCCAATCTTCTGTCTCCTATCAACCTAAGATACACAAAATCTGATGTTACTATTGGAGGAGTTTGTAATCTATCCATCTGACTCCAGACCATTCCAATTTTATTGTTTTTAAAAAAGTTGTAGGCTAAATCGCTAAACCATGATGAATGTCTTACTTCCACGGCGTACCGAAAGTCTCCTTCAAAGAAAAAATCATGACTACTGAAATCTTCCAATCCTTCCTTGAGTTTGTAAGAAGGAGGCAACTGGATTAGTAATGCCAACAACTTGTCTTTGAGCGGTTGCATTCTTTTGTAGAATAACTCTAAATCTTTTTCTACGTTCTTAAATTTTTTATCATGCGTTATTATTTTTGGAAACTTTGCGGCAAATCTAAAATTATCTGGTGTTCTTTTACTCCAATTTTTTACCATTAACTCACTAGGTATATTATAAAAAGTGGAATCGATCTCTACATAGTTGAATATCTGGGAGTAATAAGGAAGCCAAGCCCTATTGCCCAAATTTTGAGGATAAAACGGACCCTGCCAGGATGTATAACTCCATCCGCTGCAGCCTATGTAGATTTTCAATGCTATTAGTAATCTGAATTTTTTAATATAAACGATAGTTTGCGGTGTAAAGAAATATCAATAGTTATATTACTAAATTCAACTTGTACCGGTTTCGCTCGTCGCAATGAAATCCATAGTCGACTTAGAACTGAAAAGATATAGAACCAGATCCATATTGAACTAAGATATAGCACAATAGCAATGCAATAAGTCCGATTGAGGAAACGAAGGAAACTCAAGCTTCTACTCCTACAAACTATTCTAGTGGATATAATGATGCACAAGCTGCATTGCAGTGTACTCCGCATTGTTATATTTCCAGACTGCAAATATACGTTTAAGTGAAGATGGAGACCCAAAGTAGCAGCGCTC
>DASPFY010000033.1:0-6732 GCA_035620895.1 Nitrososphaeraceae archaeon
CCCTTCTGTACGTACGGTCGACTTACGAACATGCTCTGCATGACAGCAGGTTTCAATGAATCAATAAGAAGAGGAATCTTATCCTCAGCTCCAGTCTTTACAACTAAAGAAAATACAGAAGTTCCTCCTATTTGTCTAACATGTAAGAATAGGTCTCCCAAAAGATTAAGACGGTCAATAATATTTTCTGTTATCTCATTATATCTCATTTTCAATATGCATTCTGTTCCGTACCCCAGAACTGCCGGATTTATGTAGACAAAAAATTTTTCAATTACACCACTAGAAGCCATTTTGACAACTCTTGCTCTAACACTCTTTGTAGTCAGACCAACAACTGAACCTATGTTCCTGTAAGATACCCTGCAATCTTTGGCCAAAGCTTGGATGATCCTTAAATCAATCTTGTCTAGTATGGGCTGTTGCATGAAATGTGGATATCAAGTACAGTAATTTATAAAAGGTTACTGTCTGATTTCTGAAGTCTGCTATGATCCTGAGATGAATCTCGGACTAAATCAACCCGAAAAATGTCGAGGACTTGAAGCATTGTCCGTAGTTTATTTGAGATACTTTAATCTTTAATTGAGGAGTAATTTTGAAGAAATCGTTCAGTTCGCTTTTCATCTGTTCTATATATCTTTACGAATAGAATTAGACAGTTTTAATATTATAATGTCTCTTATGTGGTGTATTATTGCCTATTTGCTTTAATAATTCCAGTATTACATCCACAATATTGAATGAGCAGATCAGATGTCAATGATAAATTGACTCCCTCTAGTCATGATAATGATCTTGTTGCACTTGAAGTTAGGAATCTCTCAAAATTCTGGGAATCCCGGGCAGGCAGAGTAATTGGAGTTGCAAACATTACATTTAATGTAAAAAAAGGCGAATTCGTGTCGATAGTTGGTCCATCAGGTAGTGGAAAAAGTACTTTGCTTAATATGTTAGGCGCGTTAGAAAGGCCAAGCAGCGGCCAGGTATTAATCAATGGCATCGATATTTATCGCCTGAACGATTCCCAAGCGGCGGCAATGAGAAACAATTCTATCGGGTTTATTTTTCAATCTTATAATCTAATCAATAGGACAAATGTGCTAAAAAATGTAGAATTTCCAGCCATAATAAGCGGAATGAATAGATCTGAAAGAAAAATGAGGGCAATTAAGTTACTAAGTTTCTTAGGATTAAAATCCAAAGTACAATCAAAACCATTTAACTTGAGCGGTGGGGAGCAACAAAGGGTGGCAATAGCAAGATCTCTAATGAATAATCCTGCCATCATTCTTGCAGACGAGCCAACAGGAAATTTGGATACTAAAACAGGTGGGGATGTTTTTGGCTTATTAAAGCTACTATCAAACAAGTTCAAAAGAACAATAATTATGGTAACTCACAATCATGATCTAGCAGCAAACACCGATAGATCTATACATATCAAAGATGGAAGAATCCAAAAGGTAGTAAAAAATTTTGGGATTTGAATATGTTCTTCAATAAGGGTCATAATTACAGTTATGATAATGGGCTAATTATTTTTCTCTCCCTATCCTGTGTGTGTTTATTGCTGAGCGGTAGTATTCTAGGTCCATGTTCTACAATATTTTCTGTGTTTGCGAAATCAAGTGGCGGAGAGGATAACAAAAAGAAAGAAGTTACCTCCCAGGGTAATAAAAAGGAAAAATCAACTGGTGATGAGAAGTCACAGAAGGCTGGCAGGGATTCAAAAAACTCAGATGAACAAGACCGACCAAAGAAAGATGAACTACCAAAGGAACAAGAAAAGCCACCAGAGCAAGAGTCACAGCCCCCTGTCATTATCACAAATACCGTTACTGCTCCTTCTGTCAGTTCCCCTAGCAGCGATGAAGTTGATGAAGATGATGAAGATGATAATGAAGGTCCCACAAAATTCGCCTTTATTGACTCTTTCTTCACTGATCAAACTGCTCAAGGATCAGTGGTTGCCGAAACCTCTTCTGATTCTTCAGCAGCACAAGACATACCCCCAGTAACAAAGCAAGAAGTAGGAGCAGGAGAAGGTGATTCCATACTGGCTATTGTCCTAATCAACAGAGGATTTTCCGATGTGACGAGCATAAGGGCATCACTTGATTTCCCGTCCGGGTTTACTGCAAACGTGTCTCCAAAGAATATCGATAATGATACTGCGCTAGCTAGTTACAATGGTCTTGTTGATGCAGGTCAAACATTTACACTATACTTTCCAGTAACTATATCAAAGGATACGCAAGTAGGAAAAGAATACACCGGTTCCCTCAACATAGATTACTTTAATGTTGCCGAAAAGGATGAAGAAAATATGAGAGATAGATCGATAAAAGTTCCCTTTAAACTCAGCGGTAAGGTTATTTTAGACGCAATATCGTTTTCATCCGCAATGTCCTCTCAGTCCGACAATCAGTCATTCCAAGATAAGCAATCGACCTCTTCAAGTGTGGTAAGTTTAGTTCCAGGGGAACCCAATATAGTAGAAACGCTAGTTAAAAATGAAGGATCGGCTGCAGCTACTGGAGTTATTGTCGAAGTATCGGCCAGAAACCAACAGGATCAAATTGATAATAATAATGTGATTCCTACGACTAGTAATGATGGTAATGACTCCATAACCACTGTACAACAATCTACAGTAATTCCATTAGTAAGTGCAGGAACCACAACATTTAATGTGGGAACAATCCCAGCAGGTGAAAGCGTACAAATTAATCCTGTGATATTCGCTAGCAATTCCGTAGGCAGTATACTCGAAAATATAGATCTTAAGATATCATATAATAATGCATATGGTTACAAAAAGACATTAGATAAATCAATGGGGGTTCATATCTTACCGTCCTCTCCACAGTCTGGTTTAACTCTTTCATCTACCGTTACTTCTGAAACGATAAATAACGTACGTTCTCAGTCTGAGAACTTTAACCAAAATAATGACGAGAATGATTTGATTACTAATGGTAACTACGGGGCTAAAAATAAGAACCTCACTTATGCAATAACTCAAGTGAGTGGATTTAATTCTAATGATAATACATTTATCCCTGGTCTTGAAAATAATAACACAGATAGGATAGGTGTACCTCCAAATAATAATACTGTGTCACTCATAGCAGGCAGAGTAGATGAACTGCAGTTTAATATTACTAATACCAATACCAATCCAATCATAGATGCTGTAGTTTCACTTGTTCCAGAGTCCAGCTCAATAAAGATCCTTGGTGATTCAAAATGGAATCTGAATGAAATAGATCCATATACCACAAAACAATTCCTGACAAGAGTTTTTGCTTCAAAATCATTGATTAATAGTCCAGTATCCTTTAAGATAACGATACAATATATATATGATAATCAAGCCAAGTCTGAGTCTTTTAATCTAGGCGCAAATGTAAAAGGTGATATCACAGTCAATATTACTGATCTTGCTGTTAACTATATAGGTGGAAATCCAAATCTTGTTGGAAATATTTTGAATAAAGGCAATACGTTGGCTTTGTTCACAACAATTGAAATATCAAATTCATCATCATCATTATCATCAAGCTTAGCCGAGCAAAGTGAAGGACAATTACCACCATCATCTACACAAGGATCTAAAAATAAGGAAATTCTTGTTCCTGTATCTTCTTTTCCACAATATCTTGGAGATTTAGAAGAAAATTCGCCACTCCCATTTAGTATTCCTTTGGCAATGAATAACAACACTTCTTCTGGAGTTTATCCTGTTTCATTAGAAGTAACATATAGTGATGACCTGAGAAATAGTTACACTGTTATTAATAATGGAACTGTTGAATTTGTTTCTCCTGCCACAACAAGTAATAAGGGGCAGGGCTTTCTTGGTAATTATGATACATTACTAATCGTAGTAATATTAGCCATAATAGGAATAATTGCCTTCATAGTTGTTAGAAGATTCAGATCAAAGAAAAAGACTGGGATCCAAAATATAGTGCTTGAACACGAGGACGAAAGTGGTGGACACGATAATGACAAAGGAAATGATGAAGACATCGAATCACTTCTTGGTGGTGAGGATTCTACTTACAAGGAGAATTTTTAGAAAAAATAATGAAGAGATAACAGAATCATGAATATTAAAGATATTTTTGCATTGTCATTTGATGCATTGAAAGAAAGAAAAACTAAATCCATATTGACCATAATTATGGTAATGGTTGGAAGTAGTTTAATGGTGGCTGTTGGAGGTATTAGCGCAGGATTTGGTGGTTTTTTTAACCAACAGCTAAGTAATCTAGCAGCCAATATCATTTTCATAAATCCAGCCCAGGTCCAGCAAGGTGGAGGAGGACCAGTTGTCGGACCACCAGCAACTCCAAAAATTACATTAAATGCGGCAGTTGAAAATAGGCTAAAATCTTTACCATTTGTTGATGATGTAATTCCA
Source organism: Nitrososphaeraceae archaeon (assembly GCA_035620895.1). Classification (GTDB taxonomy): domain Archaea; phylum Thermoproteota; class Nitrososphaeria; order Nitrososphaerales; family Nitrososphaeraceae; genus TA-21. Next base: position 4,433 of record DASPFY010000033.1, read on the forward strand.
TCATATCAATCTCAAGTAATCCTGGAATCTCAAGGAAACTCAAAAGAGTATCAAGTATTCTCTATGGATCCTCAGAAACTAACGGTACTTTCTCCCACGCTGGAATTTGTCGAAGGCTCTACTATACGGCAAAATGATCCTTCCGCCATAATTATTTCAAATGATTTGGCCAATCCACCTGGTGAGTCTGCTCCGTTTTTAAAGTTGTTCCAGACCGTTAAGGCTACATACACTTTTGTAGACCCCACAACAGGCAAGAGAGAACAAGAATCAAAAAGTTTCGTTGTAAGAGGAATAATAAAACAAACAGGAAATCCAAACATTGATAATTCAGCAGTAATTGATACCGAAGTTGGCAACGCATTATTTCATAAGTCTGGAAAATTTGATTCGTTAATTGTAGTTGCAAGATCGGGAATTTATGTAGATTCAATCGAGCAAGAAATTAGAAAGCTTTATGGTAACGATATTGGAATTACAACTGTTAAGGCTATCATCAAGACTGTGCAAGAGTTTACGGGAGGCATTAGCGCATTTCTTTTAAGCATAGCAATAGTGTCTTTAGTTGTTGGCGCAGTGGGAATTATTACAACTCTATATACATCAGTTATAGAAAGGACACGTGAAATTGGAACAATGAAAGCAATCGGTGCAAAAAGTAGGCACATCCTTGCCTTGTTTTTGACCGAGGCATTAATGATTGGAATTTTTGGGGCCACCTGTGGTATATTGGGAGGAATTGTTGGTGCTTATATTTTGAGTGCAGGCTTTGCTGGTAACGATGGGGCATCGAACCAATCACAAATAGCTCCTATTTTTCTTGCCGCTGACATGGCGAGGGTGTGGTTGATTTCAAGTGCGCTCAGCGTACTAGCAGGTCTGTTTCCTGCCTTAAAAGCGTCCAGATTACTTCCAATTGTGGCATTAAAAAGAGAATAGAATTAAATTCTATTCGGTTTTTTCTTTAGAAAACGGACTAATTATCTATATTCTTCACCGCAATCTCCAATAATCTCATATAGATTATTTGCGTTCTCACATACTTGATTAATTGATTCAAGATCCGAGTCATCCAAATTGAAGTTGAAAACATTACTGTTATCATTTATATGATCAATTATCCCGAGCCTTGCACCAATAATAACACCTGCAACCGTAGCTTTGGAAAGGATGTAGTTAGTAGCAACATTTGTGATACTTGCTCTATGTTTCTTTGCGATGTTGTCCAAAACCAATAAAAGCCTTTGAAACAAATTCCAATCGCCCCATGTGTCTATCATTTTTTTGTATTTTTGCAAGCTTAATGTATTTAGATCAGTAATAGATGGCTCTGGTTTTCCTACGTATCTTTCAGATAATAATCCTCCACAAATGCTTCCATAAGTAAGTAAGCTGATGTTATGTTTTCTACAAAATGGTATCATTTTTACTTCCGGTCTTCTATCAATGATTGAATATTGAACCTGATTCGAAGCAATTGGCACGTCCGAGTCCGTAATGATCTGCAGATGATCAGTATCAAAATTTGTTAGACCCAGATGCTTGATACTTCCTCTATCCCTGAGGTCTGATAGATATTTTAGCGCATCCATGTAATACGGATTGTTATATTCCCACCAGTGAAATTGAAGTAAATCCAAAGAGCTTACATTCATTCTGCGAATCGATGTTTCTATACTGCTATTGACAATAGAACGTGTTATCCTGCTTGGTTGTGGCACCCATTTTGTAAACGACTGAATCTTGTCTAGTTCTTCTTTACCCTTTGCTTTTGATAATCTACGCCTAAATTCTCCTATAAAATCTTCTGCTGGGCCATAGATATCAGCTAAATCCCACGTAGTAAATCCAGCATCATGATATCTTAACATATCTGCCATTGCCAATTCATGATCAATTTGTCCATGTCCACCTGCAACTTGCCACATTCCATTAACTATTCTGCAGATAGTCAGATCAGAAGATAATTGATAGTGCTTCTTATTCATGAAACTTATTGCAATTTGCTATATTTTTATCTTACAATGTCATGCTCAAAATTGCGCTGGCAAATCGGGAGAGTATTGTTGGCTAGTTTGCATCTCCGAATTGTAATTACGAGTGGAAACGACATCTTGTAAATAACTTTGGTGTCACCTTGGAAAAATTTCTATTAAAGGGGAATGTCAATATCTATATTTACTTACTAGGCCTTAAATTGCAAAGCTCATATTAAGTGTTAATTCAATATTTTACTATTGGTTCAAACTAAAGATATATTACTTATATTAGAATTAAAGATTGAAATTCCGCAGGACATT
>DASPFY010000034.1:0-16131 GCA_035620895.1 Nitrososphaeraceae archaeon
ATTCCTACAACGTTCTTCCAGGTATTGATGGCGTTATACCTGTTGATGTCTATGTACCCGGTTGTCCTCCAAGACCTGAAACACTGATTCAAGGTTGCATGTTATTGCAGGAAAAAATCAAAAGGTCGAAGATAAGATAAATGATTTCGACCAACCACAATGATTCAGCTAAAGATGATAAAAATTCTGACAGTTTATCTCTTAAGTCAAACGATAATGAAATTCCATTCATTGATCCAAACTCAAAAACAGAAAATTCTTTATATTTGCAAATCGATTCGAAATTTCAAAACAAGATTCGATTAGTCTATTTAAAACCAAGAAGAATGAAAATATATGTTGAACCAAAGAATATTCTTGAAATTGCAAATTTCTTAAAGACTAATATTGGTTTTGATCACGCTGAATCTGTTTCTGGAACAGATTATCCAGAAGATAATTCAATTGAAGTGGTATATCACTTAAATTCGTACTCGAGGGAAGAAATTTCTCCAATTATTCTAGCGCTATCAACAAAAACAGATCGAGATGAAGCGCGATTACCATCTTTATTGCCTATTTTCAAGAGCGTAGAATATCATGAAAGAGAAACATTTGAGATGCTTGGTGTCTACTTTGAAGGGCATCCAAGAAATGAGAGATTCTTGTTACCAGAAGACTGGGCGGACATACCTCCTTTGAGAAAAGATTTCCGCATAAAGGGGAGGTAGATGATCTGAAAGATGACTACAAAGTTCGACAGTGAATTTGAAAAGAAAATAGAAGAGACCACCAAGTTGGGCTTATCTATAGCAAAAGAATCAACTGAAGACAGATTAATGACTTTAAGTGTAGGTCCGCAACATCCAGGTTCTGGACATTTCAGATTTACTATAAAGGTAGATGGTGATTATATTGTGTACTGTGATCCTGATCCAGGGTATGTTCATCGGGGTGAGGAAAAAATGTGTGAATATAGAAACTTTATACAAAATATACCTCATCTTGAAAGGCCGGTAATCCATGATTCTACAAATATTACCTATTCTTATAGTCTTGCTGTTGAAGAGTTGCTAGGAATAGAAGTCCCAAGAAGAGGTCAGTTTATCAGAGCTATTGCTTCTGAGCTAAATCGTCAGGTTTACACTCTCTATTGGCTTGCAATATATGGAATATTTTTAGGTCATTCTACAATGTTTATGTGGCCTTCTGGAGACAGAGAATTATTCATTGATTTATTGACAGCTCTTACAGGTGCTAGGGTTACCCATGCATACAATATTCCAGGAGGTGTAAGAAATGATGCTCCAGAAGGTTTCAAGGAAAAATGTCTGCAATATGTCAATTATTTTGAGAAAAGGCTAAGAGAATATGAAGATATTTTTTACAATAACCCTCTTTTTAGACAAAGAACTGAAAATGTGGGAATTTTGACAAAGGAGGATGCAATAAATCTTGGAGTAACTGGTTCAGTATTAAGAGCATCTGGAGTGCCGTACGACGTAAGAAAAGTTGAACCTTATGATATCTATAATGAGATCGATTTCAAGGTTCAGTATATGAAAACTTGTGATTCCTTTGCAAGAGCATATGTACCATTCCTAGATATGAGGGAATCCTGTCACATCATTAGACAACTGTTAGATAAAATGCCAGAGTCAGGAGAAGTTAGACTAAAACTTCAATCGAATCCAAAAGGGTCATCTGGCGAATCTTACAAGAGAGTAGAGTCAGGTCGGGGTGCTCTTGGTTATTATATAATAAGTGATGGATCCCCAAGACCATATAGAGTAAAAATATCTGTTGGATCATTTAGGAATATACTAGCCCTACCTCATCTATTAATTGGATCAAAGTTAGGTGATATGCCATCTATATATTGGGCATTAAATTATTGGCCTGTGGAGGCAGATAGGTAGAAGATGGCGACAGCACCAAAAGAGTTTAGATTTGGAAATTTTGTTGCTTCCATCATATGGCTTGTTTTCTGGATATTGGTCATCGTAACTTTAGTTGTTTTACCAGTAATTTTCATTGTACTCTTTTATCTTCCTCTACCTTATGCAGGAGATGAGGTTCTTACTCCATATCTCTTTTTTTCTATGATGGTAGACCCTACACGAACTATTCCGATTATTAATTTCATTATTCACACCGATATATTTAGAGCTGCAATATTTCCAGGGTTTGCATATGGTACAATAATTGCAGCTGCTACTATCTTTATTGAAAGAAAATTCTTGGCAAAGATGCAATTAAGGATAGGTCCATACTATGCTGGAAGATTTGAAGGAATATTACAATTGGTAGCAGACGGTTTTAAATTAATTTCAAAAGAAATCATAATACCTTCTGGTGCTGATAAGCCAATATTTTGGGCAACTCCTGTAATTTTTGTTGCTACTGCTGCAGCTACTACTGCATTAATACCTGTAGCCCCTGGCTGGGTAGCATCAGATCTTGATGTTGGAATTTTAGCTGTTTTTGCGATATTGGGATTTTTCCCACTTTTAGCTTTGTTGTTTTCATGGTCCAGCAATAGCAAATATCCCTTCATCGGAGGTTTGCGTGCTCTTCATCAAATGATTGCCTTTGAAATTCCCTTCATTCTTTCAGCCCTTCCAATTGTTTTATTGGCGGGATCGTTGAACCTAACTGACATGGTAGAATCACAATACGTTTTTTGGTTCTTTGCTGTTGCTCCTCTGAGTGCCTTTGTTTTTTATATTTCTTCATTGGCAGAATTAGAAAGGGTACCTTTTGATCTTCCAGAAGCCGAAAGTGAGATTGTGGCTGGTTGGTTAACAGAAACATCTGGTATGATTTATGGACTGATACAGCTAGGAACCTATCTCAAATTATATGTTCTTGCGGCTCTCTTTGTTGTTCTTTTCTTAGGTGGATGGACTGGTCCACAAATTTTTCCACAGGAACTAATTCCAAATTACACAGGAGAAAAGATTTACAATGCCACTGTTGCCAATGGAATTTTCTGGTTTACAATAAAGACCTTTGTAATGATAATGTTGATATTGCTTCCAAGAGGAATTAATCCAAGAATAAGAATCGACATTCTCCTTCATACAGGTTGGTATAAATTAATAGTTCTTTCTTTCATTAACATATTCATTGTATTAACCCTAATATATGGTGGGATAATAACTCCAGGAGGAATACAATAGCCTATGACATCACCCTCATCTTCGTCCCCATCTTCGGTTATTAAAAAGACCTCTACCGCCTCAGGATTCATTAAAGCAATTGAATCTGGCTCAAAGCATTTGCTTCTCAAAAGATTTACATTAAGATTTCCTGAACAAAAATTGAAACTTGTCGGTGACGGTTATCAATTCGATCCAAAAAAAGGCGTTGGTATTGCAGGGGCACGTGGTAGGCACATACTCTTTCATGAAAAATGCACAGGATGTCAATTATGTGCAATTACTTGCGAAGGTATAGCCGAGGCTATAGCAATGGTGAAAGTAAACGAAAAATGGAAACAAAATAAAAAAGCAATAATGCCACAAATAGATTATGGTAAGTGTGTATTTTGCGGATTATGTGTAGATGCATGTCCATTCTATGCGTTATTCATGACCGATGATTTTGAATTGGCTTCGTTTACCAAAGAAAATCTTATTTATACACCAGCTCAACTTGCAGTCAAACCAAAGTACGATGGCACAGTTGAAGTAAAGATTGATGAAAGAGGAGCTTGGCATGGTTGATTCTATATTTATAGGATTGTCAGTCTTGACCATAGGTTCTGCATTATTCGCCTTAGAAAGCAGAGAGATAGTTTATGGTGCAATTTCATTAGCAATAAGTATGCTTGGTATAGCAGGTTTCTTCATATTATTAGATTCTCCTTTTGTTGCAATGTTCCAGATAGCCGTATACGTTGGAGCTGTCGCTGTACTGGTAATATTCATAGTAATGTTAGTGAGAACACAAGCATTATTTTCTAGTACAGAAGATCGAGGAAGGCAAATTGCAGGAATGATATTTTCAGTTTTAATGATGATCGGAATAGGAATAGTTTTGTTAAGCTCAGAATTTTCCAAAGTTGAATCTAATCCGCTATTAGATGAAATGGTTAACAAAATTGGAAATGAAATGTTAACTTATTATTCTCCCGCTTTTATTTTACTGGCACTAACGTTAGCTGGCTCAATTATTGGAGCATTATCTCTTGCAAGACGTGAAGATCAAAATAGCGATACTGATAATGACTTAGGAGCAGAGGAGTCATTGAAATTTTCAGATAGAGTAGAGGGCTACGGAAATAGCCGTATGACTGAAAATCCTTACGTAGCACAAGGTGATTTTCTTGGGCGAAAATCCCAAAAAAAAAGTATTTTTACCAAATTGGGACGGTTTAAGATGAAATGACCGAGCTAATCAATTATCTTACAATTTCTACAATCCTTGTTGGAATAGGCGTATACGGGTTAATAGTCAAACGTAATGCCATTAGGATGATCTTCGCAATAGAAATAATCGCTAATGCTGCAAATCTTAATCTTATAGCATTTTCGCGCTATCTTGGGGACGTTCAGGGTCAGGTACTGACGTTATTTGCCATTGCTATTGCTGCTGCAGAAGTTGCGGTTGGGCTTGCTATTGTAATAATCGCTTATAGATTGTACAAAGAGATAGATGTTGCAGAATACAGGAGTCTGCGGGGTTAGTTGTATGTTTTCATGCAATTATCATCAACGCCTAGTAAGAGGACAAGAAGAGGGGAGCATGTTAAATGGCGTATGAATCATCAGGTGTTCTTATGGCTGCAGTTTTTTTACCTCTATTGTTATCACCAGTGGCTTATTTTATAGGAAAAAGAAAAGGTGTAGATTCTGTAACTTGGTTTTCCTTTACTGTTTTATTGATTTCAGCAATTTTATTGATTATTCCAGGTATAAGACTATCTAGTGAAAATCCTATATATCAGGAATCGTATGTATGGAGTCAATTTGGTAATTTTGGTCTAAAACTAGATGGTTTTAGTTCACCATTCGCTGTGACGATCTATGTTCTTTCAACTATCCTTGTCATTTTTTCAAAACCATACATGATACGAAAGATAGCGGGAGAGTTTGATAATTTGCGTCCTGGTAAAGAGAATGATGCAAATGGTCAAGACTTCAACATTGGTAGCTATGGCAACATAGATACTAATCGTAATAAAGAAAACGGATACGAATCATCTGCAGATAAAGGTATGATGAAACATCAGAATCAAATTTCTAAAAGTTCATTCAGCACTGAACCATATTCAGGTCAAACAATAAATACACAGATGGGATTGTATTTTGCCTTATTTCTTACATTTTCTATGGGTATGGTGGGAACAGTTCTTTCCACCAATCTGATAGAATTTTACGTATTTTTTGAATTAATGTTAGTTCCTGCGTTCCTTTTAATAGCATTATTTGGTTACCAGACAAGAAAAAGAGTTTCATTGATGTTCTTTTTCTGGACACATGTTGGTGCAGTACTTTTGCTTTTGGGTTTATTGGCAATGGGTCTTTTTGCAGGTGGATTTGACTTTGATACGATTAAAGCAAATTCGTCAAAAATCCCTTCTGAATGGATGAGTTTAATTATTTTTGCAGTTGTGGTAGGAATAGCTGTAAAATTAGGCGCTTTTGGATTACATATATGGATCCCACATACTTATGCTGAATCTCCGACACCTATATCTGCTCTAATCGCTGGACCTATGAGCGGCATAGGTGTTTATGCATTATTGAGAATTTGGATAGATTTGTTAGCCGTGTCTTATTCAGATTATAGTATTTACGTAAACTTGTGGGGAGTAGTAACAATGATCTTTGGTGGCGCCATGGCATTGATGCAGAACGACATAAAGAAACTTTTAGCTTATTCAAGTATTAGTCATATTGGCTACATTATTTATGGGTTTGGCAGCGCAAGCATTCTTGGTGTAACTGGTAGTACAATGATGTGGGTTTCTCATGCGCTGGGCGAGACAATATTGTTCATGATGGCCGGTGTCATAATAATGAGAACAGGCACAAGAAATATGTCTAATCTAGGTGGAATTGCAGGCAAAATGCCTTACACTGCAACATTGGCAATGATTGGTGTTTTAACAATGATAGGAGTACCACCTACAGGAGGATTTATGTCTGAATGGATATTGTTTAACGGTGCATTACAAACTGGGGCGGAAAATATGGATTCTTTCAGGGTAGTATTGTTTTCGCTTGCTATTTTATGTACTGTACTTACGGCATCTTATCTTCTGAGGATGTTTAAGTATATATTTTTGGGACCCATGTCTCGAGAATATAATAAATTACGTGATTCAAATAGATATGTAATAGCTACTATGGTAGTTATAGCAGCTCTTTCATTGCTAATGGGTGTCTATCCAGATCCGTTAGTTAATCCTGTTATTGGATATGCAGAAACAATTTTCTCAGATTCTCCAGATGTTGTTTCTCTGCCAATAACAGATACCACAAAAAATATGGAAATATCAAATATCGAAGGTGATGATGGTTTGATTTTAGCAAAAACCAACAAGGACATTGATGGAATGTCCAATTAATGCCAATGCAATCGATTGTTGGGTTCATACAGACAAAGAGAAAAAGAAAAGAAATCCTCCGATAATTTCCAAAAATGGAGAACATAAAAAGTACAAAAGGTGAAAAAGAAAAAGAATGGTTGAATCAATTGGATTTGAAGGGATAGCGATAAACGCTTGGCTAGTGTGGATAATACCATTTGTAGGCGCTGCATTAATTCCAGCGATTGCTAAGAAATCAAATCATAAAATAACAAATTATTCTGCTGTTGGTTTTGCATTAATTAGTGCTCTTTTTGCGGCTACCTTGATTCCGATGGTTCTATCGGGAGAAACTCATAGTCAGGTCTCTTGGATATCTGCTTTGAATATCAAAGCAGGTGTACTGGCAGATCCACTCTCAATAATAATGACAAACCTAGTAGCTTGGGTATCATTTTTGATTATTGTCTACTCTGTAGGATACATGCATGGAGATAAAGATATAACACGTTACTGGTTCTGGATGCTTTTCTTTATCGGATCTATGCAGCTAATAGTTCTTTCAGATAATCTACTGATGGTCTTCTTTGGATGGGAAGGTGTTGGTCTTGCATCTTATGCGTTAATTGGATTTTGGTATTCAGACAAAAAGGAATATTATGTTGGGAAAGAAGGTCACTTTGTAAAAGGAATTGCAATGTGGGCTTCTCCCACTCATGCGGGAATTAAGGCATTTTTGATGACCAGGGCAGGAGATGTCATGATGCTTTCAGGAATGTTTTTGATATTCACATATGCTGGAACTTTTGGTTTCAAAGAGTTATTAGAAGATCAGACATGGGCTAATACAATGATGCAACAAAATCTTCTTGTTCCTGCAGCAGTTTTACTGTTTGGTGGCGCAATAGGAAAATCAGCACAATTTCCATTTAATGAATGGCTTTTAGAAGCTATGACAGGACCATCAGCAGTTTCAGCACTCATCCATGCTGCAACAATGGTAAAAGCAGGAGTATTTTTAGTTGCCAGGATAGGTCCTCTCTTCTTTGCACTTGCCGCTTTTAATGTTGCACAATTTTTTGAAGTAGTTGCATGGGTGGGAGCGATTACTGCATTCCTCCTTGCCACACAAGCAATCGTAAATCCGGAAATCAAAAAAGTATTAGCATATTCCACAGGTTCTCAGATAGGTTATATGATGATGGCTCTTGGAATCGCAGGACTTTCGACACAGTTTGTGGAAGGTTACACTGCAGGATTCTTTCATCTCATGAGTCATGCAATGTTTAAAGCATCTCTTTTCATGGCCGCGGGTGCGATATTACATGTTGTTGGCTCTCGATTTATGACAGATATGGGAGGTTTGAAAAAGAATATGAACAAGACATTCATTTTTATGCTATTATCAAGTTTGTCACTGGCAGGTGCTCCATTAATAACTTCTGGGTTCTGGAGTAAGGATGCAATATTTGCTGCTTTACTAGAATCAGGTTCATCGTCTGGAACTGCATTATTCTTTATTGCATTTGTTATTGCAATAATGACCGCTTTTTACACGTTTAGAATGATTGGGATGGTATTCTTCGGTAAAAAGAGCAAGTACCTTCAAGAATTGGAACAACAACATGGAGGAACTACCAGCGTAGTAAATTCCTCATCGGAGAACAACCAGGTTGATAATCATGATAATAAAGAAAGTGAGAAAAATGAAAAGAAAGACATTTCACATGAGAAAGGACCTAAACATCTTCATGAAGTTAGTCCGTTAATGTGGGTACCATTTGCTGTTTTGGCCGTGGCAACCATAAGTATTGGAGTTGTAGGCTTTTTATTTGAAGATCAGCTCCATCATATCTTTGGAAATTACCTTGAATCGTCATTTGGAATAGGCACAAATAACAATCCCGAAGAGACTCCCTCTTCAAGTATAAACATCATTGCAATAACTGCTTCTGTTCTTGCATTTGGAATAGGCGCTGGCTTGGGAACAATATTTTATATAACTAGGTCTAGAGATCCTGCAGTAATATCTCATTCAGGTCTTACTCAGTCTGTATGGAGGTTCTTGTATGACCGATGGTATCTTAATTCTCTACTATATTGGGCATTTGTAAAAATACCATTGAAATTTTACAGTATGATATGGAAATATCTTGAAAGCAAGATTGCTCAAGGACTTAATCCATCAATACAATTTTCAATGATCTTTCTCTCTAAATGTGTAAAGTTTACACAGACAGGAGTTACTCAGACCTATCTTTTTGTATTTGCCGCAGGTATCATCATTGTTTTGATGATGTTGTTATTGTAGGAGAAAATGAAAGAATGGAGGATATGAAAAATCGAAATGATTGATATTTCATCAACACCAATATTGATAATAATCTTGTTAGGCACAGTGGGCCTAGTTATACCTGTTATTGATGCTATTAGAAAAGAAAAAGGAAGAAACAAGAACAAGCTATTCAGTGCAATAACCTTTGGAACTCTAATAGTTGCCATACTTTTAGTCATTTCTAGAGTAATTGGAGGAGAACCACTACCTACGATGAACTTTGGTGAAGATGTTGTAGCAGATGACATGTTTGGATCTTTCTTTGCAATTACATTGTTGATTGTCTCAATAATGGTTTCAGTGTCATCTTGGAACTATATTCGAGGCATATCAAATCCCGCATCTTACTATTCACTGATCTTACTATCCACTATAGGTATGGTTCTAATAGCCTACTCAACCGACCTTGTAATGTTATTTATTGCCTGGGAATTGATGTCTATTCCTACTTATGCTCTTGCGGCATATGCGAAGAAAGATCCTATTTCCAACGAGGCAGCAATAAAATATTTCATGTTCGGAGCTCTTTCTTCTGCTTTGATTGTCTTGGCAATAGGCTTCGTATATGGTGCTACAGGAACTACAAATATTGGCGAATCCATGAAAATATTGGCTGATACTATATCTCAGGCTGGACCGGGACAACTCATTGGAGGAGTTATACCAATTTCATATCTTGCAATAGGTATGCTTATTGCTGGTTTCGGATTCAAGATGGGTCTTGTTCCATTTCACATGTGGCTTCCAGACACATATGAAGGCGCTCCAACAACAATAGGTGCCTTGCTAGCCGCTGGGACCAAAAAAGCGGGTTTTGCTGCAGCAATACGTGTAGTAATAATCGGGATGTTTGTACTTGGTCTAGATTGGAGTTTTGTCTTGGCGATTTTGGCAATAATTACTATGACTGTTGGAAATCTAGGAGCATTACTACAGAAAAGTGTTCCAAGGATCATGGCATACTCCAGTATCGCTCAAGCTGGTTATATCATGATAGGTTTGGCAATTGCACCCTATTCAGCAATGGCATTAGATGGCTCGCTTTTTCATATTCTAAATCATGCCGTAATGAAATCCGTTGCCTTTCTGGCTATTGCTGCCGTTGCTATAGGCCTTACAAGTTATAGTCTGGATAAATACATGGGGCTTGGCAAGCGAATGCCCCTGACGGCAATAGCACTTACTATTTCTTTGCTAGCATTGGCCGGAGTTCCTCCATTAAATGGATTCTGGAGCAAATTGGTTCTTTTTGAATCAGCTATTGATAGCGGTACCGTAATATCGTGGGGTCCGTATCTTGCTATAGCTGGAGTATTAAATAGTGCACTATCACTTGGATACTATTTATGGATAATTAGAAAAATGTATCTGGATGAAAGTAGCGATATGTCAAGAATTAAGGAACCAAAAGCAATACTGGCGGTTCTGATGTTTGGTATGATATTTATGGTAGGATTTGGAATATGGCATGCACCGCTGTTGGAATTTGCATCACTTTCTTCTCCACCTCCATTTGATCAAATTTTAGCTCAGGTTGGCGGAAAATAGTTTACAAAAATCTGTCATTTTATTTTTATTATCGAAATTTATTGGTAATAATAGAGGAAACAAAAAAAGATAGCAAAAAGGAAACTTTAATTAATATAGAAGTTGAAACATTATATTTAATTAATAAATGTACATGTAAGAATACAAATTAATTTAATAAAGCCGTTAAAACAATTGCAATTTTATTTTTTGACTAAAATTTTTTGAATAGTTGATCCAATTTAAAACATTCTTAATTTATAAGTTAATTTATAACTGGTCCCTAAATTAATTAGGTAGAACTTTTAAAATGATATCATATTCAAATTTGTTAATTCTTCTAATTGGTGTCTAAGTCTTTTCGTTAATTTACTCTCTACATTATTTGTTACCAGGTTTAACTCGTTCTTTGCTTTGATTGAATAAGATTTATGTAAGTTTTCCATTCTTTTTACAATTAGATTAGAGTGATTATTCTGTTTCATTAATAGATTAAATAATCTATCCTCATTATTCCAATCGTCCAGGTCATCGTGAATTTGATATGCAATACCCATGAGATTACCAAAATTTCCCATAGCTTGGATCTCATTTTCGCTTCCACCTCCAAGAATAGCTCCAATTCTTGCAGAGGATTCAAATAATGAAGCTGTCTTATTTTCTAGTACCTTGATATAATCGTCTTCTGTAATGCTATTATCTTTGTTCAATCTAATTTCCATTATTTCTCCTTCGCTCATTCTAATCGCAGCATTTGCTATTTCAGAAGCAATTTGAGGATTATTCAGTTTTGAAGTAATATTTAGGATAATTCCCAATACAAAATCTGCAGTCAATATACTATTATTATATCCATATTTTACATGAAATGAAGGTTTACCTCGCCTTACTTCATCTTCATCAATAATATCATCATGTATGACAGATTCGGTGTGTAGAAGTTCTATCGCAGAAGCCGCAAGGTAGGTATTTTCGTCTATTTTTGACTCTATAGTATCTGAATATCTTGTCGAGATATTATTGTCCAATCTTCTATCTCCGATGGTCACTTGGTTACTGTTTGATTGAGAATTCTTTGATCCGATTATTTCAGAAGATAATACCAATATAAGCGGACGTATCCGCTTTCCTCCCTCACAAGCGTATTTTAAAGGAGAATAAAACTCCGACCATGAATATAGATCTAGTTCTCTTTTTAAAATAGTGTTTATTCTTAAAAGAAAATCACCGAATTGTTCCGTCAATGGATTCGCTGACTTTCGGTCCATGTTGTTACTACCAGTATAATTCTCATCCAAGTACGCTAACTTAGGTCTAGATTTAAAATTATTAGCATATTAATGCTACTATGAAATTGAATCTGAAAAGCTCGAAATATGAGAATATGTTTAATATAGAATCTTGCTCCGGCCGGGATTTGAACCCGGGATCTGCGACTCGAAAGGCCACAATGCTTGACCGGACTATGCAGCATAGTTAGCTACTACACCACCGGAGCATGCAAAACTTTCTTGTTTAGATTCTAATAAAATCTTTTCTTAATAGGAAAAACCTTCTTTTAAAAAAATAAAAATATAATTCAAAAGGTTTTTCTATTCTTTATTGGATTAAATCAACATATGAAAACCCACGAGAATAACTTGTCATTTCTAAATAGTTTAATGTTTGTTATTGAAGAGATTGACTATGAAATTGAACATAGAAGTTTACTTAAACATCCTTTTTATACAATGTGGACAGAAGGAAAATTGACTGTTGATCATCTAAGAGGGTATTCAAAAGAATATTTCCAGCTCGTAAAAGCAGTACCCAAATTCGTAGAAAATATTTATTACAATTGGTCCACGCAATTGTCAGTTGATGATGTTAATTTAAATCAGGAAACCAATGACTATAGGACCAAGTACTTGGCAAATATTAAACAGGTGCAAATTGAAGAATCTGAACATATTGAACCGTGGATTAACTTTGCTCTTTCATTGGGATTCACTAGAAATGAGATAATTGAATATGACGGAACAAAAAAGGTTAATCAAGCAATAAATAAGTTTGAAAAATTATCCTCTATTTCTGTTCTGAGTGGAGCTGCTGCAATGTATTCCTTTGAAAAAGAAATTCCAAAAATAAGTTCTATCAAAATAGATGGCTTGGAGAAGTTCTATGGAATCAATAGCGATGTGGCTGTCAACTACTTCAAGATTCATCAGACAGTAGATATAAAACACGCAAAGCTCTGGGAAACTATTTTGACTGATTCAAATATACGTGCACTAAATGATGGGCTAGAAAACGATGACATAATTAATGCAGCAATGCAATCATTGCAATTGCAAAATCTTATTCTCGATTCTGTATATGAAAAATATGTGTGTAGTTAAAGATTATCTTTTTATTGTTTAGGATAAATATTATCCGCAGAAAAAAGATAAAAATAACTTGGATAAACTTAAAATTTTTATATCCAATGAATTTTGATACTATTAAAGTATAAAAAATTTGGGCCTATAGCTTAGCCTGGCAGAGCGACCGGCTCATAACCGGTAGGTCAAGGGTTCAAACCCCTTTAGGCCCATGAAAATTTTAATACGCAACCTGTTTATAAGGAAGGACAATTATTCAAATTATGTCAAACGAGAATTTCAGTTTCAACAAAAAATACCAACTACTAGAGTTAACGTTATGATAAGGCGCTATCAAGTCGCAAGAGAGCCATTTTTAGGTGTAATGCATTAGAAACAAAAAGACAACGGTTAGCAAGATTCTCGGTATTTCTAGACTATGTGAAACATGAATGTCCATCTATTGAATAAAAAGTAGTAAGAATATATATCATAATCCAAATCAAAAAACGACGGAACTATGCGACTTCAAGACCGGTACCATATCTTTGATTTTAGTATTTTCTAAGTAAATTTCTATAATATGCTAGTAATATGTATCCATTTAATTTTGTAGTACATAGATCCAGTTGAAGTAGATAGATCCAGTTTTTGGGACTCCACTTTCTCCCCTAACATTGATTTTCTATTGATTTTGCTGTTGTTAATTAGTAAATCTTGAAATACTAAATTTGCAGTAATAATAATGTCATATGCAGAAAAAATACTGTTTGTATCTTTGAGTGTGTTTTGAGGATCAATTATTAGAAGCAAGCTTTTTCGTGCATTAATACATGTGTATCTCTTTCCTGGGATAGACTTTTCCCAAATAAATACTGTAAAAATTTTGTCTGTTCTGAGTTCAACGATTAGTCACACGCTCAATGATTTTTGTAAATTTCATTAATTATCTTTTTATATGTGAATTTAATTGTATTTTGTCATAACATATGTTATGTTTTCTTGTTCTGCAGGAATAAGAGGTTTTTTATTATACTGGCGAAACTGTGCCCCACAGGTTTATTTATGAATAACAATTGCTAATCAACTTCCCTATGAGACTAAATTTATTTACTATATAATAAAATGGATAATCTATAGTCAATAGTATAAATGTTAATATCGTTTAGGGTCTGATATTATTATATGTCTTCTCAAAAAGATAATATAAAGGAAACTACCAACAAAATTAAAGAATCATCGGACAAATACATCGAACAACAAAACCAACAAATCAAGGATACAGCAGCTAACATATCAGAAACAACAGAAAACATTACTGAAAGAGTAAATAGATTTCAAGAAGATAATAGAAAAATCTTTGAAAAGAATGTAGATACCTTCAAGAAATATCAAGAACAAATCAGCAAAACTTCACAGGAAATATCAAATAACTCCGTAGAATTACAAAAAAATATCATTAATACATATCAATCATCTTACGTTCAATTCTTGGACAATATCTCTAAGTCATATTGGCAAAATTTCAAGATTCCAGAAAGATATTCTGAAACATATAATTCATTAAACAAAAATATACAGGATGGTACAGTCAACGCAACAAATTTCATAAACGAGGTTATAGTAGGCAGTGTGGAAAATTTCAATAAAACATTAGAACTCACACAAAGGTATTATAACGATATTTTACAAAATAACTTTAATTACGCAAGGAAAATAGAAAGATCGTATAACAGATAATAAAAATTCATTTTTTTCTTTTTGTCAATAATAACGGTATTATTGCCTTATCAGCATTTTTAAGCATTTTTAATAATCTAGAACATAATTTGTGGAACTTATGCAAATGTGTGTATTATTGAGATCTTTCATGACCAGTGAAACCTGAAATATATTTCCCTGGCAGCTATCACATAGACAGAATTTAAAAATTTTGTTGTAGCTCTGTATTATGATATCATTTATATATACCCCTTTCAGGGATCAATTATTTCTATTTTTAGATGTAAATATTCAGATTTACTATATCAAATATCATAACCAACATGAACTATATGTCTGCCGTATTTTTTACCTATGATAAAAATATCTCGCGAAAAAGTTTCCTTTTTTTTTGATAAATTAATATCAAAATTAAGACTTCGTCTGATTCAATACAGATGCATATTCATAGTATTTCTGAGGTGCCTAGCGTATCAGAATGTTTATCATAATAAGGGTAAATTCTCACACATTATAGAATAAAATTCATAAATGTATAAAGGTCGGAATGTATTGCTATTAATTTTTAGGCTGTTAAAATCCTGTACACCCACTGCTTATAAGTAAGAATATGCAGAATTATGTATTGATATCTGAACGAATCTTGAACCATAGAATATCAAAGAAGATAAATAATATTGAAAAAGATATCAAAAAAAAGCATGAGAATCCTGAATTGGAATGGCAACATTTATTGAACAAATTCGGAAATCCTATTACCTACCAGGGCAAAAATCAAAAAACTATACGATCATCAGAAGTTGAAGACGTTAATGTCACACAAGATAAAGAAGAAATTGTTAAGACAGTCAGAGAGATTGCAAACTACTACATAAAACTTCACATGGATATGATTAGCACTTATAACTCGGTATATTCAAATTTATTACAGGAAATTTTCGATTCCTCATTGGATTATTTTCCTATTCATAAAAGAGTTACACATCGTATGTTCGACGACACGAATAGTTATGCCAGTTTAATTAGTAACACAGGTAACACACAAAAATTTGTAGATGATATTTTGACCAAAAATTTGGATACATTTATCAAATCCATGGAAATCACACAGAAATTTTACGAAGACATAATTCAAAGTTATTTGGATTGTGTGAAAAAATAGACTCCTTATGAAATAGTTTTTATTTTGGTTTACAACATAAACCTAATCGTTATTCTTAGAGGATCATTTGATAGTTTTTAATTTTAAATATAATTCGATTATTTAAGACCAACATAGAAATTGCAAACTATTCCTAATTGTATATGTGTACTTACTGCACTGGCATAATTTTTAATATTTCTCATATATCTGCTTAATCTCATCATGAATGTCTATATTCTAATACCTGTCATAACCTGAATATAATCTATCAAGAAAATTCTCGGTAATTCTAAAATCACCCACAGTGAGAGTAGGATCTAGTTGTGTAAGGATTGCTCCCACCTTATTTGAAATTTGAAGTTATGAAAACATCTTAAATTTTTCAGATTACGATATTGCTCATTCCTGAGCAGCCAAACTTTTTATATGTGGTCTAAGTTTAAAACGTTTTAAGAAAATAAAATTCTTTGGTTTTGCCTTATCCCTGCTGATACATCCTTATTTTGTTTTGTTTAATCTATAGGATTTTTTCCCTAAACGGTTGAAT
>DASPFY010000035.1:0-5389 GCA_035620895.1 Nitrososphaeraceae archaeon
GTGGAACAGGACCAACTGATCCGAATAGTGCAAAGCAATTTGATACAAGCATTTTAGAGGCGGGAGCTACGGCAGATATTGAAACTACTAATATTAACCCAGGAGAATATCCATTCCATTGCACAGTTCATCCATACATGATGGGCAAGCTTGTAGTACAGTAGTCTTGAAACTTAAGCAAGATTCAATCCATAAAACGCCATGATAAAGTCCAGCAATAATTATCTGAAATGATCCTGACAAAACTTTCCTTTTCTACATTATCCATATTATTTGCTCTAATATTTATCGGAGGATATGTCAGTTCGTCAGGAGTGGGACTAAGCTGTCCTGACTGGCCTTTATGTCCAGCGGGACTTGTACCAATGAAAGAATTTATCATTGAATATTTCCATAGAACTGTCGCTGCTACAACTGGTATAATGGTCTTTGTCACCATGTTTTTTACTTTAAGATCACATGAAACTAAAAGATCTACAAAAATTGCATCAATTATTGCTGCTGCATTGGTAGTGGGACAAATTATTCTGGGTGGATTCGTTATAGTTGAAAAATTGCACGCTGTTCTTGTGACTATGCATTTAGGAATGGGATTAATTCTATTTGTCATGATACTAACTGTGTTCTTGGACGTAAAAGAAATTTCTAAAAAAATTTCACCTAACAGATTGCGAATGACTAATCCGTCAGAGTAAAACATAATACTAATTGACATAGCACAAGGGATATGTGGAAAGTAATGATGCCAAGGAAGATTGCCTATGGAGCTAACGCTGCAAGTGAATTTCAATATCCAGAAAATTCTCTTGTGATAACTACAACTACTCCAGATATCTATGAAAAATGGCTAAACTATATGGGAATTAAAAAATACGAAATATACGACAAGGTAACACCTGATCCTGCTATTGAAACAATTGAAGAAATAAAGAGAAAATATGAAGGCAAGCAAATTTCTGCATATATCGGACTTGGTGGAGGAAGCTCTATGGACGTATGTAAATATCTTGGAAAATTAACCGGGATTCCAAAAATTCTGATTCCAACTACATTTGGAACTGGTGCTGAAATGACTACATATGCCGTAGTTAGTTTTGATCACAAGAAAAAACTATTACAAGATGAAGCATTTTTGGCTGACGCTGCAATAGTTGATCCCTACTTTCTTCCCGGAACACCCTTTAATATTATGAGAAATTCTGCATGTGATGCATTAGCACAAGCGTCCGAAGGATATGATAGCAAATTAGGAAACCCTTTTACCAAATTATTTTGTAAAGAAGCTTTTGACATACTTGATAACGCAATCATGAATGATAAGCATGATTTACTACCGTACGGAGCAATGCTTTCTGGAATAGGATTTGGTAATTCTTCAACTACACTGGGGCATGCGCTATCTTATGTATTTTCTAACGAAGGTGTTCCTCATGGATATTCGCTATCATCATGTACAACTGTCGCTCATAGATTTAATAAATCGGTATATTATGAGAGATTTAAAAAAGTATGTCAAAAGCTGAAATTTGAACGACTTACGTTAAAGCAATCACTGGATGAGGCAGCGGACGTAATTATGCCTGATAGAGGACATCTTGACAATAACCCTATTGAAGTTACCAAACAAGATATAGTAAATTGTCTAGATGAAATAGTAAACAAGAATCCCTTACAGTGATTCGTTATCCTATCATATCTAACCCGAAACGGGCAAATCTGTTACTGGATACTACAATCAACTTTTGTTTACTCTTAAACTGGAATTAAATGACATAAGCAATTTTTTCAAATTTTGATCAATCACAGTACCATCATTGAGATAAAATTCCTATATATAAAAACAATTGACATCATACTCATCAAAATAATACTTTAAGATCGTTACTATGTGTCATACTGATATGTGTCATACTGAGTTTGGTGGTATTATTGATTTAATAGATAATAATAATGCCATTTTTTGCAGTGTAATTAAATTCCGTCCAGTCCAACTAAAGTTGTAACTCAAATAGACTAGACTAACAAATTGATATTATGAGGTGTATGCTGGTATTTGACTACATCTAGAATAACTTTTATTATTTCTATTACTTGATCATCCGTCCAATTGAGGTCGCCGATTAGGCCGATTTAATCCCTGCCAATTTGGTCTTAATATCAATGATGACCAAAATCAATTTGATTTGCTAAATAAGACTAGCAAGTCTTGACTAGTCAGCACAAACTGCAGAATTCTGCATATAATGCATGACAGATAGTTAAGAAACCTTTAAATCCAGTTTAGCAAATCCTGAATCTTACATTGACTACGATCGATAAGAGCATGCAAATTAATGCTCCTATTAGCGAAGTTTTTACCTATTTTGCAAGACCTGAACATATGGCAGATCAATTTCCTGAGAATATGGGTTTGAATGTAATACCAATAGAAGTAAAAAATGGGTTTGGAGTCGGAACAATATTCAGAATAAGCGGAGATTTCGACGGGAAGAAACTAGAGTGGGATTGTGAAACAACAGAATACATTCCACACCGCAAAATCGTGGCCAAAATGATTGAAGGACCGTTTAAGAGCTGGATAATCACCGTAAATTTTGAACCTGTAGGAGAAAAGGAAACCAAAACAAGCATAAGGGTGGACTATGATATGCCGATGGGTCCACTGGGAGGATTTATAGACAAAATTAAACTTAAAAAAATAGCAGAGCGGGGAATTGAAAATGGCCTATATAGAGTAAAGGCACTACTTGAGGGTACAGGTTCAATACCAGTTTATATAACTCTCGATGCATATAGAGAAATTCTGAAAGAAAAAGAAAAAGCCAATCTCTCTGTGTCAGAAACCATAATCAAAATAATAAAGGATAATCAAGTTCAGAAAGTGGCTCAAAAATAGGATAAAGCTAGCCATCAATATGTCGCTTTTCTAGACGTTTCGATTATTATTTTTAAGACTTCCATAACTAGTCGACCTTATCAATCGAATTCAAGTTTAATTTAAATACCACAACCTAAACACTCAACTTTTATGGGTTCGTAGCTCAGCCAGGTAGAGCGTCTGGCTCTTAACCAGTCTATGTGGGTTAAAATGTCGTGGGTCCGAATCCCACCGAACCCGCTAACTATTCGGGTTCTTATACAAGTTACGTAGTAAATGTATCATATAGAATAGGGGTAAATGTATAATGGCTATGAAATTGTCAACTACGTTAGGTCACCTTCTTAAGATACCAAACTCTATTAACGTTTCCCTAGTAAAGGATTTTTATGAATATTTAAGAGAAATAGGAACTTCTGAAAACTATCAAAATCAAAATCTAAAACAAATAATAGGATTTGCTAAATCCCTAGGCACAGAAAAAACATTTTACGGCATAAGCAGTAAAGACGAAATTCTGTCGTTCCTTAATACTAAAATAAAAGACACTAATGCCGATCCTGATAAAAAATGGATCACTACATGGAATGATTATCTTTGGCGAATTAAATACTTCTTTAGATGGTTACATAATCATAAGATAGTTAAAGAGAAAGGAAATGAACCAGCAAATACGTCGGAGTGGATTACCCGTTCATTTGTTTCAATTAAGAAAAAGACAACAAAACGAATTAGTCCCTACTTAGAAACTGAATTATGGGAAAAAGAAGATCTTTTAAATATAATTAAATATGAACCATATAAGAGAAATAAAGCAATCCTTTCTTTACTTTGGGATTTGGATGCTCGCCCACATGAGATTATTTTGTTAAAAATTAAACATATTAGAATACGGGAAAAATATGGAGAAGGAGAAATTCCTCATGAAGCGAAAACAGGGACAGGACCTATCTTATTAACATTTTCACTTCCTTATGTACGTGATTGGTTGAATGAACATCCTTTTAAAAATGAACCAAATGCCAGGTTAATTTGCAACATGAATAATGGATCACCAATAAGTCCAGATAATATTGACAAAGTCATGAAACAATTACGTTCAAGAATACTTCGCTTATTAGACAAAGCCGAAATTACCAATCCTGACGAAAGGGAAAAACTTGAATTTATATTAAAAACGAAGAAATGGAATCCATATTGTATTAGGCACTCTTCAATAACCAGTGATTCAGACTACCTACCTGAATATGCATTGAAGAAAAAAGTAAGGTGGTCAATGAATTCCAAACAAGGGATTAGATATATCAAAAGACGTATGGGCAATGATTTAAAACAAAAAATACTTGAACATAATGGGATCGTTACACCAGATGAGTTAAAGAAAAAACCATCAACACTTACTTGCCCACGTTGCGAACCAGTTAACATTATTGAGAATAAATATTGTTCAAGTTGTTCCTATCCGTTAGTTCCATCTGCTTATGAAGAGATAAAGGAAAATGAAGAGAAAAGAATAAAGAAAATGGAAAACAAAATAGAAGACTTTAGAAAAGAGATGTCGATCATGAGAGAAGGGCAAAGAGAATTATTTGAACTTTTAAAACCCGGTAAGCAATTACTTGACATTCTTGAAAATGAATAGATAAAGTTTTCTGGTTAAGGGAACTGTTTTACAAACGGTACAAGTTTAGAAACTGCAAGTCCAATAAGGAGACAGAACGCAACTACATAGAAACAATGGACGAACAACTGATAAACTTTAGCTATTATTTAGCACTACTGCGAAATAATATCCAAAATAAGTTCTGGTCTGTCCCAAGACAACAAGAATGAAGCCTGAGACAGACCAACTATGATAGTTTTCTATTTTTTACTCTTTTACAGATAAATTATCTATCCCGTATTTCGTAATGTTTTATTTATCGAAAAAAAAACTGTACACTATTGTCAGAGTTGTCAGGGTTGGAAGCCATTTTTTTTCACTGCTTTTAATTTCATAATTGCTTGAAAAATTAAATATAATTTAACAGGACCCTACTACATGCACTGTCCGAATCCCACCGGCTTCATGTCTATCAATTGAATCGTATCTAGTAGTATCGATTGGCACATTTTGATGTGATTACTTCCAGATTACTCACTTTGGTATCAATTATTTTCTTATTATCACATTACCCTCAATTTATACTCTTGGAGGCAGATGTTTAGAGAGGGAGGGGTTTACCTTCATACGTCCAAGGAGAAAATGGTAACCATTTTCCTGACTCATCGAACAAGAGGATTCCAGTGACCGTCTTGAATTTCGGAATGATTATTTTTCCCCCTGCGATATCATAACCATCACTAAAAATTACTGTAACATCTGAAGGGGAAGCACTTACAAATCCCAAAAATAGTAATGCACCTGTTGAATAGCCGGTTGGGTTCTGGAGTGTAAATGTTGTGATATTTGGAGGTATGCGGAACCGAAATTTACTCCATCTTAGTGTATTAACTTCAACTGGTTTTTTG
>DASPFY010000036.1:0-17872 GCA_035620895.1 Nitrososphaeraceae archaeon
AAGCAGTATTGCTTTGGTTCCGTATTTTTCAGGGAACAATGCGGTACATGCGCAGGAAACAGAAGATCAAGGACAAGGAGAGGTCAAACACGTAACCTTAATCGCATCAGAAAAAGAAGTTCAGGTAGCTCCTGATAACGCATTACATCCAGGAGGTATCATGTACAATGCAATGGTATTCAATGGTAGTATTCCAGGACCGATTATATCAATAGACCAAGGTGATACACTAAACATCACATTAAAGAATGAAGGACAGACTATACACAGTCTTGACTTTCATGCAGGATATGGTCCAGGTAAAGCATTATCTGGCAGCGTGAAACCAGGTGAAGAAAAGACATGGTCACTTACAGGAGAATTCCCAGGTGTATTCATGTATCACTGTGGTGCTGATGGACTCAATGGAATATGGGAACACATTGCTAACGGAATGTATGGTGGCATAGTTGTTCATCCAACAGACGAAGAACCAGCAAAAGAATTCTATATGGTATTCAGTGAATTGTACAACACAGCTGATCAAGGTCCATTCGTAGGTAGCAATGGAACAGGATCATTTGACATTGGCAAGCTATTATCAAAGAATCCAGACTTGGTACTGACAAACGGTATGGCTCACAAATATGTCCCAGCAGTTGGTGAAGTAAACAAACTAGAACTTAACAAGGACGCAGAAATATTCCAGGTAACACCGGGTGAATTAACTCGTTGGTACATAGTTAATGCAGGACCAAACGACGGTGTATCATTCCACTTTATCAGCGGAATGCTCAACGTACGAGATGGTAGCAACGAAGCAAATAACGGCTTTGGAACACAGGACATGAATGACGAAACATGGTGGATTCCTCCTGCTTCAGGTTCGGTAATTGAATCAACATTCCCAGACCCAGGTCTGTATGTGGGTGTTGACCATGCAATGGCAGATGTAGTAAAAGGTGGTGCATTTGCAGTAATGGCCTCGGAAAACTCAACTGCAACTGATCATCCAGAAGGAACATGTGTCCCAGCAAAAGGTGAAGGCGTAGTATGCACAGAACAACCAGCTGAAACAGCTGAAGGCGCTGAAAACCAAACTGAAGCACAAGCTGAAGGTGAAACCGGGGAAAATGGAAATGGTGATGGTGCAAACGGAAATGGCGATGAAGGAAATGGAAATGGTGAAAGCGAAGTAACACAAAACGCTACAATGCTCAATACCAGCGGCAGTAACATGACTGATAACGGAACAATGATGGCTGGAAACTCAACTGCAGCAGGAAACCAAACCGTATCATCATCTGGCACTGAAGTAACCATTGCTCAAGGATCCTCTGCTCCAACTGCTGCCGAATTCTATGTGCCCCCAACTTTAACAGTACCAACTGGTGCAACAGTAACTTGGAAAAATGCAGATTCTACTCTCCATACTGTAACTTCAGGCAGTGCTGAAAGTGGCGAATCTGGTACAGTATTCGACTCAAGTTATCTTGCAGCAGGAAAAACATTTCAATGGACATTCAGTTCCGCAGGAACATTTGACTACTATTGTACTCTTCATCCTTTTATGAAGGGTCAAGTAGTAGTAAACTAAATTCCTTTTTTCTCTTTTTTATAAAACAAAATTAACCGATTATTACATTCTATCTAGAATTAGTAAATAGGTTCGCAAGGTAAAACTATGTTAAGGTATACTATATTCGTAAAGTCTTGTCTTATTAAGCCCAGTAGTCCTTTAACCTGCTTATGATTTTGTTACCCTTATCTAACTCTTCGTCCTCAGACAAATTGTGAAAAGTATCACTATTGATAACCTTTTGCAATTTGCCATTACTCTTTTCTAAATCAGGAAAGATTGGATCATTGATATTGTTTAATAAATTGTTTATATCACGTAGCGATAATATTGACAGGACTAATTTATTATCATCGGGTGAAATTACTGGAATTTCAGACACACCAGTTTTACTTATCAATTCAAAATAGTTCATAATTGTATCCAAAGGGCGAAGCATGGGCGGATCAGTTATCATGATAGATTTAACAGTCCTATTCTGTTGAATTTTTGAGACACTTGATAAATCTTCAAAATAAACCATGCCTTCAAATCTATCTTCATTATTAGTAACAACTAGTGATTTGACATTTAAATCTCTCATTATCTGCACAGCATCATTTATCGTTGCATTATGATTTATGTTATAGAAATCTGAATTCATCACATCTCTTACCAGGTAATTTCTTAACTTCGAATCATGTTTCTTTGCATTTAACAATTGCGTCCTTATATTGGAAACATAATTTTTATAAATATAGTTATTTTTACCAGATATAATATTTGATATGATCACCGATATGACAGTGGGAATGAGCAAAGTATAGCTACCGACCATCTCAATGCCAATTACTATAGCAGAAATCGGAGTTCTGGTACTCGCGGTAAAGAAAGCAAATATTGATATCAAAGTAGCAGACGTTGTGTCTATAAACATGAAAATTCCAAAAGAGTGAAATAATGTAATTAAAGCTGAGCCAACAAGACCACCTATAACCAATGAAGGACCAAGTAGACCCGTACTATTCTGTGAAGCATTAGAAACAGATGTCGCAAAGATTTTCATCACAATTACTGGGAACATAATCCACAGCGGAAAGATTTGATGATTACCAAGAGCTGCTAGTTGTAACCATCCATACCCAGTACCTAGTATTTCGGGAAAACCAATTGCAAACATACCAATGATAATCCCACCTAGTGCAGGCTTGAAATAAAGTGGAATTCTCATATTTTCAAAATGTTTCTGAAAAATCTGTACCGCTTTCACATATCCTATTCCTATTATTCCTATGATAGCAGCAATCATACCATATGCTGCTATGGATTGAAGACTTGTTTTTGTGATAAACTCTTGTGGGATATATAGAAAAGAAGGCCAATCTAAAACAATTCCTGAAATAATGTAACTTGTTATTGATGCTAGGAACGCTGGATAAAGCGATTTAATAATGAAATCTCTACGATATAGTAATTCTAAACTAAAAATTGCTCCCCCAAAGGGTAACCTTAAGATACCTCCAATCGTTGAACCCATTCCGGCAGCAATTGCAATACGAATTTCCTCCTGGTCAAGTTTGAAAATTCTACCTATTATTGATGCAAGTGTGGAACCAGTATGCGCTAAGGAATCTTCAACCCCACCACTCATTCCACTCCCTATAGCAAGAAAACTGGAGAATGATCTTAAGGATGAAATCTTTAGACTAAATTGATTTTTCTTGTTATGAAATTCATCACTAATCTCATCTATGCCGTTTTTACCAATCGCCGTTGATAACCTCATTGAAATTATTCCAATGATTAAACCAACTGACCCTAAAATTACTGGAATAAGCCATGGTTTTAAGACATATAAAGAATATTCCGAAGACAAGTTTGCTACATCTTCTGGATATGGCTGGATGTATCTCACTATATCACTAAGGAAAAATGACGAAAAAATCCTGATAGCTTCATAAGCCGAAATTACTAATAATCCGGATAGAACTCCTATGATTATCCCGATAACTGTCCATTTCCTCAGGTATACAAGATCAAGGGTTGTCCAGTCAAATCTACCCACAAATCTTTCTATATATCTTGATAAATTCAATTTGATTTATGGACATTGTGATGATATTATTGGCTGATATTCATTGAGCTCAGTTAATATTTACAATTTTTGTTAAAATTATTATCCTCATGTATATCTCAAGAACATATTTCATGTGAATCATAAATCATGTTTTTGGATTTTGATAACCTCTCAAGTTTTAATACTAATTTAAATTACTCAAAAATGGTCAATACAGCAATGAATTTGCTTCTACTAGTAAGTGCTATATTCTGCATAATACTATTACTGTTTATCGCCTATGCGTTTATCAACAATAGTGATTTCAAATTAATTGACGAAGTTGCAAATTCTGGTACTCTTTCAGAAATTGATACAACATCTGAGAATGACACAACAAATGAGACAGAAAATCAATAATTTGTATAATATATGTATTCTAGTTGACTTTATCTTTGGTTGGAGTAATCCTAATTGGTATCGGTTTGGTTCAGCTTACTTTCAAATCAAATAGCGCCTGCTCTGTCTTTATTGGAATAAAATTAATTCCCATGACACTTACTTGTAGGGAATATTCCCCTCCTTGATCGAATTTATATGGAATTTTGACCATTCCTTCGGCTGTGTGTAGCAAAGGTTGTCCGGTTTTCGTAGATGCTCTAAAAACCTCGCTATCGTTATTGGTTATTGCAAAATCATAGTCTACATGGACTTGCACTGTTTGCGATGATGGTTGTAAAAATGTAATCGTAAATTGCGAGTCTACGTCTTTTGATACTGGAAAAGGTTGAAGTTGTAAATCAATATCTACACTATTTCCATCTGTAGCCGCTTTAGAATCAGCAGCAGTAATTTGCACGGTTTTTGAAATTTGCGTACTATTAGCCACTGTCGCGTTAGTATTATTTGACAAATCTGAGGTCTGCAAAAAACCAAAACCTGATTCCTTTAGACTAGGAATAATAACAAGTATTGTAAAGGAGAAACAAACTATAAAGAATACTACACTAATTTTTTTACTCATTATTTAAGATAAAAATAATTATCTAATAAATCTTACAATATCCAAACCTATAAGAATTTTATTTAGCTTTAATTAAAACCTGATGCATCCAAGACTCAATTCAATTTTTGATTGTTGAGTGAATTGTCCAAAGTACTCTTACTGTACATATTGGAGATTAAGGTGTTAGGCAAGCTTTAATGGGATCCTGATACCGTTCTATAACGTCAATTATTCAGTTTTAGAATATTACTGGGAATCCATAGAAGAGATAATAGCAACAAACATTTTTCCATTATTAAGTTTCTATATCTTTAATAAGTAAATTCAAGTAATTATTGATATGTACATGTCTAGGAATTCCTGTACTGCTCATTTTTCCATAATTTCTATCAGTTTGATATTGATGGGAACGACTGTAATACAATCAGGCTCTTCGCAAGTTCCTAACACGTTTTCGGTATCTTCAATCATTCTTGGAAATGATAAACCAATCTCTGTGGCAATTGATGAAAAAACAAGCAAAATCTATGGGACGTTTGCGACCGATAGTGGAGCAAAGAACTTAATTTATGTTATCGATACTGCTCAGAACAAAGTAATAGACACCATAAAGATTGGATCCGAAAAGAACGACTATCTTTCCAATATTGCATTAGATCCTGACAGGGGACTATTGTATGCAACAGGTCAGCATATCGTTAACGAAAATGACACCACGGTTGCATATGATACTGTGTATGTGATCAACTCAACTGACAATAAATTCAAGAGAATTCAATTGTACGGTGAAACTGAAGAAGGCAAAGAAGGTTCGCTGGCAGGGATATCTATTAATCCTGTTACCAATAAGATATACGTTGGTGCGTTATATCCTGAGGGTGGTAAGCCCGGAATTTATGTGATAGATGGAAATACGTTAGAATCTGTCTATATAGATAAATGGCAATATGGTATAAAAGATATTCTATTAGATGCGGAATCTAATTTATTATATGCAGGTGCAAAATACGACAATATGATTTCCGTAATAGATGAGTCAAATAACCAAATTGTTGATAACATAACAGTGCAAAGTCCAATAGCACTAACTCTTAACCCCGAGAAAAAGATTTTGTACGAAGCAGGCACTGACGGAAAAGTTAATGCTATAGATCTTTCAAGCAAGAAAAACCTATCAAGTATGCAAGGCGAATTTGTAAAAAATATTTTGTATAATCCAAATGACAAATTACTCTATATAATTGACCAAAACATGACTAACATTTTGTCCAAAAATTCAAACGGTACCAAAAGTGTGGCGATAGGAGTAAATACGACCAACAACATTATCAATAAATTTGAAACAGATTTCATTGTTGAGAATATCCTCATAGATTCCTCAACAGATCAGACATATCTTTTAGGATATGATGGTAAGAATTCAAAACTATTTATTGCAAAATCACATTAAAACTATTCAAGATCAAGAACTACTAAAATGTCATATTACTCTCATAGCATTCGGTATTCAGTAGACAAAATCAAGTAGAAAATGTATTCAGTGTCAGGAAGAATGATGATTTCTAATAGAACTCTTTTTGTCCATTCAGATCATGTGCTGACGGTATCATAAAGATATACTATGATATCATTGATTAATAGAATGATAAATCATATGCAAAAAAGATACTTTTGTTTTGAATGTGGTACAAATGTTCTTGAAGACAAGATGGAAAATAGAATAGCGGATTGGTTTGGTATCTGTAAACGATGTAATAAGAATAATGTTTATTCAGTTGATTAAATCAAGCCAAATCGTTAATTTGTTATAGTATGATTGGCTGTATTGCTGTATTCTCTTATCACCTCCCTCTCTCCAAGATGTCCCAATAACTATATCATATTTTCAATAATCTTATTTTGGTGATTTGTATATCGCAGAATAATATTTTTTCATTAATTAATTTAATTATTTCAATAAATTTTTGGATCTACAATATGAGTAATGTTTTTGAGTTACAGGAATAGTCTTGACGCCTTGATAACTCTTTTGAGTTTAGGCGGCAAAATTGCGCGAGCCTCAAACCATTTATCGCTCATGTTTAATGGTCTAAAATATTATTCATTAGAAGTAACCATAAACGGGGATCATTATCTAATACAAGCATTTGAGCAAGAAGCATCTGACTTATTTGATGCCGTAATAGCTATATTTGAGGAAAAAAACCGCCATAACAAAAATTGAAAAAATTTTCAGAAAATCAATTTTATTGGACTTGAATTTTTCCTAAATAGAATTAGTTAATTAATTAGTTAATTAATCCATCAAGATTTCGTTAGATTATTATCTTTGACTTGCTTAATTCAATCTATTGCAAACAAATGGCAATGATTGGATCAATCTTACCGTAAAATTTAGTAGTAACTGTAAGTCTTGTGGAAAAAAAATATCAAAAGGTGAATTGGCATTATGGTCAAGATCAAATAAATCAATAAAACATGTTGAGTGCCATACTATAGATTTGTCAAACCCAGCCTATGTTTCAATTAATTCTAAACAGCTAAAATGTGCTATATGCGGTTCGTTAGCTGGATGCACTGAATGTGAATTTGAGAAAGATTGCGATAGAACACTTGTTTCACAATTATGCGTTTGTAAGAAATGCTATGATGATAAAAAGGCCTTGGAAAATTATTATGTTATCAACTCTCTTGTTGCTGGCAAAAAGCCATGATTGATATTTTCGGTTTTGTCAGAATTGTTAATGATCTCCATTATTATTGGATTTCCCCCATCTTATGAAAAGTGATTAAATAATAGGTACTGGTAGTCTAATTGGATGGATAATCAGGGCTATTATGCAATCCTTGGAGTCTCACAAAAGGCAAATTTTCAAGAAATTAAAAAATCATATCGAAAGCTTGCAAAAAAATATCACCCTGACAGAAACAAATCCCCCAATGCAGAAGAGACAATCAAAAAAATTAATCAAGCATTCGAAATTCTATCTGATAGGAAGAAAAGAAAACAATACGATTTAGAAGCATCTAATATTTTCGATGCAAAGGATTCCAATTACGAAGAAAATTTGTCAGATCAAAAGCAAAGGAATTCATATAATTTTACAAAGGCTGAAACTAAAAGTAATCTTGGTTATGATAACTTACTTTTAGATACTATCAAAAGTAGATTTCATATTCTAATTGAACCAAGCTTGTGTTTGGCATTTGGTGGATGTGAAACCATAGCACCAAAAGTATTTGTAGTTGATAAAAACAAGCACATTAATCCAAAGGCAAGAGTCCGATCTGAGACGGCTGATACTCTAGATAGGATCGTTATGGCAGCTCAAGCTTGTCCGACAAAGGCAATAAAGATAATCGATAGATATACCGGAAATCAAATATATCCTTGAAAGAGTCAGTAATACTGAGAGCTATCGTTAATCATTTATCATCTAATAATCTCATATGTTCAGCCATAATGCACCTATTAAATACAAACTCAATATTGTTATCCCGGGCGATTTTTTCTGCGTCACTATTGTGAATACCTTCCTGTAACCAGATAACTCTAATTCCACGCTTTCTTATTGAGTCTTCCACAATTGGATAAACATCTTCAGATGGCCTAAATACATCTAGTATGTCTATCTGCGATTTGATATCTGATACACGTGAATATGTTCTTCTACCTAGTATTTCGACAGCGGAGGGATTTACTGGTATTACATTAAATCCTCTTTCTATCATGTATTTAGGAACAAAGTGGGCGGCTTTGGCAGGATCCCTTGACATTCCTACAACTGCTATATTCTTAAAATTGTATATATTTCGAATTTCTTCGTCTGTATGTTTATCTGTTCTACCCATATGTATTCCTCGTGATAATCACTTAAAATGATTAAGATGCAGTGCTGACTTTATATAGTATTTATATTGAAACGATTTGTAATGGTTTTGTGAAATTATCGATAAAGTCTCATGCTTATAGCGCCAAAAGAAGTGAAAGTAAAAAAATAGAAAAATCTAAAAGAAGAAAAAGAAACATTCCAAGATTCTGACAATCATTCTGATAAATTTAAAAGTTCTGGGATAAACTAGAAAAAAAAACACAAAATTAAGCTCTAGTTTGGAAAAGTTCCAAAATTTCCTCTATATATTAGCATCCCAGAAATATTTATGCCAATGCTTATATATGAGAATAAAACATAAATATAAGAAACAAACATTGTCTCGATTTCTGTGGGGTTTTAAAATTGGTTAAAGATATTTCTTTATTCAGTGACCGCTGTCCGAGATGTGGAAAAGGTCCAATGGTCACAGATAATTCAAGTGGGGAAATGTTTTGTGGAAATTGTGGATTTGTAGTTACTGAACGTATTGAAGAAACTGGTCCAGAATGGAGAGCATTTTCAAAGGAAGAACATGAAGACCGCAGTCGGGCTGGCATTCCAACGTCACTTGCTATGCATGATATGGGACTTGCTACAATAATTGGACCTGTCGATAAGGATGCCTCAGGAAAGCCACTTTCCGCATCCATGAAAAGTACAATTGAGAGGTTAAGAACATGGGATAGCAGAAGCCAAGTACATGAACCAGTAGATCGGAATTTTAGGCAAGCTTTTAGCGAATTGGATAGGCTAAAAGATAAACTTGCAGTTGGCGATGCTGTGATTGAAAAAGCTGCATATGTGTACAGAAAAGCACTTGAAAAAGGGCTTGTAAGAGGAAGATCTATTTCCGCCCTAGTGGCTGCCGCACTTTATGCTGCTTGTAGGGACACGGAGACTCCAAGAACATTAAAGGATATTGCCCATGCAAGTAATATCAAGAAGAAGGACGTAGCCAGATGTTATAGACTATTAATTAGAGAGCTTGACTTGAAAATGCCTGTCGTAGATCCTGTAAAGTGTGTAGCGCGAATTGCAAGTAAGTCAGGACTTTCCGAAAAAACTAAAAGAAAAGCTTTGGAAATATTGAAAAAAGCTGAACAAGGCAAAATCTCTGCAGGAAAAGACCCCATGGGATTGGCTGCTGCTGCGCTGTATGTAGCTTGTGTAATGAATGGAGAGAACAAGACTCAAAAAGATGTCGCGGAAGCCGCTGGAGTAACTGAAGTAACGATAAGAAATAGATACAAAGGCTTAAAGATACACCTAAAATTATAATTTTTTTGTACGTTATATTCTCCAACTTCTTAACAAATAGTAACTAATTTGAAGAACTAAAAAAATAGATAAAAAATAGTGGATTTTTTAAATTACTTGCCACGGTCTTGTTGCAAACGTTACGCCAAGTCCAGCACCAATCAGTATTACCTGATATGTAACATTGCCCCACGGAACTGGTTTCAATATAGCTTCCCCAGAAACCTGTATGGTTTGACCAGGACCAAGTCCAGGACCTACATGTTCAACATTTAACTGTGTATGAACATGGTAAACACCTGGTTCAAGAGCTTTTGCAGTAATTGAATATGGAATTGTTCCTTGTGGAGGAATATCAAATATGTTTCCTGGAGGATCTCTTGCTATAAACTCCCATCTGTTACCGGCGTTGGTTGACTCACTAAATAGTGATAACCATGCTCTTTGTGGTTTATTTACAAGACTTTGTAGATTTCCAGTTACAATCAACTGATCTCCTGTATTCAATGTCTGCGCTGAGAAGGCCTCATCTTGAATTCTTACGAATCTACTCTGAAGCTGAGCCTGAACTCCATGTCCTTCAGCAGTTTGAGCAATTGCTATTATTGTCGAAGTGGACATTACTATTGCAAATAGTGCAACTACCGCTATCTTTATGTTCGACGTATAATTTACACCTAGCCCATATCAGAAAAAACAATGATATATGCTTTGCTATGACTTTACCTTCTCGTTGCGTATCTAGTTATTGTTTAACGATAATATTGACTAGTGCATTTTAATATTATTAAACTATCAATAGGAATGGTAGAAATTTCTAATAAAAAAAATTAAGTTAGCTGGTTTTAGACGCAAAATTTAAAAAGGAATCCCTTGATGGTAAACACAATGACCTATCCAAAGGGATATAGTGGCGGCGGCGGCGGTGGTGGCCGTACCGGCGGCGGTAGTGACGAAATTGAACATATGATCGGTAGACGTGTAGAAAAGATGACACCAATTTTCATCATAGGCTTCATACTTTGTTGGGTTGCAACAGCTGGTGGTGTGTACGTCGGTGTAACTGTTTACCCATGGGCATATCCGTTACCAAGTGGACTTTATGCTCTATCAGTATTGACAGTAATTGAAGCACTAGGATTCTTCTGGATAATGAAAATCTCTAGAGAAAAACTCGGCTACGCCTAAACTTTATTTTTATTATAACTTATTTTTTTTGATCCTCTACTTTTCATAGCTATTTTAGGATCATTAGAATAATCTAATTACAGCTGGAGTATTTTTCACAAAGCAAATTTTCGAAAAAATTTTCCGAATATATCAAATTTTTCGTAGGGCATTAATTAAGAATATCAAAATAAAATTTTATATAGAACCTTTAGGAGACATTTGGTAATGGTCTGGCTTCGACGCACTACACACTATCTATTCATAGTTGTAGTTGCTGTAAATAGTACATTATTGACAATCAATGCAGGAGACTACATTTTCTATACAGATTGGGCATGGACATCATTCGTAGTATTCTCAATATCCCAATCAACAATGCTTGTAGTCGGCGCAATCTATTACATGCTATTCACCGGTGTACCAGGGACTGCAACATATTATGCAACAATCATGACTATCTATACATGGGTAGCGAAAGGAGCTTGGTTTGCATTAGGATATCCATACGACTTCATCGCCGTACCAGTCTGGATACCTTCAGCAATGCTGTTAGATTTGACATATTGGGCAACAAGAAGGAATAAGCATGCTGCCATTATAATTGGCGGAACATTAGTAGGACTTTCATTGCCAATATTCAATATGATAAATCTATTGCTGGTCAGAGATCCTCTAGAGATGGCATTCAAGTATCCTCGTCCAACATTGCCTCCATACATGACCCCAATTGAGCCTCAGGTCGGTAAGTTCTACAATAGTCCCGTGGCGCTAGGATCGGGAGCAGGAGCTGTACTTAGCGTTCCAATAGCTGCACTAGGTGCTAAACTAAATACTTGGACATACAGATGGATGGCCGCGTGGAGTAAGTGGGATTAAAACCACATCCTCTTTCATTTTTATTTTCTTTTATTTAGAAATTTAAATCAGTTTGTGTAGTACCATTAGTTCTTAATTCTTGATTCTGAATAACCAAAAGGTATTCTAGTAGAAAATATAATGCAAAGTATAAGTTCTAGCTAGCTTTCCTTTATATTACAAGATGTCCGCGAAGAACAATACTGCTGAGGAAGGTACTACGTGCGAGATTTGTGGGATTCCAATTGATGCATGCACGTGTTCTTGTCCTTATTGTGGCGAACGCGATTCATGCGAATGTTGTTTATACGACGCTGCAACTGGCGGCGGATAATTTCAGATTTCATATTTTATATATCTATAATTTGATTAATACTTTGGAGAAGAAATTAATTCATTGTCTTTTTTGACTGGTGTGAATTCTATATCTTGGTTGATCGGTGGACCACAAGGGAGTGGTGTAGATTCAGCTGCAAATATTTTTGCTAAGACGTGCGCGAAAGAAGGCTTTCATATTTTTGGAAAGAGGGAATTTTATTCTAACATTAAAGGGGAACATAGCTATTTTACAATAAGAATTTCAGACAAACCCGTTAATTCGCACTTGGAAGAAATCAATGTGCTTGTATCATTTGATGCTGAGACCGTTTTCAGACATGTAGACAAAGTATCTACAGGTGGCATGATAATCTACGATTTGTCTCTTGCTGAAACGGTGTTAGAAGAAGTAGCTACAATTGATTTTGAAGCAAATAAGAGAATAGGCAAATTATTGCAGGACTCCGGACAATCTATTAATTTGAATGGAATGCTTGAGTTTGCAAAGTCGAGAGGTTGCATAGTCTATGGATTGCCTTATTTTGAAATGTTAGAAACAGTAGCAAAAAATATGAACGATCCTAAACTTAGTAAGATCTCTAGAGTAGTTAATGTTATGGCAATATCCGCCTCTATTTCTTTGCTTGGTTTCAAAATAGATATGTTGAATAGTGCCATTCGGGAGGTTTTTGGATCAAAGCCTAAACTACTTGCCAGTAACATAGAAGCAGCAAAATATGCCTATTCCTACATAGGCACTAAATATGATACCAAGAATATTAAATACAAAATAACGCCCAAAGATGCCCTAAAGGATTATCTATTGCTTTCAGGAAGTCAGGCCGCCGCAATTGGGAAAATACTGGGCGGTTGTAGATTTCAAACTTATTATCCAATTACCCCCGCAAGTGATGAAAGCGAATTCTTAGAATCAAATCAGATCATCGATCAGGTCGATGGTAAGAGTGGTTCTATAGTTGTTGTACAAACCGAAGATGAAATTGCTGCAATAACCATGGCAATTGGTGCTTCATTAACAGGAGTTAGAGCAGCCACAGCTACATCTGGTCCCGGTTTTTCACTTATGGCCGAGGCTCTCGGTTGGGCTGGAATGAATGAAGTACCATTGGTAGTTACAATGTATCAAAGGGCTGGCCCTTCAACAGGATTGCCCACCCGACATGAACAAAGTGATCTCTTATTTGCCATAAATGCTGGGCATGGGGATTTTCCAAAAATTGTATTAGCTTCTGGAGATATCGAAGAGTCTTTCTACGATTCTATCAAGGCCTTTAACTTCGCAGAAGTCTTTCAATTACCAGTAATTCATTTACTAGACAAGGCAATTAGTAGCAGTATCCAAACATGCAAAAGATTTAGCAATAATCTCAAAATCGAAAGGGGAGAATTGAAGAATACTATTGACAAGAATCAAAGCGAAGGTGCAGCCGGTCATTTTCAAAGATTTAAACTCAGTAATTCGCCTATTTCTACGAGAGTGCCAATTGGAACAGAAAATGCGATATTCTGGAATACTGGTGATGAACACACAGAAGAGGGTCACATATCAGAGGATCCTGAAAATAGGAACAAAATGATGGACAAGAGAATGAGAAAACTCGACCTAGCACTTGAAAAAATAAATCAAGACGATATGGCCATGTGTTATGATTTTGATTCAGATGGTAAAAATGTTGTTATTAGCTGGGGTTCCACAAAGGGCGCAATCCTAGAAGCATTAGAAAAATTATCCGAAGAGGGAAACAAAATGAAATTCATTCAAATTCGCCTACTTCATCCATTTCCTACTATAACTGTGAAGAAATTCTTGAAGGATACTAAATTGATTATTGATGTAGAGATGAATTACACGTCGCAGTTAGGATCCCTCGTACAGCAAAATACTGGTAGAGAAATTGATTATAAAATTGTGAAATATAACGGTAGACCAATGTCCACTACCGAACTTTATATTGCGCTTAAAGCTATATTATCTGGTATCAATGAAAGGAGGATTGTATTAGATGGCGGAACTTAAACTAGCTGATTACAAAACATCAGTACATAATGATTGGTGTCCTGGTTGTGGAGATTTTGGTATATTAAATGCAATACAAATGGCTCTAAGTGATATGCAGATTCCAAGACATAAAGCGGTTATTTTTTCAGGAATCGGTTGTTCCGGTAAAACACCGCATTTCATAAATGTTTATGGTATTCACACTTTACACGGAAGAGTTTTACCTTTTGCCCAAGGTGCGAAAATTGCCAATCCTGATCTGGAAATTATTGCCGTCGGAGGAGATGGTGATGGTCTGGGTATTGGGGCAGGACATTTTGTTGGAGCAGGAAGGAAAAATGTTGACATTCCATATCTCATATTTAATAATGCAGTTTATGGCCTCACTAAAGGGCAGGCTTCGCCTACATTGAGATTGGGCGAAAAGACAAAATCACTTGTGACACCCAATACAAGCAATTCTGTAAATCCCATAGCATTGGCATTAGTCTCTGGATTTACCTTTATTGCACGTTCATATTCCTATGATGTTAAACATCTGAAAGACACAATAAAAAGGGCAATAACCCACAAGGGATTAGCGTTCGTTGATGTTCTACAACCATGTCCAACATATGACGACATACACACTAGGGAATGGTTTCAGGGTGTAAACAAACAGGAGACAGAGAAGGCAATGCCTAGAATTTATAAAATTGAGGAAACCGGCTATGACGGTATGATAAAAGATGAATCAGAGGTTAGCGGGAAGATGTCAAAGATTCTAGAATTTTCAAGCGAATGGGGAGATAGGATTCCAATCGGTATTTTTTATCAGAATGAGTTAGTTCCTTCTTATCATGAAAGAATTGCTGATAATAACAAGGATTACTTTGCAAAGCCACCCTCTCATCAAGAAATAGTGGACATAGGGAATAAACCCCTTGCAACTATCGATAAAATTCTGGACAAACTTCAGATCAACTAAATAAGAGCAGTCGATAGGCAAATGCGGACAGTGATTCATATCATATTGCAAGGAAACCACCTGGTCATAAAGACTGTGAAACTTAAATCAGTGGATGAAGGCATCACATTTAAATTGCCTTAATCATAGTTCTTGGATTACATCGACCAAACCGATGGGGAACATATTCTGGATGGGCTTAATTGCCTGTCCAGAATAATTATTGTATTCATTTACAAAAATTATAAAAAATTATAAGCGACTATTCGGCTTA
This sequence comes from Nitrososphaeraceae archaeon, assembly GCA_035620895.1. Taxonomy (GTDB): domain Archaea; phylum Thermoproteota; class Nitrososphaeria; order Nitrososphaerales; family Nitrososphaeraceae; genus TA-21. The sequence continues at coordinate 15,315 of DASPFY010000036.1, forward strand.
CCTTTACCTTGACTTTTTATCTAATTGCTTGATAAATTCTGAAAATTTCTCTTTTGGTATCACAGCTCCGCATGCTTTCTCATGACCTCCTCCACTCCCAGAAAGGGTTGAAGATAAGTTGTTAACAATTCTCCCAAGATGCACTTTGCATTCATTTGATCCCCTAATGGAGATAATACACGAATTAATATCCTCTTTAATCTTGTATACAAGGGCGACTGGTTTTCCAGAAGAACCAAGTACAAAATTAACAACCATACTAGATGGTAATTCTGAATTAATCTGAACATATGCCAAATTTTTGCCCACTCTTATAGAATCTTCAATGGACTTTACCACTGATAGGACTTTCCTTGCATGTCTTTCGGCCCTTAGAAACCCACCCTCTATATCATGTGGATATTTCTCTTGTGATAAATCATCTACAATTTTCATTAGGAAATCAATATCATGTTGGCTTGAAGATATCATGTAGGATAAAGCAGTAGCTTCAAGCATCAAAAACTGCCGATCAAACCTCGATACCAAATTGGATGCAATAGGTCGTGCCTCTAAATAATCCGTCAGTGCCGCAGCTGCTGCAAGAAAGGCTGAATAAGAACTAAACTTTCTTTTGTACTTATTATAAATATGAATACTTGTGCACTCGTCAGTACTGTGCACTAGTTTTACTCCATTTCTCTTTAAATCTGCTAAAATTTTTTTATCCAAGTCATGATGATCTATGTATGTAACCTTACATTTTGCTTCGATGATTTCCTTCAGTATTTTGAGAAATTCATTTTCATTTTTTTTACTTAATCCTAAATCACAAATGAATAATTGATCTATTTTGTTAGTGCCATCATGAATACTTGATACCATATTGCGTAATGTTTTGATCATATTTGCGTAATCAAGTAGAACTATTGTATCAACATTAAAGGCAATTTTGATAAGAGCTGCAGAAGAGATACCATCGACATCCTCTCTATGTGATATACAAATCTTATTCTTCATAGACCAAGTATTTCTTCTGTGTGAATATTTTAAGTGTACCTATTTCAATTTTCAGAGGCACTTAGTCATAATGTCATGCAAGTACAAACATTTTGATTGTACCTACCGAAAATATCTTAATATCATCAAGCGAACGTTTATATCTAAATTAGACAAGAATTTCTAGGAACGCAATCATATAGGCGGCGTCGTAGATGATTTTTGGTCAGTTGGCCATTCCATGATTCATCGACCTCCAGTTGCGCTCATAATATGGAGATTCGATAACAAATTGAATCTGACTTGGTTACACAATATGCACAATAACTTGATTGTCCGACCGTACTATTTTATAATAGATTAAGGATCGACTCCGGTTGATCCTGCCGGACCCGACTGCTATCAGAGTGAGATTAAGCCATGCGAGTCAACGTAGCAATACGTGGCACACGGCTCAGTAACACGTAGTCAACATAACCAAAGGACGTGGATAAACTCGGGAAACTGAGGCTAAACCGCGATAGACCAAGATACCTGGAATGGTTTTTGATTAAAATCTATATGGCCTTTGGATTGGACTGCGACCGATCAGGCTGTTGGTGAGGTAATGGCCCACCAAACCTGTAACCGGTACGGGCTCTGAGAGGAGGAGCCCGGAGATGGGTACTGAGACAAGGACCCAGGCCCTATGGGGCGCAGCAGGCGCGAAACCTCTGCAATAGGCGAAAGCCTGACAGGGTTATTCTGAGTGACTTTCGCTAAGAAAGTCTTTTGACACCTCTAAAAATGGTGTAGAATAAGGGGTGGGCAAGTCTGGTGTCAGCCGCCGCGGTAATACCAGCACCCCGAGTGGTCGGGACGATTATTGGGCCTAAAGCATCCGTAGCCGGTTTTACAAGTCCTCCGTTAAATCCAACTGCTTAACAGATGGGCCGCGGAGGATACTATAAGACTAGGAGGCAGGAGAGGCAAGCGGTACTCAGTGGGTAGGGGTAAAATCCGTTGATCCATTGAAGACCACCAGTGGCGAAGGCGGCTTGCCAGAATGCGCTCGACGGTGAGGGATGAAAGCTGGGGGAGCAAACCGGATTAGATACCCGGGTAGTCCCAGCTGTAAACGATGCAGACTCGGTGATGGACTAGCTTCATGCTAGTCCAGTGCCGCAGGGAAGCCGTTAAGTCTGCCGCCTGGGTAGTACGGTCGCAAGACTGAAACTTAAAGGAATTGGCGGGGGAGCACCACAAGGGGTGAAGCCTGCGGTTCAATTGGAGTCAACGCCGGGAATCTTACCGGGGGCGACAGCAGAGTGAAGGTCAAGCTGAAGACTTTACTAGACAAGCTGAGAGGAGGTGCATGGCCGTCGCCAGCTCGTGCCGTGAGGTGTCCTGTTAAGTCAGGTAACGAGCGAGACCCCTGCTTCTAGTTGCTACTTTTATTCCTCGGAGTAGAAGGGCTAATTAGAAGGACTGCCGCCGCTAAGGCGGAGGAAGGAGGGGGCTACGGCAGGTCAGTATGCCCCGAAACCCTCGGGCCACACGCGGGCTGCAATGGTAAGGACAACAGGCTCCGATTCCGAAAG
>DASPFY010000037.1:0-3817 GCA_035620895.1 Nitrososphaeraceae archaeon
TGTTTATATAGCAAATATTCAAATTAGTGATTTTTGAACCGCTAAATCTATGCGGGAGTCGCCCAGCTTGGTCAACGGCGTAAGACTGAGGCTCTTATCCCTTAGGGGTTCGTGGGTTCAAATCCCATCTCCCGCATATCAAATAATTAATTTATGAAAATTTTTTTAATATTTTATAATAGGGTGATGTTTTGTGTTTTTCAATACATTTTTCACAAAGTGATTTGTGTCCATATTTAACATGACACATACAATCACATAGTTCAGTATTTGTCAACAGCTAACTGATTTCCAGATTTATGTTATTTAAATAATTTCAATCAAGGTGATGACTATGCGAAAATTTTTTATCAATTAATCTACAGGTTATGATATTGGATATTGACTCGCCTTTAAAGAGAAAGCAAGATCTTTATGCTCTATTGAAATCGCAACACGAAGCAGAAATGAAGGAAATGAATCACTACATGGCAGTTTTGAGCAGGATGAATAATGGTATCATAAAGAATTATTTACACAAATTACTTGACGATGGATTGCGACACATTGAATATATTTCTACAATGATGTCATCAATTGAAGGAGCAAGTAGTAGCTTGAATCTGACGAAGAAAGGAATTACCAACTCGATAGATGAAGAAAAAGAATCAAGAGATCTGTTGCTAAAGTGCATTGCACTTGCGGATGATGTAGAGACAAAATCATTGTTGAAAAGCATCATTGTAGATGAAGAACATCATATCAAGATTTTGGAACACATTGAAGAGTTAGTATCTTCATCTGGTAAATGACATTTTTGGAATCAAATTATTAACTCACTGATAGTTTTAAGAATTTATGTCACAGTCCAATATAATTCGCATGATAATACAAAACTACATCGAAACCTCAAAATGTTTCGATATTATTGCTAAGGACGGAATTACTACTGATCAATTTGCCATATCCAAATCTGATTCATTGTTTGTCCACGTTTCCCTAAGCATACGACAAGTACATTTACAAATACCCACAATCCTTAGATCTGTGAGTATTGCCAAGAATCTTGATTACTATCAAAACAAGATATGTCATGAAATACCTTCAATTCCTGATACAGAGCAGATCAAACTGATTTTGCAAACACTGCGCGTGATAATAATTGCATTGTTTCTAAAACTGAATAAACTAATGACAAAAAAAACAAACTACTCTTTGCTAGACGATAATCATTTTCTAGAATGGAACAAATATTCTGAGCAAGTTCTGATAGCCACATCTACAATTTTTGTAAGTTACCAACAAAGAAGAACAGAGACTAAAATTCTTGATACTATAAAAGAGACTTTAGATTATATTGGTATATCTATGTCAATGATTGACAAAGAAATATCATACTTGTACTAGGTAAATTAATTTGTGATTCCAAGTGCTTCAAGTACTTGGTTACTATGACCCTGTGGCTTGACCTTATTGAATATTCTCACTATAGTACCATTTTCATCCACTATGAAGGTAGTCCTGTTAACTCCCATGTACTCCTTACCCATGAATTTCTTCAGTCCATATGTACCATACTTTTTTGATATTGTATTGTTTACATCGGAGGCCAAATGATACGGTATATTCATCTTTTGTTTGAATTTTTCGTGCGAATCATCGGTATCAGGACTTATTCCAATTATTTCGATTCCCGCACGTCTGAATCTATCATAATCTGTCGTAAATTCCGAAGCTTCTGTTGAACATCCTGTTGTAAAATCTCGCGGATAAAAATACAATACTACTTTTCTTTTCCTAAAATCAGATAATTTCATTTTCTGATTCATACTATTAAATGAAAAATCTGGTGCCCGATTTCCTTCTTTCAAACCATCTGAACCCAATATTTCACCGTTAGTCAAATTTCTGTATCATAATTTTTCAAGATGGCATAATAAAAGCGTTGATAGTTTACTGTATCTCAATTACTTTGAATAAAAATTAATATAACTTTCAATTGAATTTTAATAGTTGATTAGTTGAGCCTTAAGTGATTTTATGACTAAATACGATATCGTCATTGTAGGTGGTGGACCGGCAGGCCTTTCGGCCGCATATTCTGCTGCTAGAAAAAATGCTAAAACTATTGTCCTAGAAAAAGATGATTCTATTGCACAGAACATTAGAACCAGTGGCGTGTCATGGATTGACGATATGAAAAAACTTGCAATCCCTGAAAAATGTTACAATGCCATAAAGAATTTTAGAATAATCTCCCCTTCAAAGGATATTGTTCTTAGAGGAAAAACGCCAAAATCATGTGTCCTGGATGTCCGATCTACTTACCAGTATTTAGCAACGCTTGCAGCGAGAGAAGGAGCTGAAATATCTATTAGGAGCGAAGTTCAATCTGTAAAATCTAATTTTAATAGGATAAGTGGAGTAGTAGCCAATACCACCAGGGGCAAGATGGAAATTGATTCAAATCTAGTTATTGATGCGAGTGGATTTAATAGCGTCGTAGCAAGAAGATCAGGTCTTGCTCGAAATTGGACAAGGTACGGAATAGGCGCTGAGTACGAATGTTATTGCGATGATATAGATCCAGAAACATGGATTTTGATGGTTGGACATAAATATTCAGATGCAGGTTATGCATGGATTTTTCCCATATCTAAACAACGTGTGAGAATAGGAACGGGGGTAGGACGTCCAGAATCTACAACAGATCCAATCAAAAAATTGAATTCCATTATGGAAAGCAAGATCAAACCATTAGACGAGCTTCGAAATATTCAACCAATTGAATTCCACTATGGATTCATCCCAAATGAAGGATCACGTGAATCAACCGTATTTGATGGGTTAATGTTAGTAGGTGATTCAGCAGGTCAAGCAAATCCACTAGTGCTTGAAGGAATAAGATTTGCAATCGAATTCGGGCGTGTAGCTGGTGACGTGGGCGCTAACTCATTATCGAAAGGCTGTACAAGAGAATCCCTAGAGCAATACGAAAAATTCTGGAAAGAACGTGTTAGCTCTAAAATAAAATCATCGCTTAAAGTTCAATCAAGATGGCTGCAGATGAATGATGAATCCTGGGACAGAGAAGTTGAAATTATGCAACGAATGACTGTTGAAGATTTTCTTGATTTCATCAAGGCACAGTTTACTACTAGCAGATTGATGAAATTGGTACTTACACATCCACATAGCACTGCAAAACAACTATTTAGGATAATATTGGACAAACAATATTGAAGCAAGATTTTTATATGATTCAAAAACAGCAAGTTTAGTCTTGGCTGGAGAAACCGTTACCCAGTTTGCACCTGTCATGTACATGCTTGGTTTTGGATTACTTGCCTCTGTTCCAGTTTTGTTTTTGTCAAAATTGCTTTCGCCAAGACGTAGGTATAACCCTGTAAAATTTTTGCCAATGGAATGTGGCCAGATGCCTTCCGGGGAAGGAAGAGCTCACTTTATGATGCAATATTACTCTTATATTCTCATGTTTGTGGTGTTTGATGTGATGTCCTTATTCTTGTACGCATGGGGCGCATCACTTTTTTCTATTCCACGCTCAGCAACACTTCCAATAATAGGATTTCTCGCAATAATGTTTTCAGCCATGGGTTATGCCCTTTATCTTTCAGGGAGGAAAGGCATTTGGTAGATTTTCACATAGTCCTTCTAAGCGTTAAATATGATGGATTCAAATTGGAGGCTGAGATTCAGTAATGATGAAAGATCTAGTAAATCCGACTAATTTTAATATCATGGTTGGAAAACTTGGGGACGTTCTTACAAGAGCGTTGGACCTTCCATTAGGATATGCAATTAATTGGGGAAGAAT
>DASPFY010000038.1:0-32361 GCA_035620895.1 Nitrososphaeraceae archaeon
GATATGCGGGAGATGGGATTTGAACCCACGAACCCCTAAGGGATAAGAGCCTCAGTCTTACGCCGTTGACCAAGCTGGGCGACTCCCGCATAGATTTAGCGGTTCAAAAATCACTAATTTGAATATTTGCTATATAAACACGAGAGCAGCAAATATATGGTTTTTATAAGCCAACTGGAGATAAAAAACCAATGCTTATACCCGTAAGATGCTTTACGTGTGGGAATTTAATAGCTAACAAGTACGGTGAATATTCTAACCGGATCAAAGCTGGAGAGGACCCTGCAGTGGTTATGGACTCTCTTAATATCAAGAGGTATTGCTGTAGGAGAATGTTTGTCTCTTCTGTCGAAACAATTTATCAGGTGATACCTTATTACGAAGCATTACGCAGGCGGATGTCAGAAATTGAATCAGAAATAGATTAAGTTTGAAGTAAATATGCCTTTAATTTCATCATTGAAGGGAAGGATTGTTTTTAATAGTAGAGGCTCAAAGTCGATAGAAATAGACGTAATTACAGATAACAAATTTCTTGGTAGAGCATCTGCTCCTTCAGGTGCTAGTGTAGGAAGTCATGAAGTACCAAGTTTTGTGGACAATAATCCAGAATTGACATTAAAGACATTCGAATCAAATATGACTAAATTTATTGGGGTTGATGCTGCAGATTCTAAGGCCATTTTTGAAATTCTCAAATCATTAGATACTTCCAATAACTTTAGTAGAATTGGCGGATCTGTAGCTTATGCTTTGAGTATTGCGACTGCAGCTTCTGCTTCACTGTCATTAGGCGTACCTCTTTTTGCAATGCTAAATGACCAAGGGCCATATCAGCTTCCTTACCCTCTAGGAAACATAGTTGGAGGAGGATCCCATGCAGGCCCTGGTACGCCTGATATTCAGGAAGTTCTTGTCTGTCCAATGGGAGCTAGGACTATCATGGAGGCATTAGAGACCAATTTCAATATTCATAAAGAAGTTAGGATGGTTTTAGAAAAAATAGATAAAAAATTTACATATGGTAGGGGGGATGAAGGCGCCTGGGCACCCAATGTGAATAATGATGAAGCTGTATCAATAGTGGCACAAGCAGTGGAAAATGCAGGGCTGAAACTGGGCAGAGATGTGGCTTTGGGTATCGATTTTGCAAGTTCTTCAATGTGGGATTCTACCAGAAAAATTTATGATTATTCGAGACAGGGACTTGTTAGAAATACCGAAGAGCAGATAGGTTTTGTGGAGGACTTGATAAAGAACTATCATTTAATTTATGCCGAGGATCCTGTTAATGAAGATGATTTTGAGAGTATGGCACTCCTTACTAAAAGAAATAAGAATTGTCTTATTACTGGTGACGACATGCTTGTAACTAGCACCGATAGGTTACATGATGCGTGCAAGTATGGAGCTTGTAATGGAGCAATTTTGAAAGTTAATCAAGCTGGTACATTGTATAATGCTTTGGATTTTGCAGATAATTGTACGAAAAATAATATCAAGATAATAACTTCGCATAGATCTGGAGAATCGATTGATGCACATATATCACATATAGCGATAGCAACAAACTCTAAAATGATAAAAACTGGCGTTGTTGGAGGCGAAAGAGTATCTAAATTAAACGAACTTTTAAGACTTTCAGAGTATGATTTAATAAAAGGCATGATTGATTTGTCTTTCAACTAAAATGGCAAGTGCAAACCAAGAAGAAAACGCTGACGACGCTCTAAGGGAAACTGAGAATCAAAAATCTGAAGACACTCCTAGCCAGACATTCATCGAAAATAGAGAAGATAGCGAGGAGATTGAAAATGATAATCTCGAAAAAATGATACTTTCAACAGGAATACGTGTAGGAACTCCTGTAAAAACAAAATTTATGTCACCTTTCATAGTTCGTGCAAATCCTGAGGGTCTTTATATTTTAGATATTAGTAAGACGCTGACGAGGATAGATGTTGCTGCCAAGTTTATTGGGAGGGCAGATATTTCTAAAATCATAGTTACGTCTGCCAGAGAATATGGAAAAACTCCTGTCCAGAAATTTTGTGAGGCGACCGGAGCATCCGGAATTATAGGACGCTTCATGCCTGGAACATTCACGAATCCCTCTTTGGAAAGTTATATGGAACCGCAGGTAGTAATTGTCACTGATCCTCAAGCCGACCAGCAAGCTGTGCTAGAGGCAACTAGGGCCGGCGTTCCAGTTGTTGCAATAGCAAATAGTGATAACGTTACCTCGAATGTAGACCTGGTTATTCCTGCAAACAACAGAGGAAGAAAGGCACTTGCGACCGTGTATTGGTTACTTACGAGGGAAGTATTGAAGAAGCAGGGTAAAATAAAATCGGATAATGAAATGAAGATATCGATCGATGACTTTGAGACCAAATTGGTCGAAGAGATATCTTGAATTCCTCTAAAAGAGAACCTGCCGTTTCTGGAATATTTTATCCAAAAAATCCTACTGAACTCAATAAAAACCTAGAGTCATTATTTATAGATTCAAATTTCGGCCCAGGAAATTTACCACCATCTAGTAATAATGAACGAATATATGGAATGATCAGTCCTCATGCAGGATATATGTATTCTGGCGCTGTAGCTGCACAGGGTTATTACAAATTATCTTCATCTAAATTTGAATCGGCAATTATTCTTGGTCCGAATCATTACGGATTGGGTAGCGAGGTAGCAATAATGAATATAGGTTCTTGGAAAACTCCTCTAGGAGAAATAGAGATTGATTCTGAAGTGGCAGAAGAAATTCACCGAAATTGTGATATTGTTAATATCGATGAGCAAGCACATTCCAGAGATCATTGTATTGAAGTTCAACTTCCGTTCCTTCAATACATAAGAAAGGAATTCAAAATAGTTCCAATCATTCTTATTAACCAGAGCAAGAATACCTGTAAAAAACTTGGTAACGATATATATGAATCAATAAAGGAACGAAACTTGATTCCAATAGCTTCTTCGGATCTGACACACTACGAATCAAATAGTCAAGCCTATGAAAAAGACAATCTCTTAATATCTGCAATCCTCTCACTCGATATTGAAAAATTTTATTCAATATTGATTTCGTATAATGTTACAGCATGTGGCTATGGCGCCATCGCTACAGTTATGGAAATATCAAAAAAAATGGGGGCAACCAAAGGCAAGTTGTTGAGATATGCCACAAGCGGGGACGTAGCAGGAGATAATAAATCAGTTGTTGGTTACTCATCAATTTTATTTGTATGAATTACCGTACCAATAAGGTTGTATCATCAGCTCCTGCAAAGTTAATCCTTTTTGGGGAACACTTCGTAGTGTATAGTAACCCTGCCATTGTAGCAGCAATAAACAAAAGAATAAGTGTGCAAGCGCAGGTTAATGACAAGTCACAGATTAATATCAAATCCGGAGAAAATTCATTAAGTGTACCATCGTTAAGTAAAGATGAACTTATTACATCTAATGATAACAGTTTATTATTTCTACATCCAATCTTTAAGTGTGTAAAACATGTCTTATCAGAAAAAAATTTACTTAATGTGGGAATAAATTTGGATATTGATTCACAAATTCCCTATGGAGAGGGTCTGGGATCTTCGGCAGCATCATGCGTGTCAACCGTTGCAGCGCTTTATTCCTTGTTTTCAAACCGTGACAGGAATCAGATATATGAGACCGCGAGAATCATGGAGCAAAACATACATATGAATTCATCAGGCATAGATTGTTATGTCTCAACTTTTGGTGGGATAGTTAATTTCGAACCCAATAAAGGATTCAGTAATATAAGACCAAAAAAGAAATTCACGCTCCTCGTTGGTACCACTGGAGTAAAACATTCGACAGGCGAAGTAGTCTCAGAGGTCAAGCAATTCAGGCAACGAAATTCTAGTGTATTTAAAGATCTTTCCATAAAAGCTCATGCGATTTGTAAGAGAGCAATGAATTCAATATATGAGGGCAATGAAATGGAACTTGGAAATATGCTCACTGAAAATCACAAATTATTATCAAGGTTAGGTGTATCGCATCCAAAGATAGAAAAATTGATTGAAGATTGTCTCGATAGTGGTGCTTTAGGCGCAAAATTGACTGGTGCGGGTAAAGGGGGTGCAATAATTGCACTTATGCCAAATGACAGAAGTAAGGAGTTATTAACCAAGATAAGCAGAGGTTCAGGCAAATGGATGCTAGTAGAATTTGATTATGATGGAGTAGTTTTTGGTTGATTTTGGCTTTGGTATCAAGATTTAAATTTTCTTAAAAAAACCTAACCATAATGCAGCAAGATGTTGTTCTGATTAAACTGGGCGGCTCGGTTGTTACTCATAAGGAAAGACCGATGACTATCAACAAGATTGCCATTGATAGAATCTTTAAATCACTTTTATCGATAAAAGTTCCAATCATACTTGTTCATGGCGGGGGCTCTTTTGGACACTATTGGTCAATAAAGTATGATATGCATTCCAAACCCGATAGGCATCCGTCCGAAGGTATAGCGGTGGTTCATGAATCAATGATTTCATTAAACCACGCAATAGTCAAATCAATGATAAAATTCAAGTTGAATCCTTACGCTGTTCCACCTTTTTCATTTATTTCGGGTAATAAACCTCTTGCGAAAAAGATTTCTGAGTTAGCATCAATAACTAGAGACAAGATAATACCAGTAACATATGGAGACATTGTATATAGAGCAAATCATAAATATTCAATACTATCGGGTGATGAATTGATGACAATGATCTCCCATGTTTTAAAGCCGAAAAAAGTAATCTTTGTAGTCAATGTGGATGGAATATATAGAGATCCTCAGGGCAAGCAAGTAATACAAACAATTGAAGAAAAATCATTAATTAAATTTTCAAATGTAAATTTTGATATAACGGGTGGTATGAAAAGAAAAGTGCGTGAAGCATTAAAGATTTCACTTAGTGGTATGGATGTACATTTTGTAAATGGCTTCAAGCCTGAAAGACTCCTGAAATTAATAGAAAACAAGAAAACAGAAGGTACAGTAATAAAGGGAAAAAGGTCCAGTACCCGAAATGCCTGATGAATCTGACTCTCCTTCAGATATCGAAGTAATAAAACAACGAAAAAAGGAAGGAATAGTTATTCCTTTAACTAGGAACGTTCAAGCAAAAGAATCATCTACATATTTAGAATATGTCAAGTTAATTCATAATGCTTTGCCAGAAATTGATTACGAAGTTGTTAAAATTAACCAAAATTTTCTTAATCACAATTTCAAGGCGCCAATTATTATTGATTCTATGACTGGAGGTACTCCTGAGGCAACAAAAATAAATTCTAGGTTGTCACTTATTGCTGAAAAATTTGGTCTGGGTATGGGACTGGGTAGTCAAAGAGCTGGTCTTTTAAGCAGTGAGCTTGCTGAAACTTATTCGATAGCTAGATCAAATGCGCCTAGTGCATTTCTTGTTGCCAATATTGGCGGTGCGCAGCTATCGAAGGGGCTGAAAGTTCAGGAAATCCAGAATATGATTGAAATGATTGAAGCAAATGCTCTTGTCGTGCACCTGAATCCCTTGCAAGAACTAATTCAACCAGAGGGAGAACCAAAGTACAAGGGAGTTTTATCAAAAATCAAAGAAATTTGTGTAAATTTTGATATTCCGATAATTGTAAAGGAGGTCGGAGCTGGGATTTCAATGGAAGTTGCTAAAAAGTTAGAGTCTGCGGGGGTCTCCGCAATTAATGTTGCTGGTTCTGGTGGAACCAGCTGGGCAGGTGTAGAAAAATTAAGGGCTGAAACAGCACATGACCCAAATAAGATAAATTTGGGAGAATTATTTTGGGATTGGGGCATCCCCACAGCAGTAAGTTTGATAGAAGTGAGAAATTCAGTAAAGATACCGGTTATCGCATCAGGTGGAATTCGAAATGGCTTAGAAATTGCCAAATGTATAGCTTTAGGAGCAAATATGTGCGGAATGGCCTTCCCTTTTCTCAGACATGCATCGAAGTCTTTTGAAAGCTTGTGTGAATTTACCAATAAGACTTTGATTGAATTGAAGAGTACGATGTTTCTTGTTGGCAGTAAAAATATAGCTGAATTAGCAAAATCCAGATTCATAATCACTGGAGAATTAGCAAAGGCGAAACAATGGATAATTTGAAAGACGATCTTAATGATGTGGTATCACGCGTAAGAAACTTTACCTTATCGGTACTTGAAGGTGAACCAAACAAGTTGTATGATGCGTCCCGTACCTATTTAGCCAGTGGAGGAAAGAAACTCAGGCCTTTCATGGTAATAAAGAGTTGTGAAATGTTTGCTGGGAGAGAAGAAAAAGCGTTACCAGCTGCAGCTGCAGTTGAGCTAATCCATAATTTTTCTCTAATCCATGATGATATCATGGATAATGATGATATTCGTCATGGGATCTCTACGGTTCATAAGAAATATGGACTACCAATTGCACTTATAGCTGGAGATATCTTATTCTCCAAGGCATTTCAAGTACTCTCTTTACATGGTAAAAGTGTAGGTCATGATGATAATATCATTGCTGAAATGAATAGGATACTCTCTACTTCATGTGTCCATGTATGCGAAGGTCAAGGTCTCGATATCCAGATGGCTTCCAGTAATAAGATTCCAACTATAGGTGAATATTTGGAGATGATACGAAAGAAAACTGCGTCCCTCTTTGAGGTTTCTTGTGCACTTGGCGTTCTATCTTCTGCAGAGCCTCTTGAGGATAACGTGGACAATCTTTCTAAATTTGGACGATTTACTGGAATTGCATTTCAGTTAATAGATGATTTAATAGGAGTAACCGGTGATCCTAAACTCACTGGAAAAGCAGTTGGAAATGATATAAGAGAGGGAAAAAAGACATTTCCGATACTATTCGCATTAGAACATGCAGACACAAATAAGAGAGAGAAAATTATGAAAGTATTTGGATTCAAGGGGGCAAACCGTGACTATGTTGAAGAGGCCGTTTCTGCAATATCTTCCTTGAATATAGAAGAAGAGGTGCGGAGAACAGCTCATGATAATATGGTCAAAGCGTTTGAGTCCATAAGTAGTTATGATGAAACAGACGCGAAAAATGCTCTTGTATCTTCTGCAAAGTTTATAGTCGAAAGGAGTTTATAGTCTTATGAAGAGTAACGATGAAATTCATAGATTAGTTAATGCTATAGCTCTGAAAAATGCATTTGAACATGCAGGAATAACTAACGTAAATACCGTCCTCTCAAGAATACTGGGCCTGAAACCTGAGTTAAAAAAGGAATTAAAGACATTGATAGAAGAAATTAGAACCGAAGTAGATTTCGTAAATAAGTTAGACCTTGAACAGCAAAAAAAATTTTTGGATGAAATAAATTCAATTCACAGCAAATTCGATTCAAAGTCAAAACATGACCAAATGGATTCACATCCATTGCCAGAGCTCCAAATGACAGGAACTCAAGTGGTCACTAGATTTCCACCGGAGCCTAATGGTTATCTTCACATAGGCCACGCGAAAGCAGTCATAATAGATGAAGAATACGCCAGAATTTATGGCGGTAAACTCATTCTGCGTTTCGACGATACGAATCCACTGAATGAAAAATTAGAGTATTACGAATCCATTAAGAATGATCTAGAATGGCTAGGGGTTAAGCCAGATATAGTAAAAAACACATCTGATGATATACTTGTTCTACACGACTATGGCAAAAAACTAACAAGAAGTGGAAATGCTTATGTTTGTACTTGTGATATTAACAAGATCCGAAAGTTAAGAATGCAACAGGTTGAATGTCCATGCAGAGCTTATATTAATGACAGGGATCAAAATAGCGAAAGACTGGACAAGATATTTGACGGAACATATCATCAAAATGAAGCAATAATAAGATTCAAGGGAAATATGCATGACAATAATACTGTTTTGAGAGATCCTACTCTCTTTAGGATCATAGAGGCACCGCATCCACTTGTGGGGGAAAAGGTACAAGTATGGCCTACTTATGATTTTGCTGCTCCTATTGAAGATAGCCTTGATGGGGTCAGTCATGCACTGAGAACTAAGGAGTATGAGCTGCGTAATGCCCTGTACTTAAACATTTTAGATAAATTGGAATTAAGAAAACCAATAGTTGTTGAATTCTCAAGATTAGAATTTGAAAACATGCCAGTTTCCAAAAGAAAAATTAAACAATTGATAGATGATGGTCTAATTACATGCTGGGATGACCCACGTCTGCTCACTTTGTCAGCAATGCGTAGAAGAGGCTTTGATCCGAAAGCGATCAGAAGTTTTGTTTTGACTCTTGGATTAACTTTGGCAGAAACAAAACCCCCCTTTAAGACTCTGGAATCAATAAATAGGAAAATAATTGATCCTATAGCCATTAGACTTTTTTTTGTCAAAGATCCCATAATGTTAAATGTTGATGATGGTAAAAATACCAACGTTACTTTAAGTAATCATCCAACAAGGGATCTTGGAACAAGAGAAATTGAGGTCTCTAATGTGTTTTATATTTCACGAGATGATGCCATTTCTCTTGCACGAGATAAAGAAGTAAGACTCATGGAATTATATAATATAAAAATTAAGGATATAGATTTAGAGAATAAAAAAGTAATTACTGCTTCTTATCTTGACAACGAAATTGTACGGGATATGAAGAAGATTCAATGGGTATCAGACAAGAACATGACAAGTTACAACATCCTAGTTCCAAAGGAACTTTATCTTAATGACAAATTTAATCCCAATAGTTTGGAAAATATTGAAGGATACGCTGAGGCTTCTGTTCTTCAGCTAAAATCCCCTACTCCGATACAATTGATTAGATTTGGTTTTTGTAATACCCATGATAAAACCTCTGCTATTTTTATACACAGGTAAACAAAATGAAAATAGGTAGGATTCAGATAGAAGAAGTTGGAGAAACATACGGGGTAATCTCTCCTGATGGTAAAAAGATAATTACTAAGCTTGATTTTCAAGAACAGACTGGTGTTCCAATTCCTCAGACGATAAAGGAATTCATTGCAAGAGGATGGATTGACGAAGTTAACAAGTATATTTCCGATATTAAATTTAGTAACGAGATTAACCATGATGATCTATTAACTCCCATTCCAGATCCATCAAAAATAATCTGTTTAGCTTTTAATTATTATGATCATGCAAGAGACGCAGGACTTTCACCTTCTGATGAACCTGTTATTTTTATAAAGCCCCGAACGACCTTGAACCATCCATTTAATGACGTGAAGTGTCCATATTTTGTACAACGCCTCGACTATGAGGCTGAATTAGCAATCATAATCGGAAAAAATACTAAAAATATTGAACCTGAAAAAGCAGGTGATTGTATATTTGGATATACTATACTGCATGATGTTTCAGCCAGAGACATCCAATTCAAAGATAAACAATTTACAAGAGGAAAAAGTATTGATACATTTGCACCCTGCGGGCCTTGGATAACAACCAAAGACGAAATTCGTGATCCTCAGAATCTACAAATTGTTACAAAGGTCAATGGCGAAACTAGGCAAAATTCTTCAAGTAGCAAAATGGTAATATCGATTGAGAAAATAATCTCAAGTCTAAGTAAAGTTATGACTTTAGAATCTGGAGATATTATATCTACTGGAACTCCAGCAGGAGTCGCAATGTCGATGAAGGAACCAAAGTACCTAAAGGACGGCGATGTCGTAGAAATAACAATAGAAAATTTGGGTACTATTAGAAATCGAATTACTTTTGTATAGTATTGAAACCAAATTACTGCGTTTTATCTTGGGTAATCTTTCTTAATCTGATTACTTCTTTTTCCAAAATATGGCAGTAACTCTTGTATAATTCCATTAATGTGGATCTTATGCTGGCTAACTGGATTGAAATATTGAGAGATTGCAAGCAGGTGTCTAAAGAGCGTTCTGTTGCGAATATATTCATTGATTCTTTGAATGATTCAAGCAATTGTTGATGCTCAGAACTATTTTCATTAATTAGTTTCTCAATATCATCTACACTTTTAGAATCATTTTCATGATAATTGTCAAACTTGAACATACTGCCTCATATTGACAAGTGGAAATATATTAAGCTCATTGGTCTTTCATTCAAAATAGCAAGATTTTCCTGAGAATCACTCATTTCAATCTTTAAATTAATAATGTATTTATTTGTCGGCTCAAGTTCAAAATTGTATGGTGGTAGACAACAAGGGCATCATATCGTATATAAGAGTATTAAAGGAAGATTTGATGATATTTAGAATAAAACCATCGGAAAGTATGGTTCCGGATTTCAAGGCAGGTCAATTCTTGACAATAGGATTGCATGTGCCTTCTGAGGGAAAAATAGTAAGAAGAGCATACTCATTAGCCTCTCCTCCAGAGCAAAAAAATGTCTTTGAGTTGCTTGTTAGATGGGTAAAAAAGCCTGTACCAGGACGATTGACTACTGAATTATTCAACAGAAGAGAACTCGACGAAATATTTTGGGTAAAGCCAACAGGAGCGTTTACAATAGACGAGAAGAAACATGATGGTACTCCTGACGACAGAAGGATGGTACTTATTGGTGGTGGAACCGGATTAGCGCCATTTATTTCCTATGCTCTTCATTTAAAATCAATAGGCAGCAAGCGGGAGGTTGTAATCTTACATGGTGCAAGTTATGTTGATGAGCTCAGTTATAGAGAGATTCTAACAGAACTTGAGAATGAAAGTTTGGATAGTGGAAAAGATAAGTGGAATTTCAGATATCGTGCCAGTATTAGTAGACCTCAGGAATGGTTCAACAGAAGTTGGAATGGTCAGAAAGGAAGGGTAGAATCATTTTTAAGACCAAAACTAGGAACTGATAAATCTCCTCTGGAAGAGCTTGTTGGAGAATCAATTACCCCTGAAAATACTATTTTCTATGTGTGTGGATGGCAAGGAACAGTTGATGGTGCTTTGGACTATCTAATTCCAAAAGGTTTTGTTACGGAAAGAAATAAGAAAAAAGATGGAAGTTATGCTGTGAAGTTTGAGTCTTATGGATAGGCTTTGGAAAATGCTGTGTCGTACAGCCCTAGAAACCTTAACCTTATATCAAGGATAAATGTGACCATAAGATATGAAATTTGAATATGAAGAATTTTCCACTATTGAAGAATTTTTTTTATATCTTGTATCCGTTGCACCGTACATGAAGCAAGTTCTGCCTGCTAGTTCATATAAAGGATACGTATTCTCCATTCTGCCACTGACCCCTGTGTCTGGAGACATACTGATGATGATTTATGCTAGGGGGAATATGGAACCAGGACTAATCGAATTTGATATTTCAACAAAGAAATACAAAACGGTTCCAGCGGTGGAAAGAGCTGACAAGAACTATTTCATAATACTGAAACCAAAGATTGCAACGATTGCAGATACTGCAATTAAAGAAATCGAAAGTCTTGGTAAGAGCTAAAGATAAAAATAATCTTTAATCTTATAATTTTGGAGAGAGGGATTCAGATACCGATCTACTTTTGGAGTATTTCTCTACGATATCTTCAGGTACACGGCCATTGAACAATTGTTTTGACAAGCCCTTCAGGTATCTCATTATCGCCCAGGTTCCTGCCTTTATCAATACGGCCATAAAGACTTTCATTGCGGGTCCATATGTCTTGTTGCGAATAATTATCGGAATTATGTCATTTATAACTCTCAGGTTAAACTGCCAGCATTTCCAAAACAAAGCAAATTGAGATTCGTTCAAATTCCCAAAATGCATTGAATTCCTTTCAGAAAAATCTTGATACAAAAGTGGAGCTACAAGACCACTCATTTTCATTCGTCTGAAGTCATCTATCAAGTCAATTGTGTATTGTGTTTCGTCTGGTGTTTCATCAGGCCAACCAATGATTAAAGTTAAGGCAGGGAACCAATGATTTTCATTCAAAATCCTGCAACCTTCTCTTACTACCACCCCCCATTCGTCGGGTTGGAATGGTTTTGTCTTTACTCCAAGATGTTTTTTGACCATTCGTGGCGCTACAGTTTCTACGCCCAGATTTGTAGCTAGCCATCTTCCACTTGATTCCATGTCATTTATTCTGGATAAATCTCTAATAAGATTTGGAGAAGATGCCACAGCAGAAAGGGTCATGTGAGTAGTACCTATGAAATTAGCACCGGTTGACTTGAGGCCCTTCCAAAGTTCAGTAATAGCATCTGCATTTGGAATGAAATCCTTGTTATCACATCCATATAGTAACATCTCATCAGATTGAAGCCAAATAGAATCAAAACCATATCGCAAGTTTATACTAGCTTCAGCTTGCAGTCTTTCCAGTGGGATATCTTTCTTTGAACGCTTATTTACGTCGCAAAAATCACAACCTCTCCCACATCCCCTCATAGCCTCTACCAGTGAGTTTACTGTGGGACCTTGTATCGGAGGAATGTTTTCGATATTTCTAACGAATGTGTGTAGCAACTCCGGTGCATCACCAGCTTCAAGATCATGAAAAAGATCCAATGCCAACTCATCTGCTTCACCAATTACAACTGTATCAATTCCGTGAATTTTCATTCTATCAGGTTTTGCAAGTTCCCACGAACCATTGCCACCAACAACAACCTTAAAGCCATATTTCTTTTTGAGTTGAATTACTGAAGCGCACATTTTCTTAAATTTCATGGCTACATATGATAACTTTTCAGGCGACATAGTTGTCGTCACTGGTGCCATACCCAATGGGTCCATAACATTTATTCCAACGACTGTGGTGTTCGGCCCTATGGATTTTTCCAGCATCTCTGGATGTGCAATTACAATCTCGTCTCTTTGGTACTCCTTTAATAATGCGCTTTCGATCCTTCGCAGTCCACATTGAGCAACTTTTACTTCGCCTGTGTTTTTGTCGGTTTCAACGCTTGGACAAAATAACTTGTCAAATACAAATTCTGGTACGAGCTCATATGGACCACAAGCAATAAATCCATAAAGAAAATTACCTCTATAATTTGTCATAAGGCTACGGTCTGCTGTTAACACTACACGTTTACCATCTGACATCTCTTTTCTAATCCTCAAATTCGTTAACGTATTTGGGTATAAATCTATTACTATACTGTTACCAATATTGATTATTTAATACAAACCTGTTCGATGACCTTTTATTAGAATTGATTTTAGCTGTCTATGGGCCAAAATATTAAGGGCTGAAAGAAACGAAACCCAT
This sequence comes from Nitrososphaeraceae archaeon, assembly GCA_035620895.1. Lineage (GTDB taxonomy): Archaea > Thermoproteota > Nitrososphaeria > Nitrososphaerales > Nitrososphaeraceae > TA-21. Next base: position 13,231 of record DASPFY010000038.1, read on the forward strand.
CTGTAAGAAGCATGTTCATAAGAAATTACTATATCTCTGGTAGGAGTTGTCGCAAAATAGAATTTGACTTCCTTATGGGATCTTATGCCATTCAATTTCATATAGGAATATCTTATTGTTCCAATAAATGACATGACATCGAGAAATCTTATTCCAGTTTCTTCTCTTACTTCTCTAATCAATGTATCTAGCTCCGATTCTCCGAGTTCTTTATGCCCTTGTGGAAAACCCCACGAACCTCTTCTATTCTTTAGGATAAGAAATTCAGGTTCTTTAACAGGATTCGGTGGGTTGTATCGTATTACAGCACCAATAGAGGTTTCCAGGAATATTCTACCTCTTTATTTTACTACCGCAGCTAATTATAATTTTTATTGATTCTTTATTTTTAGATTTTAGTATAAACAAATTCTGAATTACTTTCTCATGAACAAATTGGTTGGAATCATAAAAACATAATTAACCTAAAGATATTAATGTGTAAATCTAAGTCGAAATCATGGGCCGATCGTCTAGTCCGGTAGGATACGGCATTGGCATTGCTGAGGTCGTGGGTTCGAATCCCACTCGGTCCACCATTAATCTGTATAGTATTATTCACGTATAGTTCAACAAGTTTTCTTCAAGTTTCAGCCAAGCTGCTATTTATGAAGAACCGATAATGTATTTATTCATTGGATAAGTAATTGTACACTATTGTATTTCGTAAATTGGCAACGAGAAATATCCATTAAGGAGATTGATGGTAAAAAGGTTGTTGTCAAACGGAATAAGATAAGCAAAAATTTACATGATTACCTTATTGCCATTTCATATACTATCCTCTCGATTCTTCTTGCACATCCTTCAGCGCCACCCCAACTTGGTAACAAGATGACATCAAACGAAGGAACTGAAATGAGGGAAAAATTACGTTCTATTGGGATTCCCACACCATCTCTAATATTGATTTCAGATAATTTCTTAATAGAAGAATTTATTCCAGGGGGAAATCTTCATGAAGCGCTATCAAATGGAACCGATTTTTCATTAGCATTTAGTGCAGGAATTATCACAGGAAGGCTCCACAAGTCAGGTTACTCATTCATAGATAATAAATCTCAAAATTTTCTTGTAAGTTCAAATGTAAGTTCAATGAGAAAGGTTTTGCGAACTGATCTGGCTTTTATACAGAAAAAAAATTCAATTTTTGCAAGAAGTATGGACATAGGTTCATTTTTGGGCAGCTTGTCAGGATTGGATATTAGAAAGTATAAGGTAGTACAAGATGCTTTCTGCGAAGGATATTATTCTGAAGTAAAAACCCCAATTCCTTACCTCTCAATACCTTTAAGAAACATCCTGGGCTTTGGACTAAGTCTCAGTTCAAATTGGATAGTCAACGTTCTACAAGATTCAGAGAAATTAGTATCATATAGGAGGAAGTTCGGTTTTTCTGTCAAATCCACCTGAACCGAATTTGCAGTAGAAGCATTGATCAGACTGCATGTAAGTCAATTTTTGTATCAAAATAGCCCTTATTTTTAATGCAAATTTTGTCATCAATCTATACTTTAGAGGCATTGAAGGAATGACTTCATCAAAATATACGTTATAGTGATCTGGGCAGAACTTTAAGGTAATTTGTGCCCTATGTTTACTATTAGATTCCTTGTTTGCAGAAATATTTTTTGCTACACTAATTTGTTCTCTAATATACTCATGTTTTGGACAAGGGCAGTCTTTTCCCCCTGGATGTTTGTAAGCAGGTGTATTTTTCCAATCAAAATCTGGAAAATCTTTTTCAAATTCGTCCATAATAGACTAACATTAGTGCCCACTTATCAGATATAAAGATATATCTAAATCTAATCGAACATTAATGATAAAAGTTATATTTTGAATATTTTAAAAACACGATAGAAGTGTTAAAAGAGCATAGCACAGACGGAAATAACAAGTCGTCCATGGTTACAAATATCGACAGGAATGGGAATAATATTGACGGTTCAAGCAAGTATGTTGATTCGAATTTAAATACCCTGACAAAATTTAAGAAAACACTTCTTGCAGAGCAAAAAACTGGCGAAGAAAATGTAGAATCGCTTAATCAATCAATTGAATCTACCAAGATAGAAATTGATAAGCAAAGAATGGACCTAGAAGAACTTAGAACGAAACTAAAAAAAGTAAATGAGATGAAGGATTCAGAATATTCCAAGTATATTGAACTCAAAAATAATTTAATGGAAATTCGAAATAAGATGAAAAATCTTGATGAAAAGGCCAATGACTCAGTGGGACACAAGTTGCGAAAAGAGAGGTTTGATATGATAAATTTAGCAAAAAATCTGGATCAAATTGAAAGAGATATTCAAACGAAAAAACTAACTAAAGACGAAGAACGAAGACTTGTCGCTCGATCTAAAGAAATGGCCACAAGGTTACATTCGCTCAAGTTGATCCACAAGAAAGAGGATGATTATCGATCAATTTCTATCCAATATGATAAGTTGAAAACCAAAATTAATTCTATTTTTCAACAAAAATCAGAATTAGGAGATAAGATAGGCAAGTTAAAGGGCAGTTTGGACAAATTGCTAAATCAGAGGGAAAGCCTTTATGAAGAAAGAAGAAAAGCTAGGAGTGAATTAAGAGAAGCTGAAGCTAAACTAGAGATGGTGGATACACAGCTAAATGCGATTGAATATAGACGTGCCAGGCAGGCCAGCTATAGAACAAGGTCTGGTACCACAGGAGATAAACGCGAATACAAATATGATAACTCTCAGGAAAGAATACGTAGAAATAAAGAAAATATGGAACTGTTGAATTTGGCTAAAGAGGCTGCTTTGAAAAAGATGTCAAGTGGAAGAAAACTAACATTTGATGAGATGAAGCTCATATATGGTGACGAATTGTTACGTGATTAGCTTTACCTTTTGCTAGCTGTCTAACGGTGGATAAATTATGGACGCAGATGATATAACTATTGAAGAGGGAATCGAACTTGTCAGACTGGCAAGAACATCTGTTGAGTCATACATAAAAAATGGGAAAATAATTATCTCTCCCATTAAGAGTAACAAAAAGTCGGGAGTCTTTGTTACAGTTTACCATCTTAATATTAAGAACAGCCAAAAAAATCTCCGTGGCTGCATTGGTTACATAATCCCATTAAAGAACATTCATGATTTGGTAATCGCCTCTGCGATTAATGCTGCTACCAAAGATTTACGTTTCAATGCCATCAGCGAAAGAGAATTGGATGAAGTAATTTTTGAAGTCTCTGTGTTAACCAAACCCTTGCTAATTCGAGTAGATAATTCTGATGTATCTCTAAATAAGATAGTTATTGGAAGGGATGGTCTTATGCTAGAGAGTGTGTATGGCTCTGGTTTGTTTCTACCCCAAGTTCCAGTCGAACAAAAATGGAATGTTAGGGAATACCTCACAAATTTGTGCTACAAGGCAGGGGCGCCTTCTGACACTTGGTTATTGCCCGATTCAAAACTATACACGTTTCACTCAATAATATTTAAAGAAAAATTACCAAATAGAGAAATCTGTGCTGAAAATTACAAAGTAAATTAGGAATATGGGTCAACCTAAAATCAAATTACCTTCCTAATGATAAATTGCATCATAAACCTGTTCTTTATTTGCGCTACTCGAATAAACCTATTCAATATATAATAAAGTGCAATCATTGAAATTTATGGCAAGGGCATATTTAGCTCCATATGGTGTTGGACTAGGTCATGCCAGTAGATTGCTTTCTATTTCTGAATTTCTAAGGCAAGATAACATTGTAATAAAATTTTCTTCATATGGTGAGGCAGTATCTTATATTATTAATCACGGCTATGAGTGTGTAAAGGTTCCGCCTATAGAATTTGCATGGAGCAATGATGGTTTTTCAATAAAAAATAGTATTGCCAATATACCACTCTGGTTTACGAACTTTGGAAGACAAATTTCTCAAGAAACAAGAAATATTTCGACATTCAATCCAAATATCGTTGTATCAGATTCAAGGCTATCTCCCTTAGCATCATCAAGAATTTTAGGTATACCTTCACTAGTGATACTTAATCAGATAAAGCTTTTACTATCACCTAGGATCAGAGAATTTAGTGCCGCAAGAGTTTTTGAAAAATTAAATGGTGAGTTTTTTGGAAATTTATGGAGCATGGCTGAAAAAATATTGATACCAGATCTTCCACCTCCCTATACAATAGCAGGACATAATATTTGGAATTTAGAATCTGTAAGAAAGAAAATGTACTACATAGGTTTTACAACGCCAAAGTGGCATGGTGATAATCAAGCAATAAATAACATAGTTCATTCCTTAAATCTAGATAAAAAAAGACCAATAGTATTTATGCATATCAGTGGTCCCCGCGAAACGCGATTAAACTTGATTTCAATGATACAGGATGCATCAAAGTACTTTAGAAAAGACATACAGTACATCATATCAGAAGGCACACCAAATGGTAGTAACATCCCTAGGAAACTTTCACCTACAGGCTGGTACTATGAATGGTGTCCGGTGCGAGATGAAATCTTTGCACTAAGCGACTTAATTGTGATCAGGGCGGGTCATGAAGCAATATCGCACGCAATAGAGCATGGAAAACCTATGGTTTCGATACCTATCCAAAATCACGGAGAGCAGCTCGGTAATTCAGAAAAAGTTGAAAGAATGAAAATTGGAATAAAACTTGAGCCTTCAAATATAAACCCCCCTCAGATTGCTGAGGCGATTCATAGAATATTAGATGATAAATCCTATTTAGAGAACGTTCAGAAAATAAAGAAGATTACAGATAGACATGATGGTATCAACAACGCTCTTGAAATTATTAGATCGTATATCTAGTTTTGCTTTAAAGATAATTCTGATATGATGCCCAAAATCGAAAATTAAGTATTACTTGATTAGAGATAATAACCAGTGCATGTCTATGACGCTCTTAACTCATCATGTTTTTTCGGATGAAAGTTCTTTTATGGCCAATTCAATATTGTTTTTATCATTTGCTTGTGGGCATTGATCCAGATACATATCTAAATCCGAAATTGCACCTTCCTTATCATCTAGTTTTAATCTAACAAACCCTCTATTCTTATAGATAGGACCAAATCGACTAGGATTAATTGAAATTGCAGATGAATAAGATTTTTCAGCTAAAAGATATTCTTCTTTCCTGAGATAATAATTTCCAATGCCCCTATAGGAGAGATAAAATTTTGGGTTCAATTTGATTGAGGCTTCAAAATAGTTCTTTGCTTCGTCAGATTTTAATTCATTATAAATAGAGCCCAACATATTTAACGCAAGTTCATTACTCTTGTTAGTATCAGCGGCATTCTTTAATTTTTCAATTGCTTCCTTTGTCTTACCGGTTATATGTAACCGTTCAGCTTCAAAACACATCCTGTAAGACTGATCCGTCTTAGCACTGTCTTTTTCATTGACGTCTTTCATATCTGCAGGAATGATAGTGATGGTCAAAGATCCGTCTTGTTCCCATAGTTCTGTGAATTTTTTTTCGGGTATGGATCCAACCGTATCTGGTTCGGGAACATACATAACTATTCTGTTTTCTTCTGGATCGTATCCTGAAATAACCGTTGCATGTTGTATAGTATCCTTTAATCCAGGCATGATCACTATAGAGGGAATGCCCTGATCTATCTTTTTCTTTAACCCCTGGATATTACTCCTAAATACGCTAACCAGGTATCCACGACTTTCTGCGAGTTCAAATCCCTCGATAAAAATGGAGCCTTTAGTATCCATGTATTTCCGTGCCCGGTCTTTTGCTTCTTGAATGAGGTTATATTCACCCCAGTAGGTCAAAAGTACGTTTATCGCCAGCGGAAGACAAATTTCATCATCCTTGCTTTCCACCAATGGGAGGACCAAGGTGTGTTCGTTATCTAATTTCAACAGTCAAGATACTGAGGAGGGAAAATAAAATTCTTGTCACAATCTAACAAAATTACGAATCAATTCAGTACCACATTCTCCACTTTTTTCTGGATGAAATTGGGTACCAAAAATTGTTTTTGAGCTGTGGCAAATTATTTCATGTTTGGAAGTAGCAGAACTTGCAACACATATGAAATTTTCTGGCAGATGTGAAATGGCATATGAGTGACTTTCATAAACATTACAGTGGGTCTTTTCTAATAATTTGGTTGGTTTTTCAATATTGATTCTATTAAAACCTTGGATAAGATCAGTCTTATGTAATGAACCACCGAAGGTGAGAGCTATGATTTCTGCACCATAACAAATACCTAAAACCGGAGTTTCATTAGTAAAACAAGTTTTGATAATTTTTGAATTTATCGAATTAATTTCTTTTTTATTTTTTCGACGACCTGACAGTATTACTTTCTGATAGTCTGAAACCAAGAATACTTCATCATATTTTTTTAATTCATGAATCTGTCCTAGATTATCTAAACACAGGGTAATATCTTGGACATATGGAGAACCGTTGTCAACAACAAGTACAGTCAAATTCTGACTTGATAATAATCATAAACCTATAATAATCATACTTTACTTAATAACAAATTTAAAACACGAAATCTCATATCTTGTTTTTTGTCCTTGATCTCTGTCTGCAATCTCTGCACTACTGAGCATTTGAAATTGAAGCCAATCCCTTACATATCAGATATGCCGCAACATATGAAGGGACCTTTTCTAAAGCATTATCCAATCTAAAGGTATTATTTTTCAAGGTAATCTTCAGCTTGGTCTTTGGGTTCACATACACCTCAGAGTCACTCAACATGCATGCATCGTTATTAGGATTAAATGATTCCAGATCGTCGCACTTTGCTTTAGTCAATCCACTCTTGCCATTAATACTACCCGGCAACCTAAAAACTCTGTGTATGTCATTGGTAACCTGAGCATCTATAGGAACTCCGTTATTTCTTGTCATCTTGTTAAGTTCATTCCTAAATCCTTCGTATCCACCGCTTGCCTCTACAATATTTTTAAGCTTCAGTTCAGATTTTTGATTTATTCCCAAGTTAGAGGCGATTTTCTTTCGCCAGCCTGTCATAATACCGCCCTTTGGTAACTTTATAACAAAGCCATTGCGATATTTACGTACACCAATGCTTTCGCACATAAATCCATTTCCAAGTATATAATCGGTAACGTTTGCCCTTGAGTTAGAGTCGAGATTTCTTATACCAGGATCGTTTATATGAAAGTGGAATCCAGCATTTCCAGAGAAAAATATCTCTACGAACTTCTCCTTTATTCCAAGATCACAGTATAAGAAATCAAGTAACTTACCTGCTTCTTTTTTTATAGATAACAAGCATCTTTTGCAAGGTATTGAGGTATCATATGTCTTCCCTTTATTACAGTTAACGCACTGTTTGCGTTCTGAGTTTACATACCCACAGAGATTACAAACGTAGTAGGTATGTTCGTGGATACATGGAAGATCTAGGTCTTTGATATCTATATCAAAGATGAGATCAGCACCTTCCCATTGTTTTTCATTGATGGGATTTGAAGGCAATCCGTAATATGCATTTGAATAATAAATATCTAGAGGGACATTTCGTACTAGCTCTGCGACAAGCTCGCCCACATTCTTGAAGGATAAATGTCTGACTACTAAGGAATCAAATTTTCTGTATCCAAATTCCCTTTTTTCAATTGAATATAGGTAAGGGAAATGTTTATTTTCAAAATAATACTTTCTAAATACATTTCTCAGAAAGTTGATATTTTCTTCTGTGTTTTGAATTTGATTCAATTATCTTATTTTCCTTCTTCCAAACTGAATTGGATTTATAAGGTTTTCACACTCTTTGATTGCAAAGCATAGATCTTCACTACGCAACCTGTCGCAAGAAGGAACAGAGTATTTCGTATGACTGCCCTTTTTTCCTGCTAGATGTTCCACTTGATACCTAGTTATTTTTTCATTATAGTCCGGAGAATTTTTAAATATATCAATTACATCTTCTTCCGTTTTACCAATGGCTAGCATATAAGTTGCCAACATGAACCTAGCTGAATGAGGAAGATTTTCGCCTTTGTTAATTATTTCCATTGCGTGTTTTATGCATGGAGGATATTCCAGAATTTTGAATTGATTTTTGTAGACATAACGTCCTGAATATTTATTTCGAAGTTCATCTGCTTTTGATTTTATCGAAACCGGTATTTCAATGACTTTCATATTCTTTATTTTAGAGTAGATTAAATTGCTCAATTCATGGCGAATTAGTCTTACTGTTTCATCAGTGTCAAGATACACATATCCATCTTTTACTGATCTGTTAATCAGTTTCCATTCTTGTTCATACATCTTTGAAGCTCGCTGGAGGTAATCGGGAACACTCAATTTGCAGATACTCGATGTTGAATTTACATCGATATTTATCTTGAATAACTCTAGAAAGATCTTTTGAACTAGAAGCTTCTTCTTTTCTACTGATCTTTCGTTGCTCAAATCGGAGGACAGGAATTTTTCTACCCTCATAGCTTCAAAGAGAGAGCACTTTTTTGAAACTTCCTCTAATCCAATTGATTTTATGAGTAATAGTGAAACCATAAATGTCATAATTTCAATTTCGTACTCATCTAAATTTGAATAAACATTTCCTTTAAGCTCATTTTCCAATTTTTCTACCGCCCTGTTTATTATGTGGATCATTTCTGGGCGATCGAATTCTTCAAAATCAAATTTCGTTTCATGGATATAATCAGAAGCTTCCTGTAAGAAGGGGTACTTTGCCAACTCAGACGATCCCAATTTTATTGACAATTCAGGTTTGCACTATAATAGGAAATACTGTAATAAATATAAATACAAATACAAATACAAATACAAATCTTTAATATCCTAGTAACAAAGATACAAGCGTTTGAATCTTAGAGTTGGATTTCACGTTTCCATAGCGGGTGGAATACAAAACTCAATTACTAACGCTCTGGACATCGGATGTACGGCGTTTCAGATTTTTACAAGGAGCCCCAGACAATGGCACTCTAAGGACCTTGTAGATGCAGACGTAGAATTATTCAAAACCAATCTGAAAAAAAGTGGAATAGAGAAAAATTCAGTTGCTGTCCATATGCCTTATTTGCCCAACCCATCCGGTCCAGATGGGGAATTATTCGAAAAATCACTTGAATCATTTACAAGTGAGTTAATAAGATGTTCCCAATTAGGTATTGAATATCTTGTAATACATCTCGGAAGCCATAAGGACATGGGGAGAGATCATGGCGTTAAACAATTGTTAAAAAGTTGTGGCAAGGCGGTTGATAATTATAAATCAGCGTTCAAAAGGAAATTGGACGTTACTATTTTATTGGAAAATAGTGCAGGTCAAAAAGGTAGTATAGGAAGCAAACTTGAAGAATTAGGAGAAATTCTTGATAAACTTTCTAGTAAGACATATTGCGTGTGTCTAGACACGTGTCACGCATTCGCATCTGGGTATGATTTGAGTAGTGAAGAGGCGTGTAAAGAATTTATTAGTGAATTTGACAAAACTGTCGGTCTAGGATCCCTCAAATTCATACACTTGAACGATTCCAAATACGAAATTGGATCCCATCTGGATAGACATGAGCTATTTGGCCATGGTAAAATAGGGGCAAAGGGATTAAGCACAATAATTAACGACAAAAAAATGGGAAACGTACCGATGGTAATGGAGCCTGAATTCGTGTCTATTGAAGAAGATGCCAAGAACCTTGCTTTAATACGTAAACTTAGAAAGCCCAATTAACTTTACTCGGGCTCACAGTTAGTTTTGGAAATAATAATAAATGCATGCTGAATCACAGATTCTAAGAGAAAAGAGAAAAAATGAATATTTATGAGACAGTAATGAAACTCGCGCTTGAAAGAGGTTTTTACTTTCCAAGCTGTGAAATTTATTCAGATGCGCATGCAGGATTTTGGGAATACGGACCAACAGGTACCAATATGAAAAACAACTTCATTGAGCTGTGGAGAAGAGAGTTATTGAGACGTGATGACATGATAGAAGTTGATGGTTCTCAGATAATGAGTAGGAGTGTCTTTGTTGCGTCAGGTCATCTTGACAATTTTACAGACCCAATCATAAAGTGCAAGAATTGTGGCGCCACATTTCGGGCAGATAGATACATTACTGAGAAAACTGGCAGGGAAGTTCCAGAATTGCTTTCTGGAAATGAAATAGACAAAATAGTAAAAGAATTTGATTTGAAATGTGCCAGTTGTAAGGGAACTTTTTATGAATCAAGCAGATTTAACATGATGTTTAAAGTAGAAATTGGCCCTTCTCAAGAGGAGGCATATCTTAGACCAGAAACATGTCAGAGTATTTTTGTTGATTTTCCGAGAATTTTTAAGACGATGAGAGGAAGGCTTCCACTTGCAGTCGCGCAGGTTGGTAAAAGTTTTAGGAACGAGATTGCGCCAAGACAGAGTCTATTGAGGCTGAGGGAATTCTATCAGGCAGAAATCGAGGTGTTTTGTAATCCGGATAGGTTAAATGATTTACCAAAATTTGAACAAGTTAAGAATACAACGCTTACACTATTTACAAAGAATTCGTCGCGGACAATCAGTGCGGAAGCTGCAGTGCGAGAGGGCTATTTGCCAAACAAACTTGTTGCTTACTACATGTCTCTACTTACAATGTTTTACAGCAAGACTGGCTTGACTATGGAACGCACTAGATTTAGACAGTTGTCAGAGGATGAAAAAGCATTTTATGCATCAACGGCCTTTGATTTTGAAGTTGAAACTAGCATTGGGTGGCTGGAATTAGTTGCCTGCAATTATAGATCTGATTATGATTTAAAAAAACATAGTGAAGTAAGTAAACAAAATCTTTATGTTATCGACCCATCTGATAATACAAAAGTTCTGCCACACCTATTCGAACTGTCAATGGGAATAGACCGAAGCATTTACTCCATATTAGAACATTCTTATTATGAGGATATTGAATCGAAGAGAGTTGTATTAAAACTTGTTCCCCAAATAGCGCCCATACTTCTAGGTGTTTTTCCGCTTGTAACCAAAGATGGACTACGCGAAAAAGCACAGGAGATATATACAAAATTAAAATTGCATTACCCAACATTTTATGACGAGTCAGGTTCTATAGGAAGGCGATATAGAAGACTTGAAGAGATAGGAGCTCCATTTGCCCTGACTATTGATAACCAAACTATGAAGGATGAAACAGTTACTCTAAGGTATAGGGACTCTATGATGCAAGAAAGACTAGGAGTTTCAGAAATTCCTGAATTTTTAGACGCAAGAATATATTCAAAATAACTTGATGTTATTAATCCAAAATAGTGGCATCAAATTCAATAATATTATTTCTTAATACTTGAAACAAGCTCGCATGCAGTTAGATTTTGCCACAGATCATAAGGCTTTTAGGACGAAATGATAATAACAAACAAGTAAGCTAATGATTTTGAAGAGCCTTAAATATGTAAAGCATGTACTTCTCATCATTAGTCTAGTTACTATTTCAGGAACGACGATAGTATCAACACAAACACTTGGGATGAAATTTACTGCTTCAATGTCTGGCGACCAAGTTGCTCCTCCTACAGACTCTAGTGTCAATGGCACTGCTTCATTCAGAACCACAGCTAATGATACTGTTATAAAGTACAAGATAAAGGTAGCAGGATCGTCTGATGTAACAAGTGCCGATATTCATTTGGGCAAGACTGGAGAAAATGGAGAAGCAGTAGTTGATCTTTTGAAAGACAGCAAGAAAAATGGGATAAGGCAGGGAACATCAATTAGAGGAAACATCACAAGTTCTGATCTAAAAGGCTCCCTTGAAGGAAAAGAAGTACTGACCGACTTAATAGTGTCAATGAAAAATGGAAGTGCATATGTCAATATCGATACGCCATACCATGAGAATGGCGAGATAAGAGGACAGATAATAGTTCTCAGATAACATTGATAACAGCCGTTCAACTAGCGTTAAGTGAAAAAGTGTAGGTGTAGAATAAACCTACAACCCTCTTGGGAATCATATTAGAAAGCTGGTAATGTGGCCACTAAATTTGTCTATTAAGTACCCCTTAACTGCACTACATTGATATATGCTTGAATCCAAAAAGCCGTAGACTAATTGATGGCAAGACAAGACCCAAATCCTCTTCCATATGGGGCATTACCTTATTTTCAGATTCACTACTTGATTGAGCCAGTAAATGTATCCAACCCATCATCGTATATGGCAAAGTGCAGAGCAAAAACCAAAGGGCATTTAGGAGATAAAAGAATCGTTGACATAGAATGGATAGGGGGTAGATTGGCTGAAAGACTGGCATCTGATAAGGAGCTAACCGAGATGTTGAAGCCTTTGATGATGAAAGAAGGTGAGATAAGTATTGATCCCCAAAAAGATAGGGTTAGAGTGTACACTAAATGGAAAAGAGAAGATAAACTAGAATTTGATCCTGAATTCTTTCAAGTGGTTGAAAGAATAGCAAGAACAGTCAAAAAATTGGAATCATAGAGGGACACATTTCAAATATATCTTGAAATAGATTTTTGATTGGAAACATAAAAAATGAGCTGATTTTACAAGTTGAAAATGTTCTGTATTGTAATTAAGATCAAATCCAATATGTACATATTGAGGAATACTAAAGGTAGCATATGATACCAAAGTCCCCCGGTCAAAGCCAAAATGTAGAGTTAATGAAAAAGATAAAGGATGGTAGGCTGAAAATTGCAGTTTATGGTCTGGGTCATGTTGGCGCCCCCCTTGCAGCTGTCTGGCTCAGAACAGGAGCCCATGTGATTGGCGTCGATAAATCCAAGAAAGTTCTAGCCGAGGCAAGAAAGGGCAAGACTACAATCCCCGAACCTAACGTAAACGAAGCGTTTAAGCATGGTATTAATTCAGGACGATTCAACCTTTATGACGATCCAATAAAAGCGTCACAAGATTCCTATTTTAAAATGATTTGTGTTCCTGTATTATCACAAGATCAAGATTTATCAGCTGATCTTTCAGCTGTATCGGAGGTAGCAACAATGATTGGAAAGGGACTGAAAAAAAATGACGTAGTATCTCTTAACCCGAGTGTTCCTCCTGGAACAACGGAAGATGTTGTAATACCCATAATTGAAAGGGAAAGTGGCCTTAATGTAACAAGCGATTTTTGTGTGATATATAATCCCGAGAGAATTTATGAAGGACGTGCGGTTAAAGACATTGAAGAAAATTATCCTGCAATACTATCCTCCGTCGGACCCAAAAGTAAGGAAATAGCACATACAATTTATTCACTCATTTTCAAAAAAGGAGTGTTACAATTAGATAGTATTAGAACTGCTGAAGCAGAAAAATTGTTTGAAGGAGTATATAGAGATGTGAATATCGCCCTTGCCAATGAGATGGCAAAATTTTGTGAAGCGGCAGGAATTGATTTCTGGCAGGCAAGGGATGCCGCAAATTCTCAGCCATTTTGTCAAATACATAAACCAGGAATTGGAGTTGGAGGCGCTTGTATACCAGTATATCCACAATTCATACTCGATGTCGCTAAGAAAATTAATGTTCTGTGTGAAGTAACGAACATTAGTAGAGCCATAAATGACGGTATGCCTTCATATTGTGTAAGACAAGCAATTAGACTATTAAAATTATCAGATCTTCCCAAATCCACAATAACTATATTGGGATTGGCCTTCAGGGGAGACGTTTCAGATACCCGTTTGTCGCCCACCTACTCGATAATAAGAGAATTGCAAAAGTTCGGGGTTAATAATATTACTATTCATGATCCCCTTGTGAGCAACGATCCAAATTTGCTAAAATATGATAATGTGTCGCTAACTTCAGATTTGAAGAAAGCAGTAAAAAATTCAGATCTGATAATTTTGTCAACCGACCACCAAGAATACAAGAAACTTGGTAAGAAATTTATTGGAAATATCCCTGTTTACGACGGTCGGGGTTTACTGGATAGAAACTTGACCAATAAACTCAAGATTCTTACCATTGGTCAGGGAAATAACAAAATAAAGTAGATTCCTTCGACTATTTTCTTTCATATGCGATACAACTGTTTATCCATCTAGTAGGAAATCTGCTGTCATAGAAATGCAAATGCATGTAGGAAGCAATGCTATTATGAGTCAAGATCCCATCATGCTTACCGCCATCTATACCAATTCCTCGTTTCATAGAATATGCGTATTTTAAGTCTGACGGCAAATCTATTAATTTTGAATAGTGGAATTCATGACCTCGTATATTTTTTATGTTTCCAAAAGTTGATGTATTCATATCTGCATTTGTATAATTTAATATAAGTCTACCAGTCATTTCAGTTTTAGCATCTATTATTCCTACCATTCGGAAATTCCTTTTTGATTTTTTGTAACCTGTAATAGACTTTGTAAGGTACATTAGCCCACCACACTCTCCATAAATTGGCATATCCTGTTGTGCTGCTTTTCTTATAGACTTTAGCATTGATTGATTTGAATTGAGTTTATCTGCCATGACTTCAGGAAAACCTCCACCTAAAACTATTCCAGAAATGTCATTAGCAATTTGTTCATCAATGATGGGACTAAAATAAGTTATTTCTGCTCCAAGTTCCCTCAAAATATTTAGATTCTCATTGTAGTAAAAGTTGAAGGAGTTATCAAGTGCAACTGCTATTTTAACAAGTTTTGGAGCTTTGCGTTCGTATCCACTAATTGGTTTAGTAACCTTTGATTTTCTTAATTTTATTAACGAAAGAATTTTGTCGTAGTAAATTTCCTCTGATACTTTATTTGCCAGTCGCACTATTTTGTTTCTTTTTGATGGTTCTAATTCATCAGACGGAATTAAACCCAGATGACGTTCATCCATTTTCAAGTCAAAGTCTCTTTTCACTATCCCCAGTATAGGAACGTTTAACGAATTCCTACATGCTTCTATTAGATATTTTGCGTGTTTAGGCCCTGAAACATTGTTAAGGATAATGCCCATTATTTTTAATTTTTTATCAAAATTCAAGTAACCACAAATCATGGCAGCAATCGAACGGGCTGCCTTTGCTGCGTCTACTACCAATATAATGGGCGCATTCAAAATCTTGGCAACATATGCAGTGCTGGCAAAATCATTTCTTCCAGACATTCCGTCGAACAATCCCATGACTCCTTCAACTATACCGATATCAACTTCTTTGGTAGCTTTCTCCACGGTTGAGATAATACCATCCTTTCCCATAAACCAGGCATCCAAAGTTCGCGATTCCTTTCCAGTAATTATTTTGTGATAACTTGGGTCAATGAAATCTGGCCCAATCTTAAATGGCTGAACCAAAAGACCTTTTTTATTTTTGAAAGCATGCATGACTGCTAGTGAAATAGTCGTCTTACCAACTCCGCTAGTTGTCCCTGCAATAATGAGCAATGGCGGGAGAGTAACCAAAGAATTTACCTAATTAATACTAGTCAGCCGATATTTATCGTAATAGCTTTAGCTTAAAAACTAGTTTACATTGTAAGGCGAGTTGTCCATACACTGGATATTTATTTTCACTTTTCAATAGCACTGCTCTCTTCTAGTGATAGCTTCTGAATAAACTTTTTAGTGTAAAGTGTGCGATAAGCAAAGGATTTTTGTGGATCAAAATCCATCTAAGTTAGACTGGATGACAAATTCTTCAAACTTTTATTTATGACATCTACTTTTCGTATTGATTCTTTTTGGTCTCCTTTTGATTTCTAGTAAAACTATTGTCACTATCCTTGGTATTATCAACATCAAAATGATTATTCCTCTTGAAGGGTTTTAGAGTATTATTTGATTTTCTTAGGACTGGAGGATTCATAATTACATCCATTTTGTGTTTACAACATTTTATTACAAACGCAAGTGCCTCCAACCTGATCTTTTCAGTAAATCCCGAAAGAGCAATTTCCCAGGCATGTCTTAATACCTCGTCAAAACTAACTAGATACCTGTGATACTCTTCTGGGATTTTCTTTTCTAACATTTCCTTGAGTTCTTTTTTTGCGACCGACCTAAGCCAATAGATGTCCCTACTCACTGTGGATTGGCTTACACCTAAATTTTCAGCTATTTCCCATTGAGTGTTTCCCCTTATTAGCATACTTTGAACTGTGTGCCTGCGCAATTCAACATTCTCTTTGTATTTCTTCTTGCGCCTTTTTTCATTTTCAGCAATTTCATCGGTTAAACTATTCATCTCCATGCTCATTTTATTCACTACCCTCGCTCAAGAATTCTGTTTCATTCATTTCGAAGCATATCGATCTCTCAATTATACTACTTCTGGTCCTATTTTGGTTATCAGATTCAATGAATTGTATTTTTTCACTTGCCTCAGCTTTTAAGATAGTTTTTCTGATATGAACTTTGTTACTTTTCAAAACCTGGAATGGCGATATCTGATATTCTGTAGAATCACTAGTGGGCGATTTGGAGCTCTTATTTGGACTATATTTAGATAATATTGCATTGAATGCTGTTTGGACGTGATGAAAGGCATTCAACACCAAGAAAGTATAGTTGTGTACCCACCTCTTAAGACGTTTCTTTATACAATTCAAGTTACTCATCATATTAACATTCTTCATATTAGTACCAATATATTGATTTAATCAGATATTTAAATGTTAACTGAATAAAGAGAACATTACTATGATTGGTCCTTATTGTATATTAGTTTGCTTTCCTGACTATTTACTATGTTCCTTACCAAAACAGAGTAATTGTATTAGTTTCCTTTAAATCTTCGAAGTAAACATTTTAATAATATCGCCTGAGATCTGCAATCATTAACTTCGACTTAAGATCGTCTTTAAAGGAAATTCTTATTGATAATTTGCTCGAGCTTTCACTCTATATGCCAATCTAGCAGCAGCGTTTATTAGAGTTAGCATAAATATTAGTTATGTTTGACAACCCTCTGCCTCTCATCATACGCCAACAATTTTTATGGCATTGGACTATTGGTGCGGGCCCGTCGGGATTAGGTCCCTGCGTGTATTAGGGTTCTATCCACCGAGTTAAACAAAAGTTTTTCCTCTTTACTTAAATCCAGCAATAGGAGGTTCTATAGGATTAAGAACATTGGGCTTCCATAAGAATACTTGGATACGGAAATTATGATCGTCAGCTACATATACACGTCCTGAAGAGTCTACAGCAACGCCCCATGGAATCCTGAACTGTCCGTTACCCGAGCCTTCTGTTCCGAACTTTTTAATAAAAGTACCATCACTTGTAAACTTTTGAATGCGGTTGTTAGTATTTTCAGATACATACACATTTCCTGAGGTGTCTATGGCAATGCCAAGTGGCCAGTCGAACTGTCCGTCACCCGAACCTTTTGTTCCCCAGTGTGTAATAAAAGTACCAGTGTTTGTAAACTTTTGAATGCGATTGTTAAAATGATCAGATACATACACATTTCCTGAAGAGTCTATGGCAATGACGTCTGGATACCCGGGAAATCCGGGAACCATCCCTGGTGTTGTCCACTTTGTAATAAAAGTACCAGTGTTTGTAAACTTTTGAATCCTGTGATTTGGACCATCAGCTACATACACATTTCCTGAGGAGTCAACAGCAATGCCATATGGGCCGGGATACCCGAACTGTCCGTCTCCTGTGCCTAGAGACCCCCACTTTCTAATAAAAGTACCATCACTTGTAAACTTTTGAATTCTGTTAATTCCAACATCAGATACATACACATTTCCTGAAGAGTCTACGGCAACGGCTGTAGGTTCATAGAACTCTCCGTCACCTGTGCCTGTGCCTCCTGATCCCCAATCTCTAATAAAAGTACCATCACTTGTAAACTTTTGAATCCTGCTATTTCCAGAATCAGCAACGTACACATTTCCTGAAGAGTCTATGGCAATGCCATGTGGATACACGAACTGTCCGTCACCTGAGCCTTGGATTCCCCACTTTTTAATAAAAGCATAAAAGCCGTTCGCAGGAGCCCCGGAGTCTATTAGCTCATTTAATTTGGGACCACGAAGATCATTCAAACGGTCAAGGATCTTTGTGTCATTACCACCTGTGTCATTACCACCTGTGTTTTTACCCTGTTCTTTAGCTAGTTGCGTTTTATTTATCGCATCCATAAGGGCAGGAGGCACTTCGTTTTTCCCAGTTAAAGTTGCTTTTACTGCATCCACTTGACCGGCGATTGAGAGAGCAACCAAAACCGTTAGGAAGACTGATATTACTAATATACTAGAACATAAGAATTTCCTTGAATTCATACCGTAATTTTGACGCTCACTGCCTTAAATATACTACGTACAAGAATTACCTTATTATGCATTATGTGTCATTAAGTGAATCATCTTTAAATCAGTAACTTATCGTACAATTAGTTATTGATTGATCAATTGACTGATTAATTGAAATTATAAATTTTATAATATTGGATTGGATAATATTCCCTTTATTTCACTTAGCTTCGATGGATAATAAATCAAATGATACAACACTAACAAACATTTGAAAGAAAAAAATTGCAAACACACAATATTACAGTTCGTAAGAGAGTTTGTTAATTCGACCGAGTAGTATTTAGCGGAAAGAATAATCATACTAATTTTTTTATTTCAACAAACAAACGAAGTTATTGTCAGGTCTTCGGACGTCGGGATTTGAATCCTGCGTGTATTAGGGTTCTATTACTTGATTTTTAGCTTTTTCTTTTAGTTGTTGCTTTTGTTTCTCTATTGTTATTGGTATTCTGTGAAATGGTACTACCTTTGTTATAGATCTCCCTAGTTTGAAGGTATTATTTTTATCCATTTTATGTTGTCAACTCGATAAATAGAAAGATGGCCCCTGAGACACCTAATGCAACAAGAAAGCCCTTCCAAAAATCAGTTAAAAAGTCGCTCTTCATTTAATTAGTATCAATACCTATTGGTATGTCAGACTATAAAAAATAATTCAATTATTTCTACAAATTTTCCTTTTCTATATCAATTTTAGTATCGTTATTTGATCATTCTGTTTTTGGATCCTTCCCTTGTTCCTCTACCTCAATACGAAATTCAACATCTGATTCAGGCATCCACTTATAATTCCCTGCTA
>DASPFY010000039.1:0-176401 GCA_035620895.1 Nitrososphaeraceae archaeon
GATAGAATTTTCACAAATAGATTTTGTCAAAATTGCGGAAGCCTGTGGCGGGAAAGGATTTTCAATATCAAAAATTAATGAGGTAAGACCAGTCATTCATGAAGCTATGAGACAAGACAATGTACCTGTGATAGTAGATGCTCATGTAGATCCATTTGAGGCACCCTTACCTCCGAAAATAAGTATGGAATTTGTTGGGAATATTGCAAAGGCATTTGCAAAAGGACAACCATATGCAAAAGAAATTGGACTCACATTATCACTAGATCAATTACATGAAAAACTAAGGAGCCTGCATTCACATAAGCAAGAAAACTAACAGTTTACTAATGAGAGTGAGATTCTTAAGTACATATGTCTGGTTGGTCATGAAACTTTGTTATGATTTCTCATCGCAAATATTAAATTTTGAGTGAGAAATGGTATTTGTAAAATTACGATATTGATGGAATAGTAAAGCCTTGGCCGGGATTTGGACCCGGGACCTTTGCCTTACCAAGGCAACGCTCTACCAGGCTGAGCTACCAAGGCACCTTGAAATCAAGACATACAACAAAACTAGGGTTTCTTTAAGATATCTAATCGCAAGTATACAATCTATAACGTTTAATTACCATCTATTTATCAAATCTGATTGGTTCATGCGGGGGTTGTAGAGCCTGGCCAAATAATAAAAAAATTTGGAAACGCAGGACTTAAGATCTTATAAATTGGGGATCCTGTCCTTTAGGGGTTCGTGGGTTCGAATCCCACCTCCCGCATTCAAGTACTGATGTTTTCATCAGCATTCTCAAAGAGGTGATTTATTTTGATAATAAACTGACTTTGCCAATTCATTTTCAGGAAATCGACTATAGTTATATGAACAACCAAGATCTTATTGATATCTATAAAAAGAACATACCTCCGTTTTTATTAGCGATAATAATTGATAACCAATTGCAATGTAAGATAGTTACATAATATATTCGAACTCTGATTCTAACGCGCAGAACTAAGTTTGCATATCTTTTCTTTGTAGTACTACAAATGCGAAATGGAAATTATGAATAATTAAATATGAAAAAAAGTACCACTAACCTATGGAGACAAGAGATTATTTGGACATTATTTCTACAACTTATGGAAGGCTAAGAGACAATGTTGTTATGTATCAAAAGATCCTGGGTAGGGCTCTCACTGCATCGGAAAAAATTCTTGTCGGCCATGTTCATAATCCAGATATAAATAAAGAAATTAAAGCAGGATTAGATTACGTCATTCTCGATCCAGATAGAGTTGCACTGCAGGATGTGACAGGTCAAATGACACTATTACAATTCATGCAATCAGGGCTGAAAAGCGTAGTTGTTCCAACGACCGTTCATTGCGATCACCTAATTCAAGCAAGGACTGGTGGCGAATCAGATACTAGGCTAGCACTTTATGAAAATAATGAGGTATACAAATTTCTCGAATCGGCTTCAAGAAAATATGGAATTGGATTCTGGAAGCCTGGTTCTGGCATAATTCATCAAGTCGTCCTTGAAAATTATGCATTCCCAGGAGGTTTGCTCATAGGGACTGATTCACATACACCTAATGCAGGTGGGCTTGGGATGATTGCAATAGGTGTGGGTGGTCTCGATGCAGCCGAAGTGATGTCAGGAATGTCATGGGAGCTCTTATACCCAAAACGCATAGGTGTGCTTCTAACTGGAGAACTAAATGGATGGACGTCATCAAAGGACATTATCCTTTATGTTGCCTCCAAACTTACAGTTTATGGAGGAACAAATGCCATAATAGAATATTTTGGTCCTGGAGCAAGGACCATTAGCTGTACTGGAAAGGCGACCATTACTAACATGGGAGCAGAAATTGGTGCGACTTGCTCAATATTTTCTTATGATGAAAAGATGGAAATTTATCTTCGCGCTACAAGACGTGAGGGAATAGCTGATCTAGCAAACAAGCACAGAGATTTTTTTACACTAGACAGAGAGATAGAAGAAGAAATTACAAAAGATAGAGAAAAAGCTCTTGATTATTTTGATCAATTGATTGAGATAGACCTTTCAAAGCTTGAACCATATATAGTCGGTCCACATACCCCTGACTTAGCAAGACCCATATCGAAAATGGCAAGCGATGTCAAAAAGAATAGTTATTTAGACATGATTTCTGTCGCATTAATTGGAAGTTGTACGAATTCATCGTATGAAGATATGTCAAGGGCATCTGATATTGCTGTGCAAGCCAAATTGAATGGAGTGAAAGTAAAGGTTCCTCTTCAGGTTACACCAGGATCTGAGATGATTCGGGGTACAATCGATAGAGATGGACAAATGAAAGCGCTAAAGGAGATTGGAGCAAATGTACTTGCAAACGCATGTGGTCCCTGCATAGGACAATGGAATAGGCCCGAGCTGAAGAAAGGAGTACCCAACACAATTGTAACATCGTATAATAGGAATTTTCCGGGTCGTAATGATGGAAGTAGAGAAACGATGAACTTTATTGGCAGCCCCGAATTAGTAATTGCATTAGCTCTAGGTGGCAGGCTTTCATTCAATCCCTTAATTGATGAACTCACCGCCAACGATGGAACTAAATTCAAACTAAATCCACCCAAAGCTGCACCAGAAATCCCATCTAATGGTTTTGTATATAATCAAGACATATACATTCCTCCTACTCAAGAGTATCAAAATGTGCAAGTGCTAATTGACCCAAATAGTTCCAGACTACAAAAACTGGAACCATTCTCTCAGTGGGATAAAAAGGATTTTGAAAAGGTACCAATTCTGGTCAAGATTAAAGGCAAGTGTACCACTGATCATATCTCACCAGCTGGTCCGTGGTTAATGTACAGAGGACATTTGGACAAGATAAGTGATAATCTTCTCCTTGGTGCCGTTAATGCCTTTCATCAAGATCAAGTGGGAAAAGGTAAGAACATATTAAATCAAGAGATAGAATTGTTGGCCAGCATAGCACGTGAATACAAGTCAAGAAGAGTAAGATGGGTAATAATTGGAGATAATAACTATGGAGAAGGGAGCAGTAGAGAGCACGCGGCAATGACTCCGCGCTATCTCGGCTGTTGTGCCGTCATTGTAAAGAGCTTTGCAAGGATACATGAGACGAACTTGAAAAAACAGGGAATACTAGCTCTTACATTCGTGGACCCTGCAGACTATGACAAGATATTAGAGGATGACAGGCTAAGCATATTAGACCTTAAAAATTTCCAGGAGGGCAAACACCTTAGAGGTATTTTACACCACAGTAACACTACTATTGATGAAATCATGTTAAGGCATTCATACAACTCGTCTCAAATAGAATGGTTCAAAGCTGGTTCTGCACTTAATTTAATGCGCACAAAATAACTATTGTTACCAAAATCCTCACTGACGATTATTTGCCTTCCATTTTGTTATCAACTCGATAAACAATCTATGCATCCTATTGTCACCAGATATTTCTGGATGAAAGGAAGTCCCAATAATGTTTTCTTGCTGAACAGCTACTATTTTTCCGTCAAATTTGCTCAAAATTTGAACACGTGACCCAGTGGAAATTACGGTAGGTGCGCGTATAAAAATTCCCTTAAAATCGTTACCTATTCCAGAGATTTCGAGGGTAGACTCAAATGAATCATACTGTCTTCCAAATGAATTCCTCTCTATTTCGATATCCAAAGCTCCTAACAATAATTGTTTCTTGTTTCCCACAACTTTATCATATGATTTTTTAGCCAAAACTATCATACCTGCACATGTTCCCATAATGGGTAATCTATTTTGTAGTACTTTGGTTATCGAGTCTAACAACCCATTCTTTATCGAGAGTAATAAACCCATCACAGTACTTTCACCTCCAGGAATAATCAATCCATCAACTTTCAATATCTCGTCAGGGTAACGAACTGAAATTACTTTTCCTTTCAGGTTTATCTCCCTTAATGCATCTGTCGTTGCCTTGATATTTTCTTCTACATCCCCTTGGAGAGCCAATACTCCAATGAGTAACTCGTCATTCATATTGTAGGTCCTCTTTCTTGCATCCTTAAATCTAAATTCTTTGTGTCAAGACCAAGCATTGATTTTTTCTCGTCAATCATTTTTTGTGCCTCAAGAACTGTCTTGGGATCGTCAAAATAGGTAGTTGCAATGACAACGGCTTTAGCTCTTTCAAGTGGATCTTCTGCTTTGAATATTCCCGAACCTACAAAAATTCCATCACAACCAAGCTTCATTAGGAGTGCCGCATCTGCTGGTGTAGATATTCCTCCAGCAGCAAAATTTACAACAGGAAGTCTTCCAATCCTTGCTGTTTCTTTAACTATCTCAAAGGAAGATTGTATCTCCCTCGAAAACTTGATTAGTTCTTGATCATCATTATTATCGTAAATTCCCTTTAGTTTTCTGATTTGATTGTTTACCATTCGTATGTGAGTTACTGCCTGTGAAACGTCTCCTGTACCGGGTTCACCTTTTGTTCTTATCATGGCAGCACCTTCCTCTATCCTTCGTAGAGCTTCTCCTAAATTCTTGGCTCCATTCACAAAAGGTGTTGTGTAATTCCACTTCCAAATATGCCTGCTTTCATCTGCAGGACTGAGTACCTCACTTTCATCTATCATGTCGACACCAGTCTCCTCAAGTATACTGGCTTCCGAGGAATGCCCAATTCTGCATTTTGCCATTATGGGTATGCTCACAGAATCTAATACCGCTTGAATTACTTTTACACTAGCAGTTCTGGCTACTCCACCTGCATGCCTTACATCATAAGGGAGTTTATCCAAAACCATGACTGCTACTGCTCCGGCATCCTCAGCTATTTGAGCCTGCTCTACATTAGTTACATCCATTATCACACCGTGTTTTTGCATGTGAGCAAAGCCACGCTTTATCAAGGCAGTTCCACTTACAGTTTGTCTACTATCAACTGTGGAAATCTTAATTCCCTTTGATGAGGGATATGCGCCTACTTGCGATATTGTCATCTACTGTTTTTTTTAATTTACATTATTTAGATATTAGTCTTGCTACAAAATCAAGCGCGGCGAACCTAACTTTGTCTCTAACATTTGGCCCTTGCACCCACTTTAATCCTCAATTTTATTGTATTCTGTGACTTAATGATATACCAGGGCTTAAAGTTTGACTTGTCGATGGATTTGGTCAAAAGTTTCTTGTTTAAAGAACATGATATTTTGAGAATAGAACTAAATAGACATTATTAGTTTAATAATGTCAAATTTATGATAGAACCTTCGGACAAAGCTATTCTGACAGCCATCTATGTCTCTTCACTTGATTCAAAAATTTTGCCATTAGAATATCTGAAGGATCGAACTACAATATCGGATGAAATGTTTAAACTCAAAATTGATGAAATGACAAAAAATGGTTTTGTAGAAAAATCGGACACACTCAGATTAACTTTCCTTGGCAGAGGGTTACTAAAGATTGTATTGATTGGAGGCGTATTTGATATAGTTCATCCTGGTCATATTCATACGTTAAAAGACGCAAAGAGCCAGGGTGACGTATTGGTCGTGGTGGTCGCAAGGAGCTCAACTGCACTCAAGATAAACAAACAGAGAAAAATATACCATGATGAAATTCTTAGAAGAGAATTGGTTTCGTCGATTAGGTTTGTTGATTATGCAGTCATTGGGAGAGAAGGGACTCTTTATGATACTGTTGAATTTGTAAAGCCAGATATTATTGCATTAGGATACGATCAAAAACATACTGAAAAGGAGATAGCTGTCAATTGTTCAAAAAGGGGAATAAATACAAGAATAATTCGCCTAAATACGCCGATACCCGGATCTAAAAGCACTCGGATCAAAGAGGAATTGGGTCATTCAATTTATGACATATGATTCTGTCTTATTTTTTGAGGTCTGCAAGGTAACCTTAACATCATCACCGTTCTTTAGATGAAGTATTTGTTTGATATTAACGGGAGCAATAATTTCTAACATGTCGTTATCATGATGCGTTCGCTCGAGTATTAACAGATCTGATTGAAGGCCTTCGTTCCCATTAATAATTACAGGGTAACATTTAACCCACCCGTAAGTTCGTTCAGAATCCCTGAATCGATCTATAAAATGAAAACGAAAGTTTTCAATTTTTTCTCTATTTTCTAATGAGAGGGGATCAACTATTCTAATATTCAATGTGCCCGGGAATGGGATATACCCGATTTTTTTCTTAAACTGCTTGCGATATCCTTCAAGGCTCATGTAGTACTTGCCCTCGCCCATCCCAGAGACTAATGTACCATTAAAGTGAACATTTCCTGGTGATGAATCTAATGCCATATAAAGGAAATCTGACATCTTTTTGACAGCCGTTAGACCTTCCTCAGTTACCCTGATCAGATAACTATGCCCTTTCTTGATACGCTCAACATATTTCATTTCTTGCAATTCTAAAATTATTTTTGAAGCTGCCTGCTGTGACTTGTTTATTTCAATTCCTATATCAGTACTGGTAAATTCAATAAAATTATCCTTTGCTCCCTTAAGTAGTAGTTTAGCTAGGGCTATTATGTATTCAGACTTTATATCTTGCATCGTTCTTTAGTTGCCAATACCTATCTGATCAAAAGTCCTAACTGTAATTTCTGGCGATTTTTTCAATTCGGCCATTCTATGCCCCACTACATACTCAATTCCTGCTCTGTATGCAGCATCTACAAGACGTTGAGTGATAATTCCGTCCATCACCAGAAATCTAGCCCCTTCTAAGGAATCCAATCTTTTGATTATTTCCGATACTGGTACCTTCAACAATACTTGCATAGAATTATCCAAGATCATTGCCTCTAACGTCTCATTAATTTGTGGATACACTTCCTTGACGGCAGTGGTTATTTGAGGATCATCTTTTAATTTTTCACCATTATTGAAATTTGAAGGCTCTTGATAAGCCAAATTGTTGTTCTCATAAGTTTTTGACTTCTTTACGCCCTTCTGATGTTGAATTGGGGCTTCATATTGTTCTACTGTAGGCTCAATTATGTCCTTAAGTATCTCTGTTATTTCCAATGGAGTACATTCTTCTACTTCTTTACCAGTCGGGGCTCTTAGGACCTTGTCAATCTTGACCAGTCCTTGTAATTCCTTTAAAATCAAGTCAGCGGCTCTGTCACCATCTAGAAATGCTATAACTTTCTTTCCCGATGTCAAGTTGGTAATTGTTTCGTCAATTTTAGCTCCCTCAATAGCAATCGAGTTATCAAAACCTGCACGTAAAAGGTTAATAACGTCAGCCCTTCCTTCCACAAGAATGATGACCGGTGATTCAAAAACCCCGGTACCGCATGCGAGCTGCGCTTTTCCGAACGAGGTGAGTTTTCCGGGTTTACTTGCGTCATACACATCCCGCAAC
Organism: Nitrososphaeraceae archaeon; assembly: GCA_035620895.1. Classification (GTDB taxonomy): domain Archaea; phylum Thermoproteota; class Nitrososphaeria; order Nitrososphaerales; family Nitrososphaeraceae; genus TA-21. Next base: position 7,401 of record DASPFY010000039.1, read on the forward strand.
ATTTCTTCTCCTTCACTTATTGTCTTTGTCGCCCATTCTTGGATTATTTTCTTGGCTCTATCCACGATAACTTTTTTCTTGATAGCTCTTATATCATCTATTCCCACTAACAGGAACTTACCCTGAAATGGTCCAACTTTATCTATGCTTTCAATTGCAGCAGATATCAATGCGGCGGTGGATATGTCGGTACTCATTGGAAGCAAAGCATCCCCCTTGGTTGTATTGGATTTGGTATCAACATTTACCTCAATCCTCCCAACTTTTGATACTTTCTGTAGTTCGTTTAGATTCATCTCGGGGCCTAGTAATCCCTCTGTCTGGCCGAATATTGCACCAATAATGTCGGCCTTCTCTACTATCCCATCAACTTCAAATTTAAGTTTAACATGATATTTTACTATACCAGTATTAGGCATTTTCAAACCCTCTTATTTGTAAATACGATGGTAAGCTTATCTTGCTTGAATATAAGTGCTTTGACATAATCTTAAATGGATTTTGCTATGATTTTTTTTCCCTTCATTCAGTTTGGAAATGTTTGGAACTATTTCATACTCTTTGTCTTACTGATAGAAAATTTTGAACAACTTTTTAGTCATTATTTCAAAAGTATGTCCGTTTTCTTTGATTTGGGACACCGATTGATAAGTAATCATTTTCGGAAAAGCGAAAAATAGTGTACTGTGGGACAAGAAAAGATTAATTATGTGAACTTGAGTTCACGTACTAAAGAATGTCTGATTGGGATCTTATAACTCCAGGAATAGGACTTACATGTATTGGGATTGTAGGGGTAGGCATTTCACTTTCAGGGATTGCGCATACATTTACGGAAGGAATGCATGCCGTTAGCATTCTTACCATGTTTATCGGATTGATATTTTTGGCTGCCGGAATTTTCAAAGATGGATTTCCTACGTCAGGAAAAGCTAAATCTGCTACATTCATTACTTTGGGCTTCCTCGTGACATTTGGCATAGCTGCCGCCATAACGGTTAGTACTACAATCCCCAGTATCTTTGCCTATATTGGGTTGATGATGATAATAGCAATACCTGCTACCGTACTTACTGTGGCTTCATACAAAAGGACACCATACTTTAGGGCTATAGCAGTGATATTTGTAGGATCGGCGGTAGTAGGTGCATCTACGTTTTATGTATTTGGCTTGGTTACACCAAAGGCTGAACAAGAAAACATTGATAACGCCGAAGCAAGCCAAAATCAAACCAATGCTTTTAGAAATATTACAAATCCCGTGACATCTACTATTCTTCCTGGCTCGTCAGCACCTGGAAATCCCAGTTTTGAACCGGCCAATGTTACAGTACCAAAAGATGGAGGAATAGAGTGGATTAACAAGGATAATGTTCCCCACACGATAACAAGTTTATTAGATGATGGTAAAACTTTCGATTCAAAGACTATTAAGCCAAATTCGACATTCATTCTCGATGCAGTGACACTTAAGGAAACGCAATATGATTATTTCTGTACTTTGCACCCTCACATGAAAGGAAAAATAATTGTAGGGTAAAATTGACATGGAGTGAAAGTGCAAAAAGAATTACCAATTATAATGTGGATAAGGTTCTGATATTAATCAAATATAAGATCGGCATCACCATCCATTAGTGTGGAAATTTAAATATATGTCTGAAATAACATTACAAGTTACTGAAAACCAAATTGACTCCTTAATACGATCCACTAAAGAGGATTTCCCCAATGAGTCATGCTCTCTACTTTTAGGAAGTATAGTTAATGATGAATACCATGTCAAAGTATTAAAGAAAATGGAAAATAAGGCGCACTCAGAATACTCATTTCACATGGACTCCGACGAACTTATGAAAGTTTACAAATGGGCATCTGATAATGGACTGGATGTTATTGGTGTATACCATTCACATTTGGAGGGATCAAATCCCTCCGATACTGACATGACTTTCATGAAGATTAATCCTGTGATATGGCTCATATATGATGTATCAAAGTCGACATACAGTGCATTTTTGTTAGTGCAAGATTACTTGAAAGAAATAAAAATTGAGATATCTAAGGGCTAAGCCTCTCAGTGTCTCTAGGATAGAGAACAACTTCTCTAATGTTTGTGGAGTTAGTGAGGATCATTATGAACCTGTCAAAACCAAGCCCGCATCCCGAATGTGGAGGCATTCCCCACTCAAATGTTTGTAAATGATCTGAAAAACTCTTTGGGTTAAGTCCTGTTTCAAGTAACTTATTTTGCAATCTTTCAGAATCGTACTCTCTAGTTCCCCCAGAAACAATTTCTAAATATCCATATTGCAGGTCAAATGATTTTGAAAGCTCAGGTTTTTTTTCATGTTCAAGAATGTAAAAAGGTTTTAATTTTGTTGGCCAATCAATTATGAAGTAAAATTTGGGATGTATCTCACCAAGTTTTTTTAATGCAGGATCAGAAAGATCATTCCCAAATTCTATTTTTTCTCCTAAACTCTTCAAATCCTCCAGACACTTTTCGTACGTAATTCTTGGAATCTTATGAACCATAATGTCCTGTTTATTTTCAAAATATGTCATCTGTCTATCATAATGGACGAACAGATCATTTATTGTAGAGATAACTAAATCTTGAACAATATCCATAATATCACCATATTCTAGGAATGCGGCTTCCAAATCCACACTTACAAATTCTGAAAGATGTCTTACAGTATGTGATGGTTCAGCTCTAAAATATGAAGAAATTTCAAATACTCTTTCAAGTCCCAAGGTGAGTTGTTCCTTGTATAACTGTGGACTCTGGGCTAAAAATGCCTTCTTTGAGAAATACTCAAAGTCAAAAAGATCCGCACCGCCCTCAGTGGCACTTCCAATTATTTTCGGAGTATTAACCTCCACAAACATCCTCGAATGTAGGAATTTACGAATTAATTGAAGGGCGTAAGATCTAGTTCTAAAAATATTAGAAATCTTAAAGTTCCTTAAATCTAGGGCTCTCGAATCTAGTCTCTTATCCAATGATGATTTGACCCTTCCGGTAGGATCAATTGGGAGAGGGTTTATTGCCCTTGACAAAAGTTCCACTTTTTCTACTCTAACTTCGACCTGAAAATTCTCAGCCCTGGTATCTTGAATAGTTCCATTTACCACGATAACACTTTGCCTTGGTATTTCCCTAAGACCTGATAACAGCTTTCCAGTAAGTACTCCCTGAAAGTTTCCAGTCATGTCTCTAACGTTTATGAATCCTATTTTTCCCATATCTCTGAAATCTTCAAGCCATCCAACGAACGTTAGATTTTGACCAATGTGGTTTTTGTCGATTGATGAAGCAAATGTTCTGTTCATAGAATACTCATGTTGCAACCTATCACTTTCCTGCGATCTCAACAACAAGTTCTACTTTTCTAATTTCATTTACAATTTTTTTTATCTTTTCAATTATATTAAAGAATTTTTCGTAATCTTTACTATCGATAGTAACTTGTGTTACCTGGTTCCCATCCGGCAACCAAATCATATTAGTTTTCAAAATTCTTATTGGAAAGAAGAGATTTTCTAGAAACTTTCTAATCGAGCTATTGGCTTCAACAAACCATACTTTTCCGTTGAATTCCTTTTCAACCGAAGTCATTAATTTATCATTAGAGTTTATGTTACTTACATTTGAATCCTTTAAAATAAGCACATAATCTTCATCAATCTTTTGAGATCCTATTAAATTCAATTTATCTATATCTTGATTCTTATGTGAGAGTTTGATAAGTTTGATCGAAGATTCTACGTCACTAGTGGATAGCTCCCCATTTTTCAGCCTGCTTTCACATTTTGGACACAAAACTCCTGTCTTGGCGTCAAATATGCAAATGGGTACTTTCAACTAATCATCAAGTTGTCTAATATTTTTACCATATATATGTCCAATAGTTAGATTCTATAAAATAGATACTTATACGGTTAAGATCGATTAAGACTTGTTTGAATTTTGCTCTAACCGTAAATAGTTTAAGTGTTTATTATTTATCCCATTTTGGTACAGTTAAGGCTGTTGATGATGTTAGTTTTAGTCTCGAGAAAAATCAGTCGATAGGAATTGTGGGGGAATCTGGATGTGGAAAGAGTACATTGGGAGCAGCCCTTTTACGATCAGTTCCATATCCTGGCAAAATCGTTGATGGTCAAATTAGTCTAGATGGTCAAGACATTACCAAGATATCAGATGATGAATTTGATAAAAGGATCAGATGGAAGAAAATTTCAATGATCTTTCAAGGTGCCCTTAATTCCTTAGATCCAGTATTTACTGTTGGATCACAAATGAAGGAAATCTTGAAGCAACATGGTTACTCTACGGATGACCTGCAAGTAATTGCAGATTCTTTGAAAAGCGTTCTCTTAGAGCCTAGCGTTACGAAAAAGTATCCTCATGAATTGAGTGGGGGTATGAAGCAACGGATTTCAATAGCAATGGCATTGTTACTGAAACCCAAGATATTGGTTGCAGATGAACCCACTACCTCCTTGGATGTTATGGTACAATCTCAGATAATCAACCTCTTAAAAAAATTAAAAACAGATCACAATATGTCAATAGTATTCATTTCCCATGACTTAGGAGTAATATCAGAAGTATCAGAAACCATAGCTATAATGTATCGTGGACAAATAGTTGAGTTGGGAAAAGCCTATGAAATTTATAAACACCCAAAGCACCCTTATACAGAAAAACTTTTGACATCAATTCCGAATATTAAAAATAAGGAAAATAGACCGCAAGACATGGGCGAAAAATCACAAGAACCAATGAAAAAAGAGACGGGATGTAAATTCTATGAAGGTTGCCCTTATGCAAAAGAAAAATGTCGTAATGATCCACCAGTGATAAATCACAAAGACGGATATATTCGCTGTTGGTTATACGAGTAGACGTTAAGTATTCCCTATGAATGAAGTTATTTTTTCATGTGTATTCTTTAGGTGTGAAGAGGGATGCAAAAACCTAAATCATAAGAATTTTAAACTCCATCTATTTAATAGTCTACGGAATATGAAAGTTACACTTTCTGCAATAAAAGCAGATATTGGGGCCATTGGTGGCCATACTAGACCGAGTGATGAATTAGTAGAAGCGGTAGACAGAGTAGTAAAAGAGAACTCTAAATTGTTACTAGACTATTACATTGGGTATACCGGAGATGACATACATATTATTATGACACATACGAGAGGAACAGACAACAAAGAAATTCATAAAATGGCATGGGATGCATTCACGGAAGGAACTAAAATTGCAAAGGATCAGGGTTTGTATGGAGCTGGACAAGATTTGTTGAAAGATGCTTTTTCTGGAAATGTGAGAGGTATGGGTCCCGGGGTCGCTGAAATGGACATAGAAGAAAGGCCTAGTGAAGTCTTTTGTGTTTTTGCTGCTGATAAAACCGAGCCAGGTGCTTTTAATTTTCCATTGTGGAGAATGTTTGTAGATGCAAGAAGCAGTACAGGTTTGTTGATAAACGAAAAATTGGCTGAGGGAGTTAAGTTTCGAATAATGGATGTTATGACAGGCAAAGTTGCGGGCCTAAAATTATGGCAAGATAAACCAGAATTGGAAACTGCTTTGATGTACCCTGGCAGGTATGTGGTGCACTCGATTCTATCACCCGATGGAGAGCAGATAGTTTCTGCATCAACTGATAGATTGCATAATATAGCAGGAACTTATGTTGGCAAGGATGATCCGATTGCAATAGTGAGAACTCAAAAGAATTTTCCTGCGACAGAAGAAGCAGGAAGCGCATTCAATAATCCTCATTATGTTGCAGGAAATACAAGAGGAAGCCATCACATGCCATTAATGCCAGTTAAGCTCAATTCTGCCGCCAGTTTGAATTATGCCATTCCAATTGTATCGTGTCTTGTGTTTAGTATGCATAATGGACTTTTTACAGGACCACATGATGGTTTTGGAACGTCAGATTGGGATCTTCAAAGGCTATGGGCTTCAGAAAGAGCAATGATTATGAGAAATCAAGGATTTATTCATCCCGCTACACTCGTCCCGGATGAGCTTGAATACAACAAGGGTTATGAAGCTAGGATGGAAAAGCTAAACAGCAAGTTTGAAGACCTCTCCTAAAATTCTATTATGAATTCTTTTTCAAATCCACTGGTACTAAATCTCAAAAATTACAATGAGATATCTGGAGATAATTCAATAAAGATTGTAGAAGATGCAAAGAACGTATCACTGTTGAATCATACGGAAATTATCATTGCTCCACCGCCTTCTAGTATTATGACCCTATCCAAAATAAAAGTTCCAATAGTAAGCCAACACGTAGACGATGCATCTCTCGGGGCGACAACGGGTTTTATCGTACCAGAAATTGTAAAATCTTATGGGGCGTTAGGTTCGATAATCAACCATAGTGAACATAAAATACAACATTCACAAATTAGAAATTTAGTAAAACGCCTACGTGAATTGGATATGATTTCTATTGTATGCGCTGATGATTTAAAAGAAGTGGAAGCACTCTCGCTATTTTCTCCCGATTTCCTAGCCATTGAACCTCCTGAACTTATCGGAAAAGGTATTGCAGTCTCAAAGGCGAATCCTTCAATCATAAAGGATTCGGTACAAGTGGTAAAGGGAATTTCTTCAACGGTTAAGGTTCTTTGTGGAGCTGGTATCGTAGATAAAACTGATGTAGAGAAAGCCATTGAACTTGGAGCAGAAGGTATATTGATTTCTAGTGGAGTAGTAAAATCCCCCTCATGGTATAACAAAATACTAGAGTTATCTTCAGTTCTAAAATAAATTTAAGAAATAAAAATTTGGAGGGATTGTTCCTCTATACGCCTATTTCCTTTGCTATCTTTACGATTTTCTTGCCGTCGTTAGTTAGTTTATTGAACACTTTATTTTTGACGGTCTTTCGATCAACTAATCCACGTTTTTGTGCCTTAAGAAGAAGCTTATGTCCATATCCATAGGCACCCAACTTAGTTAAAAGTTCTCTAGTTGGATATTCTCTGCCTGAACCAATTGTCTTTAGTAACTTTACTAACGCCTTTTCTTCAACAAGGATTTTTAACAGTCTTGTTTCTTTCATCGCCCATTAATTATGTATAACTAATTATATAATTGTTACACTTTACTAGATACAAATATCCCTAGATTTTGTTTTATTGTTTGTCAGACAGAGCAAAGTCCTCAAGTTATTTAGAAATTTCTATTGTCATGAATAATATAACGTTCTACTATATTATACGTTTATATTATAGGTAAAGAACGTTATTGAATAATATCGATAAATCAAGAACATATATCTATTTTAAATCTTAAAACAATACTAAATCAAATCCATCATCAGCAGGTCCGGATAATCAGATACTATATTGAAGATAGTATTCAAGGGAACATTATTTTATCCAGGATCCCATATAAGTTTTGAATTCTAACATGATAGTGACAAATAAGACTTTTTGCGAGATTTCTACATAGCTAACCTTCCTTTTATATCATCGGTAAGCGCATTTTCTATTAGTGGTAATAATACTTACGAAGTAACACGCATAGCCTAACTACGGATCCATAATTGACTCTTCTTACTAAACAAAACATTTATAGATTCTTATTTAAGAAACAAAAATACGATTTTTCCTCGTAACTCTGAATATTTGCACTAATAATTACATAATTTCGATACTACTCGATAATCATTTAAGTAATTTCTAATTTCTAGAAAAAGTATTGATAATAAAAGAAGCTGCTAGAGTAGAGTGAAGATGGCTTTAGAAAATATCAAACATGTTAGAAATAATGAATCCTTAGAATCAAACCCAGCTAATAAAGTGCAATGTACTCAATGTCAAAACTATACTCTTGTTTTAGACGTACTCTCAAGTGAATATGTTTGTAGTACATGTGGTTGTGTTTCTAACGAAAAAATCTATAATAACGATCTGCCCTATTTTGAGAAAGGAGAATACAAGGATAAATCTCGTATAGGGATGCCAGAATCATTAACAATCAGTCACAAGGGACTTTCTACCTTAATCGGACTAAATGACACTGATGGGCGAGGTAAAATGCTCGATCCCGTCCAAAAAGAAACGATTCAAAGATTAAGAACATGGAATAATAGATCTCAGCTTAATGATTCAATATCAAGGAACTTAGATAAAGCATTAAAATATCTCAATAATTTTGGCGACAAGCTCTATCTGAATCCTGCCGTTATGGAAAATGCAGCATACATATATCGCAAAGCTGCAATGCGAAAGTTAGCAAAAGGAAGGTCTACCGTTTCCCTTGTTGCAGCCTCCATATATGCAGCTTGTAGGGAGATATCAATACCAAAAACAATATCAGATATAGCCAACGTTTGTAATATCCCAAGTAAGGAAATAATGTCGCATTATAAATTGATCCTAAAGGAACTATCATTAAAGATTCCTGTTATTCAAGGAATTGATTATGTAACCCTTATTTCAAATAGATTAAAGCTTACAGAAAAGACGAAAAGGGAAGCCATAAGAATTTTTTCACTTGTCCAACATAGCAGAATTTCAATTGGAAAAAATCCACGTGCTTTTGCAGGAGCTATTATTTACATTGCTTCACAGGATTGCAATGAATTTTTGCGCCAGGTTGAAGTATGCCAGGTGGCCGATATTTCCACGGTTTCTTTAAGGAAAAGATGCAAGGAAATAAAAACAATTTTAGACAGTCAACAATAGGGTGATATGAAAATTTATGCCAATTTTTTTCGAAATTAGTTTTACTATTTTATTCTGAAAATAGCATTTTATAGAATAATATTTTTCACATACAAACAAAGGATTATAACATCTAATACATCAGAATTTATAATTTAGAATGGTTCCAGAAAGATGTTCTATAATGACTAAGGGGCGAATATGTACTCTACCTCCTTCCCATATTGTTTCCATACTATCAGAAAATGAAGAATATATGATCGGTTTAGTTTGTAGGGATCATATTTTGTTGATGAAATCCAAAACTCTTTCAATGCAGAAGACTGGAAAAATAAACAATGGAAGAATAAAATTTCAAAAAATAAAAGCAGTCATGACAGATTGTTTACTTAATCAAAACAATATGGACCATTCCAGTAATTGTATATAAGAACAAAATTCATATGATTTTTTAGAGCAAAGTTTAATCAAACATTCATTAGTCTTATTTTATGGAACAAGAATGGGATCTATAAATAGAATAAAAGGTTATTCTAATTCTTTTAGTTGAATTTTGTCATTTAAGTTTCTATTTAATAGTTTCACTCCAGTTATATTGTATAACTTCAGTTATTTGGCAATGAAAAACAGAAGTAAGTACGGGGTCATAGCAGCAATATTGAGATCTGCAATTAGAGAAGAAACAAGAACAAAAATAATGTATAAGGCGATGTTAAGTAATGACCAGTGTAGAAACTATATTGATTCCCTATTGAATTTTGGCCTTATAATGGAGCATAATAATGGAACAAAGATGGTGTATAAAGTTACAAACAAGGGAAGCGCATTTCTTGAATATTATGAACAAATGATGCATCTGCTACCTATGTCACTAGACGAGAGATCGGAGGAAGAAGCCTACGGCATAAAGCTACAAAACATGATCTAATTGGATCTGAGGAACTGAATTAACAACCTTTATACCAAATAATGCTGAGGCAGGTGTCGAACATTTCAAGAAAAGAGTTCCACATATTAGTATAAATTTGAGATGAATATCTGATACTGAGTAATATCTTTCTAGATTATTATTTGAATTTAGAATTAGAAATGAAAGTTCAAATTTACTTTTAATGAATTTACAACAATCATTGATATCAGAAGTACCTGATATGAAACTATCTAATGATTTTGATTCCACCATAGCGACTATTTTATCCATATTTTCAAGTCCTGAAACTGCTTTATCCACATACTTGTAGAAATTATTTTTTCGTTTTATTCTATCTTGAGTAGACCTTTCTGTTGAATGGAGTTCATCCATCACGTGTAACTTGTATTTTTGATTTTTCGATTTGTGCATATCTGTCATAACGTCCTTTAATCCAGAATCCAAGAGTAGGGGATAACGTCTCATCGAAAAATTATAGAATAAATCGTTCAAAAATAATACTATTATATCACTTGATAAAGTGTCCTCCTTTTCAATAGTTATCAATCCTCTTTGTGGTAGAGTTCCTCCAATGTAATTGTCAAGATCTTTATATCCTGTTTGCAATAATTGCATAGAATAGGGTGTTTCTTTTCTAATCTTGTCTTTCTTATTGATCCTAAAGTCCCTCGGATCGTAACTATCAAAACATCGCAATATTCTATCTTTTAGAGTGAAGAAATAGACTGATCTCTTGATTGGAATTCCCCTTAATTTTTTGAGAAATAAACTTCGAATTCGTATGCCATCATTAAGTTCATAATTTAATTCTACAACACCGTCCACGATATATTCTAGACTGGATTCTACTGATTCCTCACTTGTAAAAATCAATTTTGCCTTAGCTCTTTCTCTCCATGTTTGGAGTACTCTTTCATTGTTTAATCGGGCTTCTCTATCCATTAATGAAGCAACAGAATCCCAGCTATCAATTATTATCACAGGGTTCTTAACATCCATCAGCTGATTAGTTACCCTTTCAAATAGTGATTCAGGCTCGTCCAAGCGAGCATCTTCAAAAGCTGAAAGATTTTGTCCCACATCTGGACTGTCAATATCTTTATTTGGGTCTTTAATGAATTTTCGTAGCCATGGATAGTGTTCGAACATTTGTTTTGGAGAAGATCTGGTAGAAATATAGAAAAAATTGTTTTTCGCTTTTAATGAACGTAGAATACTTAGAGAAAGGGTACTTTTTCCTGTTCCCGATATACCCTTAACAAGTAAGGAATAGGTATCATTTTTCAGAAATTCTCTAAGTTCTAATGGAATATCATGAAGGCTATGATTAGTTCTGTTCACTATATTGACCATATCTGTTCTTCATCGATTTGACATTACTCCCACTTATAGATATTTAATAAATGTCCTAGATTCTTATTCTTGATTCTTACACATTTATCGATATTGTATCAAGATAGGATTAATCTCACGATCTCTATTGACCAATAGAATTTACGCAAGAGAATTTATTTTGATTTTTCTAATACATTTTTTCTTGTATTTTTATCTATTTTGTTTAATTCCTCTAAATTGTTCATATGAATCCAAAATATGAGTTTTGGTAGCGGCCGCAATACTTTAAAATAAAGTATTCTTCTGATTTTGAACATGGTAATGATTGAAGCTGAAAATAATATTTCTTCATTGAAAACTCAACTATTGGTGAATTATGTCTTTACAGATCATGTTTCATCCTTGTCGCTTTCAGAAATTACCGCTGATTTTGATCCTATAATAAGAGAGATTGTTGAAACGAGAGAATTTACAGCCAAGGAGGGATCAATATGTGTCATCCACAATACTGTGGGGTCTAATATTAAGCGAGTTTTACTTTTAGGAATGGGAGATAAGAAAAATTTAGATCCTGAAAAAACCAGGAATTTGACCGGTAAAGTAGTCAATAAATCAAAAGAATTATCCATAAACGAATTCGTACTAGTTCCTTTCATGGAGATGGATAAAGATCACTTATCGGCTATAGTAGAGGGAGTCAAATTATCGGACTATTCGTTTAATAACTATAAGAAGAATGAAGATGGCACTGATCTAAATCAAGTAAGGATCTTGATAGGAAAGGATCTAGATACTAATCAAAATGCTATCAGATACTCCTCAGTGTTATCTGATGCAGTGATATTCACCCGCGATATTAGTAATTTGCCACCAAATGACTGTTCACCAAAAGTTCTTGCAAATTTCTCAGAGAAACTATCAGAAAATAAGAAAACCAAGGTAAGAGTGATTGAGAAGGAGGAGATGGAATCCTACGGATTTGGAGGTATCCTGGCTGTAGGTAAAGGAAGTTCTAGCTCTCCTAAACTAATAGTAATAGAGTATTGTGGTTCAATAAAAAATGACAAGCCAATTGTAATTGTTGGTAAGGCTGTTACGTTTGACACTGGAGGAATTTCGATCAAGCCTTCTGAAAAAATGGAGGAGATGAAGTATGACAAATGTGGAGGATGCAATGTAATTGGTATAATGAAAGCTGTATCTGATCTCAATTTTGATATAAATGTAATTGGTATAATACCAGCTGTAGAGAACATGCCGTCAGGTACCTCATACAGACCTGGCGATATAATCAGGATGTATAACAGTAAAACTGTAGAAGTTCTAAACACTGATGCAGAAGGTAGAATAATTCTGGGAGATGCACTTGCTTTTGCAGTTAAAACCTTTGCACCCAGAGCGATAATCGACATGGCAACCTTAACAGGAGCGGCGATAATAGCCCTTGGTTCAAATGTAGCAGCACTAGTAGGAAACAATAAAGAATTGGTAACAAAAATTCTTGAGTATTCCAACCAAACTGGTGAGAAAATTTGGGAACTTCCACTATTTGAGGATTACAAAGAACAGTTGAGAAGCTCTAATGCAGACATGAAAAATATTGGAGGAAGAGGAGCGGGAGCTATTACTGCTGCGGCATTTTTATCCAACTTCGTTGAGGATACTCCTTGGGTACATTTGGACATTGCTGGAACAGCCTGGAACCAGGAGGGAACCAAGGAGAAAACATATAATCCGAAAGGAGCTACTGGTTTTGGTATCAGAACAATTATCAAATATATTGCGAACCACAATGCACTTCAATAATGAATACAAAAGATACATTGTAACTAGCAATTATGATATCCTTGCCAATTCTTCAAATTAAGGAAATAATTGATCTATTGGGCTTGGATGATATAAAATGTAGAATTGGACGATATGATTGTGACATACCACAACAATACAGACCGTATTTCGAAAAATGGTTGGGTAATAGAGACGGCTTTATCCGGATGCTATCAGGGAGTATAGATTATGTTGGTTCAGAAGATGTTGTAAGAATGGGACCTTTTCATAATATCTATTGTCTTGTTCAAAATCAGTACTTAATTGAAAACGAACTTAATCATCAAAATCTTTTGAATTCAAAACTCTGGTATAGTTTGAATGATGGGGTCGTGGATGAAGCAGGTTGGAGCGGGAGCATTTTAGCATCCAGATTGACTAAAGACCAGCACAATAGTAATTTCTTATTTCAGAGCTTAAAATCAGAGGTCACGAGAACTGTTTCAGTTCGTGTAGTTAACATGGCTTGCTTAATTGAGTGTAGAGTTTGGCATCCAAGGGAATTTGTTTTTCTTTATGAATTTCTTGATAATATAGCCATGAACATACAAGATTTGCTTTCGGAAGTGCATGTTGGAGAAAATATGACCCGCTAAACAGCATTTGGTAAGACAGATCGGAATGCCATGATTTTAAAATACCAGCACTGCTGCTTCCCAACCACTCACGTAGATCAGTAACACAGCAGCGATAACAGGTTTGACTTCCGGGTTCGGAATGGGACCGGGTCGCACCCTATTACTATGGCCGGCTTGATCATGTAAAGCAATAGGGGATAATTTAATGTTGCCTTACTTATGCTACATAATATGATTAAATGATGCCCAAATGTGCTTAGCTTTCTATCAAAATTAAAGGTCAATAACATAGAATGTTATTTCGGTATCATTGTTAGGTTTAAGATTGATAATGACCGCCACATTGATTCCATCATCGTGCCACCAATCCCTAATCATAATTTTCACTGCTATCTTTTGTTTCGGAATTCTAACATTCTATCATAAATTACTGATTGAGCCGAATCGAGATTTTGCTCAAAATCCACAATAATCATTTGATCATCAGAATCATCATTGAAACGAATGATGGTATAGATATGATTCTTCTTCCACAAAGCACCGACTATAGCAAGTGGAACGAAAATTAGGCCAAGAGCAACTACTCTCAAGATCGAAATTCTCCTTTCAGTTATGTTTTCAATGTTTTTCATAGACCTATATGGGATAACTAGTTTGGGACTGTCAACCTCTATTCTTTCTTCATAAAAGTACATTTTAGTACCCGAAGGACTGGGATATGCTTTGTGACCGCCCATATATTTAACATAATAAAAATATGGATTATCTTGCGTATGCGGTCTATGTTTCTCTCCTCCCCTGTTTGTCTGACACCTTGGGTCATTACAGTACGGATATACCTCACTATTATCAAATGACCTCTGAGTGGTTGTTTCTTTTGGAATGATATTCTCATTGTGTGCTTCGTGTCTGTCTCCATTCCGGTTCCTCTGACACTTTGGGTCATTACAATAATTTTCGCCCAAGTAGATATTCGCTAGTTTTTCAGATATTACGTGTGCCTTATGTCTCTCTCCACTCCGGTTCCTCTGACACCTTGGGTCATTACAGTATGGATCACCCATCTTAAATCTCTCAATAACCTGATACTTTTTAGTATTTCTAGAAATATAACCCCCCATTACAAAAATAAGCAAATAAGTAATAAAATAGCAGTATCCAATATATTGCGGCATCAACAATTATAATATATTCTCTCATAAGTAATAGTAAAGTTACAAATGAACTCTAATTCTACTCACAGAGTAGCAGTGTTGGACGAAGAACTCTGTCAACCAAAGAAATGTGGATTGGAATGTATAGTATATTGTCCCGTCAACAAAACAGGCGGAGAATGCATTATTCAAAGACCTGAAGATGGGAAAGCGGTAATTTCTGAAGAATTATGTAATGGGTGCGGAATCTGCATTAAGAAGTGCCCATTTGATGCAATAGTAATTGTCAACTTGGCAAAAGAAATTGGAGATCACAAAGTACATCAATATGGTATAAATTCTTTCAGACTTTATCACATTCCTTTACTAAAAAAAGGTTCAGTAGTAGGACTTTTGGGGAGAAATGGAATAGGCAAGTCCACGCTATTGAATATTTTGTCTGGAAATATTAAGCCAAATTTAGGTAATTATGACTCTGAGTTAGAATGGGATGATATAATAAAGAATTTTCAAGGAACAGAGTTGAAGCCTCATTTTGAAAAAATTTCCTCCGGTAATTTACGCACGTCAATCAAACCTCAAATGGTTCAATTAATTCCTAAGGCCTTTAAGGGAACAGTGCAAGAGATTTTGAAAAAGTATGATGAAAGAGGTATGATCGATTTGGTAATTGATCAACTATCACTCAATAAGTCACTTGATCGCTCACTCTCGGAACTGAGTGGTGGAGAATTACAAAGATTGGCAGTTGCGATAGCCGCGAATAAGGATGCAGACTATTATTTCTTTGATGAACCTTCATCGTATAACGATATTTATCAGCGTCTAGCAGTTGCGAGAACCATAAAGCAACTTGCAAGCGACGGCAAAAGTGTAATGGTAGTAGAACATGACCTGACTCTACTTGACTATCTTTCAGACTTTATTCATATCTTGTATGGAGAACCAAGCGCGTATGGAATCGTTGCGCCAATACAAGGTACTCGAGTTGGCATAAACTCCTTTTTGGATGGTTTTATTCCAGCAGAAAATATTAGATTTAGAGAAAAATCATTCAAGTTCGATGGTTCAAATAAAAATGAGGAATTAATAGTTGACAAACCACTGACAAAGTTTTCTGATTTAACAAAGTCATTTACTTCCTTCAAGCTAAATGTTTCTCATGGAGAGATAAGAGAAGGAGAAATAGTAGGCCTAGTAGGAGCTAATGCATTGGGAAAGACCACATTTATGAAAATGATAGCAGGTATAGAAAAAGCAGATAGTGGAGAAATAGATATTCAGGCGAGTTTATCATACAAACCACAATATTTGCAAAATGACTATGATGGTAACATTGAATCCCTCCTGAATGTTGCCTATCAAGGACCGATTGAAGGTTCTACGATGGAACAGCAGATCGTGCTACCAATGGGTATCAAAAAACTTTATGACAAGAGAGTAGATACGTTGAGTGGTGGAGAGCTGCAAAAAGTTGCCGTTTGTTGTTCTCTCATAAGACCGGCAGATATCTATGCTTTGGATGAACCTGCTGCATTCTTAGATGTGGAGGATAGGATTAATATCGCAAAATTTCTTCACAGATTTGTAAAATCTCAAGGAAAATCCGCAATAATTGTTGATCATGATATGCAATTAGTAGATCTGGTCGCCGATTCACTGATTATCTTTTCTGGAAATCCAGGAGAACAAGGATTTGCAGGTTCCCCAATAAAGAAAGATATTGGAATGAATAAGTTTCTTGAGAACTTGTCCATAACGTACAGACGTGATGAAAATACAGGGCGACCAAGAATAAATAAATTGGGTGGAAGATTGGACAGGGCTCAAAAAAATTCCGGAGATTACTACAAGAGGACTTGATGTATTAATCAAAAAATGACAAAAATGTTAAAAGAAGTATTGCAAGAAAAACTTGATATTACAGAACTCGAAAAGCTGTCTTCTTCATTTGATATTATAGGCACTATTGCAATAATCAAAATTCCAGAAACGCTATCCTCAAAAAAGAAATTGATTGCAGATACATTGATTGAAGAAATTAAGCCAGTAAAAACAGTATTCTGTCAAGTATCAGCAATTGAAGGAGATTATAGACTGCGGAAGTTGGAATTTATATCTGGCGAAAATACGCCAATTACCATTTATAGGGAACATGGATGTACCTTTAAAGTAGATGTAATCAATACTTACTTTTCGCCAAGATTATCGACTGAACGATTGAGGATTTCGAAATTGATTGCACCGAATGAAGTGATTGTAAATATGTTTGGAGGTGTGGGAACGTTTTCGATCATAATATCACATAGTAACAAGTCGTCTAAAATTTATTCTATAGATTCAAATCCTATAGCTCATGATATATGCAGACAGAATATTGAGATAAATAAATTGACTGGTAAGGTTATTCCTATTCTTGGTGACGCTAAGGAGGAAATATACAACAAACTTAGAGGGATTGCCAACCGGGTATTAATGCCCTTACCAGAAAAAGCACGAGATTTTGTAGATGCTGCAGTAGGTTCACTTGCAAATAGCAAAGGTATTGTACACTATTTTTCTCATGTGGGAGCAGATAATAAGAAAAATGCCATACAGAGTGGAATCAAGGATACTTCAGAATCATTTAGTAACTTTAACCACATGATTAGAAATATTAGAGTCGTAAGAGAGGTAGGACCTCGATTTTATCAAATCGTCTCTGATGTAGAAATAATTTAGTTAAAGCTCATTTATCTGGGGGTGCAGAAGCCATTGTGTAACCCATCCAAACGAGCACGGTCATGAGAATTCCTACAATGATTATTAATGTCGACTTTATCACAAGAATATCCAAATGTGTAAATAACAACAAATACGAAAAAAATATGAAAAATATTGATGGAACTACGAGCAATATTAGTCCAATTATCTTGTTCTGTTTCATAATACTGGTTGCACCCGACTTATCCCACTCATGATAATTCTAATGCCATCAAGTAGGCATCTTCCCCATCTCTATAGTAAGATTTCAGCCTTGATCTCACCTTAAAATTTAGTTTTTCATACATTTTTATTGCTGCAGAATTGCTAACCCTTACTTCCAGATAGACCTCTTCTGTTCGTCTTGACACAAGTCCATTTATTGCTTCTTCCATAAGGATGGTGCCAATCCTCTTCCCTCGATGTTCTTCTAGTATGGCAATGGAAACTACATGCCCCTTTTTTACAAAACCTAATTTTCTAAAATTCGAAAATCCAAATTCAATCTTGCACATTACATATCCGATGATTTTTTCACCAATTTCTGCAACAATAAATGATTCAGGTAATTCTTTAAGAATTGATTCAAAAAAATATTCAGTATAATGTTCGGGGAGTGAGCTCAAATTAATCTCTATTACCGAATGTAGATTCTCTGGACCGCATCTGTAGAAGACACAATCTCCATTTTTGCGTAAACAGCTCTGCAAATTATCAAATAAATGATCTTTAATTATTTTAACTTTGGGTTTCCATGAAACATAGTTTGTACTAATTGTCAAATCTAGTCATGTTTTTTGAATATTGCAATATTTGGATCTTGTATTATTGAAATCCTATGACTTTTTCCATTCATTTCAAGTATTTTATCTGCTGCTTCTTGAATATTAGAAAACACCTTAAGTCCAAATATTTCCTTCAGGTAATACTTAGGTAACGCAGAAAGAATGGCGATATCATATTTTTCTTTCAGTTCATTGAAAAACATGATATGTTCCAATCCTTCAAGGTATGCAGAATTCTTATAGTCTTCTAAATTTATTTCTCCATAAGCAAATTTTTCAATTGCTTTAACCCCAAATCCCTTATTATTTTCTGAAATAATTACTACTATCGCATTCCTTCTGAGAACATTGACTGAATTCCACAATAAATCCAGAGAGCTTGATAAGGTTAAACTTGAATTCGTATCAATATTTGTCCCCACTATCAGAGATTTTAGCTCCTGTTCATTTTCTATTACAAGGCTATCAAGTTTCTTAATTGCGCTATTAAAGGATTGGAGTATTTCGCCATAAAAAAAATTGTTAATTCCGCTATTTTTCGAAATAATTTCGACAGACATTGCATTCATCTTTTCACATATCTTGTTTGCAATTTCAAGAGGAGGTCCAGTCACCGCTGGATGAGGAAAGTTATCTATTCGGGATTGGAACGCTTCATTCATCTTTTCCTGTTCAAATTCGCGTAAGAGAGTGATAGGAGTCCCACAATAACCAAAAAAAGGATCTATGTTTGTTTTTGAAATAAAAATAGTGCTTTTTTCGTTTATTCGCTTATGAAAATGATCACTATTCTTTTCAAGTAGACCAATATTTTGGTTTTGTATCCTGTTCGATAATTGCCTTCTCGTTTTCGGAATTGATTCAATAGATATTTTAAATCCTCTCGTCTCTGCCAGAGCAATTAACCTAGAGGTTAGTTGAACTGTAGAATTTGATGCATCTAGAGGAACAAGTGTCGTAGTATCAGTAATAGGAATAGACTCAATCTCTCGATCTAAGGTTTCAGTAGTACATGTATCAAATCTTGAATTTTCAATAAGTGAAAGATTCTCTACTTTGAGATCTACTATAATGTCAGTACTACCGTAATTTAGCCATAATTCAGGCATTTTCGAATCGAAACATGAGAATACACCAATGATTAAAAAAAAGTTTAACCTTCATAGATCATTAGATTTTTTTCTTCGAGTAAATCATGTAAATTGTGAACCGCCCTGTATACTTCTGATTCTTTTTTGGCTCCAGTACATACTAATTTTCCGCTCGCAAATAGAAGGATGACTGTTTTAGGATCGAGCATCCTGTGAATCAGACCTGGAAATTGTTCAGGTTCATACATACTACGAGGCAAGACTCGCGCAGCCAGTTCTAAATGGATTTTGCCACCTAGACTTGCGGAGGCTACAATATTCTGTATCTCTATTTGTGGCTCATTTTCAATAGGAATGCTACCTTTGCGCAGTTTTTGTACCACGTTTTTTACTGCCTTAATTGCCTGTTCTTCTGATTTTGCTCCAGTACATACCATTTTTCCTGAACTGAAAATTAAAGTTGCAGTTTTGGGCGATTTTAGTCTAAACACAAGTCCCGGAAATTGATCTGGGTGGTATTCGACATCAGGGAATATTTGAGTTATTAAATTAAGATTTACAGTTTGATTGACAGTGGCAGAAGCAACAACATTCTCTATGCTTACAATGGGCTTAGTTTCAGGCATACTAGGTTGGCTTTATAAATGGAAGTATATATACGTGTTTGGAACACCAGTCAAATTACACAGGAAATAAAAACATAGAGTAAAATAATTCAAAATTATGGCCGCATTGTTAGAGTAATTTAAGTTCGGACGTCACTTTATCAATAATATCTGATGGAGCAGGCCCAATTCCAATACATGTCAGGGTACCTGTGGGAATTTGGGTCAGACCCTTATCTTGTACCATGACTGACGGAATCTTGAGCTCTTCAGCATCTCTTTGTACCTGGAGGAGTTCTTCCAAGCTGTTTACTTTGACAACTATCTTTGGTTGTCCTTCATTGAGCCAACTTCTCAGCCATATTTTATTCAATTTTCTGGATTGTTCAACGCCAAGGACGGCTGCATGACCAACCTGGGATGCTATTTTACCTATACCCATGCGAAGGTCTTTTCTTACAATAATGACTTGTTTAAATTCCACTACAGGTTAGTTAATAAAATGATGAAATAATTGTTTCCTTATAGGATATGGAATACTGTGATGTATTAATTGCGGGTGGGAGCGTAGGAGGACTTACAACAGCAAGAGAATGTTCATCAAATGGACCAACTACGATTGTTATAGAGGAAGATCATGAAATTGGAACGCCAGAACACTGTGGAGGAATGGTCAGTCTAGGTGGGCTGCAAAAATTAGGTATTATAGTGGACTCGAATAACTTTCAAAATGCTGTCTCAAAGGCCAGGATTAGTTCCAAATCTACTAGTTTTGAGATACCCGCTGAAAGACAAAGTGTTATTGTAGTGGATCGGAGGGGACTGGACAAGCAAATTGCTAAACAAGCACAAGATGCTGGTGCTGAAATACGAACTAGATGTTCTTTTAAGACCCTATCTAAGAATCAGTCTACTTATATCGTAAAGACCTCAGATGGAGAAATTGAATGTAAATACTTTGTTGATGCAAAAGGGTTGGGTTCTCTGAAGGACGCCAGTAATAATGGTATTTTGGCCTCTGCTCAATTTGAAATATATGCGAATTGGATTGATGGTAAAACCGTAGAGATTCTTTTTGATTCTGATAGATATCCGGGCTTTTTTGTTTGGATAATTCCTACTGGTGAAGGGAAGGGCAAAATAGGAGTTGCAGGAAAAGGGATTAACACACTTGTTGCATTGAATGAATTCATAAACTCCAGGGGAAAGAAATATTCCATAATCAGGAAAATCTTTGCACCCATTTGGATTGGAGGTCCAAGACCACCTTTTGTCCAAGATAGAACTCTTGTTGTTGGAGATGCCGCTGGACAAACTAAACCAACGACGGCTGGAGGAATTTTTAGTTGCGGGATGGCGGGTATCTTAGCAGGTAAAGCAATCTCTAAAGCAATAGAAAATAATGATAATGCGTTGCTATTCGAATATGAGAAAAGTTGGAAATCTATGTTCTGGAAGGAATTCAACGCTATGTTGCTTGCAAGGAGGGTGCTGGAAAGGTTGGATAATAAGTCCATTGATTCAATTTTCTCCTCATTGTCAAAAAGGGCGATTAATGATGTTTCTAATTTTTCAGATTTTGATTTTCATTCTAGTGCCCTAGATCTTTTTCTTAAAACAAGAATTGCTACCAATCTAACAAAAATATTGATTGGTAATGAATTTCGGAGAGTATTCAGTACTAAGAAGGACAGTTAAGATATCGAATTTCTATCCATTTATGGTTAAACTTCGGGTGAAAACAGTTTTCACGTGCAATCTATCAAGCAAAATATAAATTCGGATTAATGAATGAGCTTTTTGTGTCGAAATCATTACAATTGCCTGTTTGTACTTCCTGTAGCAGGCCAATAATTGCAAACGACGAATGTGTAAAATACTATTGCCCTAATTGCGGATATGTATTAATTTGGCGATGTCAAAGTTGCAGACAATTTGCTAGGTCATACAAGTGTATTGGGTGTGGGTTTGAAGGTCCGTAATATTGACCAAATTAGTTGCTAGAATTAAGATTCTTCCTTCTGAATCAGATTCGGATATAGATTCAATTCCTAAAATTTTGAATGAAACGCTTCCAGAGGGGTTCAAACTACTAGCACATAAAAAAGAACCAATAGCTTTTGGACTATATTCCGTTCTGGCCGATTTTACATTAGATGACGCAGAGGGTCAAATGGAATTATTAGAAGAATCTATAAGAAAAGTAGAGACAGTAGGCGAAATAGAAGTAATAAACGTAAGCAGACAATCAGTCAATATAAAATAAAAAAACAGCAATTATTTAGATATCCACTTCATAATGATACTAAAAACCATATGATTTTGATATTTTGGAATAAGTTATCAAAACCTATAGTAGAATAGAGAATCAAATGCCAGTGATATAAAAATAACGACCAAATATGGCGCTGTTATCTTGTATGCCTTCCATGCAAAATCGGGATTTGGATACTTTGTTAATTTATAATGGTATACAAGCATCAACGACCCTGATATTGCCGCAGTAATAAAATACAGTACTCCTAAACCGAAAAGATATAATGATAACGAGTATGGTAACAGAATAGCAGTGTTCGCAAAAATATATCCTGCTGTTTTTTCATTACCTATAAGAACGGGTAACATAGGTACCTTTACGCTTTCATACTCCTCTCTTGATTTTATAGCAAAAGACCAAAAATGAGGAGGGGTCCACAAGAACACCAAACATCCGATTAGGAACCCGAGAACATCCATCGACCCGGTGGTAGTAGCCCATCCGGCCATCGATGCGGCACTTCCTGCAAAGCCTCCTACAACAATATTAGAAACATTTGATCGTTTGAGCCACAAAGTGTAAACGAAGACATAAAAAAATATTCCGAGGGCAATCATGGCTGTTGCCATCAAATTTAGAGTCAAGAATGAAATAATAACAGAACTGGCGCACAGTATGATACCATAAATAAGCACATTTTTAGGATTTAATCTCCCCGATGGGATTGGTCTATTTACTGTTCTAGACATTATTTTATCAATGTCACGATCAAAATAATGATTTAGAGCGCTTGAGCCCATTGATGCCAAACATCCAGATATTCCAAGAAACAATAGATGATACAAAGAAATGTCCCATGGAGTTAAAGGAGTTGAATCAAATCTGGTTGCAGCCAAAGCGGTTGCGATTGCTGTAACAACCAAGACCACCACTATCCTTGGTTTTGTTACTTCGATATAGTCAGATAACATTCACAGCTTATTTAATGTCTTAATTGTAGCATTTAACTTATTCGCTGTGCGATATACTGACCCTCTACTAGTTTGAAATAAAGTCCCGTGGAGTGGTTAACTACTCGTCAAGTAAAATTCGGAATTATCGTTTATCGTAGGCAGATAAACCCAGTATCCTCTATCCTTAGAATAGACAAGTCCATTGCATAATCATGAAAAGTCTTGTGCCATCGAGAGTTTGAACTACTTGTCAAAATTCTCACACAATTCAATGTAATTTATAAACCAGTAAATTACTATTCAAATTGGATCATGGGAAGAAGAAAGAGTACATCAAGACCGCATAAGAGTAGAAGGACTGTGGAAGGGAGATGTCCCAAGTGCACTACAATTGTCAGATTTAATGTAAGTGGATCCGTTGGAAACGAAATTTATGAATGCATTGGTTGCAGGTCCAAGTTCCCCATTGACGAATTGTAGGGCGAATAATATTTAGATAAGAATTTAACACATTAGGAACTCTATTGATAGAGATGGATTCTAAGATTGATTATGTTGATAAAGTTTATCTTTACAGCAGTGGAATGTCTTCTGAACTTGTGCAAAGAAGTAAATCAGTTTTAAAAGAACATGGTGTCAATCCTAGTGACATTGTAATCATTGAATCTCCAGAGGGAGTTCCTGAAGGGTCTATCATTATTACAATATGGCCGCATTATCTATCTGTGGCAAGAGTAAAGAGAGTGAGAGAAGGTTCGATATATGCTCCCCAGTTATTCAATATTGACATATGATATATGTATGTTGGATAGAAGAGTACTTGAAATCTAAGAATTTTGTTACTTACGGAGAATATTATTATTGGGAATCTAGTTACCCAACTTCGTGCCACTACATAAAATACTAAAAAGTGAAACAGGAGTAAAAAAGATTTGTCAAAAATGAACTTACTCTAGATGTATTCTCACCATTTCATCTATCTTATTTTTAGATACTGACCCAATGATCTTGTTTACAGCTTGACCTTTCTTGAATAATATCAAAGTGGGTATACTTGATATCCCGAACTGTCTTGAGATCGTAGGATTTTCATCAACATTTACTTTACCTACTACTAATTTTCCCATGTACTCCTTACGAATCTGATCAATGAGTGGAGACATCATCCTACATGGCCCACACCATGGAGCCCAAAAATCAACTAGCAAGAGCATGAATTTGTTAATGGTCTGAAAAAAATTAGAGTCATCAAGATTTAATGGATCCTTAATATTCTTCAAGAGTTCCTTTTCATTCATTATCTGTTGTAACTTTTTCATTCTTTTTTCGTTAATAATCTTTAATTCTTCATCTTCCAATTTATGTTATGTTAACAAGAGACCATGATTTGGTTTATTATGTTTTTTGATTTGTTAGTTTTCTCCGATACCTAATTATCTGAGTTGGGTCAAAACATTTCCGATCTTGCCCGAAAAAACGAAAGATAGTGAGGATGGAGATAATTCTGAGGTTACAGAGAATGAGGTAATGAATAAGGAGCCCGAGAGCAATACTGGTGGTGATGGAGATAATTCTGAGGTTACAGAGAATGAGGTAATGAAGAGAGAAATAGAATTCCTAAATGGTGAACTTGAAAAGGAAAAAGACATTTCCGAAAAAAACCTGTCAAAACTTAGATATCTCATGGCAGATTTTGACAATTATAGGAAACAAATGCAAAAACAGGTAGAATCAGAAATTGAAGAAAATAAGGGTCAACTCTTCATGAAAATCTTGAAGATTTATGATGACTGTATGTTAGCACTTGAAACTTTAAAAAATGGTCAGTACGATTCAACTGTGGTTGGTGGAATACGGGGAATCATGGCCAATTTTGAGAGTTTTATGAAGGATGAAGGATTGGTGGAAATAGAAACTATGGACACACCCTTTGATCCAAACGTTCATGACGCTATTGGATTTGTAACTAATGAACTGGCTCCAGATAACACAATAGTGGAAGTAGTAAGGAAGGGGTATTTGCTAAACAATAAAGTTTTAAGACCTTCTTCAGTCATTTTATCTAAAAGAATAGTTACAAATAAAGATATCAATGAAAGAGATAAGGAGTAGTGAATAGAAGATTATGGGTAAAATTATTGGGATAGATCTTGGAACAAGTAATTCTGCAGCCTCCGTTATGATTGGGGGAAAGCCTACGATAATCCAGGCTGCCGAGGGAACTTCCGTTGGTGGAAAAGCTTTTCCATCTTATGTAGCCTTCACTAAGGATGGCCAACTGCTGGTTGGCGAACCTGCAAGAAGGCAGATGGTAACAAATCCTGTGGGTACCGTCTTGGCTGCAAAACGCAAGATGGGGACTGATTTTAAGTTTAAAGTGCATGATAAGGAGTATACTCCTCAGCAGATATCATCTTTTATTTTGCAAAAAATAAAAAGAGATTCCGAGGCCTATATAGGTGAAGCTGTAGACAAGGCAGTAATAACTGTTCCAGCATATTTTAATGATAATCAACGACAAGCAACCAAAGACGCTGGAGAAATTGCTGGGCTAGAAGTTGTAAGAATTATTAATGAACCTACTGCTGCTTCTCTCGCCTATGGACTGGATAAAGTAAACAAAGACTTGAAGATAATGGTCTTTGATCTGGGTGGAGGAACCCTGGACGTTACCATAATGGAAATGGGAGGTGGAGTATTTCAGGTAAAGAGTACATCTGGAGACACTCAACTGGGTGGAACTGATATGGATAATTCTGTTGTAGAATATATAATTCAAGAGTTTAAGAATCAAAGTTCGATTGATATTCGTAATGACAAGGCTGCAATGATGAGAATTAAAGAAGCAGCCGAAAAGGCAAAAATTGAATTGTCTAATGTAATGAGTACTGAAGTAAACTTACCATTCTTGTCTTATGATCCATCGTCTGGTCCTAAAAATTTAGTCTTGACTCTTTCCAGATCAAAATTGGAAGAATTGCTGAGACCAATAATTGAAAGATGTAAAGCACCCATGTTGCAAGCAATTGAGGATGGGAAGCTCAAACCTGCTGACATCGAGAAGATAATTTTGATCGGTGGGCCCACGCGTATGCCGATTGTACGACAATTCATTACAAATGTAATGGGCAAGGAGCCCGAAAGAGGCATTGATCCAATGGAAGCAGTAGCTATGGGAGCAGCCATTCAAGGTGCAATCATTGCGGGAGACGTGACAACAGACATTCTTCTAGTTGACGTGACTCCGCTAACCTTAGGTGTCGAAGTCCTTGGAGGATTAAAAGAACCTCTTATTGAAAGAAATACGACTATCCCGACAAAGAAAAGCAAAGTCTTTACCACTGCTGCAGACTACCAAAATGCAGTAACTGTACATGTAGTTCAAGGTGAAAGATCGATGGCAGCTGATTGTGTTTCCCTAGGCATGTTTAACTTATCAGGAATACCGCCGGCGCCCAGAGGAATACCACAAGTCGAAGTTACTTTTGATATTGATGCAAACGGCATCCTGAATGTTACTGCAAAAGACCTAGCTACTTCTAAGGAATCCAAAATAACAATTTCCGCAAATACCAAATTATCTAAAGATGATATTGAAAGACTAAAGAAGGAATCAGAACAATTTGCAGAGCAGGATAAAAAGAAGAGGGATGAAGCAGAAGTAAAAAATGAAGCAGATAATCTGATTTATACTGCAGAGAAACTGACCCAGCAGGATTTAAAGGACAAAATAAAACCTGAGCAAGTAGAAAAAGTAAATAATTCTGTCAAGGAATTGAAAGAAGCTGTTACATCAAATAATATTGAAGAGATAAAGAAAAAGATTGAGGGTCTAAAAAATATCGTAGGTGAAATAAGTACCGAAGCTTATAGAGCGGCTGGAGCAGCGGCGTCTCAACAAGCAACCTCATCCCAAAATTCAGAAAGTGCAAGTCAACCAGCCGATAGTGCAAGTCAACCAGCCGATAGTACAAAGCAGTCTAACGCTCAGGCATAACATGAGATTGAAAGACAAACCTGAATTCATTTTGTCATATTTAACCAATGGTTTCTTTCCATGACTACAAAGCGGGACTATTATGAAGTTTTGAAAGTTGATAGAAATGCTACTAAAGAAGAGATCAAAAACAAATATAGAAAATTAGCTCTTCAATTTCATCCCGACAGAAACAAAGATTCAGGTGCAGAAGAAAAATTCAAAGAAATTTCAGAAGCATATGCTGTTTTATCTGATGATGAAAAAAGAAGAAAATATGATAGATACGGGCATGTAGGATCTGAGGAAGTCTTCAGAGGATCAGAATCAAACTTTGATGAAATCTTCAGGGATATTGGTTTTGGTGGAATTAGAGATATTTTTGAACAATTATTCGGAGGTGGATCTGCAGCTAGAAATAGAAGTGACCCATTTGGGTTTGGGTTTAATTTCGGAAGGAACAATAGAGGAGAGGATACTGTAATAGATTTGTCTCTTACATTAGAAGATGTCATAAGCGGAAAGAATGAAACCATTGAAGTTCCATCATTAGAAAAGTGTTCTGTATGCAATGGTAGTGGATGTTATCCTGGTACGAAACGCACGAAATGTCCATCGTGTAATGGTATAGGACAAACAAAGAGAGTCTTTAGCGAAAATAGATTTTCGACTTTTGTTACTGTGGAAACTTGTAGAACTTGCAGAGGAATCGGAGAGATTATTGAAAAACCATGTAAAAATTGCAAGGCAACAGGTAAAGTTACAGCTAGAAAAAAAATACAAATCGAAATACCATCGGGCATTGAAGATGGTATGACACTGCAGTTAAGCGGAAGAGGAATTTCGAACGGAAATGAAATTCCAGGAGATCTATTTATTCGAATTCACCTAAAACCTCATCAAATTTTTGAGAGACTTGAAAACGGAAATATACTTTATTCCCTGAAGCTAAAATATACAGAGTTAGTATTGGGTACTGAGATAGTATTACCGACATTGTATGGGAGTGAAAAGTTGAAAATACCTGCAGGAACTCAAGTCGACGCAATTTTCAGATTGAGAGGAAAAGGAATACCCGTGCATGGACAACGTTCCAAGGGAGATCAAATTATAAAAATAAAACTTGACGTACCTACAAAACTTAATGAACGACAAAAATGGCTGATTAAAGAATTGGATGATACAAAAAATATCTAGATTGTATAGTCTGTAATATTTATATTTAAACAAAACAAGATATTATATATGTCGACTCCGTTTGATGAGTGGTTTGGAAAAAGGAGAACAAATTCATGGTTTCCCGATGTAGATTCGATGATGAAAGAAATGGAAAAGTTAATGCAAGAAGCGGTCAAAAATATGGATCAAAATGTTCCAAAAAATCTCATAAGAGAACGCAAGCTTGATGATGGTTCTATTGTTCGTGAAATGGGTCCGATTGTTTATGGTTATTCATTCAAAATTGGGGAGGATGGAAAACCAGTCGTCAGAAAATTTGGAAATCTAAATACTTTTCCAAGCTCCTTATCAGGCAGGTTTTCAGTTAGTGATCAGAGGGAACCTGTAGTAGATATTATTAAGGATGTTGACAAGTTGAAAATAATTGCAGAAGTGCCTGGCGTAAGTAAGAGTGATTTAAGAATAACTGCTAATGAAAATTCTTTAACCATAGAGTCAATTTCAGGGGAAAGGA
Source organism: Nitrososphaeraceae archaeon (assembly GCA_035620895.1). Lineage (GTDB taxonomy): Archaea > Thermoproteota > Nitrososphaeria > Nitrososphaerales > Nitrososphaeraceae > TA-21. The sequence goes on from DASPFY010000039.1 coordinate 36,043, forward strand.
GATACAATAAGAGAGTAGAGCTTCCAGATCAAATTGTACCATCTTCAGGTAAATCAACTTATAAAAATGGAATTCTAGATGTAACCTTCAAATTAAAAGACTCAAAGGACCATGGAGTTGCTATCAATGTGGAATAGGTGGGATTACTTATATTTTCCTACTTTCAATATTCATGCTACCCATTCTCCATGATTAAATGTTAATATAACGTTTACATGATTGGTAATTCTAAAAATGTTTCTCTATGAGAGCAATAGAGGCCGTTGATGTTACTAAAAAATATAAGGGATCGCTATCCTTTGCTATTGATAATATTTCCTTGAATATTGAGCCAGGAAGAATATTCACTCTTCTTGGAAGAAATGGTGCAGGAAAAACTACGTTCGTAAGAATTTGTGCAACGCAGTTATTACCAACTTCTGGAACTATAAAAGTATTTGAAAATGATCTGCTTAAGGATACAGAAAAAATACGAAATTATATATCCATAGTGCCTCAAGAAGGAAGACCACTGCGTGCTCTTACACCCTGGGATCATGTCTATTATTGGTTAAGAATTAGAGGAGTGAATAAAAATGAATCATTCATAAGAACCAAAACAATTCTTCAAGAATTTGAATTATATGATGTAAGAAATAAACTTGCTATGTATCTGTCCGGAGGAATGAAACAAAAGATATTGGTAGCGATGGCTATGGCTGCAGATTCAAGGATACTTTTCCTAGATGAACCAACTATTGGGCTTGATCCCGTGTCCAGACGTCAAGTTTGGAAAGCAATCAAAGAAAAAAAAGAAAATGGAACGACAATACTGCTAACGACACATTACATGGATGAAGCTGAAGTATTGTCGGATGATATAGTCATAATAAACAAGGGTATCGTTATCTCACAAGGAACTATTGCGGACATTAGAAAGAATATTAAAGAAAATATCAAGATAGAAATCTCAAAATCTGGAGTTGATAGTGATGTTTTAAAATCTTACGGGACTGTAATTGATGGCGGAACAGAAACCCTAAAACTATTCACATTTGAATCAAATATTCAGGAGTTATCAACGATTGCAATAAAGAAAAATTTATTCTTTAAAGTATCGCCTATTACATTGGATGATGTATTTGTGTCTCTTGTGGGCTCTGAGCCTAATAACTCTGATAGCGATTTGTCTCAGGATTAATTGTCGTCAGTGGAGTTAGAGCCAGAGTCAGAAGCAGAGGTGTCATTAGATGTCGAGGTGGATATAGAATCACCATAAACTTTAGCTGCTGAATTCTGGAGATACGTGTAATATTCTGTTGGCATTATAGTTCCATTTTGATTTAATATTAAATTGAAGCTAGCAGTAGGTGCATCTTGGTAATCCAATTTCCAGAAAGCTGAGGCGGTTATATTTTCGTTTTCAAATGATTGGAGCATGGCATCTGTGGTTTGCTGGTCTAGACCGCTATTTTGAGGATCTAATTGAAATTGTCCATTAACTTGGGTTCTTACGACATTGTTCCATTCGCCGATATAGAGTGGGATACCAGTCAATTCACGAGTTTTCAAGAAAAGGTCAAATCTTTCTTTTTGGTATTGGTCTCTGTCTGGAATTCCATAGACACTTATTTTAAACATTACATTTTCTTTATTTGCAGGAGCCATCTCAGCAAGATTTTCTGGTGATAATTGTATAGGACCATCAAGATCCACAGGAACATTCATACTATAAACTATAGTTTTATCTGTCACCGAACGTAGTTCATCGGACATGAATGAATTAAAACTTCCAATTTTTTCCCATTGATCAGAACTTTCTACATGAGGCTCACTCAGAATTTCATATCCTAAAGTACTTGGATGTTCATCCACTGCAGTAACTACCTTCTTATAAAAGTCAGCTAGTAAAGTCCATGCATCATTTCCTTGGCCATCCTTGATTGTTCCATCCCAGAAATTCGTCCACCATAACTTTGCAATTGGTTGTCCCTCTTTACCTGCATTGTCCCCAGTTTGTTTTGGATATAGTTGTGAATTATTGTTAAAGAGAGCTGATGGAAAACCAGTTCCTCTTTCTTCTAGCCATGAAGAAGTGTGCCATTGATGATTGTCATAAATGACCTTAATACCATACTTATCTGCTGCATTTGCCACTTGTTCCAACTCATCCATGAACGCCTGGGGATTCTTCTCATATGCTTCCCAATAGAATAAGAATCTAGCATGATTTAATCCTGCGTCTTTTATCAGCTTAAAACTTTCATCGAAATAATTGGAAGGAGGTGCTGCGGTATCATTCCTATTTTGTTTTTGATCCACATACATACCCTTCATAGCAACGCCGACCAATGGATCGTCAAGAGCAGATGACTGGGCAAAACCAACATTTACGCCATTTGTCATCATCATTATCAATACAAGAGTTAGACCAAATAAGATAGAATTTGTTTGTCTTAAACTACTCATCACAAGTATATCGAAATCTAGTTTATATATATATTATGAATTATGGCTCCTCTATCGAATTTATGACATCAAACTCGCATGAATTGTTGAGCGTTTACCCCAAAATTATTATTTGGGATTATGGTTATATCATAAAAGTGTATATTTGTAACTCTTAAAGGAGGACAGATGCCAGCAATGATAGGTGATGACTAATCAGGCGAATTATTATAGCAGCAGGATTGATATGTTTATTCATCGCGGTAACGATAATTTCTGTTACGTCTATGCAAGTACCTGACCCTCTTCACTCCACAAGTACTGTATTTGAGGGAAAAATAGCAAATGATAGCAATTCTATTTTGTCACTGAAAGATGTACAAAAAGGAAAAAACATATCCATTTCTGTAACACTGCAAAATTCTTTAGATCTACTTAATGTAAGGATCTTAAATCCAAAAGGGACGTTATTACTCGATGTAAACTCATCGCAACTGTTGTTTACTACAATAACTCCGACAATTAGCGGAAATTATACGGCAGTTTTGACCAATCTCAAAAATGAAGAAATATACACAAAGAGTATGTTTGGCAGTTCAATCCTTTTTGATAGTAATAGAAATCCAAAAATTGAAATTCAGGTGATTTTTCTAGGAGTTACTATCTTCCTAGTAGGAATTGGAATATGTATTCTTTGGATACTCTTAGAATTGTTTGAAAGACTAAGATTGAGAACAAGATACAAACAGGCATCCTGAAACTAAGTGCAGCTTGAAGTTACATTGAATTCGAACAATGAATCAAATTATAAATTTGTGACTGATAGAGTTTGAAATTACTATATTTTCTGATACCTTTATAATTTGGAAATTTCGTTTAAATAGAAGTTTCAGTTATGATACAGTCGCCAAAACCAAATACTCAGATAAAAGTACTGTAATTACAAACTTATTTTGTATTCTTTCCTTTAGATTCTTGTATGTGTGCAGTTAATTTTATCACAAGTTTCTTATTGACTTTCTCTCCGTCAATTTTACCTCTTAAGATTGACATACACCTTCCCATCAGAAGACCAATAGAATCCAAACCTTTCTGAGAAATTACCTCCTCGTTTTCTTCAATTATCTTGTTTATCATCTTATCAACATACTCTTCTGTAACGCCTTCAGATCCAAATGAGCTTATGATTTGATCAACAGAACTACCTTCTTTTTTTAACAGCTTTTCAATTATTATCGGAATAGACTCTTTGGAAATTCTAGATTTATCAAGCTCCATGAACAGATGAAATAGCTCATCATGACTAAGAATCGAACTGTCATATCCCTCCCTTTCTAAACTAACCAAGTCTTCGGTAAGTTTAGAAACTATGAAAGTTGGGTTAATTGAGGTGTGTGAAACTATATTCTCAAATAGAGAGAAGTATTGAGAATCAAAAATATTTTCTGCTAATATCTTGTTGATACCGTATTTCTTGTGGATTTGATCTATGACTACGTTCCAAGGTTGAGGTATGTGTTTGGATAATTCCTTTAGCTTGTTTTCATCTATGGAAACGTATGGGATATCTGTTTCTGGATACATTCTCGATGAGCCGGGTCTGGGTCTACTAAATACCGTAATCCCATCCAGTCTCACAGATCGTGTCTCAGGAACAACGCCTGAGAAAGCTTTCTTGATTCTATTGGATAGTTCAAGTACTACAGTGTTTAGCAATACTGATGGTCCACCAATCAATATAAAAGCGTCATTTTCGTTAATCTTTAAAATGGAAGATAATGATTCCACATCTTCGATACTTATTCCGTAGTTTGGTAATTCATCGGAGTGAAATATACCACCAATTCCATAGGATTTTGCAACTTCGCCCAATTCTCTTCCCAATCTAATTCCTTGATAAGGTTCGAAGGACAATATTCCTTTAAAACCCCGTAACACAACCCCCAGAAATCTAGAATCACCACTGAGGATCTTTTTTACTACTTTAGAGGATGACTGCCCAATTAAATCAGTAACATCTGTGATATTATCTAGGAATTTTGATTCATCAAGTTTTCGCCCTCTTAGTTCTTTTGCAATTAAATTTAACCCATCCTGTCTTTTTGTTTCATATTCAATAACAAGAGCCAGCTGCGATAGTTGTTGCACACCTTTCACTTCGACAACGGCTCCGCCATTTGTTGAAATGTTGACATCTTGCCTAATACTTCCAAGTCCCCGTGTTACCTTTTTTGTAGATCGTAGCAATCGCCCTATCGTTTGCGCCACATTTGTTATAAACAAAGGAGTGTTAGAAATAGGTTCTAGGGCTACTTCGATAAGTGGTACTCCTAGTCTATCCAGAGCAAATATCTTGCTCTCATCATCATCTTCAACTTCATTAATTATTCTGGCGGCATCTTCTTCTAAGCAAATACTCTGGATTCCTACCCTAATACCATCAACATCCAAAAATCCGTTTCTAGCAACTAGTATTGTTCTTTGAAATCCAGTGGTATTCGAACCATCAATTACTATCTTTCGCATTACGTGTAATTCATCCTCGATGGTACAATGAAGTGCAAGAGATATGGTCAATACTAATTCGAGTGCCTCTGTATTTACCATCATGGGAGGCTCTTCATCCGATTCTATCAAGCAGTTAGAAATTTTGGAGGACTGATATTTAACAGTCTTAATTTTCTTTGATTCAAAAAGTGCAGCTTGATCGTAAGACCCCATTTCACTTTGAGTCGGACGCAAGATCCTTTTAAAGGTAAAATCATGCTCAGCGGAATCAACTGTTTTGCAATTACAAAATAATTTCTTTTTTGAATCCAATTGTTGATGGATTTCGAGCCCAACTTTAACTCTATCATGAGCAGTGGGTTCACTATTGACCAAGGTAATAGTAATAAAAGATAACCTTATTATTATTATTATTTACAAATTCAAGTAATCTTTAATTCCCTCAAATAGGTCAATATCAATGATTCAATATGTTAGCACTTCTTTTTTCTACGTTTTTTGGAATCTTACCAAAGGGCACTGTGAGAGATGAGGGTACTTTTTTTATTCTTATTTCCATTCTAGCCGGCCTTATTATAACCGCCTACATAATGAGAGTAAGAAGAACTAGGCAAGCTCAATAAACCAAGTTGTTGTTATAAACTATGTCGTTCTCGCTGTCTTGATAATAGTATTTTTTGAGTATATTGCCTTAAATTTTAAATCTTGAAACTTTAGATGAATTAATTATATTTGTAACTTGAGTTTTTAATGAGTCAATATCTATATCATGATAATTGCCGTATGCATTATTTAGTTTAACTAGTGCTCGCTTCATTATAGAAATACAGATTGCTTGTTCTCCTTTTTGGTAATGCACTAAAGCAGCAGCGACAAGGATTATCCCGTTTAACAAAGCTCTTTCATCACCCTGAGTATGTTTCCATGTACCCTCAAGAACTTCATGCGTTTTCCAATATTTCTCACTATTGAAAAGTTTGCGCGCCATTTGTAGAGAAATTTTTTTATCAAGATCAGCTTCAACAATTCTATCCAATTCTACAATTGAGCCGATCCCTGATAGTTTTGACTTTATTTTTTCTATTTCTAATGTAGAAGGAACACTCATATCAAGTTCTATAAAATGAGTTGCAATCCTGGCATCTCTAATGATAATTTTGTAATCTTGTAAAATATTTCTTGATAAGGAAAGGATCGAACTTGCATCTTGTGGAAGGTACTTTTCATTATTTAGATACACCATGTATCTTAACAATTGATTTGCCAAATCTCTATTCTGTAATCTATATGTGCCATATACCAAAATAAGTTATTGCATAAAAAGGAGGGTAATATGATGCCATATTCATAAGTTCAAGCTGGAAATTGCACGGCCGAAAGGTACTTTAATATGGTAAAAATAGAAGGGAGATATCAAAGGTTTTAACAAGCAGGGTACTATTGAATAAAAGTCCCAATATTTTACTGCTAAATGATTAGCTTTAGCTTTTAAGGAGAGTAAACAAATACGGAGTTTCTTTCTTCTCATCAAGAGTCCAGGAGCTTGGTAGACTTAAATATTCGATTATTTTCAATCCACAATCGTCTATGAATTTTCCCCATCCCCATTTGGATCTATCGCGAGAGTATCTCCTGTAGGTATGGCTTCCCATTAATGTAATACCCACATTATGTAATTTATCCCTATATTTTTCAAACTGATTTGTTATGCCATAAGATATCATTTCTCCAGATTCAGGCAAAGCTGAGATGAAGATCATGGTATTCTCAAGTTCCAATTGTGAGTAGTCTATCGAATTGGAGTCACCGTTAATTACTTGAAATTTTACGTTACTAAAAAAAGATATTTCATTTTGCAGGTCGCATAGATCTTTATCAATCTCTACTCCCACGGAATTAAGACCAAGTATGCTTCCACAGAACAACAATCTTCCGTCGCCCGACCCGATATCAATGATATTTTTAAATCCCAAATCTTTTGCAACCAGAGCCATTACTAATGCAGAGAGTCCCCAAGTTGGAAGAAATGGCTGATAGTTTGTATCATATTTCTTTGAACTTAACCAAAACTGATTAATATCTCCTTCATATGAAATGCAAGGAATATTAGCGAGGTTGATGCTTTGCTCCTTGTAGTAAATTTTGTTAAACTTAAAGAAAGTATGTAGTTTTTTCAAATGTGATTTATCAAATAGACTTTGATGATTTGGATCTGGGATAAACTCTCTAATATGATTGTATGAATGAACCTTGTTAAGATATTCATTCTTAAGTTTAATCAAATTTTGTGCCAAATAATTGAGATCCATTCAATTCTCACACTGGTATATATTTATGAGAAAATATTGCTCCATCTGGGCATAGTTACAATAATAACATTGTTAGGATCTAAATAGTTCAAGGCTATCTGAATAGGTACATCCTATTAATTAGAATTTATCAATTTACGATAGATCGCAATGAATGTCATTGTTGTTACTCGCATTAATATCGTTTTATTGAAACGGGCAAATGATGAATGCAAGGAGGCGAGATCTCATTATCCTGTATTTATTTCATCAGCTTCAATAGAATACTTGGAACTTCAGCGGGTCTTTTTGCGACAGGAATGTTGAGTCTAGAGAAACTCGAAATTTTAGATTCTGCCGAACCATAATTTCCATAAACTATTGCTCCTGCATGTCCCATTCTTTTTTCCTTTGGAGCAGATCGTCCGGCAACATACGCCACAACTGGTTTATTGAAACTTGTTTTTTCTATATATTGAACCAGGGATTCCTCGGCATCTCCTCCTATTTCTCCCACTACTACCACTGATTCGACCTCATCTCGATCGCTTATTAGCTCAAAAGCTTCGATCAAATTTGTTCCGTTAATTGGATCTCCACCTATTCCCAATGCTATTTTTTGGCCTATTCCTTCCCTTGACAAATGATAAGAAACTTCATACATCAGAGTCCCACTCCTAGAAAAAACTGCCGTATTTCCCTTCGTGAATGGTTGAGAAGGCATTATCCCTATTTTATTTACTGAGGGGATAATAACTCCCGGAGTATTTGGGCCTATTATCCTTGCACCATTAGTCTGTGCGTAGTCTAAGGCTTCCATGGCATCACGAACTGGAACGTGTTCAGGGATAGCTACAAGTAATTTTATTCCGTTATTCACCGCATCCTTTACTGCAGAAAGAAAGAATTGAGCAGGAACAAATATTCCAGATATCTTTGCATCAAAGTTCTTACTAGCATCCTTTACAGAATTGAAAACTGGGATTCCTTCAAATGATTGTCCGCCTTTATTAGGAGTGACACCTGCGACAATATTTGTGCCATATTCTCTCATTAACCTAGTGTGAACTGAACCAAAATTTCCTGTTATCCCCTGAATTATAACTGGTTTATTACCATGGTCAGCATCATCAGGTTTACCTACTAGAATATCAAAAATATCAAAGTTTTTGGACATCTATTTGCTCAATCCTATGTACTGTACTAGTGATGAAATTGCTTCTTCTACGGTATCATATAGTTTTGCATTACTGTTAGAAAGCATTTTTTTTGATTTATCAGATTCTGCCCCTGATATCCTGGCATAAATAGGAACACTAATCATACCATCTTCATAAGCATTTATTATAGCTTGAGCCACCAAATCCGTTCTAACAATACCGCCGAACAAATTTACTAAAATGGCCTTTATTTTTGATAATTTGCTTATGACTTCTAATGCCTTGTAAATTGTTTCCGTTGTAGCCCTTCCACCAAAATCCAAAAAGGCGCCCGGCTTTCCACCCGCATCATTTACGATGTCCAGTGTTGACATGACAAGACCAGCACCATTACCTATTATTGCAATGTTTCCATCTAGCTCAACGAAAGAAAAACCGCTCTTTTCCGCTTGCTCCTGTAACTCAGAAATTTGGACATACTTTCTTAATTCGGGATGTCTGAATAATGAATTATCATCAATAATTATTTTAGCGTCCAGTGCCAAACAAGTTCCATCTTTTAGTACGGCCAGAGGATTGATCTCTGCCAATTCTGCCTCCTTTTCTCTAACAAGCTTTGCCAGCTTTATCACAACATTTGAAAACGACTCGGCAGTTACACCATTAAGGCCCAAATTTTTCGTAATGCTCTCTGCATTTGATTGTGTTAGCCCTGTAATAGAAATGTCCTGAATTACTTTATTTTCAACACTTTCAATATCCATTCCTCCTTGAGAGGACGAAATTAATGAATAGGTCCTTTTTCCTCTGTTCAGGAACAATGAGAAATAAAGCTCTTTATCTATGTCTACAGCTTCTTCAATTAAGATTACTTTTGGAAGTTCTCCTTTTACTTCTTTGTTCATTAATTCTGTAAACTTCGCTGCTAGCTCTTCCATTATCATACATTTCAGTATTGCACCAGCCTTTCCTCTACCACCAACAGTTAATTGAGATTTAAGTACTACAGGGAATTGTAGTTTGGCCTCAATCTGACTCAATTCATGTTGGCTTCTGACAAGATATGATTTTGGGACAGCAATATCATACTCTGTAAATAATTCTTTTCCCTGGTATTCTAATAACTTCATTCAGCAAGAATGTGAAGCCTATGTGGTGACTTATAATCCTATACAAGTTACCCGGTTTGAAAATTTATATATCTTCTCTTAAATCCGTATGCTATGGTTGAGAAGATGACTGCGGTGTGGCTCATTATATTGACAATAGTTGCCTGTGCGGCAGTACCTGCTGTCATGATTTGGTTGACAACAACACCCAGTACGCCGAAACCTCACCTGCTACTTGGCATTGGTGAATTTTTTCCATCTGGAAATAGTTTGCTCAACATGTAGAATAATCTTGACATCGTGAAAAACAATTGCCAAATATTTCTGTGGCTTTGTTCAACAATTAATTTTTGGAATGACAAAAATGGCTATGGCTACAATGAGATTGATAAAAATATAAACGAGTAATAAATAAAGGTGAGAGATTGAAACATAGTAACCATGACAATTGCTCTAAAGGTGCATCCATCTTTCTTCAAGGAATTTGCTACAAAGACATGGGTTTCTCCTGCTGACGTCATAAAAGAACTGATTGAAAATGCCTTTGACGAGGACGCAACAAGGGTTCTAATAACTATTCTGAGCGATAATTCAATTTCAATTGAGGATAATGCTGGAATGGATGAAACTGAGATTCAGAAATTTTTGCTTTTAGGTTCACCCCATAAGAAAGTTGATTCTATTTCACCGAAGTTAAAACGTGTTAGAACGGGTAGATATGGAACGGGTAGACTTTCTTTTCTTACATCATTTGGAAAAATGAAAATTAGAACTCGAAAAGGTAACTATCACAAATCATTTTTAATCGATACAAAATCACTAGATGCGCTATTTACCGGCAAGTCTAATTTGCACGAGATCAGAGAAACACGTCTATCGAGAGATGGAACAGAGATAATAGTTAGTGATGCCAAATCATTTGTTGATGAATTAAGACTAATAAAGGAAATTAGAAAATTGGCAGTCCTCAGGCATCCGCTTTTTGAAGTATACATAAAAAAATCGGCAAAATTCAAAGAATGGAGTTTTTCTGATGCTGAATTGATAGGAGTTCCGGAAATACAGGGTCACAGAATACCATTAGGCCTTGACAAGGGAAACATAGTTGGTGAAATAACTGTAGCTCGTAGACCACTAACTGAAGATGAGCGAGGCATTGCAGTAATGGTAGGCGGTCATATAGTTATGAGGACCTTATTTGGATTTGATTCCAAAATACCCAGAGTGACTGGATTTGTAAGATGCGATTCATTAACATCTAGATTCGCTGATAAATCTGCTATAATAGAAGATAAGGAATTTGAGAACTTTTCAAACCTTATGAAAAAGTTCATAGTCGATACGGTCATACCTAGTCTTACTCTCTATGAAGATGTTCTTGTCACTCGTGAAGAGTCAAAAATTTACAAACAGATAGATAAAGTTCTTGGTCAGGCCGTAATTGAAACCCTCGAGCCGTATGAAGAAATAGAAGGATACGAGATAGTTGAAACCAAGAAAATTGTATCAAAACCTAGTAGTAAACCATCATCCATTCCTGCGGAAGATAATTTGTTCGATAAATCAATAGATGACGAATACAAAGACATTACCAAGGACGAAATCAAACAATCAAGAGACACAGTTAGTGAAAAAGGGAGGAGTCAGGAGACCATGGGGGGCGGGGATAACACAGTGCCAAATTATCTATACAGTGGACAAAGTACAGATAACTATGAAAATGTAACGGTTACAACTCAGATAAAAAAACCACTAATTAAGAAAACCTTTGCACTAAAAAAAGTTGGATACAAGATCATTCCGTACGAAGATGAAACTGATTCAAGATATAGTTTCATAAACGAAAATGTAGTATTTGTGAACAAGGCAAATCCAACATATAAGGCGGAATCTTCACGAGGAGAGGAATTCCTTTTGAGGCATATCATGAATATAGTAGCACAAGCTGTGGCTGAGTCAAGACATCCAGAAGGAAAGGAAGCATTGGAATTGCAAAACAGGCTAGTCTCTGAGGCAATTAGGATTCATGATACATTCTTAACAAAATCTCCTTGACGTATTTCAATTACAGTCTAAAAATCGACGAAACGACTAAATCTAACTACATTCACTACTAACCAATCATATGGCCTTTCAATTTATGCCTGGTGCTACCGCTATAGGTATGACTTATCAAGACGGCATTCTTCTTGCTGCTGAAAAACGTATTTCGTATGGAAATTTTGTAGTAAATAAGAATACAAGGAAAATATTCCCAATAACTGATCAAGTTGCAAGTGCATGTGCAGGTATGGTTGCGGATATGCAAGTTCTGGCAAGACAAGTAGAAGCACTCGCAAAGATTAGAAAATTAGAGACAAGGAGGGAGATGGCTACAAATTCTGTCGCAAAATTAATGTCCGTCATAATGTTCGAAAGAAGGTACTTTCCATTACTAACCCAAGTAATTGTTGGAGGCGTACAGACTATACCTGAAATTTATACGCTAGATCCTTTAGGTTCACTTCTTCCTGACAACTATGCAGCAGTAGGCACTGGAGCAGAATTAGCGTTGGGACTAATAGACTCGGAGTACAAGAAGAACATGTCAGAAGATACATCCAAGAAACTTGCTATCAAGGCAATAAAGTCGTCAGTACAGAGAGATTCAGCAAGTGGCGATGGTATTGATATTTTGACGATAACAAAAAAGGGAATTGAACAAGAATCTATGAGTCTATGATTTGAAAGATTTATTTGCAAAATCAGCAATCTTCTGAAATCGCCAAGTGTATTATGCCCTGATAGTTTTTTTCGTTTCCCAGTATACATCCCCGATATGGTGTACATTGTTCAAAACAACTCCCTTTTCCATTTTCCTTCCGTTCACGTCATCAACTAGCGAAATACATACTGCAAGTTCCTTCTTGTGGGTCTGATCTTTTACCAGTACTATTTCAGATTCGTTGAAAGTAGTAAAATCCGTAATGCCAGGCCTCATAATATTTGCGCCGTTACAAACAAATTTCACTGCGTTCATGTCGACCTGCACCGATGCAAAGTGATTCAATAGTTCATGTTGGGTTAGATGTGGAATTATAAGGTCAGGTGCTAATTGTATTGCAACTAGATTGTTTCCCACAAGGAGCCGCCTTTTTCCATCTATAACGTAAGCTTGTAGATTCTTAATGGCACCAACGGAATTTATTGGCCAAGATTTACTAATCTGACCTGTGATGTCATGGACTTCTCTCTTTGATAGTGAATGCACTTTCAATTATTTTGTTCTCGTTTTTGAATTATTTATCAATATCCATAATTGAGTTCCTTTACACTAGAGTAGATGAATCGAAATAATTCGTTAATATTTGAAACTCAAATATTATGATGATATGATAAACTTGCTATTTTTTTTACACGTTCAACTCCATTAATTTTTTGGATTACTAGTTGTGTTTGTTCAGTAACAAGGTGGGTCCATTTAATATTTTTCAACATTCTCCTTCTAATTTCAGTGCCTGAAAGATCATCGCGATTTACTAGTTTTGGTTCTTTCACGGTGATATTTCTTTGTATGAAAAGGTAACCTGTAAATTCATTATTTGTAAAAACAACGTCATACTTGGGGACTAACATATCAACAGAATGAGTCCATGTAGAATGGACATTTGTATCAGGAACGGGAACTATTAGGGTCTTTTTGCAATCTATCATGGTATCTGCATTCAGCGAATCTTTTATCATAGATATTCTCTCTCCGGCGGTAAATGGATTTTTTGGATCATAACTTGCTTCAGAACTACCAATAACAATTATCAGTTCATCTATATTTGTGAATGCGAATTTGATTGCGGCTATATGACCCAAATGGAACGGTTGAAACCTACCTATGAACAAACCCCTTGACAAATTGGTATAAAGTAGAAGATGAATAATTTAAATTTTGAATAAAGTAACTCAATATTTATATTATGTTTGAAAAACAAGAGACTTGTGGTTTTTTTAGATATAAATAACCTATCAGCCAGTATTGATGGTAAACAAATTCTCAATGATCTCCACTTTGGAATGGACAGAGGTCAGGTTCATGCCATAATGGGTCCAAACGGCTCCGGAAAAAGCACTCTTGCAAATGTTATAATGGGTCATCCAAAATATACCGTTACATCAGGGACTATACTTGTTGACGGCGAAAATATTCTTGATATGACTACGGAGGAAAGAGCTAAGAGAGGCCTCTTCTTAGGTTTTCAATACCCTACAGAGATTCCAGGAGTGGGTTATAGTCATTTTTTGAGAAACGCTTACAACATTCTGAACAAAAGTTTGAGTGGGAAACAAAAAGATAGAGAGGTATTTTTAACGGTAAAGGAATTTCATGAATATCTGAAAAAAAATCTAGATAATGTTGGTCTTCAAACAACATTTTTGAGTAGATATCTGAATGAAGGCTTCTCTGGCGGGGAGAAAAAAAGATCTGAAGTTATGCAGATGCTTGTACTCAAACCAATAATTGCCATTCTTGACGAACCGGATTCTGGTTTGGATATTGATGCAATCCAAGCAGTTGCACAAGCAATAAACATACTAATATCGACAGGAGCTGGATTATTGATCATCACACACTACGCAAGAATTCTAAGATATTTATCAAAACTTGACAAAGTGCATGTAATGGCAAAAGGACAGATTATCAAATCTGGGGGAAAAGAGCTCTCCGAAGAATTAGAAGTCAAAGGATATGGATGGATAGGATTGTCTGACGAAGGCAGTAACCAACAAGCTTCGAAATCATAGACTGGGTTTGTTTGTTGATTGGGACTTAATTTTCATGACGTAAGGTCTTGAAAATATTGGTGCCAAGATTGTCGTAACCCAGCCTATTGTTACTGTAATGGAGAATATAGTTGAGTCAATAATACCGGAGGAAAACCCTATCAATGCAATAACTAATTCCACCATTCCTCTTCCGTTCATAAGAAAAGCAATAGCCAAACTCTCATCCTTAGAGAATTTAATTAACCTTGAACCAATATAACCTCCACCTACTTTAGTAATGACAGCCACTATTGCCAGAACAATGAAAAAAGGAAGGTTATTTGCGATTGAATCCATGTTAATATTGATTCCTATTACGGCAAAAAATATGGGAGCAAAAAATCCAAATGATATTGCAGAAATAATTCCATAGACTCGTTCGAAGTTTTCTTTTCTGATAATTTCTTTGTATACTATCAGCCCTGAAAAAAAAGTACCTATTATGAAATGTAAACCTATTACTACCTGCGCTATAATAGATACCAGAATAGTGGAGATTAATAATATGCCAAACGCTGCTTCCTTTGTATGTAGTTTTTCAAAAAAGTAAGTACCTCGACGTTGAAACCAGACGTTGGCTTTTCTAAATAATACATCGACAAGAAATATTCCACCGATAAATAACGAGATCTTAATTACAGAATTTATGGTCGTCTCCATGATATTCACTTCGGCACCATTGGCTCCGTGAAGTTGTAACACAATCGATAGGACTACAAGAGAAAAAATATCGTTGATTACAGCCGCCGTAATAACAGTATTACCTAACTTAGTTTCCAATATTCCGAATTGCATTAGAACAATTGTAGAGACTGGAACAGCAGTTATAGATAATAACAATCCAACGAACATCGATTGAAGCATTCCAAGACCAAAAAGAGCGGCTATCCCAAAACCGCCTACATAAGGTAATGAAAATGCTATTACTGACAAAATTCCCCCACGGAGCCCAGCCTTTCTTATTTCTCTAGGATCCATCTGTAAACCTGCTAGCAACATGAGAAAGAAAACTCCCAAATCTGAAATTACATTCAGACTCTCATCAGGAGTTACTAATTTTAAAACATAAGGACCAATTATTATTCCTGCAGCAAGCTCGCCGACCAGAGGAGGCAAACGAAGTCTTTGAGAGAACTCACCTAGTAACCGAGTCGCTACCAAAATGATAACTACGCTGATGAACAGCTCCTCTGTTGCCATGATTTATCAAACTTACTCTAACTAGATTTATCCTTTTGGAAAATTACAAATTAATGCACATTAAATGGTTTGCGATACTTTTTAGGTATTATTGTTATATTGGATTATTTATTCATCTGATTTATTCATGCCAATGTTATTTTATTCACTTGAGAAAATAGGGTATTGCATGAAACATTTTCTTGTTGATAAAATATGAATATATTGAAGTTTCTAAATATAAGAACACATACTTCATTTAATACAATCTGATGAAAGTTTATGTATTTCTTTCAATGAAAATAGTTACTATCTCAAGTATCAAGATTAATACGCTAATTCAAGACCTATATCACATCATAATATTTAGATCTCAATCAGCATCAAAACAAGTACTTATTTTTGGTACAATCAACTTTCACGCCACAAGGCCCTTACTTTAGCTAAAATCACAAAACCTATAAGGTAAGCTACTTGGACAAAAAGTCCTAATTCAATTGACCACTCTTTTGGCGTCGTTATTCCCATCATGCTTTGTATCACCAAGGATGCATGAGTAGTAGGTACAAAATAAGAAGCGTATTGAAACGGGATGGGTAGAATTTCGATACTGTAAAAAACTGGGGGCAGGATAGAAAGAATCACGTTTACAAATGATATTATTTGCGAAACATTGCGCATATGTAGCATGTGAGATGATAGAAAAAATCCCATAGAAGACATTGAGCCCCATACAAGTAACGTAGTGATTATCAGTAGAGGTATGTAAATTGAAGATGATAGAAACAGAGTAGCTAATGACAACAATACCAGTAATGCAGGTAATCCGAAAAGTATCTGTGAAATAGCGAGACCAACCATGTAGGTTATTGGGGATACAGGTGACGCAACGAAGACATCCTGAATCTTGTATTCATTTTTATAAAAGGAGATATCCTGACCGAGTGATAGGCCATATCCAACTAATGCCATTACCAAACTTCCTGTGATAGAGAGTGGCAAATACTTTCCATCGCTAATAATAAACAGAATAAACAATAGAGAAAAGGGACTTATCGCAGAAAAAATTAAGGATAAAGGATTTCTTCTTAACCAGAGAATCCCGGTTAGATAGGCAATGAGAAAAGTTTGCATTAATGCCGTCTTGCTTTTAGCAATAATCATGCCATCCAAAACATGTATTCCAGATATATAGGATTTTGTCTATACCTTAGTAGAAGATGCCTAAAGAACAGCGATCCCTGAAGAGGAAGGAGTCTCAGAGATATAATGCTCTATCACCTAGAACCAAAAAACAAATTGATTCCTTGCCTCAACATGCTCAACACATTTTCAAAAAGGCCCATGGTAAAGCAGTGAAACAATACCAAAATCCAGCAAAAAGAAGAGGAGGTAAAAAACAAAGTGCTGAAGAAGTCGCTCACAAAATAGCTTGGTCGGCGGTTAAGAGGAAGTACAAAAAGTTGGGCGATAAATGGATGAGGAAAGAATAATCAGTATCCTTTGTGGATTAATCAAAACTTGATTATCGTACTCCAATCACCATTGCGCTATTGTTTTAGAAGACGATTTTTTACCCAGTAAATTTATTAGAGCTTTTTGTCACCTTCAACTTGTTGAAATGTGCAGAATGTGATTGTACTCATGACGACTGCAAAGGGAGTATATCACCACTTGAATGTGTAAGGTGCCCACTTGAGGAGTGCTGTTGTTGGTTAACTGAGATATGACAGTTGAGTATTCTTGATTATTTGGCCAAAAACGTCAATCGCAAATAGCCGTTTTGGAAACATGAATAATTTTCATGGTTAAAGTCAACAATGTTTTCCGTGAATTTTATAGATTAGCATGGAATTGTTCAAAACTATGTGAATAGATTTCGATTATGTTTCCAAATGGATCAGAACAGAAAACCAATTTGTGGTGCTTTTTTGGGTCTAGTTCCCAAATCTTACTAACTTGTTTTCCTCCAGTTTTAGTAACCTTAGACAGTAAATCCTCTATGTTTCTTTCAGTGACGGCTATGTGAATAACTCCTCCGCTCCAATATTCAATTTGTTTGTTTTTGATAAGTTGTTTGGGTTGAATAAACTGGAAAATCTCAACTCCAATATTATTGGCTGAAGACATCCACACGATTCTTAACTTCTTAAATTTCGACCCAAAAATATTCTTAAGTGCTTTACCCACTTGTATATCATCTAATGTCAGTTCGGAGGGCCCCCTAACAATCGTAAATCCCATCACTTCCTGATACCATTTCAGGCCTTTCTCTAGATCAGGAACGCTTATCGCAATGTGATTAATTGATATCGAAGAACGAATTGGAGCCATGGTTATAGACTAAATTATACCCGCGTTTGTCCTAAAAAGATTTATGCAAATTATTTTCAGATTCATGTCAATCAAAAGAAGATCAAGCATTTCCCATAACAAGATGCTATCAAATGGAGAAGTATTATCAATGTGGAATATATCATGAAAGGATGAAATTAATTGAAATAATCCACTTGATTCCCTTTTTCTTTTGAAATTATTATCGCATATTTTTTAATTGGTAACACCTATTGGTACCCTAAATTGAGGGTAATTATTGTAGCATTCTTCCTCTTTATAGGCACCATGCTCATTTTTTCCAATCATAATAATCTATCTGCTCACAATTTTTACCAAAATAATGATTCAGTATTATTTACATTGATATAACAATTTGAAATTGAAAAAAATCTAACAGATTCTTATCTTTACACAAACGAGTCAGTAGGGTTAATCCATTTAGAAAGAGCAGATGTTTTATTAGGCCAAATTGCCTCTATCAACAGCTACATAATCAAGATCTCAAATTTTGTCTTCCATTTTCCCAGATCTTGACTTAACTACAGAGCCACTTGTTGCTGCTAATATTGCGGATGCATCGCTTCTAGAATATGGTTTATCAACTGGACTTGACTCAGAGAAGGCAGTTGGTCTGATCAATATGAGTATCGGAATGATTATGAAAATGAATGAATCGTCCAATATGAATATGACAGACGGTGTTTCTGGAAATGGTTTTGATAAAATGAATTTAATGTTTCCTAGTAGTCAATCCTCAAGTCATTTTTTAAATCAAAGCGATAAAGACGCGAAAATTCTGGCCGACTATGAGATTTCTTCAAAGCTTGCTGAATTATTGAAAATATTATATGCTAACTATCTACAAAACGCCAATTTGGAGAATTCCTCTGGTTTGATGCCTATTCCAGCAAACATGAAAATTAACGCAATTCGGGAATTAGGACAAGGGATAGAAAACCTTGCTTTAGCGGTTAAAAGAAATGCGCCGGTGCAAGAGGTGTACAGTATTGTTCATGGACAAATCCATCCGAATCTATTCATGGCATTTGGTTTGAAGATGAAGTCCGAATGATCCGAGTTAGTCCTGAACGTTGTAAATAACAATAGACCTGGTTTACTAAGGGATAAGAGTATTTAACACATATTTACATATACAAACCAATGAATGATCTTAGATTACTAGATAAAATCACTGAATTGCGTACTATCTGCAAAATAATCTCTCAACTAAAATCACAGTTAATTGAGCAGTTACCACATTACGGGCATGATGCGCTTTTTTTACAAAATGATGAGATAACTACTGGTTTACTGAATAATAAGACAGAAATTAAAATTCATTTACTTACTGGAGAGCTCCTTTATTTTGATAGTGAGAATGGGCATATTGTTGACTTGACTCATGATAAATTTGATAAAAAATTAGAATCAATTGTTACTAAATACGGTCTCGATATGCCAAAGATGTCGTCATTCACTTTTCGTCATAAGTACTTATTTGAATACATTCCTTTTGCAAAAAAGGTCAACAAAAGTCTTGAGTTATTCAGAATGAAATTAAGGGATCATTTTACTCAAGTCCATTTGTGGCCTGATGGATTTGATTTCTCAGTTGAAGCCTTTATGATGAAAAACAACGAACAAATTGGCGTTGGTGTCTCTCCAGGAGATGATAATGATGAATCACCCTATCTGTACGTAAACCCTTACCCGTTTAATGAAAATACTGTTAACCAGTCATTACCCATAGGCAAGTGGCATACATCCGGTTGGAATGGAATAAAAGTGGAATGGAAAGAGCTTGAAAACAAGACAGAACAAGAAATTGCCTCTGAAGTATATGATTTGTACACTATTGCACTGGCCAATTTTTGATCAACTCTGATGTATATGTAAGATCCGAGCAATTTTTTATCGCACTAATCCTTGGTATACAAAACTAGGATTAGTAACATATTTGGTACTAATGCAGGGTAACTCTTAGTTAAAGTATTAGATCTAAAATCTTGAGAATTTATTAACTACTTCATTTCATTATTTTCCGTAACTCAATTGCAATACCGAAAATTATAAAATCTGCCATGAATCTAAAAATCACTATTTACTATGGAATGCCGTTAAGTTTGGTTTTTTATTCTCAGGTGAAATAAATAACAGAGTTAAGGTTCATCATGTTGAATGACAAAATCACTAAATTTTCCTTCATATTGTAAGTAGTCCGTTTTTACATCCTCCACTCTTGCATTTTGGGGACCCATCTTACTCCATTCTATAACTTTATCGACATCACCTTTGTTGCCCTCAAGTAAAGCTTCCACCCGCCCATCAGGTAAATTGCGTACCCATCCAACTACAGAATTTTTCTTTGCAATTTGTTGTAGATTAAATCTAAAATATACTCCCTGAACTTTGCCGGTAACCAACAATTGAACGGAAATCTTTTCTTTACCATCATTGTCTGAATTTTTGGAATCTGTGAAATTCACATTCTTCTTCTGCATAGTGCTATTTTATATATATTCAATCAAAAAGATTCACATGTCTACTAGATTTGATAAGTAGTTACTTTAATCTAATTCATCCAAACCTTATATACTCATATGAATGCATAATTCCATTATAAAATGAGAACTAAATTTGGCTTTACTCAGGGATTGAATATTGCCAGACTTGGTCTGGATGAAATCCAAATAATGACAGCATGTCAAATTGCTGATAGGATTGATTTTGATTCAATCTGGTCCATGGATCATTCAAACGTGCCGCAGTGGAAAAATGCGGTCGTTAATGATGCATGGTTATTGCTTGCAGCAATTGGTGCAGTTACTAGGAATGTAGAATTAGGCACATGTGTGACAGATGCAATTAGAAGACATCCTTCAACTATCGCACTTTCATCGATTACTTTGGATAGGCTAACTAATGGACGAGCAATATTGGGTATTGGTGCAGGGGAAGCACAAAATGTAGTGGATTTCGGAATAGAATTCAAAAAGCCGGTGACCAAATTCAGAGAGCAATTGGAAGTCATCGAAGCTCTTTTCGATTCTGATCCGGATAATAGGGTAAATTATGATGGAGAATATTATAAGCTCATTAATGCATGTTTGCAGGCGAAGAGTATCAGAAAACCGAGACCGCCAGTTTATATCGCAGCAGGAGCATCAAAAACCCTAGAGCTATGTGCTATTTACGGAGATGGTTGGATACCAATAGGTTATACTCCTGCCTTGTTTAAACATCATGCAGACATCATCAAAGATCATGCCAAGAAAAACGGTAGAGATATTGGGAATTTTCAATTTGCAAATGATGTAGATGTTTATTTTACTGATGATGGTGAGGAGGCATGGATCAAAATGAAGAATGCCGTCAAAGTTAGTTTATACAAACCTGAATTATTGAAGGTGCACAATATCCAACAAGATTCAGAATTTGATTTCAGAAGGTACTTCACTGAGTATGCAATGAATAAACCAGAATTAATGGAACAAATGAAAAGGGCTGCGATGCAAATACCCGATGATGTGGCAAGAAGTGCAATTGGGGTTGGCAAGCCTGATGACGTAATCGAAATGTTAGAAAGGTTTATCGAAGCAGGAACAAATCACTTCATCATTAGGTTCTGGGGTGATGGCTATTTTAAAAACATAGAGTTGTTTGGTAAGAAGGTAATTCCCTATTTTAGGGAACAGGAAAAAAAATAGCTTGTCGTAGATGCCTGTAAAACTGTGATCGAATCGTTCATCTTGAGTATACAGTTCAAGATTTTGACCTACCAAAAAAAGTGTCAAGTTTTTCTGAAGTTTTGCCTTTTTTACTTCTAAAGTAAACAAGCGGGTCTGCATCAAAACCAATCAAACGAAGGTTTCGTGCAAAACCTTCTGCAAATCCGTGAAAGGTATAGACCTTTTCAGGATTGCATTTCTTTACTACAGAGATTAGATCGTTGTAATCACAGTGGTCGCTTAAAGGTAAACAATGATCTAATCCCAACGCATATTTGTAATATGGCTTTACAGCCCATCCGCTGAATCCAATAGATAGAGCACCATATTTTTTCTTGATATAATGTAGAAATCCATTCTTGCATGATGCTATAGGAGCTATTAGTAACCATGGTTTGTGAGAAGAGAGCATATTATTTTTTTCTGCTACGGACAAAGTAATGTAATTTTCCATTCTGATCCCAAACTCTGAATAAAGTCTATTCATTTCGTCTATTGAATCGTGTACAATTAACGGTTTCCAATGTCTAAATACATTTGTTAGAATTTGCGCTTTTCCTAGAGTGTATCCTAACAAAATGACTGGTATACCTTGATGATACATTTCTGAAATTATTAAATTAGCCTTGTGAATAGTGCTTTCAAATTTAGGAAAAACATAATCAGAATGACCGAAGGTAGACTCTATTATGAGAGTTTTCGCTCTGGGTATAATTGCCGGATTCATAAACGCTCTTTTTCTTATTGAAATATCCCCCGTATAGTACAACTCATCTTCTATGAGGAGTCCATTAGATCCAAGAATATGACCGGAATCCAGTAATCTGAAATCATGTTCTTCACACGTACTTCCATATTTGTAACCACGATGCGTAGCAATCTTGTGAGTTATTTTTGAAGTGATAATCTTATTACCGTTTTCTTTAACACTCTTGTATAAATGATCAGTATGTGCATGAGAAATAAAAATGAAACCAGAATTAGGTTGTTTGTTAGGATCAAGGTAAATTGTTTTGTTCTTGTTGCCTACGGTTATGCCATAATTGTCAACGGAAACATTAAGCATCAGTCTCATTGATTTTAGGATGGTATATTAATTTTAGTACATCGACAATCCGGTATAACTATTCTTGGAATTACATTTGTTTCAAATCCTTTCTTCATCCAAAAATCATCGAAAGTAAAATTTAAGTTATGTTAAATTTCTAATTTTGAGTAATGATTCTTAATCGAAATCGGACTGTTATTTCCATATTTAATTTAATCTCATTTATGATTTGTCTTCAATTCTTAATTTTTAATGACAATAATAATTTTGATTCACAAGTGTATGGACAAACTTCTGTTACTGATCCGGCGAGTCTGATTGATGAATCAGCAAATTCATCTTTCAATATTGAAGGAACAATAAACAGTATTTTGTTTTTGCAAGATGCGTCCAGTAATAGTACTCAACCCATTGTCAAGGACATAAATACAAACCTTACTTCCAAATATCTTCTGGGGGGGAAATGGAGGGTTGACGTAGTAAATGATAATGTAACTTATTTCAAGAGTAACTTTACAATGATTGAGGCTGATGGAAGCGATATCCATTTTCATACAATTGCTTACAGGCCAATCTCAAATCAGCCAATTGATCAAGGTCCACAAGATCGTCTCGGGACTTTGCTAAAAAATAAAAGTAACAATACTCAAAGTAACAATACTCAAGTTTTTAATTGCAATGTAGATATTTATACCAATGGAGTATTGGAATGGAAGGACGTTCCTATAACAGTATCACTCATAAATGAAAAGGTGATAGTGATGGATATCAAAGATAAAAAGACTTTGGAACACTTTTTGAAAAACCCTATTTATGGTTTGATAAATTCAATAGATCTTATCCATCAATAATTTTGTTGATGGCAATCGAAGCGAAATCGTGGATTTACTATGTGAGTACTCTATCTAGTTTCCTTTTGCTTATGGCATTTTTTATTTCTAATGCCATTCTTCTTCCCATACTCATGCCATTTTGAAATAGGAACTCTGAATACTGAGAACCGGACACATACAGATTGGTTCCAGCAACAATTCTTGCGGAAAATTCAAAGGTAATGAATTTTGCATCCTTGGTGTATACACCTTCCAAGCAAAAAGGCCCTGGGATTCCCGGAGGGACTAGCCTTTCGGAGGCCTTAACAAAGTTTTCTCCCATTTGGTACACTTCCTCAAGAAGTGATTCCCTTAGAACTAGTGGGATATTCCCAATCACGTTGTAGGTAGGTTCTATTGGCACGTTAAGCTGATGTTTTGATGGAATGCGCGAAATACCATCAATATCGGATTCGTATCTCCTATCTACGCCCATGAATTCAATGTCTCCTGAGATTGGAGAATAAAAGAAATGGAGAAAAACAGGAACTCCCTTTACGTATTCCTGAATGTAAAGCTCATTTTCAGCGGTAACCACATTATCGTTCAGGAGTTTGTGGAATCCTTCTTCGAAACCGTTCTGATCAGATGTAAGAAAATATCCTTTACCTCCAGCAGCTCCATGTAACTTAACTATACAAAGATCATCAATTTCGCTTTTAGAGTTTATGGCTTTTGGTACTTGTAATTTTGATTCTAACATTAGTTTTTGTTTAAGGTTTCTATCTGCCTCCCATCGTAGAATGAATTTATTACCAAAAAAAGGTACATTAATACTTTCTATTTCATCAGAACTTAAAGTTGAAAGTAAAGTACCATGTGGTATAAGGATACATTCCAATTTGTTTAATCTGTTTTGAATATCCGACTTTAGAACATCTCTAAAACTGTCAACTAGGATAACGTGATCAATAAAGTTAAATCTCTTGTACACATGATATCTCTTTTTTTCAGTTATCAATAGAGTTTTAAATCCTTCATCCTTCGCGCCCTTTAGCACCTGAAGCGAACAGTGAGATCCAAGAGTCCCTATGATTTTTCGCAAATTAGCTCTCGTATAGGACTACTGCGACTAGTAAATTAATATTATTCGAAATCGAGTTTGTTCGGACAAAATAATCCGTTTACTCTCCCGAAAAGGTCAGAAATTCTGCAATCAATTTAATGACAAAAGCTATTCCGCCTACTATGCCAATACCTAATAAAACTAGCCTGAGGTGAGTCATATAGTCATCTTTGCTAGTTTTTTTTGCAAGTTTCAATGTCTGAATTATTTCCATTACTTTTTGTTGTACTTTTTGTTGTACGGAATACAAAAATTCACATTTTATCGCATTATTGGAGTATTTGAATCTATCGATATTGTAAACAAATCTTGAATACAATCATCTAAACATGGGCCAACTTAATATAAATCTGATAAACCTCAAATTAACAATAATTACCAATTGTGGAACTTACTCGATCAGATGAATTTTCAATTGGTTGATGCTGGTCGATGGGTTTTAAATACCTAGTTAGTGAAATATCAAACACTGCCCAAGACAAAATATATGAAACAATGTGTGATTGCATTACTTTATTGTAAATAAAATCTTCTAAATATGTTACTGTATCATGGTACAGAAGATCAATAAGCCAACGACTTTCTTCCTATCTTGAAAAGTAATTGGTTAAATCATGTAGTAAAAATGCGCTCTTTCTCCGTTCTCTGCATCTCGACAAACGTTTCAGTATTCTGAACTCCTTCGATTTTTCCAATCTGTTTGATAACAACATTGTGGAGTTCTTCGAGGGTAGTAGCACTAATAGTCACCAAGATATCGAACCTTCCAGTTACTTCAGAAATTGAGATTATTTGAAATATTTTCAATAAGGCTGTATGAATTTCCTCTTTTAATTTTGGATCCCTGTTTATTCCAACTACGGCCTTGACATTTATTCCTAAAAGAGGTTCATTTACAATTATAGTAGATTTTTGGATTAAATTCCTCTTGTATAGTCGCTTAATTCTGCTGTATAGGACAGACGAATTAGTGGATAATAATTTACTCAATCGTGGCACAGAAATATTTGCATTCTTACAAAGTTCTGACAATATTTTCATGTCTAAATCGTCGAATTTTTGCAATTTCTAGTCAATAATGTTCTTGAGTATTAATAAATGTAATTTTTGGTCAAATTGCGTGTTATTACACATCGTGCTAAAAAATTAGTTAATTTAATAATTCCTTCGAAATTGCATTACACCAAGTAACATTAAATGACAAATTCGGAATATTGAAAAATGACATGTACAAAAAATAATGAATAGCTTTGTCTAATTCGCTCAATGAGTAAAATAAACTATATATATTTAAAATGCCATATTTAGGCACACCTAATGCTACTTCCATCAGAAATTGAATCAAAATTACTAATCCCTGCAGTAAGAGCTATATTATCAAAAGAGCTGGTAATTGAAAAAGGGCTGAAGGAAGAAGAGGTAGCTAGAATGTTAGGAATTACTCAAGCAGCCGTAAGCAATTATCTAAGAGGCACACGTGGAGATAATGAATTAATCTCAAAGCTGATGTCACTAAGTGAAATTATGAGCATGATTAAAGAAATTGGGGATGATCTTTCAACCAATAGGGCATATACTGCAAAAACATTATCAAAATTTATCGCCTTGTGCAATTATATGCGATATTCACTTATCATTTGCGATGCACATCATAGTCTTGAAAGAAATATTGATGAAAAAGTATGTGAACAATGCAAGGTTATCCTAACTGGAACCCAGCAGTGAGTATAAGACAAGATTAGATTTCTATTTCTTCTTTTGTGTGCTTATCATGTTCAATACTTTTGAAATTACTTCCGATCCTTTCAATGTACCAATGGAACCTTTACTTGCCCAGGACTCTGTAAAACGCTGACTTCCATCACTTTTTATACCATTCCCCGAGATCAATAATGGGATTGGATCATCTGAATGTGATTTTTTAATACAAGGGGTGGAGTGATCACCTGAAATTACCACTACATGTTCCTTAGTTATAGAATTCAAAAACACACCAAAGAAATTTTCATCTATCAATTCAATGTTGTACCTTTTACCCGATGCATCACCATCATGTCCAAATTCATCAGGTCCTTTTATGTGAACATAAACAAGATTATATGAGTTAAGGATTTTTGCAACATCCTTTCCCTTTTGTTTATAATCATCAATTTTTTGAGAACAAAATAAATCCATGCCAATTATTTTTGCAATTCCGATTTCTACAGGCATATCGACTAGGCAAGATGTAGAGATGCCATACTTTTCATTAATAGGTTGAAGATGCGGAACACTATTACCAGCATCTCGCAACAGTATTACACTCATTGGTTTCTTGTTGTTTGAAATTCGGTTAAGGTTTACTTGGTGTTCCTTCATTAGAGAAATTGACTTACGAGTAAACTCATTAACGATGTTTGCTGACAAGATCGATGATTCAGAATTGTCTTCTGATTCAGATTCCTGAACAACCATATTATCGACGTCAGTTTTAGCAATCCCAATACCATTTAATTTACCATATGCAGGATCTGTGTTAGTTATCTTTTCAGATAACG
The DNA here is from genome assembly GCA_035620895.1 of Nitrososphaeraceae archaeon. GTDB lineage: Archaea > Thermoproteota > Nitrososphaeria > Nitrososphaerales > Nitrososphaeraceae > TA-21. The sequence continues at coordinate 63,099 of DASPFY010000039.1, forward strand.
ATTTCTTACTGTGTCTAAATTTAATAATTACACGATGGGAGATTGTAGGGGTTATCTTAACTGAGACATCTGGATCGTCAAATTTTATTGTGTCTTCCAGAAATGAACATATAGTGCTTGCTTCATGCTTAATGATATCCCGGCCTGCACGCCTATCTATTATTTTGCTGTTATCTAACGTCGCAAAATTACCTCTTAATGCCAAGTCACCATCACGGAAATCAACTCCAGATCCAATTATTTCCACAATTCCTCTTCCTGCATATTTTTTTCCCTGAAAATCATAACCTAGCATATTAAATACCGCGATATCAGATTGAGGGGATATTCCCTTGCCTACGCTTATCACCTGACCCATTTTACCCCTTCTTGCGAGAGAATCAATATTGGGAGTCTTTGCTGCCTCTAGTGGAGTTTTGCCATTTAAGTCCGGATTTGGTAGGTCTCCAATTCCATCAAGTAGAACATATAATATTCTAAAATCCTGGTTTTCAGACAATGCTGAATGAGATAAAAAACCATGATTTATCTGTAATGTCAATTAGACCTTGTTAGTGAAAATATCATACAAAGGATTAAAAAGAACTACTGGATTAGGAGTTTAAGACAAATTGAGAATAATGGCTGTTGGGAGTAGAATTTTTGTAACAAGCTTTCAATTGGCCGGTGTCGAGGGCGTTAAGGTAGAGTCAGCGTCCGAAGCTCTTCAACACATTAACAACTTAGATAGCGTTAGCGATGTAGGACTTGTTCTCATAAGTGAAGACATAGGTAAGGAAATTCGGACTCAACTAACCAATATAAGAGCCAATCGTCCTATTCCGCTAATTTTTGAATTACCTGCACCTGGTAGTAGTAAAGAAAATGTCGATTACAGGGCCTTACTAAAGCAGATTTTGGGTGTATGATCCCTTTGATATTGAGAATGGCTTCAGAAAATGAGTATGAATCAGCATCCGTTCCAAATTACTAAGTTTGATAGAATATGCGTCATTATCATCCAACTTAATTCCGAACGTATAGTCTATATTTAGAATAATTTAACGATATTAATTGTTCTTCATTGTAATTCTTGGTATCATATTAGCGATTAATAGTGGGATCCTTGCTTGCTGGGCTTATTTTCTTGTTTTGATCACCTGGTCAATTTCAAAATCACCAAAATTAGAATGGTCAGCAAGATATAGAATAAAATCAAAACCTAAGATCAGTATTATTGTACCAGCTAGGAATGAAGAAGGAAAAATATCGAAATGTTTACAGTCATTGTTATCGCAAGATTATGATAACTATGAAGTAATTGCAATTGATGATTCATCTACAGATAATACGCTGTCAATTATATCAAAATTATCTAAAGAAGATCATAGATTGATACTAGTAAAGTCTCCGCCTAGGCCCGATGATTGGGTTGGAAAGAACTGGGCATGTTTTCAAGGTTACCAAAAATCATCTGGAGAGATCCTTTTGTTTACTGACGCAGATACCGTGCACAGATCAGATGCTTTGTCATCCGCGGTCAATACAATGGTGCATTATGAGTTAGATGCTCTTACATTAGCGCCTAAGCTTTTGTGCTATGACATAATTACAAAATTTACTTTACCCGTACTGTCTGTATTTCTACATTCAAGGTATTCACCACTTCGTGTAAATAATCCAAGGAATAAGATCGGCTATTTCTTTGGTAGTTTCTATTTAATATCCAAAAAGAATTATGAAAAAATTGGAACTCATGAACAAGTACGTCAAGAGTTAGTTGAAGATGGTGCACTAGGACGAAGAGTAAAAGAACAGGGAATGAAATTAAGATTGATCAGAGGCGAAAACTATGTTGAGGCGTTATGGGCGAGAGATCCGCGTTCATTGTGGCATGCATTACGTCGTATAATAATACCATTGCACACACAGAAGAAAATATCTGCAATGATGGTTACAGCTTTTATCTTTTTTATTCTGATGGAACCATTTCTAATTTTGCCTACCGCTTTACTTTATTTATTGGATAATCCATTAAGAGGGCCTTTGCTTACTATCGATTTATTAACAATAACTCTAATGCTTATCTGCACAATTGTTCAATCTCATTTTGGCCTCTTACAAAAATCAATTTATGGTCTTGGTTTTGTAATAGGATGTGTTGTAATCACTCTTTGCTTCTTGCTATCTGCTTTTAATACAAAAGGAAATAGAGTGGTAAGGTGGCGTGATAGGAGCTACTTTGTAGGTACGAAACAGCATCCGTTTCATTTATAAAATTGAGGCTAATAGGTCTGGAAAAATTCAACGGCCATTAGTATGTTTTATGTGTTGTTCGCAAATCAATTATCAATACCGTTAGTACCCGTCAATCAAATCACCCAAACTTGTCCTGAAACAAATTATTAATAATAAAGCCCATCAATAATAATAGGGCATTGAAATCTCAGCTGGACGGAATAGATCTATCTACTATGAGTGACATGGTTCAGAGAATACAGGACATTCCGATAAGAAAAGAGGAAGTTTTTGAACTAGTGGAAAGGTATGATACAAAATCTCTATGTGCCATAGCGAAAGCATTAAGAGATGTCTGTAAAAATGGTCCAATTACATATTCTAGAAAGGTATTCATAAACCTAATCAACCTCTGCAGGGATACGTGTTCTTACTGCACATATAAAAAAGAGTTATCGGACCTTGATTTGTCAATTATTACAAAGGATCAGGCTTTACATATAGCAAATCTAGGTAAGCGTATTAAGTGTACTGAGGTATTAATCGTCACTGGAGAAAGGCCTGAACAAAAATATCCAGAATACAGAGAATGGTTAAAAAAATATGATTGTTCAACTACTGTGGAATATGTAGACCAGATAAGTAAACTGATTCTGGAAGAAACAGGACTGTTACCACATACTAATGCAGGTACATTAAACTATGATGAATTATCACTCCTCAAAAAATCTAATGTAAGCCTCGGATGTATGTTGGAAACATCTAGTGAAAGACTTACCAGGAAGAACATGCCACATGAATTTGCTCCCAGCAAAAATCCAAGAGCTAGAATTCGAGTTCTTGAAAATGCGGGTAAATTAAAAATTCCTATTACAACAGGGTTACTAATTGGAATTGGGGAAACGCTAGAAGAAATAGTCGACTCTTTAATTGTAATTAGGGAAATTAATCAAAAATATGGAAATATCCAGGAGGTGATAATGCAAAACCACGTTCCGAAAGATAATACCAAAATGAAGAACTTTTTGCCACCAACACATGATTTATTTTTACTCAGTGTTTCCTTAGCAAGGATTATTATGCCGCATATGAACATTCAGGTCCCGCCTAACCTTAGTCCTAATCATTATTCGACCTATATCGAAGCAGGAATTAATGATTGGGGTGGGATATCTCCCTTAACAATTGATTTCGTAAATCCAGAGTCGCCATGGCCTGATATTAAAGAAGTTAAAAAGGCAACCAATAAGGCAGGCTATAACTTTAGAGGCAGACTTGCAATCTATCCGGAATTTCTCTTGAACAAAAGAGAGTTTATCCCAAAGAATCTTTGGAACCATATTACCCCACTATCGGATAGTTCTGGATTAGTGAAGGAGGAATTAATTTGATACTTGAGTCTATGTTGAAAGAGATAGATCCGGTTGTTTCAGATATATTAAATCAGTCACTTGATTCTAAGAATATCTCCGTAAAACAAGCTGTTGAATTGTTTCACACAAAGGGGACCGAAATGATCATGACTACAATGGTGGCGGACAGGCTAAGGAGAACAAAAGTAGGTGATGAAGTAACTTATGTTATCAACAGGAATATCAATTTTACAAATGTTTGTATCAAAAGATGCGGCTTTTGTGCATACAGTAGAGATTTTAGAAATGATGAAGGTTATTTTCTCCCGATATCAGAGGTCGTGAGGAGAGCGGAGGAGGCGTCGAAATTAGGCGCAACTGAAATTTGTATCCAGGCAGGATTGCCACCAAAGATGGATGGATTATTGTATGTTGATATTTGCAAGGCGATAAAAAAGAAATTACCTGATATGCACATTCATGCTTTTTCGCCTGAAGAAGTTATGTATGGGTGCAGTAGATCGGGACTTTCTGTCAAGGAATACTTGAGTATGTTGAAAGAATCTGGATTAGGAAGCTTACCAGGGACAGCGGCAGAGATTCTGGATCAGGATTTAAGGGATCTGATATCACCAGGTAGAATCTCGGTAGCTGATTGGATTAATGTTATTACAACAGCTCATAGACTAAAAATTCCTACTACATCCACAATAATGTATGGTCACGTAGAAACAACTGAACATAAGGCTAAACATTTAGAACTGATAAGATCGATTCAGAATCAGACCGGAGGGTTTACTGAATTTGTACCCCTGAGTTTTGTTCATAAAGAAGCTCCAATGTATAACCATAATCTAGTTAATGGTATTGCACCAGGTCCTACAGGTCAAGATGTGATAAAGATGCATGCAATTTCGAGAATCATGTTAAATAATTTCATAGACAATATTCAAGTTTCATGGGTCAAGGAAGGTCCGAAAATGTCTCAACTACTTCTTGACGTTGGAGTAAATGATTTTGGGGGGACTTTGATTAATGAAAGCATTTCCACCTCAGCAGGATCTGAATTTGGACAGTTAATGAAACCTAAGGAAATAAGATCATTGATAACTTCTGCAGGTAGAGTAGCTGCTCAGAGAAATTCGTTGTACGGAATCATTAAAGTATTTGGTGAGAATAACAAGGAAAAGGAGTCGTTGCTAGACGCAGCAGAAGTATCAAAGTTTGGATCTTATCATGAATTGATAAGACTGGATAAATTCAGATACAATCATACAAAATGAAGATATGATTTTTGTAGGTCAGAATTTTTGTAATAACAAATGACAGATATTCTAATTTTTGTTTTGTAATGAATCAGCAATGTCTAATTGATTTTGTTTATTTTCACACACTTCATAATGACATACAGCCCTAGTTAATTGACTTATAGAACAATTTGATAGTAACATGTTAATGGTCAAAGAAAAAGAATCACTTCATAAGTTTACTGATAACAATTATTTTACAATTCGATACTTTTACTTCTTTCACTACATTTAAGAATCTCAAACTTACACATTAGGAGCATTTGATAAACCTAGGGATATTAATTTCTGGGAGAGGTAGTAACATGGAATCAATCTTAAATTCCTTAAAAGAAAATGCGATTGCAGATGTTTGTCCCAAAATAGTAATTTCCAGTAAACCAGACGCAGTGGGACTAAAAAAGGCTACAAAATTTGGAATTCCCACAAAGGTTGTTTCAAATAATTTAAAAGGTTGGGAATATGACAAGGAAATAATAAATGTATTACAAGAGTACGATGTAAATCCAGAAAACGGGCTTGTATGTTTGGCTGGTTATATGCGGCTTCTGAGTCCGGAATTTGTAAGAACGTACAAAATGCGTATCATGAATGTACATCCATCACTTTTGCCATCATTTCCCGGGCTTAATTCGCAAAAAAAAGCGCTGGATCATGGAGTAAAAGTAACTGGATGCACTGTCCATTTTGTTGATGAGGGACTAGATTCAGGGCCTATTATCGCGCAGAAACATGTGATAGTATCGGATAATGATACATATGAAACACTATCAGACAGGATCCTTGAACAAGAGCACTTTCTATATCCTTATTGTGTAAAGCTTTTCTCTGAACGGAGGTTACACGTTGAAGGTAGAAGGGTAGTTATTACTTAGCAGTGAAAGAAAAAATAATCTGGCCGATATAGTAAAGCAAAAAAATGACTTGGTGATTTTTTAAAATATTTGGGCAAATTAATAGACGGGATACTAGTATCTCAACACATTAAACAGACGATCAGAAATGAGGTATCATCTTTAGCCAATAAGGGAATTAAACCTTGTTTAGCTACCGTTTTAGTTGGCAATAATCAAGCATCTGCCACATATGTTAAAAATAAGCAAATGGCAGCAAGTAGTGTAGGAATATTAACAAGAGATTTCAAACTCCCAGAAAACATCATTCAAGATGAGCTTGTCAAGAGAATAAATGAATTAAATCATGATGAGAATGTTCATGGAATACTGATCCAACTTCCACTACCAAACCAAATTGAAACTTCTATTACAAACATGGTAAACCATGATAAGGATGTGGATGGATTAACATCATACAATTTAGGTCTTCTATTGGAAGGAACTCCCAAACTCATACCATGTACTCCTTTAGGTATTCTCGAATTATTAGATTTTTACAACATCAATGTTAGGGGGATTGATGTGGCCATAATAAATAGAAGCAATTTAGTTGGAAAGCCACTAGGGATCTTATTAATGAATCGCGATGCAACGGTAACGTTTTTCCATTCAAAATCAAAGGGAATGGTAGATAAATTGAAGAACTTTGATTGTATCATTACGGCGGTTGGAAATCGTCAAAAATTTACTCTCACAAGCAATATGGTTAAGGATGGTGCCATAATATTTGACGTTGGAATTTCAAGAATAAATGGAAAAATTCAAGGAGATGTAGATTTTAAATCAGTTTCAGAAAGAGCAGGATACATTACTCCTGTGCCTGGTGGAGTCGGTCCAATGACGGTTACAATGTTATTAAAAAACACTGTACACGCAGCCAGTCTCATAAATAAGATTAGCAATCATTAGAACGATGAAGTTGGACAATCAAGACCAAAAATCAATTTTAAGAAAAGAGATTCTTCACAAAAGAAACTCTTTGAATCAGTTTCAAATAGTCAACATAAGTAAATTAATTCAAAAGAACCTCATAGAAAGTCCAGAATTTATTGAATCTAGATCAATTGGGATTTATCTTCCCATTGGTTCAGAAGTACGAACAGATGATATAATAAGTATTGCACTGGAATCAAAAAAGACATTACTGCTACCTCGTGTGATAACGAATGATCTCCGATTTTATAAAGTAGAAAAAAAGGATTTTGATGAAGATTCATTTGATGTAAATAAATTTGGAGTCAGAGAACCAAAGGAAACAAATGGGAAATTGGATTTTATTGATTTGCTAATTGTTCCCGGAATAGCATTTGATTACTATGGATACAGAATTGGATATGGACATGGCTATTATGATAAATACATGACTAATGGAAAATTTTCAAAATCTATTGGGCTAGCATACGACCTTCAAGTAATAAAAAGTCCGATTCCAAAATTTGAATATGATAAAAAAATAGATATTTTATTCACTGAGAGCGGATTTCATATAATTGATACCTTTTGATGCTATGTCCCTTCTAAAGTATTCTTCATTGTCTCCCCAATGAATTTGAGATACCGCTGAATATGATTTATTTTTAGCTCCCTCAAGTGTATCATCCAGTGAAGTGATCGATAAGACCCTCCCACCATTTGTAATAATTTCCCCCATTAAATTTTTCTTGGTTCCTGCATGAAATACGTATGTATCAACATCAAATTTCGAATTTAAACCATGAATGACTTTTCCTGTTTGATACTTTCCAGGATAACCTCTTGAAGCCATGACTATGCAAACTGAATGTTTATCTTTCCATCTAATGGGTGGCATTGTATCAAGCTTTTCATCCATGGCTGCTTCAAGATATTCCAAAAAACTAGAATCCATTCTTGACAATATAGATTGAGATTCGGGATCACCCATTCTCACATTAAATTCCAGTACGTATGGTTCATTTGAACCGCGTTCTATCATGATTCCTGCATACAGAAATCCTCTGAACTTAATTCCTTTATCATTTAACCCCTTTATTGCAGGATTCATTATTTTCTCCATAATCTTAGTACTCATCTTTTCTGTGATGAGAGACGTAGGAGAATAGCTACCCATTCCCCCAGTATTAGGACCATTATCTTGGTCGAAGATACTCTTGTGATCTTGACTTGTTGCCAGTGGAACTATAGACTTTCCATCGCAAAGAACAATAAAGGATGCCTCATCGCCATAGATTCTCTCTTCTATGAGAATCTTGCTTCTGGAATTTTTGAATTCATTATCATTGAAGATTTTCTGAATGGCTTCGATAGCTGACTTTTCGCTATCACAAACAAATACACCCTTACCGGCGGCGAGTCCATCGACCTTGACAACTACATTTTTTGATGAGGATTTGACATGATTTATCGCAGCAGCGGCATCTGAAAAGATTGAAAAAGAAGCCGATTGAATTCCCATGTCGCGCATGAAAAGTTTTGCGAATACTTTGCTTGATTCTAATCTGGATGCGCTTTTGCTAGGACCAAATATTTGCAGTTGGTTCTTTTCAAATATATCCACAATGCCCAATGAAAGGGGCTTTTCAGGTCCCACTATTGTAAAGGAATTGTTCTCCTTTGCAAATTGACACAGCTTCATTAAGTCGTTGGAATCTATTTCTAGGTTATTATCTGTCCCTCCATTCCCTGGAGCAAAAAATACCTTTTTCTTTGTATCATGCAAGAGCTTCCATCCAATGGAATGTTCTCTCCCTCCAGAACCAATAATAAGGATGGTATCATATTGATTCAATTCAGATCATGAATTTAGAATTAAAAATTCCGTCCAACTTAAGCCAAATCTCCTGTTTCATTTCGAATCATGAAGTAATTGTCCTTTATCACTGCTCTTACAAAATCATGATATTCTGAATCAGAAAAGCGAACAGTATCAACATTTGAACTTATTTTTTCTTTAGCATAACCCAAGTGATAACATAGACCCTGATCGGAAAGTGTTCTAAAATAGTAATCATTACATGAGCAATAATCCAAATCTAAATCAATCCAATATTCATGATGTTTTCCAACGATTGTCCAGATCATTTTTTTACTAGGTTCAAACAAATGACACTTCAGCGATGGAAATATTGGTAATATGCACCTCTTACCTGAATATCTTTCATCTAGAATCACGCTTAATAAATATAATTTCTCCTGATTCGATTGATTCTAACAAAAGGGGGTCTTCGATGCAGTGGCCTATGTGATTCATGCTAATCCCTTTAGTATCTTGCAATACGATACAAATGGAACCATTAGAAACCATGAATCCCAGATCTCCCCTCTTAAATGCTGATTTCTGTTTTTCTGCTCCTACAGTAACTCCGGTTTCTACATACCCTATTTTATGGTCCATAAAATGCAGTCTTCCGGAAATTGGCATTATTCTAACAATATTAGAAAAAGTAATGGGTGATAAATGGCGTACAAATTCCAATAGTATTTCCCCCTTGCCGCCGACCTCTAACAGAACTTGAATCCTTGAGACGGAGTTTGGGTTGCTCCAGGTCATATCTAGGAGTAAATTAATTTCTATATTGCTATTAATTTGTTGATTTATTAGCAACATTTAATTATATATTCACTTTTTTTGCTTTTATTCTTGGTTTTAAGACGTTCTAACTCTGAAAAAAATAAGGAAAAAAAACCCGTCAAAGTGAAAAAACAACCCAAAGTTAAAAAAGTTACAGAAAAAAAGGGTAAGAGTCCTAAAGAAAAAGAAAAGAAAAGTAAAAAAACCAAAATTGAGATATTAGAAACTGAAGAATCAAAAAGTGGCAGGCCGAAAGACGAAGTAGTGGTTTATCAAGAGATGGACTTTGAAGCTAGGGAAATTGCCGCTCAGGATAGCCAGGTATTGATAGGTCCGCCAACTTTAACTCGATTTGAACGTGCAAGAATAATAGGTGCAAGATCGTTACAACTATCACTTGGTGCACCAACTTTAGTAGATTCATCGAAAAAGTTTAACGATACAATATCAATCGCTGTAGCAGAGTTGGATTTGAAAGTTCTTCCCATTTCCATAAGAAGAATACTGCCTAATGGATTATATCAGGATATTCCGATTGACTGGTTAAAATAAGTAGAATTAATTAGGAAAAATAACCATTCAAATTCTTGTCGATTTACACGCAATTAGTATGAATCATGATAAATCTGTATAGGTAAACTGTAGGTATTTGCTCGTGAATCAAGTTAGGAAAATTTAAATCTCGATATTTTACAACTCTATGAGGGTCAAAATTCCTACAATCCATGGTAATCACATAGGCCTTAATGCGATGATAATTTTAGAAGATGGTTCAACGTATCGAGGGACAGGATTTGGCTATCCAAAGACAGTTGGCGGCGAATTTGTTTTTAATACTGGCATGGTAGGGTACACGGAGACTTTAACTGATCCATCTTATAGAGGACAAATTTTATGTTTGACTTATCCACTTATTGGGAACTATGGAGTGCCGGACAATTCCATAATTGATAGCTATGGATTGCCGAAATATTTTGAATCTGATAACATTCAAGTTTCTGGATTGATAGTTCACGAGCTGTCTACTGTAGCAAATCATAGAGAATGCCACAAGACTTTAGATCAATGGTTATATGATGAAAAAATACCAGGAATTAGCGGCATTGACACACGTGACTTAACCAAGAAAATTAGAATAAAAGGAGTAATGAAAGGTGCTCTCTCAGTTTCAGAAAATCAAATAAACACAAAAGAACTACTGAATACTATCAAGGGGACCAAATATGATGGATTTAACTTTATGTCTCAGGTGTCCGTTGACAATACAGTTGAATATGGAGATCCAGAATTAGAACCGATAGTGTTAATTGATACGGGCACAAAATATAGCATTATTCGTAACATTTTACGGATGGGATATAGGGTTATTCGAGTTCCATGGGATGTGTCGTTTAGTAAGATTATATCTTATAAACCCAAGGGTATCATAATAAGTAACGGTCCCGGAGATCCTAAAATGTGCAATAGTACAATAGACACGGTCATTAAATTGTTTGATTCAACATTACCAATATTAGGAATATGTTTAGGAAACCAAATTATCGCACTTGCTGCGGGTGGCGATACATATAAGTTGAAATTTGGACATAGAGGTCAAAATAAAGGATGCACTGAACTAAACACCAATCAAACTTTCATTACTAGTCAGAATCATGGATATGGGGTAAAATCAAATACGCTTAATAAAACTGGATTTAAAGCTTGGTATATTAATTCTGATGACAATACTATTGAAGGAATCAAACATGAATCGAAACCCATAATCGCAGTACAGTTTCATCCAGAAGCGTCTCCCGGACCTTATGATTGTGTGCATATATTCGAAACTTTTAAAGATCTTGTTGAACAAAATGGATCAAACGAAAAGTCTATTCAGAGTGATAGAGTAAATGGAGGTGGAAAAATTTTCCAAAGAATGAAACCATAAAGAAAGCAATAGTGTTGGGAAGCGGAGCAATAAAGATCGGAGAAGCGGGCGAAAGTCAGAAATTCTGACCGCCAATTTGACTATTCCGGTTCGCAATGTCTCAAAGCTTTGTCCGAAGAAGGAGTTAAGACCGTACTAGTAAATCCCAATATAGCAACCATCCAAACAGATACTAGATTTGCAAATAAAGTATATTTGTTACCAGTAAACAGATATTACATAAACCAAATAATAGAGAAGGAACTTCCTGATTCAATAATGTTAGGTTTTGGTGGACAGACCGCATTAAATTGTGGAGTATCATTACATGATGAAGGAATTCTAGACAAATATAAAATACAAGTGTTGGGCACTCCTATAAATAGTATAAAGATTACTGAAGATAGACAACAATTTAAAACCGCAATGATAAAGAGTAACGTTCCTGTACTAGAGAGTTCTCCAGCATATAATTTAAGAGAGGCATTGGATGTTGCAGACAAAATAGGATATCCGGTGATAATCAGGGTTGCATACACTCTTGGCGGCAAAGGAGGAGGAGTTGCACATAATGAGTATGAACTCCAAGAAATTGCTCAGCGAGGACTTTCCTTGAGTATAGTAAATCAGGTATTAATTGAAAAATACATCGGAAGTTGGAAACAAATAGAATATGAAATGATGAGGGATTACACTGGTAATAGCATTGCGATTTGCAATATGGAAAATGTACTAGGAATGAGAGTTCATACAGGGGACAATATTGTTATCGCCCCGTCACAAACAATCAATAATGAAGAATATCATAGATTACGATCTGCTGCAATTAGAGCAGTGGAATATTGTGGCATTGTCGGGGAATGTAATATTCAATTTGGTTTAAATCCGCAAAGTGAATCATATTGCGCAATTGAAATAAATGCTAGACTTTCGAGGTCATCGGCTCTAGCCAGCAAGGCAACTGGATATCCGTTGGCATATATGGCAGCAAAAATGGGACTTGGTTACTCTCTCACAGAACTAGTTAATAGCATAACTAAGGCTACAACAGCTTGCTTTGAACCTTCATTAGATTATGTAGTCTTGAAAATGCCAAGATGGGACTTCAGGAAGTTTGAATTGGTTAACAGAAGGATTGGCACTAGCATGAAGTCAGTGGGGGAAGTTATGGCAATTGGCAGAACATTTGAAGAAGTCTTGCAAAAAGCAATTAGAATGACCGATACGGGAAAAATGGGCCTTGTTGGAAATGAACAAGATATGAAGGAAGAATTGGAATTAATTGAACAAAAATTGTTGTATCCTAGTGATGAAATTTTATTTGATGTTGTTAAGGCAATGCGATTGGGAATTCCCATATCCAGGATAAGTAAACTTTCAACTATAGATTCATGGTTCCTGGTAAAAATCAAAAATATTGTGGACATGTATGAAAAATTGCATGGGGTCGATGTGTCTGATATTTCTGAGGCTTTATTGAGAGATGCAAAAAAGCATGGATTTTCAGATTTACAAATTGGAAAATGTTTGGGGGTAAAAGAAATAAGTGCCAGAAAATTGAGGCAAAAGCTTGGTATTAATCCAGTTGTAAAACAAGTAGATACGTTAGCTGCAGAATGGCCTGCAAAGACAAATTATCTGTATTTAACTTATGGAGGAGATAAAGATGATATTGTTTTTAGAAAAGAGAAAAATTCTGTAATGGTACTTGGGGCAGGACCATACAGAATCGGCAGTAGTGTAGAATTTGATTGGGGTACAGTCAACATGGTTTGGGGCCTAAAAAATAATGGCATAAAATCAGTATCAGTTATTAATTGCAATCCTGAAACGGTTTCTACTGACTATGATATCTCGGACAGACTATATTTTGAGGAATTATCATTAGAACGAATTCTAGATATATATGAAAAGGAACGTCCTAAGGGGATAGTCACATGTGTTGGAGGGCAGACGGCAAACAATCTTGTACCTAAATTAGGAAAACTAAATGTACGTATTATTGGTACTGATAGTATCCATACTGATATGGCAGAAAACAGAGAAAAGTTCGGCAGATTGCTAGATTCATTAAATATAAAGCAGCCCCCTTGGAATAAGTTTACGGACTTAAATGGAGCAAAAACATTTTCTCAAAATGCAGGATTCCCTGTTTTAGTAAGGCCATCATACGTATTAAGTGGAGCGGCCATGAAAGTAATTTGGAATGATGAACAATTAGAGCGATATATTAATGAGGCCGCACAAGTAAGCCCTGAATATCCAATTGTGATTAGTAAATTCTTTCAGGATTCAGCCGAGGTTGAAGTAGATGCGGTATGTAATGGAAAGGATGTCATTATAGGCGCACTAATTGAACATATTGATAACGCAGGAATTCATTCTGGAGATGCCATGATGTGCATACCACCATGGAGATTGAACAGACAAACAATGAATACAATTGTCGATTATTCAAATATAATAGCTAGAAAATTGGAAGTGAAAGGTCCGCTTAATATCCAGTACTTGGTCAAGGACGATGAGGTATATGTGATAGAGGCAAATGTCAGAGCATCAAGGACTACCCCCTTTGTATCAAAAATAGTTGGAATTAATCTGATTTCGCTAGCCGCCAAAGCAATTACTAATGATAGGTTACCAGACGGTCTTAATGAACCTTGGTTAAAAATTAGTGGCTTTGGAATAAAAGTCCCACAGTTTTCATTTATGCAATTGGAAGGTTCAGACATAGTTTTGGGAGTTGAAATGCAGTCAACAGGAGAAGTTGCTTGCCATGGTAACAGTTTTTATGATGCCTTGTCAAAAGCCCTTGAAGCGGCTGGATATAATTTACCACTGTCAGGATCGGCGTTGATAACAATAGGAGGACAAAAAAATAAAGAAAAAATGCTTTCTCCGATCTCGCTCATAAACTCTATGAAATTTAATATTCGGGCAACAGAACATACAGCTGAATTTATCAAGAACAACATCACTACAAATGTGCAGGAAGTATACAAGATTAGCGAGCCTATAAGGAAGCCAAATATTGCGGATCTCCTATACGACAATAAAATAGATTTCATAATAAATATTCCATCTACATCTACCATTGAAAAGTACGTAGGTATGCTAGATGATGAATATCAGATCAGAAGAAAAGCTGTTGAAATGGGAATCCCAGTACTTACCACAGTAGAATCAGCAATCTCATTCATACATTGTTTAGAGTGGCGAAATAATAACAAACCGTCAATAAGCCCATTATCCAAATATCATATTAACTAAAGCCACGGGTTAAAGACTTCACTTAAGAGAGTTTCGTTACCAATAATGGTTCCATCAATCGATACAATCAGACATCTATCAATATTTTCCTTTCTTAGTATTTTTTTCAAAATAGGCGAATTAATTTTCCTATTTTTTACTCTGCCGTTACCATAAACATATTTGTTAAATGAAGGTAACAATATAAGATCCAATGAACCCTTTATACTTGGAAATATAGATTCCTTTTTTACTTTTAAGAAAATCCAGATTTTTTGTCCATTCAAAACACTGTTTTCTCTGAAAAACGTTGGATGAATGTGTCCCATAACAATTTTATTAATATTGGACCTAAGCTCTGACGGAAACGTATGTCCGTGTGTTAGGAGAATATCACCCAGTACCATCCCTTTAACTCCAATCAGATGTACTTTCTCTGGTGTAATCAATCCTATCCTCGAATCATGATTTCCTGGGATCAAATAGACTTCACAGATTTCAGACAAGGAATGTAAAAAATTAGGAATCAAATTCCAATCTTCTTTTCCCACTTTATAGATATTGTTTTTTATGTCACCGAGCAATACAATAGAAGTTACTTTGTTTGAGATAACCATATCACTCAACTCTTTTTCTATCTCTTTTATAATATGATACCAATCAATAGAAATATCAATATTTTGTAACCAGTACGTTTTACCAATATGCAAATCACTGATTACCAGCACTCTGTTTGTTTTATTATCATTAAATACATCAATCAATAAAGCTGGTTTGTTCTCAACTATATTGATTTGACTCATGACATAGTACAAAGTTCAATCGCATATTAAAAACATTGGATTCTTACAAAAATAAGACAATATTTTTCACTCATCGTAATCATATAGGAATACAGAGTTTGGAAATAATTAACATCGATTAGAATAATACCATAAGAGTTAAGACCCTCTATTCGTGAACAATATCATGAATTTTAATTTGCTGGTAACTACTTTCAGATACAGAGAAAGTGATGCTTTTGAAGAGGTATTGCAACTGTTGGACGTTCTAGGCGATAAAGATCCTTCAATTGAGATTTCGTCTGTTTCGGGAATTATACTTGTAGATACTTGTCTTGATCCCTTTCAAGTTGTGGAAAATTGTAGGGAAATGGTTAGAAATGCACCGTGGAAATTTAGATATGTTCTCAGAATCATACCATTAGAAAAGAATTGTAAGGCAGTATTAACCGAGATCCATAGTGTTGTCGATCAGCTTTGTAGAAAAATGGACGTACATGAGACTTTCATGGTAATGATAGAAAAAAGACATTCAAAATTACATTCTAATGACATTATTTCTGCGGTGACAAGCAAACTAAAATTGAAAGTAAATTTGGATGACCCAAGTTGGATAATACTAATCCAAATAGTAAATAGAGTTGCTGGTATTTCGATTCTCAGACCCAATCAAATATTTAGCTCTGTAAAGGAAAAAATATCTTTGCAGTAATATAAAAAAATATCAATATGGTAACACTCATGCGATGTAATTTGAACAAAAGAATATATGATGTCATGATTTTGAAGACGACCATTTTCTCATCCATTACAACAAATTAATTATTGATTCTGCTGATTCTTGTCCTTTTGGAGTAAGTCATATTCCACCCCGGCTGGTATTTCATTGTATGCTTGTCTATGCATTATCCCTATTTCACGATATACTAAACTAATCATGTTACCACGAAATAGGTATTTTTATATCCCATAGCGAGGGATAGTTTATTTTTTATTTTATTGGATTCTTGACTCTCTCATAGGGGTTTGGAGAAGTTCTCCGATTTCGTTATGCATCTTTAAGAGGTTCAATCCTTTTTCGGTCGTTTTGTAGGTTTGTGAACCTTCTAAATATTCCAGTAAATTATTTTCAATAAGTACAGAAAGATATTCTCTTAATTGAGAGTAGCTTAGAAAAGCTTTGTACATAATTTTTGTTTTCGTTGCACTACCATTTGCTGCTTCTAGTATCATTGACACTATTTCTGTTCTACTTCTGTATTTCATATTTAATAAGATGATGATTTTACTATTTTAACATGTTGGCACAATGAACTAGTAGAAAATGAGATTCAACCTGACTCTAGTTGAGATTCAAAATGTTAACTATAGAGTACTATTAACCTACTTGGTGTCTGTGTATGTGCCCACCATAGTTTTTCTACATGGAGAGGAGGAACATTTCATCTAGTGCTACAATTCGGGTAATTTGCTAATTATACTCCTTGGACAAATGCTTGATTCTTGGAGTTATTGTGCTAGTTGTTGACAACTGGCAGTGTATATTGAACAGATTTTTGTATTTCCACGATAACATAACCCATTGTGCTGTTCATTACTAAAGTAGGCATATAAGTAAGCATTATAAGTTACCCTATAATGAAACAAGCGCTGCTTTCTCAGTTAGAATTCTCAAAAATTCCTTATTACTAAAACTGCTATGTCTAAACTTCATTCTTTTAGACATGTAGAGCATCTTTTCTCTTGTTGCATTCAATAGCAAGGTGTTTTGTCTAACAAACATTTTGCGCCAATATCTTATCGAATCTACTATGAAACGCTTATTTTCGGAAAGTAAAATGAAACAAGCCGTACCATTATTTTTTATCCCTCCGATATTAATCGCCTTATCAACTTGATTACTACAAATTAATCGCAATAACAGTTCCATCTCCAACCTTTTAGCAATTTTGATTTTTCTCTTGTTTGATTCTATAATAATTTTAATTACCTCAAAGATATGTCGTTTACCAAAAATACATTTTGGATTAATGCCCTGAATCATAACCTCCGGAAATATTTTTCTAAATGAGTCAATAGTAGTTCCTATGTCAGTTACATTCAGGGTATCCGTGCTGATAATTGCTACAAAAACTGAATCAATTTCGTATAAGGGAATGTTACTAACGATTTTGATCTTTTCTTTCATGTCAGATTACGTGTATTAAATATTTAAATAGACTTAACCACCATGAATTAGATTCGCAATAGTTACGATATCGCCAGATTTAATTTTTTGATCAGTGCCAGATATTGATGAATCTACACCATTAATCAAAATTAGGAGGTTTTCTTCATCAATATGTTTAGAATTAGTAATGTTTTGATAAAGTATGGAAAATACATTTGATAACATGATCTCCTTTTCGTTTAATATTATACTTTCTTTACCGCAATATTTCTTGATTGACCCTAGTAGCCGTAATTTAATCAATTTCCTGCTGAGAACTTGATATTATGTCTCCTCAACTTCCTGTTCTATTTTCTTATTTTGTTCTTTTGATTGTTTGTTGATATATGAAGCAATATAACCAGCTATTTGATTTCGCAATTCTTTTGATCTAACTTTTGCAATTTCGTCTATTGTTTTTTTATTTTGCTGAAAATCAACATTAAATTTGTCTGGATATCGGTTTAAGAGCTCGGTCGAAAGTTTTTTAACTCTATTCAATATGTGAGACTATTCATGTAGGCTATTTTATACCTTCCTTATTAAAGAAACCTTACTCAGGTACTAATGAAAGAATAAAATTGAGTTCCTTTCAACTTTTTCTGCAACATTTTTTGGTGACAAACAAAGAACTTCCGACATACTTCTTACAACACTCATGAGGACCGAAGTTGGCAGTGTAATTACATTCTTAAAGCATGATGGATACCTTACTGGTCCATCAGTTTCAATTAGTAACTTCCCTTGATCTGTTAACTTGAGCAAACCCTGCTTTTTCTTGGAATAAACTAAAGATGGTCCGAATGATACATACAAACCCATGTCAAGAGATTTTTCTAATTGCTGTGGAGATCCATCAAACCAGTGAAGGCATGCTTTTTTTAGATTATACGTAGACAGTACATTCAGAATTTCATCAAGTGATTGCCTAGAATGTAGTGAAATGGGTTTATCATACGTTTCTGCAATAGTTAACATCTTAGTGAATACCTGATCTTGCAAGACCTTGGTATTTTTAGCCTGATTGTAGTAAGTCGGATCTAGTCCAATTTCACCGATTCCATCAATGTTATGGATATTGGAGCCAACCATTTCTTCGAACTGTGATATGTTCTCATCTGCGTATTGAGGATGGATTCCTAGAAAGTTATATACCGTATTACGGACGTCCTTTTCCCCAAAAAGTCTCAATGCCTTTAATGAAGTCGAAGTGTTTACTGCTACTGAACATGCCTTTATACCCATTCCTTTCAAAGTTACAAGTATTGAAGGTAAAAAATTATCATATTCAGTATCGGTAAGATGGATATGAGAATCGTATAACGCAGGATTCAATTTTTAATTGTCCTTACAAAATATTATTAATTAATCAGTGCTTGAATCAAAAAAGCCTATCATGTGACTAGTTCTATCCTTTTTTTGTCTTTTGTCAACCAACTTACTCTCACCAATCCAAAAATTTCTAAATCGAGTAACGTTTTGTTAAGATCAGCCATCGTTATTTGTACTCCTTCTTTTTCTAAATTGCTTAATAGCTCATTGTCTGACAAATTTCCTACTTCCTTTATTTTTTCTAATATAATATTTCTTATCGGATATTTCAAATGTCTTCACCAAATTCAGAATATATAACTTTAGTTACTTGATCTAATTGCTTATTATAAATACTCTTCTAACTGGTTTAACTTTTAAAATTATGATTGAACAATATTAACCTGATATCTATCGGTGAGATTTTATCTAATTCCAAGCGACATCATAAGTGTTCAGGATCAGTTGATTTGATACGTATTTTTCAGTGAGGATCATGAACAAATGGAAATCTATTTTCGTTCTTACTGAAAGTAGGTTACTATCTGTTGACGGACTTTAACTTGCATGAGTTTAAGCAACGATATGATTAACAATATAGAAAAAATAATCAAGCTGGCAAACCATTCGTATTTTGATTTGATTTAATTATCCAGTGACTTCAGAGTAAATACAAATCTTGATCCCTCAAATTCGGTTACCCCTTGTCTCTCCCAGTTCACTTCATAACTATGGGTAATTTGTTTGCCTATTATGCTAATTTTTCTAGGAAGGTCAGCAAAAAGACTTTCTACTTTTTCTAGGTTTTTTGTCATTAGAACTGATCTTCGTCTCTTCATTAGATATTTTACTGCGACATTCTTGTGTAGGTGTCCGAATTCCTGAATTTTTTCCCTTCCGTTGTCGATTATAAATTCACGCTTAGTCAATATGCGTAATACTTTAATTTACTTAAAAAGAGTCATTGTCAACTCTATTATAACAACATGGGTTAATTTGATCGCATGTAAATTCCATAATACAAATTATAACATTTTGTAAATTTTCGTACATAAAGTAGCTTTTTGCATATATAAGAAAGGTTTATTACTTTTGCAGCATATATAAGATACATGTATTCTCAAACTTTTTCTGTACCTCATGCAGTAAGAGAGGTTATTGGTTCTAATACATTATTTTTTCAGGCTTTAAGTACGGGTATAGCAAACTATACGGCGTTAGCGCAAAAAATCAAGCCAGAGGTAGAAAAGCTAACAAAGACTGAAGTAAATGTCAATACCCTTGTGGTAGCGATAAAACGATTCGCAGATTCACTGGATGTGAATGACTATGAGTTTCATCCAATTTTTGACGGAGTCAGAATGACCCTAACAGGCAGTATTATAGATATTGATTTCCATAAAACCGATGATGCCTATCAAGTTCTAGATGAAATATTTGAATTGGGTAGCGGCTATAATATGTTCAGGACTAACAAGCAAATTCGGCTGTTTGCTGAAGACATGGATGAAATTCGAAGCATGTTTAAATCATCTCATAAGGGTGCTACAGGTGAAATAAAAGATGGGCTCTCCAAGATAACAATTACTGTTCAATCAGACAGAGAAAATACATACGAAGTACTATCAATTGTTCTTTCCATATTACACAACAATCGTATTCCTTTGTACAATGCCTTTTTCACACAAAATGAAATAGTTTTGATTCTGGGTATGGATGATGCAGCCAAGGCATATGAGGTCATTAGAGAAAAACTATACAGTCATGACTAGTATTATCCCCTCTTTACTTTTAGTCAAATAGTTAATCAATAAAGGTAGGGAAACCGATATTATCGGTAGTACTGAACAGAAACTTTTTCTCCCGGCTTACCTTCTCTTTGAGCTTTAATCTTTTTCACACCTTCTTCAATATGCCTCATCATTACGTGAGCTTCTGATGCGTGTCTTGCAGCTTCTTCAGGAGTGGGATATTTCGCGAGATATTCATGAAGTACTAATGAAACAGCTGTATTTACGACGGAACTAGTGTCAGCTCCACTGAAACCATCTGTCATTTCGGCTATTCTCGCCAGGTTAACATCTGAACCAAGTGGCTTGTCCTTACTATGTATTTCCAATATTTTTTGCCTTGCAGATTTATCTGGTAGCGGGACTAACAAGATTTTATCAAATCTTCCTGGTCGTAACAAAGCCGTATCAATAATATCAGCTCTATTTGTTGCAGCCAGCACAACTACACCTGAAAGTGACTGGATACCATCTAATTCTGTAAGCAGTTGTGACACTACTCTTTCTGTAACCATACTGTCTCCTCCCATTCCTCTAACTGGAGCTATTGAATCAATTTCATCAAAGAATACTACACAGGGAGCTGCCTGCCTTGCTCTTCGAAAAATCTCTCTAATTCCGCGTTCTGATTCGCCTACCCACTTGCTAAGGAGTTCTGGTCCTCTCACGCTGATAAAGTTGGCTTCAGACTCCGTGGCTACAGCTTTGGCCAAGAGTGTCTTTCCGGTTCCAGACAGACCATGCAGTAATAGGCCCTTTGGCATAGCATGTCCAAGCTTAGTATAAAGTTCTGGAAATCTTAATGGCCATTCTACAGCTTCTTGTAATTCACGCTTAATGTCCTCCAAACCGCCTATTGCAGACCAAGGAACATCCGGTGATTCCAGGTATACTTCCCTCATTGCAGAAGGAGTAACTTCTTTTACCGCATTTTCAAAATCTCCTCTGGTAACGATGAGTTTATTCAAGACTTCGGGTGAGAGTTTCTCATCTTCCAAATTTAATTCAGGAAGTAATCTTCTCAGACATTTCATGGCTGCTTCTTTACAAAGATATTCAAGATCAGCCCCAACAAAGCCATGTGTTACAGCAGCCACTCTATCTTGTTCTACATCTGTGTCTAGTGGCATATTTCTCGTATGAATCTGCAATATTTCCAATCTTCCACGTTTATCTGGAACTTTGATCTCAATTTCTCTATCGAATCTTCCAGGTCTTCTTAGAGCTGGGTCTATGGCATTTGGACGATTTGTAGCAGCAATTACAATAACTTTACCTCTTGCTTCAAGCCCGTCCATAAGAGATAATAATTGAGATACAACTCTCCTTTCAACCTCACCAGTAACTTCTTCTCTCTTGGGAGCAATTGAATCTATTTCGTCAATAAATATTATAGAAGGCGCTTTTTCTTTCGCTTCCTTGAAAATTTCTCTCAATCGTGCTTCAGATTCCCCATAAAATTTACTCATAATTTCTGGTCCAGATATGCTAATAAAATGAGCATTACTCTCGTTAGCAACTGCTTTTGCAAGAAGAGTTTTTCCTGTTCCTGGAGGTCCATACAATAATACACCTTTTGGCGCTTCGATACCTAATTTTTCAAAGATTTCAGGATGTCTCAGTGGCAGCTCTATCATTTCTCTAACTTTTTGGATCTCTTCTTTTAATCCTCCAATATCTTCATAAGTTACCTGAGGAACACCTCTAAGAGTTTCACCTTTCTCTGCAATATGAAAAATAGTTTTCTGAGTTACCAATACTGCATCTGATGCGGGTGTTACACCTATTACCTGAAAAGTAAGTCTACCGCCGAAATAAGGAACCATCACATTGTCTCCTTTAATTAATGGTACACTTTCCAATGCATCAGCAAGGTAACGTTCGTCAATTGGTGGAATAGCTTCTAACGGTGCAACAATTACCTTTTCTGCGGGAACGGCCTTTATTTTTTTTACAATTACGGTGTCTCCAATGGCAACACCTGCGTTGTTTCGCACTAGTCCATCTACTCTTACTATTCCTTTACCTTCATCAGAAGGATAGAGTGGTAGACATTTTGCAACGGTCCTTCTTTTACCCCGGATTTCTATAACATCGCCTGTAGATGCAGTTAACGAGTCCATTGAATCATAATCGATCCTAGCCACTCCACGACCCACGTCTCGAGTATATGCTTCGAGAACCTTCAGCGAGAGAGTGTTTTGACTCACGATATCAGGTACTATCGTACCTATCTTTATACCTTTGTCGAGGATTAGTCTTCACAAATATTAGTGAATCAAACATATGAAAAGGGCAATCTACATTCTAGCATTAACCATATCCTGTAAAAAAATATGACTCTAATGAATCATGATAATTTGACAATAGATGAGTTGGTTACATTATCATACTAACAATTCAGATCGCAATCTTCTTTCTACCCAAAGATTAAAATCATGAAGATATTCAATTATTCGATTGGGCTGTATTGGGTAAAAGAACTTTAGTACGTAGAAGGGGAAGAGGAGGTAAACAATTTCAATCCATTAAAACGGGAAAAATTGTACCTGCTAAATATCCAAAGTTACAATCATCTGAACAAAAAATTGGTTCAATAGTTGACATTGTTCACGAACGAGGAAGAGATGCACCGTTGGCTAAAATTCAATTTGATAAAGTGTTTAGCTATCTGCCAGCTCCCGACGGCATGACAGTGGGAGAGAAAATACAAATTGGAGACAATGTCGATTTCAAACCAAAGAACATTTTGGCATTGGAAGCCATTCCAGACGGTACCCTTATTTGTAATCTGGAGAGGAACATTGGAGACGGAGGAAAGCTCGTCAAATCAGCCGGATCATCTGCCCTGGTCTTTTCTCATACGGCCCAAGGTGTATCGGTAAAATTACCATCCGGCAAATTTACGACACTAAATCCAAGATGCAAGGCAATGATTGGTGTTGTTTCTGGTGCTGGAAGAAAAGAAAAGCCATTTCTTAAAGCAGGAAACAAAGCCAAATACATGACTGCCCATGGCAAGTTATATCCAACAGTTAGGGGAATCGCACAAGCTGCGGTTTATCATCCACATGGTGGTGGAAGACACCAACATGTAGGTCGTCAATCATCAGTAGGAAGGACAACTCCTCCTGGCAGAAAAGTAGGAAATATCTCGCCACGAAAAACAGGGAGAGGCAGAGTAAAAGAAAAAAAGGAATAGTCATTTTATTCCAAAAACTTTTTTGTAACGTTATTCATACAGAGAATAAGAATTAGTTAGGACCATGACTGTAAGATTCAGTAAGATAATTTCGCTAATGCAGAGTACCCTTCGCAATAATAATCTTGTTAGACCTACCGCCTTGAAAAACTTGCAAACTCAAGAAGATGGAGATCCCTACAAAATATTGATAGGAACTATGTTGTCGGCACGTACTAGGGATGAGACTACTGCACAGGTAATTAAGACGCTCTTTTCTCAGTTCAAGAATCCTGATGAGATCTCTAGAGCAGATTTGAACCTTATAAAAAAAATAATTCAGAAAATAGGCTTCTATAATGTGAAGGCAACTCGAATAAAAGAAGTATCAAAAATACTAGTCGAGAAATATAATAGCATAGTCCCATCCAATTTAGAGGATCTCCTTACATTCCCGGGAGTAGGAAGAAAAACTGCAAATTGTGTGCTCGTCTATGGATTTAGAAAGCCGGCGATCCCCGTAGATATTCATGTTCATAGAATTTCCAATAGACTTGGCATTGTGAATACCAAAAAACCGGAGGAAACTGAAATTGACCTACGAAGATCAATAGACAGGAAATATTGGACTGGAGTAAATGAAACCTTTGTTACATTTGGTCAAAACATATGCTTGCCGATTAAACCAAAATGCAATCTTTGTCATCTTACAAAAATATGCAAATATTATGGAAAAAATAACTAATCTCGTTTTTTTCTAATAAGTAAGACAAGTACAACTGACCCGATAACAATGATTGTTATTAGTGGCAGGTAGTATAATGGTGATTCTGAAGGATTACCAAAAAGAATATCGAATGAGATAGTACCGCTATTCGAATTGTCAGGAGCTCCTTGTTCATCTTTACCATATATTGAAACCGATCCAACAATAAAATCATCTACTGACAGCTTGTCAATTATTATTCTCTTACCATTGGTAATGGTTAGACCTTGATTATTTGCGTGTGCTACAAAAATTGGTTGATCCCTAGACCATCCGTCCTGATCACGTTCATATACTCTGATATATCCCGATTCATTAGTATTGATGGCCACCCAAAATTTTCCAGTTTTTTCGCCAAACATTGCAAGTTCTATGAATTTTTCGCTTGGCGCAGGTTCTTTAATCTTTACTACTGATTTGGCATCCCCTATACCTGAATAGGACAAATTGTTTTGAATTGTAAATTGCCAGTTGGTTGGTATAGATTCTGAAAAATTATACACGAATGGCTGCCTTCTATAAGTATTAGATGCATTATAATCCACAATAAATCTTTCCGAATTCTTTGTCTTAATTACGTCATGAACGATACTCTGTCCATTAATTGCAATCATGGGATAAAATAATAAGAATACTGCTGCAATTAGACTAAGTTTCACCGGTCCTATCAAAGCTATTCAACTACAAATGGTTTTTCAGATTTAAGAATTAAATCAGATATTTCAGGACGCATTAAATGTTTTTCTGGTGTTTTGCCTGAATTTACCATTTTTCGAATCATGGATCCGCTCAATTCTTCTTTTGAATCTACTCCATGCGGACAAGTCTTTTCGTTAGCGTAGGACATACACTTCTTGCAAAAATAAAAAGATGGAAAGATAACGGGTTTGATATCCAAATCAGGGTAATCGTTGAATATTTCTTGCGCTGCAAATGGGTGATAGTAGTTGCCCACGCCTGCATGATCCCTACCTACTATAAAATGAGTACATCCAAAATTCTTCCGCATAATCGCATGATGAATAGCTTCGCGTGGACCAGCATATCTCATTGACGTATGGATTGTTGAAAACAATACCCTATTTTTGGGGAAATAATTCATGAGTAACGACTCGTACGCACTTATTATTAGATCATCAGTAAAATCACCTATCTTTTTTTTGCCTATTAGAGGATTGACAAACAATCCGTCGTATATGTTCAAAGCAGCCTTTTGTAACATTTCGTGGGCAACGTGAGGTACGTTTCTTGTTTGAAATCCTACAACGGTCCTCCAACCTCTCCTAATGATCTCTGAGCGGGTTTCTGATGGACGCATCCTAAACTTTTGGGTTTCATCATATTCTTTCATTTGAAAAACTTCCATTTTCCCACCCACAAGGAATTCCTTCATTTTAACTAGTCGGTTCACACCAGGATGATCAGAATCGGTGGTACCGTACACTACATTTGCAACATTATCTTTGTTGTATTCGTAGATTTCATCAATATGCATTATACCAAATTTTTGCCCATCAGAACAAAGAACAACGTCTCCTAAGTCCTTCATTTTTGTTGCAACCTCCTTCTCTGCGTCAAGAATAATTGGGATGGTCCATGGAATATTGTTACTCAATCGTCCTTCCTTAAGCACATTTAGAAAATCTTCTTGATTCATAAAACCCTCAAGAGGGCTGAAAACACCTGTAGCTATATTTTCAGCATCGTTTCTAATGTCAGAAGATACTTCGAAAGTCTCCAAATCATGATAATTCTTTTCGATGTATTTATTTATTAATTTACCACCGTGTGGTAAAATTAGATTATTGGACATTAGCAATTATTTACCTTCTTTCCAATGCAGACCGCATTCTTTGTGAGTATCATTTTCCCACCACCATCTTCCAGCTCTGGGATCCTCGCCTTCCTTGGTTGCTCTCGTACAAGGTTCACATCCAATACTTGGATAACCTCGATCATGTAGTTCATTATATGGAACTTTATTCTCACGAATATACCTCCAAATTTCATCATTAGTCCAGTCAGCCAGTGGATTTAGTTTAGTAGTATTGTTGTTCAAGGTGTCAACTTCTATCTTCAATATCTTGTTTCTAGTTGCGGATTGTTCGCGGCGAAGCCCCGTAATCCAGCAATCGAATTGTTTAAGAGCTCTTTTCAAAGGCTCAACCTTCCTGAGGTTGCAACAAAGTTTCCTGTTTTCCACACTTTCATACATTAAATTCATTCCCTTGTTTGCGACCATCTTTTCAACATCGCTTGCATTGGGGAAATACGCGTCAACTTTAATATCATACTTTTTTCTTATCTTATCAATAAGATCATAAGTTTCCTGGTTAAGTCTACCAGTGTCCAAGGTAAATACTCTAGTAAGATTTCTGTTGATATTGCACATCATATCAATCAATACAACATCTTCGGCACCAAAGCTTGATGCCAATACCATTTTATCCCCATATTTCTCAAATCCCCATTTTAGTATCTCACGCGCAGGTTTTGATTCTAATTCATTCGCTATGCCCCTTATTTCGCTCATCAAAGATTCCTGTGACTTTTTTTCATCATGATTTGTCTGCATTATTTCTATTTTTAGAAAATTAGGCTTATAATTATATTCTTTTTATCGCTTTAATATAATAAAGATAACTAACTTAAATATAGTTTAGGAGTTTTTTATGCATTAGGAAGATTCATTATTAGTGTTGTATATGAGTGGTGTGTGGAGGCTTTAGTTTTTGACTCATGATTTTTGGCAGAATATATTCAAATATCAGAATCTAGGCTTTGATCCAATTGGTTGGATATCAAATTGCTCTAACGAAGTTGATTTTTTTTCTCTAGAGAAATCTTTTGAAAAGATAAAACATAATTCTTGGGTCGATTTATCCTGGTTTGATTCATTCCAATATAGCGGAAAGACTCCCGATATAACACGCAGGATATACCATGTGAGTGAATCAATGTCGGATGATTTGAAAGGCAAGAAAATGATTTCATTAATGAGAATTCATAATGAAGTAGCAGAAGATGAGCAAAGTCTATCCCATTTGATGGGTAATTTTTATGGTAAAAAACCTCCTAAGCATCAATTAAGAAGAATAGTACTTTCTACCACGTCACAATATGAATCACAATTTGCACTTGTTGACTATATTGACACGCATAGAGGTAATAAGATAGGATATACTGCTGTCAATATTTCGTCTGGTAAATTAATTGATCCTGAGGAGGAACCAGATTCAATGGTTAATACTTCAATCGCCTTGGCCTCGGCCCTCGAAAATTTGCTGTTGCTTGGATGTACTTCAGGTTTTAGAATAATACCAATCTATGATGCACCTGATGAGGGACTATTGGACAGGATAAGAACTAACAATGATAAGTTTGCTGCACGATATGATCTGTTACTTGATGATTATAGTTCTCTCAAGTTAGGAAAACTTTTCTACGGTTCAACAGCTTATGCTCACTCTACCAAGGAATTACCAGTAAGGTATGATCTCATTCAACCAGGCATGGTTTTAATATTGACTGATAAATTTGGATCATTAACTCCATTGAGCATTTATACGATAAAACAGATTGGTGAAATGAATTCCATTCTGGGTAAACATGAACCAATCGATATTAGCATCAAGAATGAAATAATAAAATCGTTAACTCAGCCCAGATTTTCAATGGGCAAGATAATTTCGAAATATTGTACTGACTTTGGAAAGGAGGTTGATACAAACGGGAACATTATTAGTGTATATCCAGTTGGTTCAGATGGGATTTTGGCATTACTCAATTTATCCAAAATTTCAAATTCTCACATAGTAGTAAATGAAGTGCCAATAAAACATGAGGATTTGGCGAGATTTGCGACAGATGAATTCCTTGTTTCAAATTCAACAGCAGCAGTAAATGGGTGTCATCTTATAATTTCAAGCGAAGATCTAGCACCACTAATTTTGGAGGACTTGAGGAAGCACAACTTCAATCCGCATATAATTGGATTTGTAAATGATAAGGAAAGATCGATGGTTACCATTAATAATAATATAAATAAGTATGTTGCAGCAAAGCACATCACATCACTTTTCAATATTTCAGCTTAAATATCACTATCAAGAGAATTAATTCAAATTTGGAAATATTTTATTAATTGATAATGCTTTAGAATAGTATGAGTGCAAGTACTGCTGACAATTGCATATTCTGCAAGATTGCTCAAAAGAAAATTGATGCCAAGATAATAGACGAAAATGAAAATGCAATTGCTTTTCTTGATGCCTTTCCGTTGACTGCGGGACACACTCTGGTTATTACAAAAAACCACTATGCGAAGTTACAAGATGTTGAGTTTGATCAAATTAACCAATTATTTAGTTTGGTAAATAAGATATTGCCCTCAATAGAAAAAGGAACGGGTGTACAAGGTACCCTAATAGCAATCCACAATGGTAAAGATGCAGGACAAGAGATCCCACACTTACATGTGCATATAGTTCCACGAAAATTCGGTGATGGAGGAGGTTCAATTCATTCTATGTTTGATTCAAGCCATAGACTAGAAGAAGTTGAAATGATTAAAGTATTCAGAAAGATAAAAGAACAATTTTAGCAAGTGGCCATTAGACCAACTTGCGGATTAGATTTCGTTCATTACGAAACCCATATTGGCTAGTTCCCTTAATTTATTTAATGTGAATTTTGGAATCTCATTTTGGTTTGTAGCCTCTTGTACCTTGAATATGGAATTGGTAAGTCGAATCGTAATTATTCCCAAAGTATTTGCAATATGAATATGAGTATCAAGTCTATCTCCAATAAGTAATAATGATTCGCCTGATCTCTTCCCCAACATATTCAGAATCAAACTGAAAATTTCTTTGTCAGGCTCTCGATTTTCTTCGTAAGATAAAATACAACAATTAAAGTACTTGTTCATTTCATAGATTTTCAAAATTTTTGATATTTTCTTCTCGTGGCTGCCAATTACCCCTATCCTATAATTTTTAGAAAGGTACTCTAGTGTCACTATCGCATCGTCGGAGGGATATAAAAGATGTTTGTCTGCAAATTCTATTGACGAACGAATATATTTCAAAATTATTTTTTCATACCCTTTAGGCATCAATACCTTACATATTTGAATAACTAATTCTTCAACCCCATCTTTTGCCAATTTTCTATTCTTTAAGATATCGTTCTTGATTGCATCATAATTTCTATTATCGATCTTAGCCCCGAATTGATTTAATAAGTAGAGTAATCTAGAATCAATAAATGAATAGAAATTTTGCTCGTCTATCAATGTTCTCCCTACGAGGAATATAAATTTTAACATCAAACATCATTATAATTTAAGGTTACCATCATGATTTTGATCACACAGTAATACATCATCATTCATTAATTCTAAACATTTTTTCTCCTAATTTCCATATATGATTCCCTGAGTAGAACAAAAATGAGCGAAAATATTGTTACTGCTGTTGAGAGATGGATTGCAACTATAATAGGATTCAACTTGCTTGACACAACAAAGAGCCCCATAACGATTTGAACAATAATCAAGGAGGTAACAATTATAACAACTATTTTATTCAGCTCCCAGAAGCTTTTTCTAATAAAAATAAAAGATATTCCTGTGAAGATAGCAGCAACTATTGCCACAAGCCTATGAAAGTGTTCGTAGAAAAATTTTTCTGGAGGAAACGCAAATCCGTTGGGACATAGAGGCCAATCTGGACATGCTACTCCCTTGTTCAGTGAAGAGATATAGACGCCTATAAGCATAGTCGCATAAATTAGACTTAAAGATATAAACGGCAAAATTAGGTTCAAGTATTTTGTATTTTTCATTTTCAGTTAGTTAATGGTGCATCAGGTTCTATTTACTAAATCGCAGAATACTGAATCATTAGAAAATAATTGTAGTGTATATACAAACCTGTGGAAAAAGCATTCATAACAATTCTTCGTCTATCTTCTCAATTTTATCAATATAACTATTACATCTGCATCCCATTATCAGACATCTCCCTACATGAAATAAGGAGTATTGTCTGTCCTTATTCCCTTCGAGTTCATGCGCTATGTATATATGACCACAATAATCACAGTTCACAAATAATAATATCCGAGCGTCCATTATTAACGTTATCAACCATTTCAGCGAAATTTCTTAATGAATTGAGAGATGTATTATCTCAGTTCCATTTTTATATATTATGTAGGCAATCTAATACCCAATACAAGATTTACAATGAATATTAATGAATTCATTTCTACTCTGCCTACTTCGGTTATAAAAGGAAACAATGTCAGATTGCCAGATAATGTCATAAGAAGAATGTTTAAACTTGCCCGACTTGGGAAGAAACATACTTTTTACGATCTTGGTTGCGGAAATAGTAATGCGGTATACATTGCATCAACTGAATTTAAAGTAAAGAAGGCTATAGGAGTAGAAAAAAGGAAAAAATCAGTCACAAAATTAATGGAAAAAACCCATGTATTAGAAAACACTAAAGTAATAATTGACGACATAAGAAGGATAGATATCTCTGAAGGTAATGTGTTCCTTTTTTGGTTTCATGATGAAAAGGTTGTAAAGAAAATGGTAGAAAAATTTTCTACCGAGTTAAAAGATGGAAGTAAAATAATTTCGATCTGGTCTCCACCAGATCTGGTTGTGCCGTATAAAATTGATTTTCCTTTTTTTGTGTCCCGTACACCATTTAAGTTCGCAAAGAGTATTGAAGAACAAATAAAGGCTATCTACGGTCAAAAGTGTCTAGATTTTACAGCAGCCTGGTTACTAGGAGACAAATATTTGGAAAGTCTTGAGGTTGTACCAGCTCAATATAAGCGATTTCTCAATATCTTATATGCAATGATAATCTGGATTAACGCGTGGAATATGAAAGTATCATGTGAAGGTGAAATTCCACCTCCAGTTGAATCATATCTTGGTATTCTACGAACGTTCTTTAATATAGACTTAAAGTCATTAATTGAATATGAAAATTAAGTAAAACTGAAACTCGTAATCCATAGTCGTATCAATAGTTTACTACCACCCAAACCATCCCAATCTCTTAAAATACCAAACCATTACTAATGAAGGTACTATAGCGATCATTAGTAAGACTATGAATGAAGTATACGGACCGAAAAAATCTGGACTACCAGTCACAATCCCACCAGGTAAATTAACATTCATTCCATAGTAAGCTCCAATTATTGTTGCAGGAATAGAAAGGGTAAAGAGAATAGTAAGAGTTGCCAAAATCTTATTTGATTTTTCAGTGCTCAACATGAAATCAGTATCCTTGAAAATTTCTACAGTTTCCTTGGATTCTTCAAGAACTTCGAGAACCTTTTCTGCATGGTCCTTTACATCATCATAATAGTCAGTCAAATCTTCCTCAGAAAATCTTTGCATCTCTTTACTCAATTCCAAGATAATTCTCCTCATTGGAACAACGACTCGTCTAAGGGTTGTTATCTCTCTCCGTAATAGTGAAATATCTTTTGCGACTGCAACTTTCTCATCAAATACTAGATCTTCTATGTCATCCAAATTCCCCTCAAGTTTCATTAAAACATGTAACAAATCATCAACCATTAGGTCTATTATGCTATGCAATAGGTAACCCGATGATGAGCCCATGAACGTCTCCCTTTGCCTTTCATTATCCTTACAAAGATTGAACATTTCAAGGATTGGTTTTAATTCCCCTTGCTGTACCGTAATAAGATAATTAGGCCCAGCAAATATTGCAAGCTGAGTTGATCGCGGGATACTCATATCCTTGTCCACTGTTGGAAAATGCATAATTACGAAAATGTGATCTTGATATTTGTCAATTTTAGGTATTTGTATTTTTGAAAGGCAATCCTCAATATTTAATTCATGAAATGGATATTTTCCCTCCAGCATTTTTAATTTTTTTCTGGTAGGTTTTTGGATATCTATCCAGATCAGATTCTTATTAATAATAGATTCAAGTTGATCAGTATATTCAATTTTTGTCATCTGCCCTCATTCTTGATTATATTTAAAAAGTTGAAATATTGTATATTAAGATATCTAAATATTCTACAAATAATAGGAAAATTAAGTTAAAATAATACAGAATTATTTTTATGGTAATGGCAAAGGTAGTTGTTGGAAAAACTTTAGATGTCCAAGAAGGAAAATTGGTGCATATTACAGCAGGTGGAAAGGAAATAGTAGTAACAAAATTAGATGGAAATTATTATGCAATGGACAATATTTGCACTCATGCAGGAGCAGAACTTCATGAGGGAGAATTGAATAATAGTGAATTGATTTGTCCTTGGCATGGAGCAAAATGGGATATTAAAACAGGAAGTTTGATCTCCTTTCCCCAAAAACTAAAACCATTGCAGAGTTACAAAGTTTTGATAGAAAATGATACATTGTATGTAGAAATGTATACTGGAAACAAACCTGGATAGATTTATGACACGGTTATTGTAGGGATAAATTAAGAGTAATCGTATTTGATAATACTAACTTTAGTTAATACTATTCTTTACTAGATTAAGGTACATTAATGGGAATTCTGAATTAACCAATATTAAGTATTAATCGAAAGTTAAATCGGGTAAGCAATCACTGCTATTAACCATACATTTCATGCACTAAGGATTATGAGTTTGATATAACATTCGCTATCACATTCGATAATATCTGTGCTTCCCAAAAAAAATTAAATCGAAAAAACACACATAAGATCTTTGACACTAGAGACTTGACATCATGGTAGTTAGCATTTGCAATCATCAAATCATATTGGTAGTATGGGACAATCTTACAAATATGATCGTTACTCTAGTATTCCTAAATAATTCAGGTAGTATGGAATTCATCGAAAAGTTGATATCATTGCTTTTGGTTTTGGACAAAAATTATTGATTTATATACACTTGCAATAAATATGGCATAACTGAGTTAAAGATATGAAGCTCGATGTCCCTAGATTTACAGAAAGATTTGGATCAGTAAGTCTACATGGAGTGCAACGTGTGTACGAGCTAGATTCTGGACATAAGAACAAACATGCAAAGACTGAATCTGAAGTTATTCGTTCTATTGATGATGAAATTATTTCTAGCATAGAATCAGAAATGGCGATTGTAATTCCTATAAAAGGAGAACGTTTGAAGCTTTTAGAAGGAGTACTGAGTGGTATCCCTCATGATTGTTTAACAATAATTGTATCAAATAGTCCTAGGGAACCAATTGATAGGTATAAATTAGAAAAACAGGCTTTTGAACAATTTAATAGATTCGCAGAAAAAAAATCAGTAATAATTCATCAAAGGGATCCAAGTCTTGCTAAGGCGTTGGGAGAAGTTGGGTATACGGATCTTTTTGACTCAGAGGGCAAAATACGTAACGGTAAAGGAGAGGGTATGTTCATTGGCATGCTTCTTTCAAAAATGATGAGAAAAAAATATGTGGGATTCGTCGATTCTGACAATTATGTCCCAGGTGCCGTAAACGAATACACCAAAATATTCTCATCAGGAATTGCGTTATCTAGAACGCCATACACTATGGTTCGTGTATCTTGGATATACAAACCAAAGATTTCAGAATCAGGTGTACGATTTTCTAAGTTAGGAAGAGTTTCAGAAATGACAAATCAATTCTTGAATTTCATGATATCTTATTATACTGGATTTGAGACAGAAGTTATCAGAACAGGTAATTCTGGAGAACACTGCATGTCAATTCAGTTAGCTGAATTATTAACTTACTCGTCAGGTTTTTCAATCGAACCGTATGAGATAGTTAATTTGTTGGAACAATTTGGTGGAATTACCCCGCCAGAACACAAAGATACTATGGAGAAAGGGGTAGAAGTTATGCAAATTGAAACACGTAATCCACATTTTCATGAAGAGAAGGGAGATTTGCACATAAAGGAGATGTTCTCTCAGGGTTGGGGAAGCATATTTCATAGTAAGTTATGTCATCCTGAATTGCGGGAAAAATTAAAGGCCGAGTTAATCTCAAGGGGAATTTTAGAGAAAGTAAAAGAGCCTCCGCAATTACCCAAAATGAGACCGTTTAAAGATATCGACATTTTGAAATTTGAGAAAATATTAAAGGAACAAACCAATACCCTTACAATTTTCGAATAATATTTTTCCTTTATACCTAAGCTATTGCAATCCGAATTTAGATTTACCCATCTTGAGATCCTATTAATTACCTATTACATCGCAAGTTTCATTCTTCATTGCTTTACGAATAATCAAAAGTGGAGTTCCAACCAAAATTGGAATGCTAATTGCAATAAATAAGCTTTGAAATGGGGCCAACGCGGTGACTACGGCACTTGTACTAAATCCGACAAGGACTGTAAATAGGCTTCCTGCACATGTAGGACAACCGATGAATAATCCACTGAAAACCCCAAAAGTTGAAACAATTGGAAATTTACTCTGAGATTGATTTCTGAACATTCTAAGCAAGCTCATATTTAATGCCAAGTTAAAACCAACTAATACTGAGACGCTAATTGCAAGAATTAGATTCAAGGGAATTATTAAAATTGAAAATAGTTCAGTCAGTTCTATAGTGACCATAGGAACGTATCCTGGATAATTACAACACAGCGTCACAAAAAGAGATGGAGCAGTATCTCCTTCAACATCCTCATGATAAATAAGGATTTGAGATAAGAATCCAAAGAAGATACCATAGACAATAGATGAAACAACAAATATTCTCCAGTAAGTCTTGTTGGTTAAAATCTTTGAAATGTATCCAAGATAACTCTTCTTAGGTTCGAGTTTCATAGATTCAGATCGGAGGATCAAGTAAAAGCCATATCCTATCGCGACCAAGGAAACAGTAATTAGGAAGATAACCGCAGTTGCCAAGTTATACAATTTCGCAGTGTCAGTTAAGGATTGATGATTAGAACTCAACAATGAATACACGGAGAGAGAAAAAATAATGGAAAAAACGCTGATTGAAATAATCCGTATACCTCTGTTTCTCAGCGAATAATGATTATCCAACATTGCCAACAACCAAAAGTAAGTTGATTTATGAAGAACAATCTTATCTATATTAAGTTAATTCAATCAAACTTGTCATCTAGTGGATAAAGTCTAAATTTATCGCTGTATAAAAAAAAATATGGGCGAAACTTTCACGAGTGAAGGATTTGTTACAGCATCGATAAGCTTTGTCGGTTTTGTTGATAAACTTGGTCTAGAAGGATTACTTACTTTAAAATCCGACGATGGAAGAGAATTTCCTATACGTGCATTTTCGGGAGAAGTCGCAAGACATATCCTGAGATTTAGGGAAGGAGACAAGAGTACCATACCTACAATTTATAACCTTATTGAAGAAATTTCATCCCTGCAGGATTTACTGTTAGTAGAAGTACGAATTTACAGAAACGGTCCTGTATTAAGGTCTAATCTTTATTTCAAAACTCGTAAGGAAATAATCACTTTGAGAAATTATCGTGCATCGGATTCTATAGCTCTCGCGGTATTTTTTGACGTACCAATAAAAGTAAGGAAAAATCTCTTTGAAGAAACAATTGAGCAATGACTTATCTGAATCAAGTGACTATTGTGGATAGTTTGTTTAAGGCTATTGCCTTCTTAATTTCCATTGCAATCCTACGACCAATACCAAAAGTTTGTCCGTAGGAATATTTTGTGTATGGGGAGGTTGTTGCCATTATAGGATTTCCAGGAACTCTGAGAGAAACGTCATACACAACTATTTCTAACTCAGATGTAACAATGCTCTGTAGAGAAAACGGTCCAATAATTCCTGGCGGATATTCATTTCTAACAGCGTTAGTAAATTTATCACCAAGTTCAAATACTTTTTGCAGCATAGACTCCCTGATGCTTGCAGGGGTATGACCTATTTCAATATGTTTTACCTCTGTATCAAATTCCATCTGTTGTTGTGCAGGTAGCGCATTTAGATCATTAAGATTAGTCTGCAGTCTTCTTTCAATCCCTAAGAATTCGGTTTCAGGAGTCAGGGGCGACGAGAAAAAATTAAAATTAAAATAGGTTCCTACTACAAATTCTTCAATTACAGACAATTCCAGATCTTCCTTAGTGATCACTTTTTCTTTTATCTTATTTTCTGATTTTATCAGAAAATCTTGTGGTGAGCTGACTACAAAAAAAGCTCTCTCGAGTTTTCGTTCATATTCTTGAATCTTCACTATAGCCAATCCATTGATTTCAGAATAATTTTTGTAAATCTTTGGGTGGTTTACTTGTGCTCGTTCCAATAAAAAATATTGATTTCTATCATAACTCCTTTCTTCCGCACGAAATAAGTTCCTATTTCCGAGTATTGGTAATTTTAATTCATTTTCAATTGACTCGTACCCTAGATATGCAGTGAATGCACGATGTGGTACTATAATGCTATTAATTTCCTTAAGTTTGCTTTGATTTTCTTTGAAGAGTAGGTCTGAGAATTTATCTACTAAAATTATTTCATCTGCTAATCTCTTAAATCTTAGATATGGTAATTCTCGTCCCTTTTGACATATGCATACAGTCCTCAATCCTTCGTCCTTTGCACCATCCATTATTTCTAAAGCTGAATGACTACCAATAACTGCCAAGTGTATATTTTTTACATCATAATTTCTTAATATGTCAGAGATTGTATCAGCATCTATCATGTTTATGCATGCAGAAGCTATCTGTTATAAATAAAATTTTCCAAATAAAATAATTTGGGAGTAACAGTTGGTGATTACTGGATGTGCTTAAACTAGATTAACTATTTTTTTCTTTATTAACAGCTCCCTCAATTGCCTTTCTTAGATCATCATCATTTTTATTAGTATAATCTATTCCCAACGATTCGGCTATTTCTTCAAGTTTTTCACGTCCGATCTTATCAGTACCCTTAATTTGCGCGAGCTCTTTTTTGGCTTCAATTCGTGCCTTTTCATACTCCGCTGTTGCCTTTCCAAAGGACCTAGCTAATTCAGGAATTTTCTTGACACCGAAAAATAACACCACAATGATAACTATGATGATCAAAACTTCATATCCGACTGGCACCTGCAAGATTGCATTATGGATACCATTCATAAATACATGATAGATATGGTTGAGATTTAAATGTTGATGGTAAAAGTACTAGATATGGCAATAGACGCTCTACTCTTTTTGTCTTCTCTACAACTCCAAAAGTACAAGCCCATTGTATAATTCAAGAACATATAGAATCTATGGACAAGTAACTGCGAACCTCGGCATAAACGCGTTATTAGAAGATGATTGAAGATTTTATCCTTCATAAGAGATGTCGACTGGAAGTCCAGATTTTCGTGCAGATTAGGAAACGGGGAGCATAATTTGAGATTATCTTGCTGACCGGCATCTGTGATTTATGTGCAGTAGAGAATTCTCGTTTATATGCAAAAACACACTCATAACATGGTGAATATTGCAATACAAATTAGGATGTGGATTACCACTATTTCCTTTTCAGCTTTATTTCTAGTTATTGACATCCAAGTTGTAGAAATTACAAAATTCGAAAATATGCAAGTGCAAGTGAATGAGCAAATCGTGACCATGTAAACGGTCCAAATGAATACTTGTTATGAAACAATCTAACAGAATTTAAGATCATTCACATTTATTAGTAGAATAAATAAAATCATTCAACTTTTATGAATATAACCCATTGCTATTCATATTGTGTTCTTGGCGCTTAAGGAAATATTACTTCCCCAAGAGAACATAATGTTCAGAACAAAGACGAAACTAAGGTGTACGGCAAAAAAGTACAACATCATAATTACAAATCTCAGAGTACTGCTATATTCCGAAAGAGGGCGTCTTTTCAAATCTCCAGATGTGATAAGTGAAAGACTAGAAAGCATTTATGGTATAGAATATAATGAAGAAGGAATTTTCTTCAAGAGATCCAAAATTAAAATACAGGGTGGGATAAAATTTGAAATAAGCGGGCCGCTTTCAGAAGTAAAGCCAGTTTTTAATTTCATTCAATCAATCATCAATAAAGCAGATAATCCATTTATTAGAAGATTAGATGATTCATAAAAATTAGAATGGTAACCCCTCTCCCTCATCTAACGGTAATTCAATCTTAATTAAGGCTTTTACGTTCATAGTCTTGTTGTGGTATTCCGACAAGGCACCGACAATTGAAAGAAAATATTCAAAATCAATTCTGCGGTATTTCAAAGTAGGATCACATATAGGGATGACTATAAACCCATATCAAGGATGTCACCACAGGTGTGGATATTGTTATGCAACGTATAAATGGTCACCAGATTTTTACAACAAGATCTATGGGAAAGTCAATGCTCCTGAGATATTAGAGTCAGAGTTAAATAGATGGAAAGATACCTCAATGTTACCAGTTATGATATCATCTGCAACGGATGCTTATCAGTTTGCAGAAGCAAAGCTTGGCATTACGAAGAGATGTATTCAGGTACTACAACAATTTCAAATTCCATTCTATGTGTTTACCAAATCGTCTCTGATTGAACGTGATCTGAATCTTTTTCGCAATTACAATTCTAATTGTTTTATAGTCTGGTCGATAACAACTATCGATGAAAAAATAAAACGAATCATAGAACCAGGAACTCCTCCGATAACAAGAGTTTTTGAAACGATAATGAAATTTGTAGATTCTGGAATTAAGTGTTGTGTTAACATCGATCCAATTATTCCTTTCATTACCGATGGCCAGGAACATATAGCATCAATAGTTGACAAGTGTCAACAATTCGGCATAAGATACATATCGGGATCGGTTCTGCGACTGACGCATGACATATGGGTTAGAATTAGAGAGATTCTCGAATTATTTGGAATATCTTGGTCAATTGAAGAGTATGAAAGAATATATGGTTTTCAAGAACCCTTTACGCATGAATACAATCAAAATGCGAACAAAACCTATGTTGATAAAATACTTAACAATCTCAAAGACGAGGTTTCAAAAAGGGATATTGTATTGGGGTTCAGTGAATTAATAGAGCAATTAACTAAAGTAAAACAAGAATATACAATTTCTTCAAAACAATGCAGGATAAGTGACTTTGTTTAACTCTTTTGCCTTTCAAATTTGTTTCGTATCAAGTACATAGCTGATATTTGTTTTTAGAGAACAATGAACTAGATAAAAAAGATGGTCTGAGTTTATCCGACTCTTTTCATCTTTGAGCCACATCTTGGACACGAAGCTTCTCTATGTTTTGTCCCACAGCTCATACAATAGTAGTTAACTGAATTTCCAGAGAAAGGAGATGAAAGCGAACCAAACATCCCCACTCCTGAGCCCATTTTCTTTGCCATTCTATTCCGCATATAGAAACCCATCAAAAGAAATATGCCTATAATGATTACCCAAGAATACGGAAAGGGAACGAACAACGATACTGTTATGCTTATGCCTATTGAAATTACGATCCACATTAGCTGAAATGCAAGAAATTCTTTATTGTCCATACTGCAGTATAATAATTGATTAAACAAGATTATTAAGGTTAACTATTTTGAAACCACTTTATTATCTAAATACCAGATATTTAATACAGTATTTTGTTATGTTGAATTCTCAGAACCCTAGATTTCCTTTTTATGCCGCTGGTTATTCAATATTTATCATCTACATATAATCGAGCATTCAGACGGCCTTTTTCTAATTATATGATTTTTTAGAAATATAGATTCCGGGAAATTTTTTGAAGCTCCATAACTAATTGTAAAAATACCATCCAAAAACTATTCTGCTAATAATTTGGATCACTTAGGGCAATTAATGAGTATGTCGTCATCTAACAGCAACTTTGAACATATCAGTCAACTTAGAGTATTCACATGATTTTTTCCAAATCAATATACCTACGTATCCTGAAACAAATGATACCGGCATCAAAATTGGTATGATAAATTTCCACAAGAGTTGTTCAAATATCAATACGCTTTCGAAAGTAATTAGATCTATTCCAAAGAAGGATTTGAACATATTCACCGACCATGGAAAATAGAACGTAATAAAGAAGAGCGATATGACAATCGAAAAAATAATGCGTCTGTGCTCTTTATTCAAAAACTTGCCAATTAATTTATTATTCTTTTGGACATAGATGGAAATAATATCTAAAGATAAAGGTAAGAGTAAGTTTAGAAGGTAAAGGGGAAATAAACCCACAAAATAATTATTTGAAGTAATCGTGGCTGATGATTGTATAGTCATTAAAGTAGCAGTTACAACTGTCATTCGAAATGGAAAAGGGAGATTTTGTAGCGAATAAAAAATTATGGCCGTAAATATACCAGGTAGAGTTGATCCCAGTACTAGTGCAGCAGCTGGAGAAGGATTAAAGTCAAAATATTGACCTTCCGAAAAGGGAAGCGTAAACATGAAAACAAAGTTAATAACAATCATCCAAAGTATTCCATAACAAATCATCTCAGATAATATCTTGAATTTTTTATGGATTTCAGAAAAGTGGGTTCCAATTAGTGCTCCCAATATCGAAAGCAACATTCCGCTTATTAAAATTAAATGTGGAGGACTAAGCAGACCATCGAATCCAAAATTTGCGTGCCACCAGTTATCAAATTGACCAGAGAACACTTCTATAAGACACCCCAAAGCAATTAGTTTTAATGGATTTGGAATTTTATAATAGATTGAATAGGGTTTCTTTAACGAGGTCTTTTGTCTTATTGAAAATAATATCCCCGCAAAAGTAGCGATTAGTGATAAGCCTACTCCAGAGTACAATACTGTGTGCGGTGGAGTAAAGAAGGATTCAACATTAACAACACCATGCCATATGATGTCCCAATTAGCAGCTCCAACTTGCAGTGCTACTCCTATTGCAACCAGAAAATAAATCCAAAGTAAAGTGGATGATGATAATGATGATGATGATTCTTCTTTAATTAAGTTCAAAATATAGATTTACCTACCTTCGCACAAATTTATTCTTATCAGAGCTCAAAGACTTCAGTAATTTTGTGATAAAGACACCATAATCTTATACACCCTAGTCGAGGTACTAAGATAAGGTGAATCTGTACTGGATTTTTTTGAAATGGAAAGGGTATTGGAAGAGCTGGCGCGCTCATTTGCAGCCCCAAGTGCAACGACGTGGTTCAAAGTCACGAGCAACAAAAGCCCAACCTGCGATGAATACAGGCTGAAGGTGGTTGAATTTATGAAGCTGTTTGAGAATTCCTTAACGTTAGGGTACCAAAATTATCCAAATTCTAAGAACATATTGGATTTTGTGAAAAAAGGAGTAAGGGATCAATCCAGAGTAATATTGTCAGGTAAGAACAAAGACGTGGAAAAAAGATACAAGTATTATGTAGATTATGGTTAAGAACGTTTGAACCAACTCACCGAATGTATATGGAATTGTTTAATCACATAATAGTTATGTCCACACAATCAAGAATAAGAATTAGAACGAATTACACTAATATCGTATTACTAAATAATTAATTGGACATGAGAAAGAATCAACCCTCAAAGAGAAAAATTACAGGTAAGGAATTATCATTGCAAGATGAATTTGGTATAAAGCTGGATACCTTAATAGAGTTGTTAGAGATGAAAGGGATCCTAAGTAAAAGAGAATTCGAAAGAATATCCAATATGAGATTGCATGAGATTTCAAAAGCTAGGGCTTTTGAGGATCTGGATGAAGAGATTTGATCATAATAATTTGGCCACCATGTTTGAATCATGACTCCGTGACAATCTTATATTGGTGTTGAATGTTTTCCAGAATGATATTATTATTTGGCACCATTCGTGACAACAAAATAAGCAAATAGAGATCTATATTTAATTTGTATTAAACGGCCTTCATTCTCTTAAAAGAGAAGATTCCAATCAGAGTAATAATGAAAGTAAACATTAATAGAATCACAAGATCAAGTTCGAAAGAGTACGTTCCTAAATGTAATATACTATTTCTTAATGCATCTACCGAATATGTAGCCGGATCCAAAAGAGTAATGAACTTTAGCCAGGCAGGTAAATTGTCTATCGGGAAAAGTGCTCCACTTAGGAAAAATAATGGAAACACAACAAAACTAACAATTAATTGAAATCCTTCCAAGCTCTCAATGTAACTCCCAAATGTCAGACCCAGTGACGTCAGACAAAATGAAAGGATCAATACAACTGATATTATTTGGAGTAATGTTAGCGCGTTGTAATTAATCCCTAACGCAATACCAATTGCCAGAATTATGGTTACTTGAAAAAGTGAAGTTGTCATACCGCCAAAAGTTTTACCAATGAAAACTGTCGTTCTGCTTGCCGGCGCTACCATTACACTTTTAAGAAAGTCAAATTTTCTGTCCCAGATGATATAAGAACCGAAAAAAACGGATGTAAAAATGACCGACATACAAATAATTCCGGGAAAAATGAACTTTTCATAATCTGTTCCTATTTGAAGATTGGTTGATCCAAGCCCAGAACCGATGACAAATAACCATAACAAGGGAGTAAAAGTAGAAGCGATAAGTCTACTTCTCTCACGTACAAAAACTTTAATTTCCCTAAGCCATAATGCATAGAGTTGTCCTAATACGATTTGTGAATTATGTTTTTTTGTACTGCGCATATCTTTGCATGAATCCTCCTTCTGGACTATCTCCGGATAAGGAATCTCCTGAAAGTTTCAAGAACACGTCATTCAAAGTTGGCTTCTTGTATTCTATGGTTTGAACACCTTCTAAATCTTTTATTAACCTATGCATGTTTGAATTTACCTCATCCATATAAATAATCACAGAATTCCCATTTTGTTCCACCTTGTGAACAAAATGGAAATGGGTAAAATCGCTGATTGAAGGAATTCCATCATTAAAGGTTATTTTTACAATGTCTCCTCCGAGTTCCTGTTTTAATTTTGACGGT
The DNA here is from genome assembly GCA_035620895.1 of Nitrososphaeraceae archaeon. GTDB lineage: Archaea > Thermoproteota > Nitrososphaeria > Nitrososphaerales > Nitrososphaeraceae > TA-21. The sequence goes on from DASPFY010000039.1 coordinate 106,588, forward strand.
GAATCCAGAGCAATTATTTTTCCGCTGCTTATAAAACCAATTCTATCACATAACATATCGGCCTCTTCCATGTAATGTGTAGTCAATATGATGGTTACTTTTTCCTCTTTTACTATTTTCTTGATGTATCTCCACATAGTCTCCCTACTTTGTGGGTCTAAACCCAATGTAGGTTCATCCAAGAAGAAAACCTTGGGATTGTGTAGGAGGCCTCGTGCTATTTCCAATCTTCTTCTCATACCACCGGAGTATTTCTTTACCTGATCATTTTTTCGATCTTCTAATCCGACTAATTCTAGTACCTCCGAAATTCTTTTCTCTCTTATTTTTCTAGGTATCCCATAGAGTAACGAATGTACCTTAAGATTTTCATATCCTGTAAGGATATCATCGCTACTTGGTGCTTGAAAAACGACACCAATACTTTCCCTTACTTTAGTTGCATCTCGCAAAACATCAAAACCATTCACTATAGCTCCTCCCTGTGTTGGCTTTAGTAGGGTAGCTAGTATATGAATAAGAGTGGTCTTTCCAGCGCCGTTAGGACCCAATAGTCCAAATATTTCATTCTCATTGACTTCAAAACTCAAACCATTTAACGCAGTGAAATCTGAGTATCTCTTGACAAGATTTTTTACAATTATCAAGTAATCTAAAATGTTTGGGGCCTATTAAAATATCCTTGGTAAAGCTTCTTGTGTTTTGACAGGTGATTTTAACCATGGGTGGCATCATTATTTGTATGGGAGCGGGGCTGTCAACTCTTCAACGTAGCTAATTACTTCTTTCAATGGAATATCATGAGTTTTCCACACAATCAGCGTTTGCTCTGGGCCTGTCGCTGTCTGGCAACGCCGTAGATCCTTAAAAGTATAAGACTGTCTATAGTAAATTCTTTATCCTGAAATTGTGCATGATATTTATCTAATAGCCTTGCTGGAACCATATAGGTTCCAACTATCTCATCATTATTTTGAGGAACATCAGTAATAGGATTTTGTTGATTATCAAACATTCCGGTTATCGTGCAGCTCAATAAAATTTGGTACCTGTTTACTTGCATCAGATTCCTAATATTGGTAATCACCTGTTTCATTTGATCTAAGGTTTCATTTAAAAGTGGATATATCATATTAACAATTTACAGCTAGAAAAATTTGATAACGTGTACTTTTCAATATCAATTCTCAATAATTATTTCGATGTTCTTTGCTGAAAGATCTTCATTTTCATATTCCTTCAATAGATTGCCATATAGATAACTGTCTATTGACTGTGCAAATCAAACATTAATAGTTAATTTTAATACCGGGAATTTTGTGATTACTATCGTGATCTTTAAAAGGAAAAAGGATTCAACCGAAGCAAGAAGAAAAATAGTTTTAACAAAAGAGATTACAAATAGTATCATAACTTATGCGAAATCGTGGCATCCCAATGAGGGAATATTGATCTTGCAAGGTAAGAAAGAAAAAAATGTGATCAGGATAACAGGGTTGATTATTCCGCCGTTTTCGACGCATGGACCTTACTATTCAGGCTTTCCTGTATATCAACTCCCTTTTGATTTATCATATATTGGAACAATTCATTCACATCCTAGTGGATCCAATCATCCATCGCTAGAAGATTTGAATCATTTTTTTGGTTTGGTGTCATTAATAATTTGTTATCCTTACGACGTTCAAAACATTGGGGCTTTTGATCGTAATGGAAATGGAATGGATCTCGAAACAGAGTATATCTATTGACATTTTTACAACATATTGAAAAATCTAATGGATCCATTGTCGAATTAGAAAAATAAGTTGGCGATGGAGAAGAAGGTAAAGTAAGATACTGTGAGCATTGTGAAAAATATGGCTTCAAGAACAAACCAGGTACTAAAATATTACAGAATGGAGGACAGGAAGGCACCAGATTATGATCAGTTTCTTTCCTACTATGATTGTGGTAACACCTTTCCAATCTAAACGGCCAAATTCGGAAGTAAAATGAAAGAATTTGTTGAAACCACAGACAACACTTTTGATTCGGGTACAGAAAATTTAAGCACAGATAACAGAGCAGATCAGCGAAGAAAGAATAAAGGCGGAACTAGATTTAAGATTCGCACAAAATGAAAAGATAAAGACACAGCAAGTAAGAAAGGCATTGTAAATATTTTATATGGCTCTATATAACTCGGTTATGCATTAAAGCAGTGAAACAAATATAGAGATATTTTATATTACATTAAAAAATATTATATCCATAATGCTGGAAAAATTGAGGGATAAGGCTTTCTTTCAAAATACTATTGATGTTTGGATAGCGTATTGTGAAGAAAGTGGAATTGAATGGTACAGTATTGAAGGATATCGTAGCTTCATAAGTTATTTAAACTTGAAGGGACTGAAGATGCAGAAATTTCCTCTTTGTATCAAGGAATCGGGCGGGCTCTATGAAAGAGGGAAAGATAAGGCCAAGTTTCTAGAGGAATTATCACATTTTTCAGACAATGATTCTTCGGCCTATACTTTAAAGTTGAGCAGTGAGGTAATTGATAAAATCCGCAGTTACAATTTATCAGGAAAACTATAATCGAATAGTCTACTAGCCACAATCAGCTGGTTAAATCAAAAATCCCGAAACGTATCTCCAGATAATATTCTAATTATCATGCTGAACATGTGAATGCCCAGTTTTCGAATCTTCATGCGTAGTTTTATGAAATTTGGATTTATGAAATAATTAAAATGAAGATTATCATTTTTGAACTTTAAAGTTTGTGTCAGTTCCGGATGAGAGATAGCCGGGGGCGCTAGCATTCACACTAACCACAAAGTTTCCTACTTTTGCATTCTTTGGTATATTTAGAGTTAATTTCACAGAATCATTATTCTCTGAAAATTCCCTGATGACTTTTTTTGACGGGTCCATTATCTGTCCTCTTATTGTAGCATTGTTTATCTTATCATCAGAATTGGAATCAATTAGATCTATTTTTATGACTTGTTCCTCATCCTTAGAAACAGGATTCTTATCTACTAGAGTCTGAATAATAAGATTTCTTGGTTGGAGCTCAACGTTACTTTTACCATTTTGTGCTTCCTCTGCTAAAATCCCATCACTCATGTTCATTTCGCGGTGACTATTATTACCATCTCTAACAATGATATTAACCTCATCTGTTGAAGTTATCCCCCTATCATCAGTGACTACAAGTTCAAATGTTAATGTAGTATCAGTTGAAACATCGGGAGCTATGAACGACCATATCATAGTGTTTGCACCCCCTATCGTAATATTGGGATTAGGAATTTGATTCCATGCATAAGACAAGATTACACTCTGATTACTCTTACTGTTACTTCCATTAAGGATAACTGATGTACCTTCAGAAACTGTCCGATCATTGCCTGCGTCAGCTGTTAACCGTGTGTCTTTAGAAATTGATAAAAATGCATTTGAGTTTTGATTTGACTCTATTTCTAGGATTGACGGCGGTACAGTACTTATTTGAGTATCGTTATCTAATAATGTACTATTGAAATTAGATCTATAGACACTTTCGAAATCATCAGTATCCGATGAACCAGATTTCGTTTCATTTGACTTAGTCAGAGGCATAGCTAATTCAAAATTATTACTTGAGAAAACATCATCATCTTCTAAAGGATCATTTAATTTTAAGTTTGGTACCATATCTGAAAATTCTGAGCTAAAATTAGATAAATTCAATCTTGTGTTTGATTTTTCAATACCGTAAATATTTATCGAATAAGGTTTGGTCAAGTTTTGATATGGTAAATTTAGACATGACAGAATTGCCGTGAGAGTATTGTGTCCTTCGATTATTTCATGATATTCAGAATCATAAGTGAATTTCCACATTGAATAATTTTTTCCATCACTTATAGTATTTACCGGACGCGGTATAGATTGCGTATCATTCCATAAAGCATAAACTGTACATGGTTGACCTGAGCTATATGCGGCCGTGCCGGTGATGGTCAAGTTGCCAATTTGAACCTGACTGTTATTTGTTGGAGATATAATATTGATATAATTATTTTCTAATGTGGCATTAGTATGGCTAATTAGCACTATCAACAAGATTGGAAATAGGAATATTGCAAGAAGTTTAGTATATTTTGTATGATGCAATTTGTTATCTTAGATCTAAAAAAATCTATAAAAGGTCAGGCTGTAATTCATATTAAGTATTAATTAAAAAACAGTAGACAACAGCGATTTTGCTAGTATGAGAACGTATAATCTCTACAGGAAATTAAATATTGGATTCTTCGACAAAGCATTCGTATCAATCGTGTAGGAGAATTGTAAATTTTCCTACAAGCGTGCATATACACAAACAATATTGTCTTTCAGGTCTGAATTTTCTAGGCCTCTTATTGCTTCTCTTAAAATGAACGAATCAGAATATATTTGCCTAGAATTAGTTATTTGAGCCTACAAATTTGGCCGATAGTGTGATCGAATTTTTTGCCACTTTGCTATCAACGCATCTGGTCTTATATGTAATGATTCTTTAAGTAGCCTCAACTTAGCCAACGAGACGTATTCATCCATCAAGTCTATACCAATGTATTGTCGAGCAAAATTATGTGCAACCTTTGTAGTTTGTCCGCTACCATTGAAAGGATCAAGCACTAGATCACCTTCGTAAGAATAGAGCTTCATAAGACGGTATGGAATCTCTTCTGGAAATGGGCAAGGATGTTCGATAAATCCTGGAGGAACAGGCGCAATATGCCATATCGAATTTGCAATCTCTTTTGTAAATTCTTCATGCGTTGCGGGAAGAATTTCATCCCTGTTTGTTCTTCCACTATTTACATTTCCTTTTCTTAAAACAAGTATGAATTCGTGCATTATATTAGCTCTGAAATATTTAGGATATGGGTTAATTACAAACGATCCGTACCTATTGGTACCACCTGTAACTTTGTGCCATATTATCTCTTCATGAAGGTTCCAATTTCCAAAAGGCTGCACTAATTTTGATAATAGCATATGCGGTAAGGGTATAATTGTTCCATTTACAACCTCATTTCCAATTACTATACAACAGTAACCTCCATCTTTAGTTACTCTATAGATATGTTCATTAAAAATTTGAACCATTTCTTCAAGATACTCGCCTGTTTCCTTTCTCGTTTTACCTCGATAATATCCATTTTTCTCGATATGGGCCTCATAGTCGATAGCATTTCTATAAGGAGGGGAAGTAATAGTAACTTGGACTAAATTTGCAGATAGTCCTGATAGAACCTTTCTACAATCTCCCCGGATAATTGAATTTTGAAATTCAAGTAACATGGAATTATGTTCTGTTGATTAATCAGCCCATATCCCGCATACTTAAAAAAAATAAACTTGATGATAAATTAAATTAATAAATAAAGTGGTAAGGTCGACAAGATTCCAGAGTATACTAGGTTTTTACATCTCATTAGCAAATAAAATTGCGGTATCTATACGATGATCAAGAAAAGGGGATTTTTATTTTCTTCTCAAAATTACAATAAGCGACAAAAGATACTGGACAAATCAGATCTTTCCATTGGGATGATAAATCATTACTTGACCTCCTTTACTCATTATCAGTACCGGATGAGTAACCTCATCAGTTCAAGAATGTAAGAATAGGTAATATTCAATTTGTCAAATTTTCATTTGAAAGACGTGTGAGTACAAATAGTTGCGAAATCAAGATTAACTGGTGGGTGGTCTGAAATGATTGCCTACGATATGTAACCACCAGATCAATGAACGGTTAGTCATTAATGTTCAACATAGAATGAAATGATTTAAATTCCTTCTATATCTCGTAAATACACACGACCCAAATAATCTCAAGTACAACAAAATGGTATTCTAAAGATATTACACTGATGAGAGGTTACCAATCTTATTTAGGGTTCATACAATTGGTAAAGGATCGAATATTATCGGGACACTATTGAAATTGTTTTCCTTTACTTTTCTAAAATAAATTCATCTACTGGCATACCAAAATGCCTTCCAGATGAAGATTTGGCATAAGCTAGGACTTCATCACCTACTTTTAGATCAGTAACAGATACAAGTTTATTGTCTTTTGTGATCAACCTTATCGTTTCAGCATTCTGGAGAATTACAGTTCCCTTAGAATCATCTATTTGAGCCATTACCAATTTCATAGGTCGTGATTCGATTTTGGATCTCCCTACTGTAGATTTTCTGCTCGTTCCATCCTTGCTAATAACGAGAATTTCCACTCCCGCTTCAAGTTCAGATAGATATTTTGTAGTTCCATCGGACACGGCAGTATAACAGTGAACGGCTCCAGCATTTACTCTAAATGGTCGAGGGGAGGTAAAGGAGGAACCTACAGATTCGTTGTGTACCAGGAACAAGAAATTTGATTTACTACCTATAAGCATACCTTCACCCATGTTCATCATCGATACTGTATCCACACATACTCTTTCACCTACTCCTACGTCCTTTAATTCTAATATTCTTGCATATTCTAACTTGAAAGTAGGATTATCAAGCAAGTCGTGCGAATTCTCAACTTGAGATACGTCATCTGTTTCCAATATAACACCATCAACACCAAGTTCTAAAACAGAGAACATAGTTCTAATTTCCTCTGAATTTCTTGTAGTTGCGTAAATTTTAGTTCCCGACTTCTGTAGTTTGGCTATAAGGTTCTCCAATGGAATTATCTTCCAGTCAGTAGCCTCAACAACTACAAATTCTGCACCATACTTAGATGCAAGAACTATTTCTTCTAAATCGTTATTATTTGATATCTTTTTTATATAACCTACACTTTTGGTAAGATTTTTCTTACTTTTCTTCAACAAGTCTAGAGTGTCACACACAACAAAATCCGCATTATCAGAGTGAAATATTGTTCTGAATTTTTTGCTTGTGATAACAGAAGGGTCGACATAAATCAGTGAGACATTCGATACTTTGGATAAAAAGTCATCAAGTTTTTCTTTTTCTACAAGCGGTTTTAGAATGAATTCTTTATTTTTTTGAACTGACAATATTTTTTAATGCCTCTTTTGTTTTTTCACTGTTAAAAATAATTCTAGATAATGCCTTGAGAATTTGTGGAGGATTCTTGTGTTGGAATATGTTACGCCCAAAGGTAACACCAATCGCTCCGGCTTGCATTGCCCCATCACACATTTCCAATATGTCCTCATCCGTTGTTGCCTTTGGTCCGCCTGCAATAACCACAGGAACAGGGCATGTCCTTACAACCTTCCTAAAGGATTCGCTGTCTCCAGTATAAACAGTCTTAACAATATCTGCTCCTGCCTCAGCGCCAATCCTGGCCACATGTGATACTATATCCACACTAAATGGATCCTTGATGTTTTCACCTCTAGGATACATCATTGCAATCAACGGAACGTTCCACTCATTACATTTATCGGAAATAATTCCCAATTTTTGGAGCATTTCGGGCTCTTCCTTTGTGCCAATATTTATATGAACTGAAATACCATCGGCACCTAGTCTTATTGCATCCTCCACCCCTCCCATTTGTACTTTCTTGTTTGGCGAAAGTCCTAGGGAGGTACTAGCGGACAAGTGCGCAATCAATCCCACTTTTGGGGGGCGAGGCAATGATTTGATAATCCCTTTGTTTATAATGACACTTGTAACACCAGAATTTTCACATCGATAAATAAACCCATAAACATCTTCTAGGCCGGGTATTGGACCATTTGTTATTCCGTGGTCCATGGGGATACAAAGCATTTTGCCATTATTTAGAATCCTTGAGAGTCTTATCTGTCTGCCAATAGCCATTAATATTTAGATAATTTTGTTTTCTGACTTAAAAGTGATATGTTTCTTTTATTTTGATCGAAGATGTGCAGAAATGCTTGCTTCCAGTTCATGGAAATAAGATTTGTGGTGCAAACCTCATCAGATTAATAGAACCCAATGGTAGTTTCAAAAGACACAAAAAACTAATAAACAGAAAATCTAATCGAGAGCTCCGTTTCCTCTTTTTTGGGTTCCTATATCTATTGCCTCTGCAACTGTTGAGACAAAGATCTTTCCATCACCTGGAGAACCGGTACTTACGGTGTCCAAAATTGTCTTTACTACTTTGTCAACTTCACTATCATCCACAACTGAAGATAAACTTGCCCTAGCAGAAAATTCTGAAGTATATTTTCCCGTTCCACGTCCGGATTGTACTACAGGTTTTTCACCCTTCCCTCTACCTTTTGCGTCCACTATTGTACATCCGCTAAGTCCTATCTTTTTTAGCTCTTCATTTAATTCTGGGATTTTTTCACTATGAACAATCGCTTCAATACGCTTCATATTTTCACATAAATATATAAGAAATATAAGGTTTTCAAATATCTTTAGACAGATTAAATATATAACATGGTATGATAATAATACATAATTATCATAATGTTATGCTTTTAAAATAATATAAATTCGTTGGATCTAAATGAGCCCCATATTATATAGAAAAACAAGATATTGATTGTTGTAGATTGGACATTGAAGAATATTACGCACATAGTTGTTATCGTTACAAACCCCCTGGCAATGCTTATCCCACCCTCATGATGTTGATACTGCTCATAATAACGCATGTTCTAGATTATATCATACGTATTGAGCCACCAAACTAAGGTTAATAAAAGCCAAAGGCAAGTAAGGTATTTTTGAGTCTATTTGAATAAATCTGTATCCAGAATGTTTTTCATTTTGTAAATAAGATCATCAAAAGTGTTTTGATTCACTAATTTAGTAAAACTATTATTGTCAAAACTCTGTACGATTGTAGAATTATACATAGATCTTTGAAAGGATTGCTTTATTTCGTCTACAGAGTCTGGAGCACTTTCATTATTGGGCTGCATTTCATTACTTATGTTTTGGGTATTATTGCTAGCGTTTACTCCTATTCTTGGTTCAATGGGAATATCTTGGGTAATAGTTTGATTATTTTTTCCCAACGTAAGACTTGAAGGTAATTCCTCTCCAAAACTACTCTTTCCAGAGTCTTCGCCCAAGTTGGCAGTATCAGTGGTTAGCATGTCTACAGTTTCTCCAATCATTCCGTCAATTGAACCAGACAAGACATCATTTACTGTCTCACTAATGGATGATGAAGGAGTACTAGCGGCCATTTGTTGATCGGATAACAGTGAATTGGCAGTGGTTAAGTTTGGTTGGATATTAGGGGTGGTTAAGTTTGGTTGTGCACTGGTTAGTCCACTGGCGGCTAATAAAACAAAACTGATGAGTGATATGGCATAAACATGGTATAACTTGAAATTTCTTGACACTTGAACACGTCAAGAAAATTACTAATAAATCATCAGGTTCATATGTTGTGTCTTTAGGGTAAATAATTGTGATCCTGAGATATTAGAACCAGGTTCTCGATTGCCTGCATGTTCTCACTTTATTTAATAATTGCGATAAATAATTAAAAATATTTCATTTGTACAAACGACAGAACTAAGACATACAACTGAAATCGTTTCAGATATTATAATGGCATTTGTAGGCAGAAATACTTTCCACTGACTCTGATTCACCAGACACATCTATCTTTAGTAAGTACGATAGATCGGTCGATCTACAACAATTTATGTTTTTATGCGAAATGAAATCCAAAAATGCTAGATACGTTACTAATTATAGATATATCGCTTCATGTGCGAAAAGGTGATTATGTGAAAAAAGAAGGTATTATTCCATTAAGTGCCTGACATCGCCTTCTAATATTCCAGTTTCATTGTGAAGTCTATCAATGTGCTTTGAAAGGCCTTCTTTAGTATCAAATGGAGAACCGCAGTACGCACATGTGAAGTTTGCCTTACTATGGTCCTTTACATATTCAATTGCCTTGGTATCGATAATACATACCGGTGTACCATGTAGAACCTCATCTACGGATGAAAGAGCAATCGCTTCCATTTTCCTAGAAATATCCTCACGTGATATTATTCCGAGAACAGCAGAATATGCATGAACCATTAATTGTCTTACATTCCGCTTATTCATGATTGTGAGAGCGTCCCTTATGGTATTTTGTGGATTGACTGCTAGAACAGGAGATGTCATAATTTCCCTCAACTTAATCTTGGAGGGATTCTTGCCTTCAGATGTTACTTTATAGAGTATATCAGTCTTGCTTACCATTCCTACTACCTCGCCCAGATGTGATGCAAGAACACTGCGCAGATTTCTTTCCTTCATCCTTTTTATTGCTTCATCCAGAGTTTCATCTGCTTCAAGTATAATCGCATCATTATTCATTAAATTTCCAACGGGCCACGAAAGGAGCGATGAAATGCTTTCGGAAACTAGGGCGCCAGTCATGAATATATTATTGTGAGGATATATTTATATATATCCACAATTAGTCAAATCAATTTTGAGTGTTAAATGGACATAGAATGCGAAATGTAGCTTTGGTAATGTCAGTTAAGGCTCTTGCTTGGAGCTTTTTCTGATTCTTTTTTGTTTCACTTTACTAGTAGTTTTCGAAATCTCCTTACTTAAGTAAGCCTTGAGTTGCTCAATATTTTCGTTATGGGCTGTTTTTCGAAATGGATCAATTGGGATCTTCTTTTTACGTGCAATGCGAATATCTGTTACTCCTGATTGTACTAGTTCATCCCTAGAATATCCTCTTGCACGTCGTGAATTGAGGACTCCATTGGCTACTGTCTTTACGATTCCACGCTTGATAGCATCTTTCATAAGCTACAAAAATTAGAGATCTAAATTAAAAGGTTTCTTGATGAAGTACGGATTTAATATCAAATTGATTCATTTTTACGATTAAGGAGATATCGGAGAGAAAAACAATCGGTATTAAATGATAGTTAATACTTTGAATAAAATATATTATGTTTCAAAAAATCATTCTGGTCAAGGGGCTGAGCGCCGGGGTAGCTCAGCTTGGTCAGAGCGTTCGACTCATAATCGAAAGGCCGCGGGCTCAAGTCCCGCCTCCGGCACATAATTTGAAACCAAAATTCCAAGGGAAGAAATAAAGAGATATTTATGCCATTAATTTTCTAATTATTAATTGTCAATCACGTTTGAAATTTTAAAACCAATTATAGATTTCGTCATTTCATTCATATCTACTTTAGGCTACCCAGGAATTTTTTTATTAAGCGTTTTAGAAAGTGCACTGATTCCCATACCAAGCGAGATCATTATGCCTTTTTCAGGTTTTCTGGTTAGCAACGGGACGTTTGAGCCTGTAAGTGTTGTACTTGCTGGTACTTTTGGAAATCTTGTTGGCTCAATCCTAACATATTACTTAGGAATAAAGGCGGGAAGGGCATTCATATTAAGATATGGAAAGTACATTTTGTTTAAGAAAAGTCATCTTGAATTTACCGAAGAGTTGTTCCAGAAATATGGTGATAAAATTTCATTCTTTTGTAGGCTGTTACCTGCAGTACGAACATATATATCTCTTCCGTGCGGCGTTGGTAAAACTAATTTTGTTAAATTCTCAATCTACACATTTCTAGGATCACTCATCTGGAACTCAATGTTAACTTACGTTGGTATCATATTAGGGCATAATTGGGAAAATATTGACAAATACGCAATATATCTTGATGTGGTGTCTGTCTGTGTTATAACAGGTTTCGTCATCTGGTTTTTTGTCAAGATTCGTAAGCGATCCAAGACTAATCAAAAAAGGGAAGTTTCACAAAGTGATAAATAAGAAAACTAAGTGTAGCGGAGAAAACTTCATTACTCTCAATAGATTCGTTTATTTGCAATATCTAATTAACAATCTGCATTATTAATGAATTTAGGTATAATATCCGATACTCATGATGACCTGCCAAGTCTAAAAAATGCGATAAAGAAATTTAATGAAAATAGAGTCAGCTATGTAATTCATGCTGGAGATTATGTTTTCCCCGGAGTAGTAAAGCAATTCAAACACCTGGATGGCAAATTGATAGGAGTACTTGGAAACAATGACGGTGAAAAATTAGGATTGCTAAAAAATTTCCAAGAAATTGGTGGAGAGCTGCATGGAGAATTTTGTCACCTTGAATTAGATGAATTCAAAATTGCCATATATCATGGAACCAGTAATAAATTGACCGAAGCTATTATCGCAAGTCAAATGTACGATTTGGTCATTCATGGACACACTCATAAGAAACGAGATGAAAAAATACGTGATACACTGGTACTAAACCCTGGTTGTGCACACAGAGAGTTTCCCAATATAGAAGGAAATATTGAAACAGAGCCATCGGTCATAATATTTGATACTACAAAGATTGACTATCAATTTGTCAAATTATGATTACATTAGATGATACTCTAGGCAGTAATTTCTTATTTCAATAATTTGACTTTAGACAAGACTAGCTTTTTATTCTAGTTATTTTTACCCTTTCGAGAACTTTCCAATATTCAACCTCTGCTCCTTGCACAATTTTTTCTCGTATTTCATCTTCTAATGACGAAGTTTCAAACATTTCGAATGTTTCTAAATCCATTACTTGAAATATTTGTCCAGAGATGGAAATGATTTGACCATTTCTCTTGTCTATTAGTGGAACATCCACACTAGCAGAAACAGGTGAAACGAGACTGTGCTTTGACCCATCGAATACTGATATTGCAGAAACTCTCGCTTTTGCTGAACCATGTTTTCCAGGCTTGCTATGGTCATATGATACAATTCGACATGGTTCGTTATCAATAATTATATAGGAACCTACTTTTAGGCTCCCCAAATCCATCGGTTTGCTCAATATTGGTCGAAAAAGTAGAAAATTGCTTCATATTTAACGGTTCTGATCAAAACCGCATTATCTTAGTTTCTCCAAAATAGAGAAGCTTACAAGATTAGTTAGAGGAATCCCTTTTCTTGCAACATCCTTTCTTGTTTTTTCACAATAGTTTTGATCGCTCTGATGACTCTTTTTACCCTCAACTTCTAAAATTATGATATTGTCCGCATGTGGAAAAATAAATGGCAGTTTCTTGTTATTGATAAATTTCAGATTTCCTAAGTTTGCGCTTACGAGCATATCTCTCCTTGCTAAAATACCTGCAATATCTGTTAATTCGTGATTGTCCTGATCATATCTTGTATAGTAAATTGAGACATAACTTACCTTCTCATGATATTTTTCGAACAATTCCGTTTCATTACTAAAGAGGAAAAGAGAGCTGTTTGGGCGCCGATATCGTGAAATCCCATCAACAATTTTGTCAAGACCATCATATTTGACAAGAATGTAATGATTTGAATTATTCGGGAAATACGGCTTGCTTTCAAATGCAAATGTGGCCGTAGCGAAATACAAATCCTTAACAATGTCAGAATTCTTCCAATACTCTATCAAACTTTGAGCATTGTTATCTCTTGGATAGCATATGTATCCGCAAGATGCAATTGAACTATCACTCAAGTCTAGAATCGTAATTCAAGAGTATTATTTATACCATTTTTATTTTTGTCATTCAAGTCAGACTTTTGATAAAAAGTTAGAAATTCTAAACATTTACCTGTATTCATTTTGTACTTTGTGCAGTATGCCATAATGCAGAGTCTGCATTTTTGATTCTCGTCATATAGAACGGAATCATGATATAACATAAGCAGGTAGAAAGTGCCCCGAAAGGGTTTCTCATTGTGACACGGAAAAATTCTACAAGGGCAGTTTTTATGGAAAGATGATTATTTATCTCGTATCGAAGCTTTTTCAACTGATTGTGGCCATTAATTGCTCTAATTACCTGTGAAGAAAAATCAACAAACGTCTTGGCTGGTTTGAATAGAACAATTGCGTTTGGGTTAAAGACAACATCGTAACCCATTCCCAAAACTTTGCTTTGGATAAATAGATCTATAGCAATTAGGCCTTCGGGGATAGTTATTTTTTTAGCAATATCAGAGCGTATAGATAAGGCTCTACCCATCACAGTATATTCAGATAGTTCTTTTTCTCTTACTGATTCCAACCATTCATTGACAAAAATTGTACCCCTTGCAGGAATTCCTCGATCTGCAATCGGCTTTGGATTTGATGCACATATACCCACATTATTATTGATTTTGTCAACTAATTCCAAAGTACAATTTGGTTCTGGCATCACATCGGCATCATATAGGACAATTATTTCACCCGACGCATTTTGTATTATATTGTTCCAAGCGTTTGCCGCACCTTTCCTCATGTCATTATGAAGAAAGATAATCTTTTTTGAATGATTTTCCATAAATTGTTTAACGATGACTGGGGTATCATCAGTTGAATCATCAGAGATTATGATTTCGACAAGGTCAATTGAATTTAGATCTGAAAAAATCACACTTTCCAAAACTGTTTTGATATTTAATTCTTCATTGTAAGACGGAATCCCAATAGATACAGTAGTCAAACTCCTCTAATTTACAAAGTAACATATTTTACTCTTGATATACTTCGATTAAATAATGTATCATGATATCAATATTTTACATTTGGTTAAATATGCATATATTTATAAAAAATCATAAATTAAGAATTGACATCTCAGGATACCAATCGTAATCCCCTTTTGAAAACGAGTAATTTGATTACTCCCATCATCATAGGAAAATCCACCATCTCTAATAATAGCGACCTTCTTGTTATGTCTGACAGGAACCTAATAGATAGACTTGACAAAATTCTAGCTTTAGAAATTAACAAGGTAATTATTTTTGGTACCCCCAAAATACATGATTCAAGGGGATCCCAAGCATGGAATAGTAAGGGGGTTGTTCAAAACACAATAAGAACTATAAAAAGTAATTATGACAAAAAGATCGAGATAATTGCTGACGTCTGTGTTTGTCAGTATAATCTATCAGGCCATTGCGGAATAATAAATCAAGATAACCAAGTAGATAACGACAAAACTTTAAAGATTATGTCAAAGATTTCCCTTAGTTATGCCGAGTCTGGCGCAGATATGGTTGCACCATCATCGATGATGGATGGATTGGTACTGTCTATTAGGAACAATCTCGACATTAATGGATTCAGAAATACCAAAATAATGTCCTTTTCAAAACAGTTTTCCTGTCTTTATTCTCCCTTTCGTTTGACCGCATTCAAGAAATTTTCAAAGATCGACAAATCCAACTATCAGATAGGATACTCTAATTCAAGAGAGATGTTGAGAAAAATAGAATTAGATTTACGTGAGGGAGCAGATATTATAACAATAAAGCCATCATTGGGTAATCTTGATTTGATAACCAGAATTGCTGATAGAGTCAGCTGTAAAATAGCTGTGCAACACGTATCTGGCGAATATGAAATGCTAATGGCCGCTACTCGCAATAGACTCATAGAGGAACATGAATGGATTATAGGATATTTTACATCTATGATAAGAGCAGGAGTTAACTTGATAATATCATATGGAGCTGAGGATATAGCTGCCTCGATTTAGGCCGTTAAATTCTTTTGTGCCAAAATGAACGATTTGATGTCATATTTAAGATAATCTTGCTTCCATGGGTTTTACTTTAACTGGACAGCATTGATAATACCTACCTGACCAGGTCTTGATATTACTCTTGCCAAGCCTAATTCAGTTTCTATCACTGTGCCTTTAGTAATTACTCCTCTCCTTTCGTAGTCCTTATTAGCGGTGTTCTTGATAACTCTAAGTATTTTTAACTTTGTAGTTTTGTTCTCTTCCACATTTGAAACATTTGCTAATTCGACAGTTTTTAAAGCCGTCTTACTGTTATTGCCGCGTACTCTTCTTATCACTTTGACATTACTTCCAGTAACCGCTTCATTTGGATATCTATCTATTTCGGACTTGCGTCTGCTCCGCATAGCGATTTTTCTGCCGCCGGTATACTTTCGACCGGATAGATTCTCTATAGATTTTTTCATGATTGCATAGAAGTGAAGTTGATCCATTTTATGAGGTTTACTATTAAGTAACCAAAGAGCAATAATAATTATTTTAGAATCATCTTGCTTTTGAGTATGTTGAGGTCATTTATCCCAAAATATTCTTGAAATTTTCTGCTTGTTCTATATATTTTCATTCTCCCCAACCGTTCCGATTCAATGAACGCATGAGCTCTCAGCTCTTTGAGATGCGTGTAAACTTGACTGCCTCGAATTTGAACTAGCCTTTTTGAGGTAATTGGTTGTTCATAAGCAATAAATGATAAAGTTTTTAGTGCGCCGGCGGGGATTAGCGGCTGTTGAGCAAATCGCCTAATCAAAGGCATGTAGACAGGTTTTACTTGAAACACAAATTTATCATCATCAAGTTGAGCGATTTCTAGGGCGGTCAAAACATTTCGTGTTTTTTTTATTAGTTCATGTAGTAATTTGACTACTTTTTCTTTAGAATTAATTCCAGCTGCCCTCATCAAGTCACTTATGGATAAGGGTCTACCGGCAGCATATAGGGCTGCTTCGATTCTGGCTGTAATTTCAGCGTCCGGAAGTGATTGAGGCACCTGTGTGAATGTAACTAAGCTTTGTTAATCAATGTTTTCGTTCAAAGTAATCAATATTTCTTCGTCTTTCTGCTCAACAAGTATTTTTCTTTTCATGGCAAGGTATAGCATGGCAATAAAGCATCTTACTATTTCAAGAGAATCCATCTTAACCGTAAGATTCTTGAATTCAACAGACTTATCGGCAGTTACGATATCGAAGATCATATCCTCATAAGATTGCAAAATCTTCTCGAACTTCACCAAGTACTCATCAAAGTTGAATGTCTCCACAGATTCCAGATTGAGTTGATTCCGTCTTGGTTTTGGATTTGCCAGCCCATTTATCATGTTTTCAAGTACGTGCAATAATTCCTCTAGACTCACAGGATAAGTAGGTTCTATCCTAAACGGAATTTCAAGTGGCTTCAAATTTGGAATGGGTTGGATGTCAACATCTTCAACTCCCTTTTTAATTTTGGAGATTTTCTCTAGTCTCAGGATACTCTCTACCTTCAAACGATAGATTAGTGAGGATGACAATGCTGCGATCCCGCACATTCTTAGGTCTTTTTTTCCACTATTATTGATTAGTTTTAACAACATTTCTAATAGTAATGAAAGATCAATTTCCCATACATCTTTCTTTGACAATACTGATGGATTGAAAAGTAAATCGAGTGGTGGTTGAGATATGCTTTTCTTGGTAGTTATGTCTGCTTCCGACATGTATGTCTACAATAGCGTCTAGTTAATATTAATTGGTATTGTCTAATAAAATTTAGATTTATAATAAAATTTTGTTCGGAAGATTGGAAAAACATTCAAAAGTCACTGTATTGTAAAATAAAAAAAGTGGAGAGTGTATATATCAATGGCTACAAAGAAAGAGATAAGGGACAAGGAAAACCAGGAGAGGCTTGCAAATGCGATTAGCACCTTGGACAGTATAGCTAGGAACAATAATATTCAAAAAAATATTCGAAATATTGTAAGAGAGATCCTGACAGGAATAAAGGATGAAAAAAACGGATCTATTTCTGTTAGGGCGGCAAATACTATAAGTATGCTAGATAACGTGACTCAAAATCCGCAGATGCAATCTCATATACGGACCTTATTGTGGCAGGTCGTTTCAACGTTAGAGAGTATAAGAGAATAGGAAATTCAACCCTCAAATCAAGAGGAATCAATATTCTTGGCTTGTTTTAATTGAGGTGGAAGTTTTTCAAGTTTATGAGTGGGATTAGCAAGATAATGTCTGGACGCACCTTCACCACTAAGCACAATATTACAATTAATACATTTGTATCTTATAGCCAATTACAATTATAGTTATACCTACATATCTAAAAAGATACTGAACAAAACATTCATTTTTGATCCGTGCTGGTCCATTCTAAGGTCACTGCTACCTTACCTATGTCAATGTTGCTATTAGTATTAGCTTAACTGCAGCATCTTAAGATCATTAAGCTAATACTCTATTATTTGTCGCATCGAAATTCAAACTAATCCAAAGCGTAGGTCTGTTTGCCATTTATACTAATCTAGATATCCCAACTTAAACAAATGAAAGTCAGTGGGAAAAGTTATCAGGCGTGAGAGCGAGAGCCATCATGTTTCAGAAAGTATGCAAAAAGGTACATTCTTACCAATATGAGGATCAGCAATATCAGCTCGGTTGATCTACTTGTCTTTAGCCCTATATTATGTAAATCCGAATAGGAGATATATGGTTTCACAATTATCTCAACTTGATAATTTCTCTATTATCAGGAACAATAGATCTTATCTTGAATCTTGAGAAAATATTGCTGGCTACGTTTTCTGATTTAGATTTTTCACCATGATTGACCAATACTCTCTTTGGTTTTATTCTTGCAGTAAAATTCATTATCTGGTTAAAATCACTATGGCCACTAAATCCATCAATTTTCTGACTTGCACATTTAATTGGAATAACTTTAACCTTACCTTTTTCATCCAGCATACTGATCTCCATCAAACCGCCATCAATGACGCGTCTTCCCAATGTTCCATTAATCTGGTAGGAAACAAATAGTATGTTATTTTTCTTGTCCGGCGCGATTTTCTTAAAGTATTCTACAGATGGACCTCCTTCCAGCATCCCAGAGGTTGCCATTATGACACTTGGGTTTTCGTCGTTGAATACATCTTCCCTTCTTTCGTAGCCATTAACTACTGTAAAGTATTCTGATTGGAATGGATTCACACCGTTAGATACTGATTTTCTTACATCAAATCCAAGGTAATGTGCATAGGACATATGTATTGCACTGGCTTCAGATATCATTCCTTCGATAAAGACCGGTGCCTCCATAAGACGTCCTTCTCTCATTTCCTTATCTAGGACTAGCATTATTTCTTGGGCCCTTCCTACTGCAGGAACGGGAATTAATACCTTTCCTCCAGATGACAATGTCTTATTAATAGCATCGGTAAAAGTTTTGTATACTACAGATTGATCTGGCATTATATCTACTGTGTTTCCATATGTACTCTCGGTTATCAATGTCTCTACTCTGGGGTAAACAGAAACAGCGCTATCCAATAATTGGGTTCTGGCATACTTGTAATCTCCGGAATAAAGAATATTGTGCGTCCCGAATACATTGATGTGTACCGTGGCACTTCCCATTATATGTCCAGCATTGTTGAAGGTCAAAGTGATATCAGGCGATATATCGGTAGGTTTCCCGTAAGGTAACGTTATACAGTGCTTGATAACTTCATTTACATCTCTTGTTTCGTATGGTAAAAATGTACCGTTGCTTTTAGAAATCTTTACTGAATCGTACTGTAGGAGAGTCATTAAAGGTAGTGTAGGTTCAGTACAATAAACAGGACCCTTATATCCAAACTTGAATAATGTAGGCAAAAATCCCTGATGATCAATATGTGCATGACTTATGACTACAGCGTCTATCTCGTCAAGATCAAAATTAAACCAATCTAATCGTGGATAAGCTGAAATTCCTAGCGGTTCACCAGGATTTATCCCGCAATCAAGCATAATCTTGCTTTCGGAAGTTACTACAATAAAACATGACCTTCCAACTTGTTTAACCCCGCCCAGACAAAAAATAGCTATTTCCTCCTTGTTCCTAATCTTAGATTTTAGTTCAGTAATTTCTGATCTCTTATCACTTGATTGACTGACGAAATCTAAATTGGAATCATTATTTTCCAAAACTAAAGGTGGCCTGAAAACTCTTCTCCCTAGTGATTGTAAGAAAAGATTCCTCTCCTTTGCAGAACTCTTCTGAGTAGAATGAATCATGTTCATACTACTAGACTGAATATGTGGAGAACGTAATGTGTGTGCTATCCAACCTGTCGCCTGCGCAATATCGATTACCGTATTTGCATCTACAGATTCAGGGTGATTTACTTCAAGGACTACTTCTCCTGTCGCATCATCACAAAATACAGCAGATATTGTAACTTCATTTGGTAACATCTTTATTACTGTGGATCTTGTTTCGTCTTCAGATAACCTAATTGAGGGATCAGTTCTTACCACAAATCTTTTCTTAACATTTTTTGAAAGTGATGAAAGATAATAGGTTAATTCAGTTAATGAAAATTTAGGATTTAATGTATAAAGAGCAACATACGGACCTTCAAATCTTATACTTGTGATTTGGGATTCCTTTGGAATTGATTTCAGTATTATATCCTTAAAGAAATCTTCGTCTAATTTCTTTCTATGTTGAATTTGATTTGCAGATAAAGTATTAGAATGTAGCTTAACCTTGTCATTGTTCTCTGATGCAGAATTACTCTCATCTACAGAATTATTACTTAAATCTCGATTACTCACTTTAACATTCTTCTAGATACTCGGTCTGATTTTCTATTATCCTTACGTTAATAATGATAATCAACGACTATCACAACGCTAGATAGCAAGGTCACTAAAGCTCTTACCGGTTGTATCCATAATGAAAGTGAACTTCTCTATTAATATATATTTTGGAAATTAATTGTATTTACCGGCCCATTATCCTAGAAAAGCAGATATGGTAGAAATAATGACATAACCACAATAACTATCATTAATGTAGATACTGCCGACGAGATTTGCTTGAGACGATTCTTGTCAATTTTGGATCTGCTCTCTATAAGCGATCCGTACAATTGACCTCCATCCAAAAGTGCAATAGGAAGGGCATTGAATATTCCCAAATTGAAATTGATGAACCAGAGCCAGAAGAGAGTATTGGCAATTATGGGAAAGAATGGACCAAATAAACTTGATTCATATTTTGGCGCCATAGTATCTGAAAATGGTACAAATTGTCCATCTAGTGTTGGTAAAGGAAGCATTGGTACTGGGCGATTTATATTAAAGGTAAATGCAAAATGTCTCTTGTACAATTCAAGTGTCCCATTGGGATCAAGGGGTAAAGCTACGACACCAAGAATAGGTTTAGTAGGGTCGGTGTCGGCAGGAATTGATAGAGTACCCGTTATTTGTTTCCCCTGTCTGTCCTGCCATACGATTTGAGATTGTTTGCCTATATTTGATCTTAAAGTTTGCGACAAATCGTCTTGGTTATGTAATTCAGTTTGACCAATAGTTAGTATGCTGGAACCTCGTGTAAGACCAATTTTTTCCGCAAGTGATCCATCAGTTATACTAATTATTTGGATTCCATTATTCGGATTATTTTGCATAGCAATTGGCGTTAAGGAGGATATTACTACAAATAACAAACCCATTGAGATTGCTGCAAGAATCATGTTGTTCAGTGGGCCTGCAGTAAGAACGGCGCTTTTCTCCTTTAATGTTGCTTTATCTAACCCTTCCTTGTCAAGGTTCACAAAAGCTCCAACTGGAATAAAGAGAACAAACGCAATACCAGTTGATTCTACCTTTATCCCATATACTCTTGCAACGATGCCATGCCCTGCCTCGTGTATGAAGACACTTATTATGAGAGCAACCAAAGTGTAGGAAATCGGAAGAAGTGGGTTAAGTATGGGGATTAGAAAATTTCCTCTGGGACCGATCTCCCTGACATCCTCTCTCACAGAAACATTCGAAATAAGAGTGGATATTCCGCCAACTATTAGTAATATCGCAATCACGGTTATGACAGGCATTAAATATGTATTGGCTCTGGCATATGCCTTAGCAACTCTGGTCTTCGCTACATAATCAAAGAATTTTAAGCCAAACGGGGTATGTAGCAAAATCAGCGGAAATGGGCGAAATATGTCGGTGTGAATACCTTGTTGTTTTTGTTTTTCCAGAACTATGAGTACAATAATTTACATATTTAAATTAATTCATCGGAATTGAACTATAAAAAGTATCAAAAGAAATTACATGAATTTTATTTAGAAAGTGAAATATCATATTAAATCTATCCGATATCTTAAATTATCGTAAATCGTTACCAGTATCAATCGTTTTTCCACAAATCGGTCGCGGATCTTAATGATTTTTGGAACTTGCTATTGTTTGCTAGTTGCTTTTCTAACATTTTTTTCCTTGCAATATGCTCAGATTCCTTAGTGTGCTTTTCTAATGATAACACTTCTATAGATCTCTCGCAAATATTGCAGAAAAATTCTTCCATTCAATGATTATTTTGAAAAGTACCAAATTTAATTCATTATATACTCCGACGCCACAAAATTTACTTTCTTATAAACGAGAATATACAAACGATTTATTAACTTACTACAGTTGTAATAGAATTAACAGGTATTTGACTTGGAAGAGTTTTTGCTTTTTCCCTTTTTTGTCATAATTGGTCTGATAGCAGGAATCTTGGGTTCCATGATAGGAGTTGGGGGTGGAGTCATAATATCTCCAGCTTTGACTTTTATCGGCCTGACACCGCCGCAAGTTGCAAGCACAAGTCTCTTTGCAGTTTCTTCTACCAGCATCTCCTCAACTATAGCATATGCTAGATCAAAAAAGATTCAGTACATGCTTGGGATTAAGATGGCATTATTATCAATACCAGGTGCGATAGTAGGTTCTTATTTTTCAACATATATCGACCCAGGTTATTTCAAGATACTACTTGCGATAATACTGGTCGGAACAGGAATTTATCTAACGTATAGAAAATCGATAATCAATGGAAATTCTTTGTCATTGGAATCAACTTGGGTAAAGATTCTTTTTTTTTCCAGTACATTTGTTGCTGGAATTATCTCAAGTTTATTTGGAATTGGGGGCGGAGTCATATTTGTTCCCTTAATGATGGCGATTGTAGGATTGACTATGCATCTGGCTGCTCCAACCTCCCAATTCGTTTTGATGATTACATCTTTGGTAGGACTGACAACCCACATTATACTAGGAAATCCTCAATATCTTCCTGCGGTACTCTTATCAATAGGTGCATTTGCTGGAGCTCAAATAGGATCAAGATTATCAACGAAATTAAGTGAAAAAAAATTGAGGATAGTACTTGGAATTACTTTTTTTGGTATTGCACTCAAATTAGTCCTAGATTTTTATCAATTTGGATAAGCTGCAAGTCTGATAGGTTATACGCACAGTTTTAAAGATAATTTGAGAGAAGACTAGATCCCTTTTCGCTTATAAATGTGGACAAAATAAGGACAATGGGCTAAGATATCAAAAATGCCACAATTTATGATAAAAGTAATAAGGTGGACCCAGAAATATCTATGAGACAGCAGATTATTGTCCAGACAAACTTCAGCGAAAGAAATACAAGTTCATGGAAACAAGATTCGTTATCTCGATTTTGATAATTTCAGTTCAAAGAAAAATGAGACCTTGGTGCTCTTACATGGCATAGGTGCCTCTGCCGAAAGGTGGTCTAACGTGATACCCTTTCTTTACAAGCATTTTAGAGTAATTGTTCCGGATATAATCGGATTTGGTTATAGTGATAAGCCAACTGTAGAATATAATATGCCGTTCTTTGTAAAATTTCTTGAAAATTTCCTGAATAGTTTAGGCGTCAAAAAAGCAAGTATAGGAGGTTCTTCATTTGGAGGATTGGTTGCAGCAGAGTTTGCATTCAAGAATACTAACATGGTAAACAAACTAATCTTAGTTTCTCCGGCTGGGACAATGAAGAGTTCGACTAAAACGCTGGAAGAATATATCTTGGCAGCTTTGTATCCGACACATGATAATGCCTGGAGAGCATTCATCAACATGGCTTTCGATCCACGTACTGTTAAGGAACAAACAATAGAAGATTTTATCGATAGAATGAAACTTCCAAATGCAAAGTATGCCTTCATGTCCACCATGATTGGGATAAGAAACACTACAAACTTGTCTTCTCGACTCAACAAGATACTCTCACCAACGATTATTGTTTGGGGTGAGCAAGATGAAATGATTCCAGTGAAAAATGCGGAAGAGTATAGGAACATTCCTAATTCTAATTTGCATGTAATCCCAAAAAGTGGTCATACGCCTTTTACTGAAAAACCGGAAGTATTTTCTAATATAGCTATCGATTTCCTAAGAGGATTCAATAGTATTAAATAAACGCCCTTTCAAAATTACAGGTATGACTGATAAGCCGGAAGGAAATGAAGATATGGAATCATATAAGAAGGTGGTAGATAGTACTACTCAGG
This sequence comes from Nitrososphaeraceae archaeon, assembly GCA_035620895.1. GTDB lineage: Archaea > Thermoproteota > Nitrososphaeria > Nitrososphaerales > Nitrososphaeraceae > TA-21. The sequence goes on from DASPFY010000039.1 coordinate 130,697, forward strand.
CACAGCAAGATTTTTTTAAGAAATTTTCAAATCTTCAAATGGATGCGATGCAGAATTTCTTTTCAATGTTGCAAGGTCTGACATTTTACCATGCCATGTTCAAGACTACTATTCAAAGCGGTGGCAGAATATCTATACCAGAAGCTGAGAGACAGGCATTGAAAATTGAAGACGGGGACCTTGTTCAAGTCATAGTAATTCCTATTGAAAGAAAACACAAGAATAACTCCGACAAGTGATTTGTAATTAAGACGTTTAGTTCAGTCCATTAAGCGTTAATTGAACTGACTACTAATTAGCTTGAACGTGTTTTAAGCCATTGTCCTACTTTTGGTAATACGTTATTTTGTGAATAGCTACTTGCAATTAAACCCACGTGTCCAGTATGGAACCGAATTAATCGTCTATCCTGACTGGATACTACCTCATTTAAGGGAACGCTACATTCTGGAGAGACAAGATGATCCTCCTCTGCAACAATATTTAGAAGTGGAACGTTAATTTTTTTAAGGTCTACTAAGGCTTCTCCCAATCTAAACTGGTTTTTAAATAACATGTTATTTTTGTAGATATCATTTATCCATTGTTTTATTGTTTCACCTGCTATTGGAGGAGTGTCATACAACCATTTTTCAATTCGTAAAAAATTCTGCACAAACGATTCATTGTCAATGTTTTCAACTAAATTAAAGTATTTATTAACCCCCTGTTTGAATGGTTTCAATATGGAGTAGACTTCATAAAGTTTTTCTGGAGGTAAGTTACCAATTGTAGATACTAATTTATCAATATCCATTTGCCTGGAAATGTTTGCGATAACAGTTGAATCTTTACTTGTGTCGATGACAGGGGCAATTGTGACCAAATTCTTAATTTTTTCTTGGTGCAAGGAAGTATACATGGCTGACATAGACGATCCCATACAGTATCCATGAAGAGTAATTTTATCGGCAGAATTATTATTTTGAACTATTTCTACACAATCGTCAATGTAGGAATTAACATAGTCGTCGAATGAGACATATTTGTCCATCCTAGTCGGTGATTTCCAATCAAGTAGATAAATATCAAAACCTTGTGCTAGAAGATGACGGATCCAGCTTTTGTTTGGCTGCAGATCTAGTACGTATGATCTGTTGACCAATGCATAAACAACCAAAATAGGAGTTGGAGAAACCTTTTTCACCATGCTGTGGTAATGTAAGAGTCGATATAATCTAGTCTCACACACGATATTGTTTGGAGTATCACCCACAGATATACAATTACCTCTAGAGAGTAACTCGATAGTCTTGGATATCTTTGAGTATCCGCTTAGATTCCGATTTTGAGTATTCTTATTATGGATTGTCATTTATATCATAACAATAATTTATTTTCTTTGGGATTTTTCATACGTGTTTTTAATATCTCTCAGAGTCTTCTTCATTTCTTGTAGATCTTTTAGAACCTCGTCTAATTCCGTCCTTGTCGGGATGTTTAATAAATTAAGATTTTTTTCAACTATCTTGTTAATACGATTTACAAAATCAAGTTGCTTTGAGTATACTTCATTGTACGCTACAGAAAACTCTCTTGATGAAAATAAAGAACTATAGGCTTCTTCAAAGGCATCAATTACAAGCAGCCTAAATCTTTCAGGATCAATATCATTGAATTTCGGATCGGATCTAGATTTCAAAAGTACATTTCCAATGGCATGAAATTGAGTTTTGGACAATTGCAGCCAGTAGTTTGAAAGATACCTTTGTAGATCCATCAGAATCCGATTAAGCTCTAACATATCTTGCAAGTATTCGTTGTAATCCTTAGTTAATGCATTAAACATACCTAGCGTTGGAAAGTTTTGTAATTTCTTCCATTTTTCAAAAATATCGTATTTCGTAAAATCGTTCAAAGTATTATTTTCATCTTTCAATGTCTTTTTTACCCATTTAGTATCTTGATTGTTTAGTATATTTACTTTAAATAAAAATCACACTAAATATTCTCTGTTTGAATGCGATTTGAATGATAAATTTGATGGTGGGTTGGATACGTTCGGTTATAGTTAACTATAATATAAACAGTCATTTAATGCACTCAATTAAACAGTTAACTAAACTCAGTAGGGGCTTTATGTACGTTAATAAGGTCATTCAATGCTATTAATCAATATGAGAATTACGGACATTTTTAAGAAATGGAGACCTAAAGGAAAAATGTATAGTCTTAGATGTAATCAATGTGGAAAAGGTTTTCTTTCAAGCTATGCACTTGAAGCTCCTGTATGCGGTAAATGTATGCAAAAGATAAAATCTTCTGATTCTACGATTGATTATGATAAAAAATGTACTACATGCGGTAACTTGGGAGTTATACACGCAAAATCACAATGCCATTCATGCTATTTTGGACTTCAAAATAATAACACTGAATAAATCAAGATACACGTCAGAAATCACAATTGTTTGTGGTAATTTTTAGTATTTTGATTAACAATCTCAATAGACTAAATTATTTAACCAATTTTTGCAAAATTCGGGCTATCTAGTAAAATGTGATTGGGAAACTAGTTTCATTTTTCTACCAAACCAGAGATGTGAGGTTCCATTATAGGATTTCATCTGTAGCAGCTTCATTCCCGTAATTTTTTCTATTTTTGTCAATCCAGTCAGGTCAATACAATAATTTTTTGCCTCAACAACTATAAACTCAAGGTTTTCTTCTCTCACGGTAACATGATTATATTTTAGTAAATCACTCGATACAACAGTATGTAGTATCCAATAAACGCATTCATCAATTTCTATTTGCATTGGTTGATCTAGTAAGATACGACTTTGATTTCTTTTAAGAAATTAGATAATATCATTTAGAAAAAATGATAACAAAAATCACTTGAAAGAATTAACTAATAGATTGTATAAAGAAATAATAAATTTCGAATCTAACATAAGATGTTATAATTCCTATTGCATCAATATTATGATTGAGTGTTGCCTCAGCTAATTGAACCAATGCGGCAGAGGACTATCTTTTTTTTGATCTGTTTTTCATTTTATTCAATTTTAATATTATTATACCTGCTATCGCCCAAAGGATTGAAGAGAAGAGGTACTGATGGAAAAACCAGGCTATTCCACCTCCTACAGCAAAGCATGCTCCTAAAATCCCGAGTATTTGTTTGTGTTTTACCATGACTTTTTACCTGTTTACAGGACTGTTGTTTCCACATTGATTGAATTATTTCTAATTAAAGAATTGTATAAAAAACATTTCATTGCTGTCCTAACTATTCATTTGTCGAATCTTAAATATATTTATCACTAGTTAATAATATGTAAAATTTTTTCTGCCCTTTTTGGCTTGATTATTTCCTTAGTTAGCTCATTGGTATTAGCAGTTGCAATTAATCAACTCAATGCATATGCACACAACCTTTCAGATTTGTGTCAATGGCAAAAGCAAGATGGTCTCAGAGTACCAAGGATATCGTAGTCAAAGGATAAGTATCAATCGAGATTGCGATTCAGATTTACTAGGTAATAACTCGACGGATAAAGTAAATTAAATTTGACGCAAGACAAAATTAGTTAGTCAATTTCTATCGATCTAATGGCTCTCCTTACAGGAAGCAGAGATCTCGTTTTCCTTTACATTTTTATCGCATTTTTCCTTATCTACACTACAAATCTTGACGCTGATACCATCCTTGCCCTCTCCAGTTGCGCAATACGCAAGTGATGAATCATCCTCTGCATGTATTATCACTATATTGAGATTGATAACGGTTATTGTGATGAGCGCAAATATTGAAATTAGTGATAAGATGCCACTCATTACCTACCTTCCTACATTAGGATATTTAAGCCAAACTCTACTATTTGGTTTACTCTTGCCTCATGGGTTTCGTACTCTAGTTGGAATCACGTTAAATACGTCAGCGCCAGGCTGAAGTCCACTTAACTAGATATACATTGGTTTTTGAAATAGTAAACGTGAGAGAAAATTATTTTCATGTTTCTACTGTGTTTTTGAGACATATCAAAATTTATTTCTCGGTACAAAAGTCACTAATGGTTCCTGGTATGCATCTATTACGGTATTACCCCATTCTATGGATACTTTGACCCGTATTACCAGAGTGGAAATAGAGGGGTTCCAATCATTAGTAAGATTCTTCCATAAGCATCGTTCCCCTTGTCTATTGTTACTTGTTAATTAAGATTAGAATGAAGATGATTTTCCGTGTGTTTCATAAATATCTACGATTGTTACTCTATAAGCAAACTAGTCTAATCTGTAGCCCCTCCCCCGTAGATTGGTGTTCCAAGAGTTTTATAGTCTGTTCCACAATGAGTCATAGAGCAAAAGAAGCTGGTGGGCAAAGGTTGCTTTTGTTATACAATCAACCCAACTCCTCCCATCAGTTTTTCATTTTACTCTGTCTACTAAACCCTCATTCTTCAACGCTTTTGGTAGAAGTTGAACCTCCAGCTGGTCACAACCTGAGTATAGAGTGAACATATTTCACTGGATATTCAGTTGCTTCCGAAAAGGCGTCCCTAGTAAATAGATTATCCCATGTTTCAAATATAAGGAAAACGCAATCATAATAGGAAGTCCTTTTATTAAGATACTGCAATAATAGAATATTGGCTAAAAGTCTGGCAATAACAATTATTCTAGCAGTGCTAATTGCAGGGTTGGGACATATTTACCTTGGATATAAGAAAAGAGGTGTAATAATTTTAATAGCTCGGATCGCTATATGGCTTGGCGTAATCTGGCTAGTTCCATTTCCTATGAGTTGGGTAATTGGACCAATATTTGGAGGCGGCTTTTGGCTTTGGCAGTTAATAGACGTAGTTAGACTGTATAATAAAATAAAATCCGGGCAAGCACAAACTACACAATTTAAGAACTAGTAACTACATCTCAGATACATTATTAGATAGGTTGAAATGAAAGGGATGAGACCACATTAAAAATCCAACACCAATCTAAAAGGTCCTAAGATATTTGTGGAATTTGGATTTGGATTTGGATTTGGATTCCGCAGAATTAGGTAACACAATAAACATAATAAAGTTGTCCATCCCACCAGCGAAACGAAAAACTGGACAATCTGTCATCTAATGAGCGCGACAGACACAACCGACACATGTTATTCTTCTATAGAATTGCTGGAGACAAATTTAATATTATGACCTTGCGTCGATTAAAAGAGCTTGTAATATATGGAGATCATTTGATATCATGATCAAATTAATATAATTAAAAAAGCATTCGATACTTAATTTAATACTATTACCTTCTCTATATATCAATTTACATACTATTTCTTGCCATCTTTGTCTTTCATTAAAGCTTTAAAACTTAATTTAAAACCATTAACTCTGACAACATTTTGTACAACGTTTTTATGTGATGTTCCTCTACCAATAATTGTTTATTATGAGAAGAGGTGTCGAAATTATGGCAAGGTCAACGTCAGCAAAGAATGGTCAAGAGCGAATCATTACAGATAGAGATAATTCAAGACACTTGCAATATTTTAATAATGGGCAGTGGCGTCACAGTGAAAAATGTAGAGAATATACAAACAAAGAGTGTAAGGTAAAGACGCTTCACAATTCCTTACGATGAGCGTTAATATTTCCAATCAAGTATTTGTCAGTTCTTAATACTATTACATAATTCGTATGGAAAAACAAAACCAGCTGTAACTCCAATTGTTATTCCAAGAGCCAAATTACATTTCCTCAGGATAAAATTAGATGATCCGCACGTTTCACAATTTCTTAAAGGAGACTTTATTAGAGAAATAATGGGCGGTACTTGTTCGATACGTCGATAAACGCCCACCAAGATAGTGAGCTATCGCCTGGAGGGTATTGTAGTAATTGAAAGATATTGTGATAAATGTGTAGAAAGGATAGATCTTCCATTAGGTTACCAATACATAAACAAATTTTGGGTGCAGAAATAAATTGGGGGAGTAAGAGTTTATACTCCTATCTCTCTTGCCAGTTTCACGAGTTTTTTTCCGTCTTCTGTCAGGTTATTGTATACTTTGTTTTTAACACTCTTTCGGGCTACAAGTCCACGTTTCTGCGCCTTAAGCAGTTGTTTATGTCCATATCCATATGCACCTAACTTGGTCAGCAGTTCTCTAGTCGGATATCCCTTGCCAGTACCAAGTGTCTTCAACAATCTCACTAGAGATTTTTCCTCCACGAGTATTTTTAACAGTTTTGCTTCTTTCATCGCATATTACTATATAACACTAATTATATAACGGTTACTCATTGTTAGATACAAATTACTAATCGGATTCCCCTAAAAGTGATGCTCCGAAAGAGATTGAATCTGATTCAAGGACAGTCTGAAATAGAGAATCTATACTTTCATCCATTCATAACCAATACTTTTAAATTCCCTGGTATTTGGATTAAATTCCCCTTCCAATACACATATCAGTCCATTCATCCAAGTTAGTTTATCTGAATTAGTAAAATAAGTTCGAAGTACAACAAATTTGTTATTTTTGCTCATGTCTCGACCTTTGAACAATAACTCCTGTCCGTCACTTGTAGTAAAAACACCTTGCCAATGCGATATTGTAACACCATTACTCCCTTGTACAGAATTACCGGAACCCACTTTCTTCCCATCAGGAAAACCGTTAAATCCTTTAAGCTCTCCAGTCCAACTTGCCTCTATTTCAGTTTCTTCTGAACTCTCTGAAAGAATTTTCCTTCCAATTGGTTTGTCAATCTCCTCAAACAGTTTTTTTCCTCCTATAAGCACCTTCCTAATTCACCGTTATTTTTCTCTGTAGTTAACTTCGATATATTTTAATCTCTATCATTACCTCAAAACTCACAAGATTTATAGCAATTATCAATTTGGTTAATTCTAACGAGATCATGAAGTGCGATATGCGCATATTTTCTAAGGTTAGAGTCAAACGACATTCCCACAGAAAACAGTTGCGGTGGGATGTTGGCCTGATTTTTCTTGTTGTTCTCAATTAGACCTCTAGATTCAGAAACTAGAACCTTAGGGCGCTATTCAAATTCCCATCCAGGTCCATCTAATAAGCAATCGCAGAATACAATTCGGAAAATTTCAGGTTAATTTTGTCACAACAACTATAATCTGCAATAGCAAACACTACACTACCAATTCAATTAATTATTCAATGTTTATCATTGAATAGTTAATTAAGATAACTTAACAAAATTAAGTAAGGAACTCAATAGACTTGGACCTATTGTAGATTGAAATGCCTGAAAATGAAACGATCAAGTTTCCTATTGGTAGATACACTCCAGTTATATTACTCAGTATTTTGGTCCTGTCATTGACATCAATACCAGCACTCGCACAACAAACCAATTTCGTAGCTAGCTTATCTGGTCAAGCTATGTCACCGACAGTAAGTACAACCGCTACTGGGACAGCTAAATTTAACAAAGAACCTGTTGGAAATATGACTTACCAGATAGATACAAGAAATCTAAATGGCGTCAGAGGAACTCATATTAGTCTCAAGAACAGAACTAACTTAGCACAGGTATTCAATTCTTATATGGAGATCAATGGAAAGTCTGAAATTCCCACTGGGGAAGTGAACGGACAATTATCTAAAGGAGTTATTACACCCAGTGATCTTACTGGTCCACATGCTGGCAAGACTGTTACAGATTTAACTAATCTTATGAAAAATGATTCAGTATACGTTGTTGTTCGAACACAAGCTCACGAGAATGGAGAAATCCAAGGAGTTATTACTCCATTAAATACTGGTTACATGCAGGGCTTCTAGTTTGAGTTTACTAAATTAGGTAATAGAGATATCAGATTTAGGTCAATTTACCTAATATCTGTCTTCTCCTAATCCGCAGGACATGATTTCGTAGCCAACTAAACCATCCTTTCCGTTACCATCGTCGTGTGCCGTTTCCAGACATTCCTTCTGATCCTCATAACTCATCTCATAGGCTGGTGAGCTCTTGAACTTTTCCCATTCGACGGCATCGCGGTTTGTGCATTCCTCATGGTCTATGCACTTTGTGAGTTCGCATAGAGAACCATGATATGCCAGTAACTCGAATTCCTTAGAGGATGGATCATTGGGTTCGTGATTTTTTGGATCCCAGTCCATATCAGTGAAAGTATCAGCGCACTCAACCTCTTTCGCAAATGAATTGTTCGTCGATAGCAATACTGTAAATACTAATGTTGCAAGTAACACAACGGTAATCTGCCTAAACACAAATCTTTTTGGGAAGTTGCACTTAATAAATCTTATTTTCTTTTGTATTTCCACTATCTTTTTAATTTAATTTAATATCTATAGAGAGGATCGTAGCGAAAATAGGTGAATTTTTGATATGTGTCCTTGTTAGAAATTCTAAATAATACAAGTTTATTGGATCAAAATTCTAAAATTAGCTATTAGTGTTTTGAATTCGTTACTTTATGTAGATATAATTCAAACAATTCATCAGGTTTGATTCATTTGGTATTAAGTTTTATACTTTCAGTCCTCTTTAGATATCAATTTGGCTCTAGTTATCCATTTTCAAGAGATTATTTATTAAAGACAAAAGCGATTGACTTGGACTTGTATTAACTATTATGATACAAGAAGAAATGGCTCATATTAAATCATTCTAACTTTGAAAATTGCGCTCAAAATATTGTGGGCTGGAAGGATTATAGACAAGTTGGTCACTCAGATATGATTTCATTCATCCAAAGACTAAAATTCTAAACCGATATCGTGCGAGCGGGAATTGAAGCCTCAATTTGTATTCCTATTTGTGATACTGTATTAAGCCACTGATATAAACTGTTGAAGGTATGTTTGTGGTTTCATAACCGTCACTTGAAATTATTTCATGTGCAATGTTTGTATGTCGCATTTCATCTTAAATTCAGGATATGGAAACTTTCCGTCCAGTAGTCTCTTCCGCTCTCAAGATGAAAATTTGGTGTTCAGACTCCAGTTTGTTTTTTTTTTAACTTTATTATTTAGTGCTGGATCTTAGTAACTAGTTATGAAATTTTTAACCGTTCAAAGAAAGATTGTAATAAGCACCATTGTTGCAGTACTGACGGTCGCCTCTATAATTATTGTTTTTGTTGAATATCTATTTCCATTAAGTCTCGAACAGATATGGACAATGTATGGTTTTGATTTGATTGTCACTAGTATATTAGCTGCAGATTTTACATCAAGATTGAAATCATCAAATACAAGACTCAAATTCATCATTGCCCATTGGTATGAGTTTCCAGCAATGATACCGCTGGTTGTTTATGGGACCACAGACAGTACGTCTATTGTTCAAGGTACCATTGGGACTTTAAGATATCTTGCCCTCTTTAGGCTAGTTAGACTATACAACCTAGCATACATGATAAAAGGCAACGAAATAATTCTGCTATCTTCACTTGCGGTAGTAACGATCGTTTTTGGAGCTTTTGGCATATATCTCGCCGAATCTTCACACCCTGATTCGAGCATACATAGTCTGTACGATGCGTTTTGGTGGGCTATTGAGACCATAACAACCGTTGCTTATGGGGAATATTATCCTATCACCTTCTTGGGAAGGATTATAGCTGGAGTCCTAATGTTTGCTGCTATTGGGATTCTTTGGACTGTAGTTGCATTAATTACGTCTAAACTTGTAGAAAGAAGAGTAAAGTCGTCAAGCTCCGGCGTAATCCAAGACACAAAAAATATGATAAAAGACAAGGTAGACATTGTGGAAAGCCTTGATAGCAAAGAGTTAGATGAACTGATCCGTTTGATAAGAGGGCTCAATCATTCAAGATAAAAGGCTACCGTAGTTCACTGGGACTGGTATTTGATATTAGAGGTTTTTCAGATTCCTTATCGCAATAAATGGTGTGTTAGGATGTCATCTTATTAAGTTCATGTAAAAGGATTTGTGATTTTTTCCAGTGTTAGTGTTCTATTCAACCTGACCTTTATGTTGATTGTACATTATCAGAATAGCCTCTTACTTCTGCAAGTCGTCCATTTATTTGAAATTTCCGGACTTGGCTTCATAATTGATGCATCTAATTTCAGAATAGTCAGCGCTTTAGGTTTGTGCTCGTTGTCTCAGCATAAGATAATCAGGAAGTATCACATTGTCTTAGGATATACAATGTAGTAACACTATTTTTGGCCTAATCTGAAAAATTAGGATAAAATTGTATAGCCCCTTGCCTACCTTTACTTATGTAGTTTCTCAGTCCCTAAGTGCAGTTTCCTGCCTGTGGCACCTGCTACGATCATCTGAATTCCTGCTATCAAGAGGGCTATTGCTACTATAAATCCCGCAAATTGTGCACCAAAGACTGGAGACACAAGAACCATGATTCCTATGGCTATTAACAATGCACCTACTCCAAGAAGGAAGGCTTTCCTCCACCCAGATTCTTTTCCAGAGAATGCCTGCGCTATACTTGCAGCACCACCAAAGAGAAGTGCAATACCAATGAAGATTGTTATTATCCATGTAGCAAATTCTGGATATGCAATCACAAGACCTGCAAATATGAGCACCAGTATGCCGAGGCCTATAGAAGCCCCTTTACCTCTGATAGGAAGGAAAATTCCAGCAATAATCTTTTCAATACCTACAATAAATAAAATTATGCCAAGAATAAACACTATTGAAACAAACGCAGCTCCTGGATATGCAAGAGCATAAATTGATAATATAACAACGATGATACCAAGACCTATTTGTGCGGGTCTAACCCACGCCGGACTTCTTTCTAAAGACAATATTATGTCCTCTAGTATTGACATATTTATACTATTCTATAGTAATATTCTATTTTTCTAGCTAAATACATCCTTATGTAAGGAAATTCAAATAGATACAACTACGTAGATTGAATTTATCACTCACTGATTTAAGTTGCAAAATAAGGAGCAACTACATGAATGTATATAACAACCATCGAATCTAAAAATTCTTAGGTCTTGAGAGTGTCTATAACATTGAGCGTGTCTTCATAACCGTCATTGAGTAGCTTATTAATCGTTCCACAGGAGAAATCAAATGTTTTGTCAGAAATCGTGTCTTCATCATTTCTTCTCTCTATTCTTATAATCCTATCTATGTCAAATCTTCCCTCAACAATATCAATGTACCTTCTGGGCTTGAAGAGCTGGCCATGGTATTTGGTTTGCTGGTCCAACAATCCTTTAATGACATTATCCTTAACGCCATTGTCTTTTGCAGTCTTAATCAAGTCTCTTACGAGTTCTATGTAATCAGATATTAGTAGTAACACTTCTTCTTCTCTCTGACTGCGGTCAGAGAAGGTAATATCATTATTTCTATTTACAACCCCATCATGATCAGCAGGAATCTGTGCCTGTTTCGAAGGATGCACATTGACCACACATACAGCCAGAGAGGGGACCTTCTCCTTCAATCCTCTAACTTTGTACCAATACTTCCTGTGGTAGAATAAAAGTTGCGATAGAGGAGTGTTGGTCATCAATCCGCCGTCCCAAAAGGATCGTTTTTCCTTCTTGTATTGTTTATTAGAAATTGGAACATGATTCTTACTCGTACTGCTTCTGTTATTAATTTCGTTTTTGAGAACGGCGTCATTTTTGATAGGATCGTAGCTTTCAACTTCCAGTGAAGCATAATCAAAATTTACAGGGTAGGATCCGCTTGCCATAACATGATCTGAGGTGATCCCCTGATCGTATCTGATCACATGTTCAAAACCAATCTCCATTTTGTCTTGTGTCCTAATATATCTACCATATTCTGTTTTCCTAGAACCATCCTCCTGAGGGTAACTATCAAATGTGACTGGCAATCCGTCAGCTACGTCAACCGATAAGAGTAATAACCTTGGCTGACTTTTCTCATGAGAGGTTGCTATAGGAAATTTAGCAAATTTTTCCAAGCTTCGCTTTAATGGCTCATTACTAAATCTAAACCATGTGTTATACAAATCAAAAAACTTGTAGTCGAATATTGGTGCAAGGGGAGAAAATACATTTGGCACTCCAAATATAGCAAATTCCTTAGCTGAATAGTAACGTCTGATTGCTTCTGATGATCCAGCGTGCCTATTAATACTCTGGAAGTAATCCCACCAGGGCCTAAACCATGGATTACCATCTACCATCGAGTTCGAAGACAAATATTTCCAGAAATCGATAAGTTTTTCCGCAGAACCTTCGTACGTTCCATTTTCTACAACGTAGCTGGTCAGGACAGCAGCGTTCATGGCACCTATTGATGTCCCTGCTATAATATCAAAGGTTGAGCTTTTATCTTTTCCCTCTGTTTCATCCTTCTTAGAAAGAAATTCATGAAGTGCCTTGTACGCCCCTGCTTCATAGGCACCTAGAGATCCTCCTCCTTGAAAAACCAAGGCCCTCTCTTTAACCGGTATCATGTTTTTGCCGTTGTTATTCAAAAGTATTTTCCACTTCTTGGTAGTAAACAGCTATAGCTTACGTCGGTTAAATAGGTTCCCGTACATCCGATATTCCCACGATTATTCGAAGTATTTCGCGCTTCTTCTTTGTTATGACTATAATATAAAAAAGAGAGTAAATATGCAAAGATAGAGTTTACCGTATTGCTGCTTGAATTTTCCTTTAATTGTTGTAACTTTTCCACCAATCCTGTGATATTTCCGTCTCACCCATCAAGCTCTAAGTTTGGGTCATTGACAGTTATTCCAGTGTGTATTGTATTAATTCAGCAAACTACTGTTTAGGGAAAAGAAACTTTCATAGTTCACTTTTTTTTATTTATTCCTGAAAACACAATAGAAACTCCTGACTAAAGGTAAGGCAAATATTTGATTTTTTAATATAAGCGTCAATTTTCAGTTGCATTACATTTTAAGTTGTAGAACCAAATGAAGTTTGGTGAGAGTTATAATAGACTTTGTGTATTCAGATAAGATATCTAGAGTTTATCCAGCACGTCTTATTTCAACTTTAAACATTTTGTTTCATGTTATCTTGGATCTGGTAACCCTTTTGTTTTGGCCATATCATCACTACGCCCTTCAATTTCTTTTGAAAGTGACCAGCTAAGAATAATACGTATTCCAACAACTACTGCAAGTATTATCAGCTCGGTGAAGGAGGGAACGAGGATCGTCTTCAATATGTCACTAGCTATTGCAAAATCGAGTGCTAGCAGTAACCCTCTGGCTAATCGCGTTCTTATTGTTACCCAGTATACTGGTAGATCTTCCCTTTTCATAGTCAAGTGTTTTAAAAAAGAGGCAAAGGCCAAGATTGCGGATATCCCTATAACAAGTCCGACTGCTACATCAATTATAATCGTAATTAAGGTTAAGTAATAATCTAAGATCAATACCATCTTATTATTGCTCATATACGGACTTACTTCTAAATGTTTGAGCGAGGCATAGCGAATACGCATAAATATTCAGAATTTCAGGTTATCCAGGAAGCATTTCAGGACATTGTACAAAAGCTGCTAAAACAACAGGAGACACGTAGCTGGAAGCACCATTCGGCCAATAAGTCTTGTGTTGAATAATAAGCTTGCCTTAGCATTAACACTTATTTAGAGAAGATACATGATAATGTGTGTATTATAGATTCCTTGTTGGCTGTTTAGAGAAATATGAAAGAGAGATACTTGTTCAAATAGACGGTTTTTTTTTAATCACCTTTTAATTACGGTCCATGCTAAGCGACGTCCTTCATGCCACTTCTTTCCCCAATCTTAGAACGTTACTGATGAATGACTGCTACCCTGTATTCTGACTCTGTTCAATTATTTGTTTGCGGGCATTCCCATTTTCAATGCTCTTCGTTTCATAATAAACATAAATGCCACTAAGCTTAGAGAAATAATAGCCCCAACCAGGAATGTTGCATTAAATGCCATAGCATTTGGTACAGACGCGGTCACTCCTTCAGGACTCTGTACCGGTGAAGTAAATAGTGCCATGAACATCCCTGCAATAACAGGTCCAATTGCACCTCCTATTATTCGCATAGTTGTATAAGTGGAAGATACAACACCAGTAGACTCCGGCGGGGTGAACCATATGATGACGTTTGCTGATAAAGTTACAAACGCTCCACCTACAGCAAATAAGATGAGTACGCTGGCCACTTGGCCTGAAGTCGAGTGAAACGCCAGGAGAACAACAATACCTATACACATTATAATTGAGCCAGGGACTATAAACCTGGAGCTGCCATATTTGACAGCCAACATCCCAGCTACGGGCCCTAGCGCTACAAACACCAAGGCTTGAGGAAGTTGTAATAGTCCGACTTGAAGGGTAGTCATTCCCAAACCATATGGTTCTGGGGTCTGACCTAGAGTAGGAATCGTGGAAAAAATGATGTACTGAACAACACCAAGCATAAGATAACTAATGTTTCCAACTCTGATTATCCTGTGAAAGGCTAACTTCAAATTTATCAATGGCATCGCGCTTCGTTTTTCTATTAAAAAGAAAGCTAGCATTGATGCCACACCTATTCCGAGAAAAGTCCAAAAGAGTCCAACACCCTCACTACCTTTCCCTAGAAAAGTGAAACATAGCATAAATGTACTGGTTGTCAGTACCATGGTAATAACTCCCGGGATATCTATGACTTTACCATGTCGTTTTGGCGCACTTTCACTAGTACTTTTATCTTTACTTTCCCGAGGAGCTGCTTGGATTTTGGGGATAACCTTCCAGAGCAAGAATAGAAGCATGAGTGAAACTGGTATAGCTGAATAAAAGACCATCTGCCAACCACCAAAATAAACAACAGCCGCTCCAACTACCAAACCTATTGCACTCCCTCCTTGATACATAGACAATAAAACCCCCTGGGCGAAAGGAAACTTCTCAGGCGGAAACAGATCTCGTGCAATTCGAACAGCAACGGGAACCAGAGCTACTGCGATGCCTTGGATGATTCTAAATATCAATAAAGTATAAAATTCTGTAGCAAAGCCGGCGAATATCGTTCCCACAGTGTAACACACGAACACTAGGAGTAGCATCTTCTTGGGTCCGTATGTATCAGCAAGTCTTCCTATGACTATGGTTACTGCAGCCCCTGAAACTAGGTATACTGTAAGAACCCAACTGATAGTACCCAAATCCTTATCAAAATACTCAGCCATTTGGACCTGTGCGGGAGCTAAAGAAGTATGAACGTATAAGACTAAAATTATGCTGATTCCCATGATCCACAGGGATCTTGTAGCAACCTTCGATGTTCCCACGGTAACTTGTTTTCCCTTAGGATTATCACCGCCGTCAAGTTTAGCAGATTCAGGCAATCTTTGCCTATCTTACTTTTTTTCCTATATAAGCTCTCTTATTTCAATGAATACTCTCATGAGTAAGGAAAATTCGAAATGAGACTCTCTTATTAGGTTTATCCGAAAGTATTGGTGAATACCGTCTTCCCAGCTAAGTCCTTTGACGGTTCAGGTAGAAATTTAGTTTCCAGTTTGTCAAGTTTACCCTTTCCAATTACCAACTGATTATAGTCCTGATCCTTAGAAGGATACCAGTATAAAATATTGTTCATCTTGTCCCATTTCATTTCATTACTAGTAGACCATACCGTAAATTCAGGAGAGTAGTGTATCTCAAAGGGAATGTAGACAATCGTCGGTTCGTCAGTCAAGACTTTTCCCTTTAGGATAATCGAGGCATACTTTGAATCGATATCAAAAAATATCATCGTAGGTTCTGCTGAGCTTCGCATTGGATAAGGGCGTGCCACTGCATCCACATTTCGTGGTTTCCTGCCAGGTCCAAGAAGCGAGTAGTTTTCATAGTTCCAATTATCTTTACCCTCTTCGGTATTGTATAGATCGTAGTTCCATATAGTAGCATTAAGAAGGAGTGCTTCTATTTGTTTATATTGTAGATCCAAATATTCTCTTACCTGTTCTGCCTCTTGGAATGCACCAAATTCTGTTATAAATGGAATCAGTCCACGTTCAGTAGCAGCCTGATATAATTGAGCGAATAGCATGGGGAATTCAATTTTATAAGTGTAAAGGCTTTCAGGTATTTTTACAAATGAGCTGGCAACCGCCATAGTATCATAGTAGTGAAATGACAGAACACCGTTTTTTCCAAATCTGGAAATGGAGCTTAGGTCACTTGGCAGATAGGTTTCCAATCTCTTAGTTACGAGTTTCTTATCAACCATTACATTTTTTATAAAGTCCATACCAAATGTGCTCTTTACCTCAAGTGGGGATGCTCCATATTTGGCGGGCATACCGCCAGTATCAGTAGGCATAATCCAATCAACTCTTGGTTCAATAAATATAAACAAGGCTTTGTCAAACTTTTCAATTTCAGAGTTTACATTGCGATAATAGTCCATAAGATTCTTAACTTCAAATTCCTTCTTCGGTATAGTATTAGGATGGGGTTCGTTAAAGGGTTCTACGGCCAGGATGCCCGGATGTCCAAGACCTCCATTTGATGATTTGAAGAATTTAACGGTCTGCCCAATGGTTTTCTCTAAATGCGTACGAACAGGATAGTTCTTAAGGCCCTCATCTAAGTTTGTCAAATCATTCTCCCAGAACGATTTCAAGGTCTCTTTTAGGGACTTGCTGATCATGTATTTAAATTGCCACTTTTTGTCAGGCTTAGTAGGAGTCTTTGGCTTTTCATGGTCTTCATCGATAGCAACTGCCCAATCAGGGAATCCATCACCACCGTATACTTCGTTTGCAATATCCTGATGGAAATCTAAAATAACGTAAAGGTTTCTTGCATACAGTTCGTCAATTATTACCTTCATGTACTCAAGATACTTCTTTCCCTCTGGTAGCAGTTCATCCAGATTTGCGTTTGGGCGTGGCTCAATGGCTTTCCACGATACTAAGAGACGTATAATATTAAACCCAAGGTTTTTCATTAGATCTAATCCTGATCTTACAGATTCGATTTCCTTATTCAAATCAAGCTGTGATAGCTCATGTACCTCAAGAGGTGCTATTGGAAGGTAAGGAGGCATCTTGCTCCTTGAACCAAAATTCACTCCTCTAAAGAGGACATATCTATTTTCTTGGTCCCTAAACCAAGATCCGCTCTTCCAAATTCCTTTTCTAAATTCTGCGGAAGATTCTTGCTCATCCACAGAGGCTTTTGTTAGGGTCACGATGCCCTGTCTTCCCTTACGTCTACCCCTCAATCCTGCTAATATTATTTGTATTCCACTTATCGCAAGGGCTATAATCGTCATGACAACAAGTAATGCAATACCTAGTGGCGGATATGCCAGGACCAATATAGCCAAAGACGTAATTAACACTCCTAACGCAACGGAAGAGATATCATATGATTCTTCCTTCTCCTTCTTTTTCAAACCTCCAACTATTCTTATTATACCATTAGCTAGTAAACCAAACCCAAGAAAAATGACAAGCCATTTTGTGGCAAATTCAGGAAAGAAGAATCCCGATCCGATATAGATTATTAGACCGACGCCTACTCCTATATTGATCAAACGGGTCGATCTTTTTACTCCCTTTGCGAATA
Organism: Nitrososphaeraceae archaeon; assembly: GCA_035620895.1. Lineage (GTDB taxonomy): Archaea > Thermoproteota > Nitrososphaeria > Nitrososphaerales > Nitrososphaeraceae > TA-21. Next base: position 148,262 of record DASPFY010000039.1, read on the forward strand.
TTCCACTAACCAACCTCTCTGCCCCAAGTAATATTAACCCAATTCCAGCCAAAAATAGCCAGATATAAGCCCCAGCAGTCCCAGCTTTAGTGTCTATGCCAGAAGCAAGAATGACACCGGAAAGAAGTAAACACAAACCGCCAACTGCTATCTGAAAGACCCAAAACCACGACGTTTTTGAACCGCTTTTGGACAACTCCATATTCACACTTAGGTCTTAAATGACCAAATATAAAGCAATTATATAAAGTTAAGAGAGCTCCTAAGTGATCCTTTCATAGCGGGCCGGAATGGCTTATCTCAAACCGAACCTCAACTCTACAGAGGCATGTCAGCCGAACCTGAATATTCCGACCCTGCCTGATCCGTGAAGTAGTGAGAGAAAGACAGTAACCCAGATTTTGTGTCAGCCATTAATCGTATCCTCAAGTATTTCTCCATTAATTATCCACTAAAAAGTTATTTCTAGTTGAAAATAGTTTGCTAAAACAAACAAGCATCACTATAGTAGTCGGAATATTTACGATACAACAAGCATTAGGATATGTCGAGCCTATAAATATGCAGATAATCAGTCATATGTACAGTTGCTCATAATTTTCAAAAGGATAGGCACCCAACAGCCTTAATTAATGGGTGATTAAATAATCGGTCGACTAAATTGGCAACATTGATTGATTGATTAATTATTAACTATGATAGATGGATAGTAACTATAGTATAATAGCAATATAACAATAATTTCCTGCTTTAGTAAGGATAGCATTTGTGATGAACTTTGCTGTGGTTTGATGCTGATGATCGCGTGAAATAGAATGGCGTTTAATGCAACATTCCTGGTTGGGGCTATTATTTCTCTAAGCTTAGCGGCATTTATGTTTATTATGAAACGAAGAGCATTGAAAATGGGAATGCCCGCAAACAAATAATTGAACAGAGTCAGAATACAGGGTAGCAGTCATTCATCAGTAACGTTCAACAAAAAAAGTAAACTAGTAAGAGTTTTGTGGTAACGTTATCTCAAAATTTTAACCGGGTATTATAATTATTTGACAATATCTACTGAATATTCTATAGCCTTGATAAAATTTAATACAGAAAAGTAGATGGTATTATTGAGTGCTATTGTTTCTCAGGTCTTCGAGCTTTTGAATTAGCTTGTTAAGGTCAGCACCAGCTTCTTGTTTAAGTTCTTCAGTCCTGTTTCCTTGACCCAAGTCCTGAACCGCTTGCGAAAACTTTTCAGACAATTCTTTGAATGCGGCTGAATCTTTCAATTCTTGTAACTTTGCTGATAGGTCTCCGCCCTGTGGGAGTGTTAGATTTGTACCCGATTCATTGAGGAGTTGATTAAATTTCTGACTCAATTCGAATAACTTTTCCTGTGCTTGCTCCTTTCCTTCGGTTTGATTCTCAGACTGAGAATATGCAATCATATTTGTTGTCGGAAATACAAAAAGCGACAGAGTTACAAAAACTCCTATTGCAGTCAATATGAGTTTACTTTGGTTGGTATACATTTACACTTGAATGATAATATGGACAATTATAAATGTCTTATGTCTGGAGCCAATTAAAATCATGGAGGATTATGTGAATGCGATTTTTAGTATTGTTAACAGTTATTCTGTTATCTTTCTCCGGACCTAAACTTACTTGTATAACTTTATATAGAACAGCAGAGGGTATGCATAGTATGAAATTAGCATTAGTTGCTGTTATTACCGTTAGTGTTATCGCTGGAATGTTTCTGTTAAGCAACCATGAGGAGATGCAGGCAAATGCTCAAGGAAATGTAACGATGGCTACTCAATCTGGGGCATTGATAGGATATGGTGGACAGATTTTTGGGCTTGCAGACATTTCAACAAATGATCATTGGACGAAGATCAATATTGCATCAGATTTCATCCCTCCGGCTGGTAAGGTCTTTGAGGTTTGGATGGTGGATGGTAATTATGCTGCTTCCGGATATCCGTTGAGCCTAGGTCAGATATCTCAAACAGGAACGCTGAAATTCTATGAAAATTTAGTTTATGCTCCCACATATACAGATTTAATAGTAACAGTGGAACCACAAAATGATAAAGATCCTAAACCTGCATGGTCTCAATCAGTAGCAGGATATTGGATGATTCCTCCATTTGGACAATAGATAACATCACCGAAATTACACATAGAGTTTTGGAATAATTTCGGTTCTGCAAATGAAGAGATGATATCTTAGAGATATCATTTTATTTATTGACATTGGGTATTAGGTTATTTACAATATGTAATTCAATTTGCGATTATTCAGGCGTCAAGTAATTCTACCCAGCATACTGTATTGGGTAAAGAAATTTAAGCAATGTCTGCTACAAGGAAGATGTGCAACTACATAGAATAAGCGGCCTCAGAATAATCTCAATTGCAATTTTTGTTGGCGGAATAGTATTCATAGCTTTAGGGATTGGCGTGTTTGGCAAAGCTGCGAATTTTTCAGAAACTGAAGTACGAGATTATCTAGATAACAAAACCTCTGGAGTCAAGTCTATCATAGCCAAGACGGTAACCGATGCCTTAAGCCCTACTATTAATACATTAACGCAAGTTAGCAAGGGAATCACAACATCAATAGCTGCGTTCCTATGTTTAGTGGGGATAGGTATTTGCGTACTTGGAATAGGTTTATTCAAAGTCAAATATCTGGCGTGGATAGTAACTGTGGTATTAATGTTTGTAGCAATAGTAATAGATGTTCTCGGCCTGGGTTTTGTGGGTGGTTCTTTTCCTAGTTCTTCAAATGACAAAGGTATAATGTCAGCTGACATTGCTTACCTGCTGATAGGAGTAATGATAGCTCATCTACTTGCCAATGCTTTTATAATATACTACCTTACCAAAAAAAGTACATCTTCAATATTTAGGACTTCGTAAAATGTTTAAAATTCAGAGCACTAGATATTCCACTTCAAAGAAACGAACAGGTACCTGACATTAATCCCGTTTGAATATCATAAATGAAGATTATACTTAGTATAGATATACATATTTTGTTAGATACGGGTGTGATAGTAACTGATCTACAAAAAAATTATGGATTAGCTGGCGTTTCAATTCCAGCAGTGGCATTGCCAGCAGTTGCATTGCCAGTAACAACGTCTCCGTAGATTTCTCCTAATTCAAAACCTGTTGTCGATACGCGTAAAAATAGTTTTCCGTCGCTTATCGCTTTCACAAAATCTTCGAGAGTCTTGCCTTCTAGTGGTCCTTGTAAGTCAGATGCCGTAAAATTGCCCTTAAAGTCTAAACCTGTTCCTTCCATTTCACCACTTTGGACATCAGAATACATGGTAACAACATCAGGACCTCTTCCGGAGGCAGTCTTTTCAGATATCGCTATATTCGTGACATTCATTAATCCATTACCACTAATGCTATACGTTACGGCGTTCTCATCACCTTGAAGTTCTAACGTAGCCGTTCCTGTTGCATTTGAACCTTCTCTAGGCTGAAGATCTGCTGTAAATTTACCTTCAACCTGAGCAGTGCTGAACTGAGTCATCGAAATTGCCGACACTAATAATATTGTTAAAATCACTGAAGCTTGTACTATGCTAGAATGTTTGAATACCATGAATCAATGAAAAGTCAGAGTAGTATTTAACGTTTTTTGGTCTGTGAGAACATATTGTATCTTCGGAATCCTTAACATATCAAGAACATAGCATACCTATTACGATGGAGAAAATCAGTGGGCTGTCTACCAAATTAAGATATATCGTCAAGCTTGACGTTCCCTAGCTTTAATAATTTAAAGTACCATTAATCTCTTGATTATATTTATGGTTTCAGGAGTTCATCACAGATGGGGGAAATCAACACTACTAGCTTCAGAGATAAAGGGCAAAAAGTAATTATCCATAAAATTTCTAAAGCTGCGAAAGAACTGAGCTTTCCTAATGATAAAATTACTTTCATAGAGCAGATGATCTCTCTTAGTAGGTTATTGATGAGGTATGACTTTAGTATATCAACCGAATTTAGAACGATAGATGAAAAAGCCCAGGATCCAACGTACTTCGTAGCTGCGTACTTTGATACTAAAGATATACAACAAGCATTATGGGTGTACAGAATGGTAAGGCTTTTAGCTAGATATATTCTTCTTTATGACAGATATTTTGAGACAGGAAAAAATAGATACACTATCCTAGCAGGAAAAGTACGCAAATCCATAAATAAAATCTTCGAAAATGAAATCGATATACATCATCTTGAATATTCAATAGATTTATCATTAAAGCAATTTTGGCCATTTTGGAAATTTGAGAAGGTTATCAAAAGTCGTATAATTGAAGGTAACACTTTTTCATATAATGAAATTAGAAATTTTAATCTATTCAAGTCCTCAGATGCATCATTAATATACGCAAGAGTTTTAGATGCCAAGTTACCAAGCTTTAGTCAAAATGTTTCATTAGTTCTTCATTATAACCAAGCCTTGCTTGATCTAATAGACGACTGGGAGGATATAGAAGAAGATATTCAAGAAGATATGCCCAATGCCTTTGTTATGGCCGCGATTGAAAATGTTCCTTACAACGAAATGAAGAAATGTAACGTTACTAATATAAGGGATACTATATTGAATTCATTAGAATCATCGAATTCACCTATTACGAGATTAGTAGATGAATATCATGCATCAATCAGAAGTATTTCTATTCCTAGCAATCTGGTCTTCATAAAATTGGTGTCCGATCATCATGCTGATACATTGAGAAAGGCCATATCATTATAAGCAAATCCTCAAATGTTCAAGAACACAAATCACTAAGTAATATAAGAATAACTATCCATGAATCGCAACCGTTTAGAAGAGCTAAAGGTCATCAATAATTATAGAATGGGAGAAAAAGATACGGGTAGATCATAAGTAAAAGTTATGAGATAATTTTTACTGTCCAGTTTATTTGGAACTCGTTTAGATAAGTTTATTTATCTTTGAGATCCTAATCGAGATTATGAGAGGAAGATGGGCGTCAGCAGCCATCGGTGCAGGGATAGCTAGAAATCGTGCTGGCAGAGAAATGGAGCAACAAGATGCAGCTCACCAGCAAGAAATCAACCAATTAAAAGCAGACCAACAGAGACAGATAGATGAGTTAAAACAACAACAATCAAAGCCTCAACAACCATCCAGTCAGGAAGATGTAACTCAGAAACTCCAAAAGTTAGCGGATCTTAAAAAGCAAGGCATCTTATCGGACGAAGAATTTCAAAAACTCAAAATGGAATTATTAGCAAAGTTATAAAACTTAACATCAATTTCATTCCTCTAAATATTTATACCATCAAATTTTAGGATAGTTACACGATCTATTTCTAAGCCGTTCTAAGCAAGCAAATCAATTAACGATCGATTAGTTAGTTCGTCTAGTAGATCTGGGTAATTGAGCCATCGGATATTTGAATCGGTATTGGAGGATATTCATTATATTAATTGATGAATGGAAACCTTTAATGGTAGCTTTACAGGAATGAGGGCATGACAGAAGCTCATAACAAGGAGATTGCTGAAAAATTTGTTCAGACTATATTTAATGAGAGAAAAGTAGATGAGGCAGAAAACTTTGTTACTCCTGATATAACCTATCATGGAATGGAAGAAGTTAAAGGTCTGGAGAATTTCAAACAGTGGATAGGCGAAGATCTCAAGGCATTTCCTGATATGAATATCACAATAGTAGATACATTTGGGGGACAGGATAAACTTGCAATGAGATGGACCTTGAAAGGCACATTTGCAAAGGAACTTCATGGTAGTCAACCAAGCCATGAGATAGAGAATTGGAAGGATGTAAGCCATGAGAAGTTTGAAACTGAAGGCGTCGAGATTTTTCATTTTCAAGATGGCAAAATCAAGGAAGCATGGACGATATTTGGAAGCATGGACAGTCTTAAATAACTTCAAAAGCGCTTGCAGCTTATCTTGTAGTCTTATTACAGCCAGAGGCTGCGAAACAATAAATAAAAAGATACTTATAATTTCCCTTTTTTTATCACATTACTGAATGTTGAAATCTACGAATGATTTTCAAAGAGCTTTAATCTTCCAAGGAGGCGGTTCACTGGGAGCGTATGAGGCTGGCGCTTACAAGGCGTTTTATGAATTGGCTTCAGAAAGAGACAAAATTATAGGAAGGAATGATAAACCGTTATTTGATATTGTTGCTGGCACTTCCATAGGTGCCATGAATGCATCTGTTCTGGTAAGTTATGTGAAAGAAAAAAAGACTTGGAGAGGATCGGCTGAAAGGTTAATTGAATTCTGGGAACATTTGGCTACCGAATCAGTTGTTGATAAAGTACCAGGTTTTACTCAATGGTGGGACTATTCGCATCATCTTAACAATGACATAGCTACAAGTGAATCGGCTAGAAGATATTACAATACAAAGCAGTTCGTATTTAGAGGAGTACCTAATGTATTCAAACCTTCTCAGACTCTTCCGGATAAGACGTTTTTAGATCCTTCTAATGTGTGGTACCTTTATAGTAATGAACCATTGAAGCAAAGTCTAGAGAAATTTGCAAAATTCCCGATAGCGACCAGTTATGAGAAAAAAGAACCCAGACTGCTCTTGGTGGCTGTCGATGTACAGGAAGGAAGCACAGTAGTGTTTGACAGTTATGAAAAAGCAGATGGGAGTCGCAAAACTGAATATGGACGTTACGGTCAAGAATTTGCACATAATGGTATTGAAGGATTCGAACATGTAATTAGATATAATAATGGAATAGAAGTTGAATTTGTTCTTGCAAGTGGTTCTGTACCTGTTAACTACGACTACACCAAGTTAATGGTTGAAAATTACAGTAACAAACACAAAATCAAAAATGAAAATGAAGAAAAGAAAAAATCCCAAAGTAGAAAAACCATTAATAAGAAAAAACGCTATTTTTGGGATGGTGGGATTATTGCCAATACTCCACTTAGGGAGGCCATTATGGAACACCGCAGATATTGGCATGGTGTTAGAAAATCTGAAGTTCCTCTTCTACGCGCTTTCATAATTAACGTACACCCAATTAAGCAAGAATATTTACCCGTTAATTATGATGGAGTGGTGGATAGAAAAAATGACTTTACGTACCATGACAGGACTTTGTTTGATGAAAGGATGGCAATAATGATCACGGATTATGTTGACATTATCAAGAGCCTAATTAAACTCGCCAAAGATAACAAGATTAGAATGGACTTATTAGAGAACATCTTCCAACAACAGGCCCTGACGAGGAATTTTATGACCGGTAAGCATTTTAAATATGCGGATCTCATTGAAAATATGGTATCTGTCGACCTTGTGATTAGAGTAGAGCGCAAAAACGATGTACATACAATAGCAAATAAGACATTTGATTTCTCAAGCATTACAATAGAACAGTTAATAAAAGATGGATATGAAGAAGCAATCGACCAAGGAACTAAAATAGTGCGGCAGTGGGACTTGGAACGGCATAACGAAATTAGTAAATAAGCCAGGATTAGATACATCTAAGGGATTTTCAATTTATTCTACTATTTCTTTCTCTATAAGTGATGTCAGAAAATGATATGCCATCGATAAGTTTGGCATCCTAGTTCTTTTGTACGCTTCTGGTGTTACCACAGTTAATGAGCTGCAATGTGGGGCCAAGGGTCAGGATACAAACAAATTCTACCGTTACCAATATGGTAACAATAGTTTTTAGTGCTCTAAGGATTAGAAAAACATTTTGGTAAAGTTGGCTAGAATACGATTTTTGAACAAAGAAAAGAGTTATGATCGTTCCCTACTTATTCGATGCAAAATCACAAGAATAATTAGCGTAAATATAGGAATCAGAAGCATCACAGAGGCAAATAACCACACATTCTTTGAGATTAAACCTAACGTTTGAATACCAAGAATATTGCTGCCTACGAACATGACAAGCAAGACAGTTACAGGAATTAATAGTGATAAAATGGCAGCGTTGAAATATTTAATTTCTGTTTTTTGTGGTCTAAATGCTAATTTTATACCAAATATAGTAAAGGCTATAGCTACAAAAAAAGATACAATTGATAGAACGACCTGACGAGGTGCAGATACCTCCAGTACAGTTCTAAATTTTCTTAGTTCATTAATCATGATTTGTGTTTTATCGTCAGTTCCATTTTTATATATGGTATCATTTTTGGACGCTAAAACCTGGTCTATTTGTAATGACCCGTGGATAGCTTGATAAGGTATAGTCAATAAAAACATTACAGTAACCAAGATGAAAGGGATGGACATGGCAAGCATTCTAAAAATGTTGATATCAACTTCTTGTTAATGAATTTTGTTATTACAGTGGAATTGATTCCTTAATTGAACAAAGCTTTGGACAAAAAAGGTTGTAGAATCTAGGTTTGGTAGAGTATATTTGCAATTATAGGGGAGCGGAAATGAGTGTATGGAAGGAGAAATAATCATGGACATTCCAGTTGTCTTGAACCCTTGGAATAATTTATTCAACAAACAATAAAGTGATCATCTTTTCGTAACGATTGTTTGTATAAGTTCAGTGTGATTCGTATTATAGTAACAAAATTACTCTAATACAACCACATCACAAATATTCAATTGTGAACATAAAACAATTTCTGACCTAAAGATAGGAAACTAGTACTCATTGAAAAATATCAAAGATACGTCTTTGTTGTACAAGTTGTTTCTGCGAGTCAAATATGTACTGGTGTCCTGGAGATCATACTTAAATCTAGGTCCGAATTTTGTAGTTTATGGCCGAAGGTGGTTTACTACTAGTAACCTTTATGCTCGGTTTTAGTGTGTTACTGGTTGTTATCTCTGCTGTACACCGTTACACGAGAAACATCATTATACCAGGAGTTGCAATTTTGATGTTTCTTGGAGCAATCCTACCAGTAGTTCCTAGTCTCACTCATGAAGTAGAAAATTTTTATAACATTACCGAAAGAATACCAGAAATAATATTATATATTATTATTCCTATTTTGATCTTTGAATCTGGACGCAAATTATCCATTAAACAGATAAAAAAGGAAGCAATACCGATTGGTTTCTTTTCAATTATAGGAGTAATAATAACTATCCTAATCATAGGAATTGGAGTTGCTTCTATATTTCAGATTCCAGTTATCGACGGCTTACTTTTTGGAACTATTCTGGCCGCCACTGATCCTGTAGCTGTAGGTATAATATTCAAAAAGTTTCCAATTCCTCATAGATTGAATCTAATCATTGAGGGAGAATCCTTGTTTAATGATGCAACTGGTGTTATTTCCTTTAATGTTGTTAAAGGGATAATCTTCTCAGGGGTGGCCTTTTCCCTACTAGATACCACTCTCTCCTTTATTTGGACAATGGTGGGTGCAATCGCATTTGGAACTGGACTGGGATGGATAGGTGGAAAAATTCTTAACAAGTGGAAGGCGGATGAGTATGTGGATTTCACTTTTTCCTTAGGATTGGCCATTGCAGGCTATATAGTAGCTGACCACTATCTACATGTTTCTGGAGTAGTAACTACTTTATTTACTGCAATCCTGATAGTTACAATACACAAAGAGATTTCGACCGGTGTTAGAAAACTTTTTCACAAATACTGGGATTACATAGGTTTTATTACAAATAGCATGCTGTTCTTTCTTATTGGAATTCCTTTGCTTTCTGTGGAATCGTATGAAAGCGCTTCAGTTCCATTGATACTAATCTTAGCGATTCCTTTTGTTATCATGATGTTATCTAGGGCTGTTGTAGTCTATGGTGGAAGCACATTTTTAAGAATATTTAGAGTTAAAATTCCTCATCAATGGCAAAATGTTCTTACCCTCGGAGGTTTAAGAGGAGGAATCGCAGTAGCATTAGCTCTCTCAATTTCAGCCGATTATGAATTCAAGGATCTATTCATTAGTCTTGTGGTACCTTTAATTGCAATTAATTTAGTGGTAAATCCCATTTTATTGAATTGGTATCTAAAAAAATCAATGTCATCGAATATGAATAAATCTCAATTTTCTGAAAAGCCTCAATAATAATTATATGTACGTTGCAAACTTAGAATTAGATATGGTTTCTGTTATAGAGACTGATAATTAAACGGCTAGGGCACCACAAGCGGTTTGTCCAGATGAAAATGTAAAAAACCCGAACAAAATAGTATTTACTATAGCTTTGCTCCCAGTAATTCTAGAAGCATTTTTACTTATTGGAACATTATGATAATCATTCGTCATAACATTTTCATCCTATTACGTTAAGTGTGAGAAAGGCATAATGGCTTCTATATATTTATTAAAAATTATTGAAAACAGATAAGTGCAATATTCATCTAGGTCATAACAAATGAAGGACGACTGGAGTGTGCTTCTTAAATCACCATTAAAGCGATGAAATTATGTTGTTATTTAATTACATCCATTTGCGCAAGTATCCTCTTTACTAGTTCTTTGTTTCTTTCTGCATAAACTGGAGATTCAACATCAATCCAGTCAATGTTACTGGAAATAGGAAAAGAATACAACCCAAAACCAAGTGATGGTAATTTGGCAAGGATATCAAAAGACAGATCTATGCTGTTACCAATTTCTAAACTATCTCTATGCTTGTGTATGAATGAGAACAAAGTATTACTAAATATATATATTCCAAGAGTCTCTGGTAGATCTAATTTAGTAAATGGTTTTTCAGTAAATTCTATAATTCTGTTAGTTTCATTTGGATCGCATACAATCCTACCCGTTTCCTCTTTCCGGTAATCCCTTGTCACAACCATTCCGATCATGTTTTTTCCACTATTTTTTTGACTTTCATTTAAGAATTTGTATTGTTTGACAAGGCTACCCATATCCAGTGCACATATATTATCAGCAAACCATACAATAAAGGACTCATCACTTCCAATCTCTGTTTCGGCATTCAATATCGCACCTCCAGTCCCATTTTTTTTGTCTTCTACAAATATAATTTGCTTACCTACGATCCTTTCCTTTCCTTCAAAATAATTAATAATTTGCTTTCCATGGTCATCGAATTCACATACAATTACGAAATTGTCCACCTCTGGAGACCTCGCAAGGTATCTTACTATATGATCTATTATTGGTCGTCCGTCTAGAGAGATCATTGGTTTTGGTGTGTATTGAGAAAAAGGCTTCGCTCTGCTACCACTGCCACCTGCAATCAATAACACTTTCAGGTATTGTCCTCACCTGTCATATCATGATTCCGTACCACTCAAATATTCTTATCGGCTTAGCATGAAATGCCAAATTCTAACAATTATCTAGAATATTTCATGTTGGACAAGATTTTCAAAATTACTCTCTCCAATTATGTTTCATATTTAAAAAACGGCCTACTCCAAAGTGAAATAGATATTATTATGATTGAGGAAGTGTCTTGCAAAATGTTAGATTAGAATGAGAATCATAGTATGTATAGATTCCTAAATGAATAACTTGTGACTACGTTTTTTTTCGTTTGAACCTCTTGCGAATTATAGATATGTAATATTCTATCATCATCAAAAATTGAGAAAAACCGAAAGCAGAAACCAACGAAACACCACCCGATCCAGGATTATCCTACACAGGTATCTATCAATAAATACAGCATAGTACCAAGGTTGTTGCGTAACGTTGTATTTGCCACTAATTACATACCCTTCCGAGTAATATATAACCAATTAACAAATTTTAGCAATGATAGTAATAATATGGGTTGATAGTAGAGATGTTCAAACGTTCGTATAGTCTGTATTTCATATTTTCATATATTCCCAATGTCCGATTGATTATAACGGAAATATTAGCTTACATATCACAATTCCCGAAACGAACTGATGCTTTAATTGTCGATATGTACATGAAAGTTACTAAAGAATCCTGAGTCATGCCAGTCAGATATTCGGGCCAAGTACCTAATTTCGAAAGCAGCGGTTAATGCTAATTATGAAGCGAGGAGCCTTGATAATCGGATGATTCTGAACTATTACTGACAGAAATGTTCAATTGTATTGGTAAGTGTCTAGGACTTGCCTTCCATAACTCATCATGATATTCTTAGGTATTAGGATATACATTTGTCATCCATTCGTTACCATTTAAGTATTGCATAGTAGAATAAAGTTGACACAATCGAGGCGACGATGAGTGCGGCTATACCGCCTATTATTAATAGCGTTCCACTTCTCATTACTAGGTAGAATTAGAAGTGACTATAAATACTTTGCAAACGTTAAGCCTCCCACTACAGTGTTGATTATACATCTGATAAGGCTGGTGTCTATTGGCGCTCTAGCTGCAGTTGCATAGACAAGTGGGGCTTTGATCAATTATGGATTGGTCGCCATGATACTGAAAGTTGATAATCTATTGCATTTATGGCAATAGATCCAATGTCATCTTTAGCTCTGCTATTTCTTTTATTACCGCACTTTTGTCCGTTTCATCAGTAGTATACTTCAATAGTCGCTCACAAGCTTGTATCTGATCTAACATAATGTCTTTCTTGTCAAGACACAAACTGTGATAAGTATCAACGAATGAATACGCTATCTTTACAGACTTTTCTTTACATCCACAAGTTTTGGCTTCAATACGCGATGATGATTCCATATTTGCGATATTCAATGTCCAGTCAGCACCTAATATTATTGGCGAATTTCAATTCAACACCTTTGGAATGACTATAATCGAAAAAACAGTTTCCATTCTCGCCAATTGGTGTACAATGGATTTCTCCATTATAACAGATAGGGCATTTAGTAAATGTTGTTTCGTTTTTGATACAAGATGCACACCAGAGACAAGACCTACATATCAAAAAATATCTCGCTTTCGTAAGTTTCGCATAATTGTCCTTCTGCAATGGATTTGTTTCGACTAACGGTGATGTTCTCCATAAAAATTGGCTGTTTGAAGACGTAATATGATTTTTTGTCTTACGATCTTCAAAATTCTCTAGCATATCAATAATCCCACTTACAATTTATAGACATTTGTATTTAATGTAGCTGGATTCAATAATCAAACTTTGAGACAAATTATTTAAATGACTTATTTGCAATTAATTGCATGGATTTTATTCACAATTATCATTCAGATAAGGTGTACATCTATGAATAAACGAAAACGTCAAACAGAATCTCTTACTTTAAGGATAGATAAAGAAATGTTAGATGAGTTACGCATAGAATCTGAACAGAAGATGATATCGCTAAATACCCTGACAAACCAAATTATTAAATCATACATAAAATGGTACTGTCCGGCACAAAGGGCTGGAATTATGTTTGTTCCAAAAAGCCTGTTAATTCCTATTATCGATAACTTCGCTGAGTATCAGATGGAAACACTTGCGGAAAAGTTTAGGAAAAGTGGATATGAAGAAACACTATTGATGATGAGCAAAGAAAATTCATTACCAGTAATCCTTGACCTTTTTGATTCATGGTTGAATGTATCAAATCTGCAGTTCGATCGTGAATCTAGCGAAGGTTCTTTGACATACATAATAAATCATGGACTTGGGAGAAAATGGTCTATTTTCCTAGAAAAGGTGTTTTGGTATATAGTTAAGGATTTGGGAATAACCGGATCTAAATTCGATATAACAGATGGTACTGTAACTATAAAGATTAATTTAAAACAATAGGTAGGTGGGTTGGGCTTGATAATGGATGCATGAAAGAAAAAACACTCTTCACCGAGAAATCAAGTTATGATGAAATTGAAGTTTTCATGTGTTCTGCTTTAATCCTCAATTCGAGTTATATGATATAAATTTGGTCCCGAAGGGATTCGTTTGAATATTATGTGTTTGATGTAAAAAATTATTTCATCAGAAAAAATCCAATGGTTGAGTACTTTATTGCATTATTTTTTTACTGAGATCATGCTTATGAGCTAAGCTTTATCTGTACAGCGCGTTATGCCAAAGAAATTGCTGAACTCGCCAATTCATCAGTTCTTAAAGTAATAATTCATCATATGAGTGAATAATGGGAGCCAACATTCGTTACTTAGATTTAGTATTATCTCTGAATAAATCAGGATATTTTTCTCTAATATGCTCACCAATCCTGGTTAATTTAATATATCCGCTCATTCTATCGGAAGCATCAACATAGACATTCTTGTCTAGTTCTACCGACTTTAGCATACGGTCAAGACATTTATCGATTGTTTGATTAACCCTATGAACTAACTCACTTTGTTCCACAGGTGCACTTCGAAGTCCATCGCCATATGTCGAACCAACATATTCAGATCCGCTCTTATCCAGCATACCACCGAACCATATCACATCACCTTCAATGCCACTGTCGAGAAAATCTAAAGACATCACTTGATCTGCCAAAGCTTTCTCACATTCACAGAGAATAGACAGCCCAGTCATAGTGCCAAGGTTAATTTCAAATACCGCTGATTTCCTTTCGTCATCTCTAACTATTGAGGCTTGTTCTTCAGGTGGTTTACTATCGCTGCTGGAGGACTTGTGGAGAATAAATAATATTCCACCTTTTTGGCTTGTGAATCTTTCCAATATTTTGTATGTTTCTTTTTTAGTAGTATTCATTTCTTTGATTCAGATCGTTATTGCTACAGAGACTGTAATTTATCTTCTGCTATGTGATTAAGTTTAACTCTTTGGTAAAGTCTTTGCGTTTGTCTAAAATACCCTTCTTCAAAACTGGGAAAATCTGGGAATTGAATGAGTTGGTCTAATGAGAATTAGTTAAGTGAAAACAGTATAATTAATTCCTATATACGAAAATAAAAATGAAAATAAAAAATTATTTGAAAGTCTATCTATTAGAATATTGCTTTTGTGCAGATGTAAAGTAGTTTGACCATGTATCGGCCATCTTTGCATTATATTCAATCACTGTCTCAACTGTTTTACTATACAACTTGATATTCTCTCTGCTGGTATTTAGACTATCTATTGCTAATTGATTCGAGGTATCAAACACATGAAATGCTTGAGAGGTGAATTCTTCGGACTGTTTTCTATAATTTTCTGCATATGGAGATGGAACAGTTGGGAAATAAGCATTTCTTTGTTTTCCATACAATGATTTTTGAATTGCAAATGTTTTTGTTATTGTATCTTTTGTTACCTGAAGATAATCTTGCTGCAGGTTTGAAATAGCTTGTGCATACTTTGGCTGATACTTTGATATCTCGTCGATTGTTCTCAACATATTTTCCTTGTACGTGTCTAAAACTTCTACGTTTTCTGTTGCAGTTTCTTTAGACTTGCTCATCTTAGTTCACCATCTGCTTACCTGACAAATACATATAAATCTTTGGTATTATACGGGATTTAAAGGTATCAAAAGCCATTAAATGTTTGAAATCTCCACTTGAAATGGGAATAAAGTAATCTGGGCAAACGAATGTAAAAAACGGATGAGAAGTTAAGAATGAATGGATTTATCGTAATAATAACAGGCATTTGTGGCATTAAATCTACAGTTTTTTGTCACCTTCAGAAATTACTCTTTCTGAGGATCAAAAATGGCAATCATTTTTAATTTGATATTTTACTAAAACAGGAATGTGCCTAAATTTACTTCTTCAGAAAGGATGCTGATTCAAAAGATGGTCTGTAGTCTATCAATTAAGAGAATTCCAGACAATATAATGTAATAATCAAAGTTTATGAACACACAAACAAGACAATTAGTAAAGTAGCTTTATTCAATACTAGAAAAAGAATAAAAAAGAGATTCCTATCATGGATATAAAAAATTACGTGAAGGCCAATACGAATACATATACGAATTCAATGAACGAATTGATGAAGTATATAGATGAAAGTAAAGTATTAAGATCATCTTTTATACTATAATGCACTAGTTGCTATTAATGTATCAAAAAATAGGAATTTTAGCTGTGCTTGCAAGTGTACTCTTATCAGCAGGGCTCCTTGCAACTCCGAGTTTTAAAGTGGCAAATGCTCAAGAGAATATGACTCAGGGAAACGAGACTCAGGGATTAGACGTCGATCGATGGATTGTAGTCTTGAAAGAACAACATCCAATTTTAGCAGAAATAGAACAAGATCAAAAGGTGAAGGATGCTATTGTAAAGATCAAAGCACTTCAAGACCCACAGGAAGCAGTTAAGGCCCTGGATGCATTGTATTCGTTACAACAGCTGATGAACTTAAAGGCTCTGAACGAAGGGCAATAATTCGTTAGTATCCTTTCTTTTTTTGTTGAGAATACTCGCTAGTAACGATAATGTTTATCTGATTAAAACGTTCAGTTGCTATAAACCCAAGTTCACTACAGCTGAAATAGTACTTTATAGATGATAAAGCTTCATCAAACTGGGAATCTTTTTTAAAGTGGTTAATAGATAATTCTCCCAAATTACCTAAATAGGCGCAAGTACCTCATTATTGCATGCTAAATTTTAACTTTAGAGCCGCTGAGGCGCAGGTGCTTTGTCTATGAACTTTGAGTTATTTTCCATTATTGCAGTCTTGTCCATCGCTTATATCATTGTCGGGTTTCTATCCCCGTCTGTATTATTTCCTATTTTTCATGTGGACTCCATAACAGCAACCATACCAACTACAAAATCGTCCGTAGATACGAAATCATTTTTGGAAACCGTCGAGGCTACCACTACAACAATTGATACGACGCCACCTGTTGTATCCGTGCCGGAGGACATCATTGCCGAAGCAACCGGCCCTGAAGGCAGAATAGTTAATTATGAGGCTAATGCGACAGACAATGTCGACGGAAATCTTGCTACAGTTTGTAATCCGAACTCCGGCTCCATGTTTGCTCTCGGTCAGACAAGAGTGGAATGTTCGGCAAACGACGCGGCTGGTAACAATGGGAAGAATGAATTTGTCATTACTGTTAGGGATACCACTCCTCCTGAAACCATGCTAGGGAACGTAACGGTTGGTTGGTTGGGTTCAATAACCTCTGGTGATACGACTCCGTCTGTTGATATTAATTTTGACTTTAATGGTACCGACTTGGTAGGGATAAGCCACTATGAATGCCGATTAGACAATGGATCGTGGAAGTCAGCTCATACATTGTCAGACATATCAGGTGAAGAAATTAACATTTGTACTTATACTGGGGTGCGCGATCCAGGCAGTCATGACTTTCAAGTGAGAGCCGTTGATACTTCTGAAAATAAGGATCCTAGTCCCTCTAGTTTTATGTGGAATATAGAATCGCCTGTCGAGGCCACCCAAGGATTGATCACCCAAGTAAACAATATTTACCCTACTCTCCAGTTGGATCCTCCTCTTCACCAGGTAGTTGAAGATTTATCCGACACATCAACATCCAATGATGCCAACTCGTGTTATATGTTCAGTTCATTTATGAATGAAATCAAAGTTCAGAATATGATAGGAAGTCTGAGTCTAACTGATCTTAATGGTTTTGCCATAACAACACTTGCAATCACGAACAATATTGGTTGTCCCCCACCAATTGCAAATGCAGGTTCACCTCAGAGTGTTGAAGCCGGAGAGAAAGGTGTTATGTTAGATGGAAGCGACTCTTTTTATGCTGGCAATACTCCCAGTGTCAAATGGAAGCAAACTGATGGAAGTCCTAAAGTAGAGATCAAAAACTCCGGAAAGGCAAAGGCCACTTTTGATGCTCCTACCTTCGATCAATTCAAAGATGTTGGAAATAGCACTACGCTTACCTTCGAATTAACAGCGGTTGGCGCCGGAGATTTAAAGTCAACTGCTACTACTACAGTAACAGTAAATGCAGTAAACATTCCACCTGTTACAGAGTCTGCAGTAAACTCTCCACCGATTGCAAAGTCACAGAGGGTTACCACTGACATCGATACATCTGCAACTATTACCCTTGATGCTACGGATAAGGATGGCGATAGCTTAACCTATTCTATAGGAACTACACCCAATCACGGGTCATTGAGCTCCTTTGATAAAGATACCGGATCAGTTGTTTACAACCCAAACAGTGGGTATTCAGGATCAGATAGCTTTACATTTAATACTAGCGATGAAAGTTCAACTAGCAATACTGCCGAGGTCTCCATAAATGTTAATCCTGTAACACATATTAATAGCCCACCGGTTGCTGAATCACAGGATGTTACCATAAATATGGATACATCTGCACCTATAACCCTTGATGCTACTGATAATGATGGTGATAGCTTGACCTATTCGATAGGAACTACGCCCAATCATGGGTCACTGAGCCCCTTTGATGAACATACTGGAGAAGTTGTTTACAACCCGAACGGTGGGTATACAGGATCAGATAGCTTTACATTTACTGTTAGCGATGAGAGTTCAACTAGCAATACTGCCGAGGTCTCCATAACTGTCAATCCTGTAGCAAATATTAATGCGACGTCGGCTCCTGAAAATGCAAACGGAAAAGGAAATGATAGCCAAAGTGCTCTGCCTAATACTACTTCCCTACCTTCTGATCAAAATACGTCTAATATCACTATTTCTCTACCTTCTAATGAGACAGACTAGACAGCCACGCACTAACCTGCCAAAGCCAATAACAGAAGTAGAGGCGCCCATGCGATGTGAATAGTGTAGAATTTCAGTATCCAATTGCCACGGGTAGCATTGGAACTGTCTACAATCAATCGATTTTACTGGAAAAGATTGACATAAGCCTGGAGGGATGAAGGACAATTATCTTTAAAAGAGGATCAAGATACCTCCAAAATAGCTGTTCTTCTATTTACTCACTTACACATTTACAAACCATTGTAAGAAAGAGTATGTAGAACAATCTTTTTCTTTTTCAGCAACTTCTACTAAATCGTTAATAAGTTTGGTAACTGTTTGAGAGTTACGCACGTATCATTTACTATTCGTCTAGTTTGAGGAAAAAAGTTGCATCATTTTATGATCTAGAAAGTTAGACAATATCCTCAATCCAGTAACATTCAATCTCCTGATTTTATTATTATTTTAGGTCCAATGTATATATCTAGTGTAAAAATCTAAAAGGCGGGGCTCTTATCTAGCCAGAGCAAACTCCCTAGGATCCAATAAGTTAAATTCCGCAAGAAAGGAATTCCAAGATAGTTCATTTAAATCTACCTTACTTTTTCTGACTTTGTCCAAATTATTAATCCCTTTTTTAAAGCGTTCTGTACTCATCACTAATCCATAGTAGTCTCTTACTCTTTCTAATGTGGTCTTATAATGCTCTTTAATTCCTGATGCCGTAGCATCACTTATCAATGCTACATCATATCCTATATTAAATCCATCTCTCAATGATGTCTCTACACAAATTGAAGTATCGATTCCAGAAAAAACTAGTAAGTTGATGCCTTCGCTCTGAAGCCATACCCGTAATTCGGTATCTTGGAAAGCTGAATCTCTCCGTTTGATAACTACATGGTCATTCTTTTTTGGTTTTAGCTTATCAAGCGTAAGTCCATCCCAAGTTCCTCTTATACAGATAGGAAACCTCAGTCGCTCTTGTCTTGTTTTTGGTAGAAAGTTATGGATTTTTGTCAACAGGTCAATTCCGCTAGCCTCCTTGACTGCTTCGGTATAAAAAATGGGAATTTCTTTACTCCTGCAGAATTCGATTAGATCCTTGAGCTTTGGTATAATCCTTCTGTAATTTGAGGTGTTCATGCCTAATTTATCATATGAACCACCTTTGCTAACAAAACCATTCTGCATATCTACAACGATTAAGGCAGGTACAATTCTACGTCCTGACGGGAAATTAACTTGGAACAATTTCTGTGCTCGTTATAAAATTCAAAATATATAAGCATATTCCCTACCCTGTAGTCTTTAGAGACTTTATAGTATGTTCACCTTGAAAGGTACATTGGCAAAGGGAATTGAAAGTTTAGTTTGCTCTCCCACCTATAAAGACTTAGTAGTAACGTTGAAACCAGAAAATGATAAGGATCCTGAGCCAAATTGGTTTTAAGCAGTAGCAGCTTATTGGTTAGTACCTCTTTTTGGATAATAGATAATATCATCTACGTTTACAGATAGATTTCCGCAATAGTAACGGCTCTGGAGCTAAATGTATTTTATGAAGAGATAGTATTATTAAAATGGCCTTATTTTATGAACGAATGAAAACCTAGTAGGATAAGTTCTGAAATGCAATTTTGGAACGAGAATAAATGTAAATAGTATGTCGGGGTTATATTGTCAGATTTGTCGCGAGCGGAAGTAGATACATTTCTTGACCTGGGTTGGATAGTGGACTCGCAGTTGCATCCAATGTGTTGTATCCAGTCTAAGGAGAAACCTGACTATTCGGATATGGTCCGTATTCCAACAAAGAGGATGGATAAGCATACGGTAATAATAGCTCAATCGGGCTCTGGAAAGTCCTTCTTCCTTGGAAGACTTGTTGAAGAAATTATGATCAAATCAAAAGCAAGGTGTCTGATTTTAGATACTAACGGCGATTTTAGGAAGATCAATAAAATCGATGAAGAATTGTGGAGTCCTAATCAATCCCTAGCGAAAAAATATGACATAAAGACAGGCAAGGGGAAACTCACACTTGAGACCAGAGATAAATTTGCAGAAAAATGGGACTCGGTAATTGGCGATTTTATCATAAAGACAAATAGGGTTACAAAGGAATCCAATACTGAGGAGCTAAAAGTATGGTGGCCATCAATATCCCTCGAATTTCTCATACAAAGTGATAATAATCCAAGGAGTACTGAAATGTTTCACTGCCATAATTGGGCAAAGGAACTGTTCAATCAATTTGCCCAATTTTCTGATGATACCGGTGGAGAAGATATCATAGTTAAAGTCAAGAATATTTTCAAATCGCTGCAAGAGATACCTAATGAGGAAAGAGAGGAAATGGAAAAAAGATTGAGAGTGGATGGGAAAAAAATGGGTGAAAGTTTGAGAACGATCACTGATGATACGGCCAGGACTAAAATGAGCAAATTGTTAAGAAACGCAATCAAGTCAGGTTCCTTATATGATTCAATCATATCATTGGGAACGACTAGCTTGGGACATGAATCTATGGAAAAAGCCAAATTTGTATTCGAATCATACAGTTGGGATACAGTAAACTCCTATTTTGGATTAATTGAACGGTATCAAGCTCTTGGCGTTCTTGCTAATAGACCTTATTCTTCGAAACATCAAAGACGTTTGGTGGTAGTAGATTTGCCTTCCGTAAATAATAATGAGTTAAGAGGATTAGTTCTTAATTCAATTCTAACTGAAGAATGGGAAAATGCTGAAAAGAAATGGGAGGAAGCAATGAATAGTCCTCGTGATCAAGATCAAAGGATACCTACTTTCATAGTGCTGGATGAAGCACATAATTTTATACCCGCAAGCCCCCGTTCTCGACATGAGTCCTTAGTTAGAGAACAATTTCGTACTATCGCAGCCGAAGGAAGAAAATTCGGTTTGTTCCTTATCTTGGTAAGTCAAAGACCTGACAAACTTGATGAATTAGTCCTATCCGAATGCAGTAACAAAGCAATTTTACATCTTGATTCCCAGTCAATGGTGGATAAGGTTATAAAAACACTAGGACTAGAATTTGACATAGAATCAATAGAACGTGAAAAGATTATGAACTTTAAACCTGGGAGGGTTCTTCTTGCAGGAAACTGGGCAGATGGACATAATGTATTCTATTGTGCGGCAAGAAGAACTTTAGAGGGTGGAAGAAATCTGAAAGATGATTATTGGGCAAGGCCAACTTGAAAAGCAATCGATGTACTGCATTTGTAAATATTTTTATTAAAGTATGTCAAAAAGACCTCGATTACTTTATTGAGAAAATTTTAAGTTAATCCTTAAAGTTTGAATTATTAATTCAATCTGGGTTTTATTTTCATAGGATTGAAAAGTGTGCTCAAAATATGGTGAGCCGGAAAGACCAGATAGAAATCTAGTTTCTTTATATAATAAACTTTACTGTGTAACAAAATCGGATACATGAATTCTATTTAGGTAATATTCGAAATATTTTCCCTTGTCCTATAGATACTACATACAAGTAGCCATCTGGACCTACAGTAAGATCTGTAATTCCCCCAAATCCCTGACCAAATAATATTTTATCCACATCTGTTGCATATAGACTTGTAAGCAACTTTGACTCAAGGGAGGTAGGAAGAACAAGATCAGTCCTATCGGCATTTAATTTGAAATGGTATATACGTCCATTATGGACATCGCTTACGAACATATCGTTTCTATATTGCGTACCCAATTTGTCCGAATTTAGAAATACTAGAGCTGTGAGTCCAGCAGTCCTACCCCAAACTAGTTTAGGTTCACTATATTTCCCTTTAGCCTCAAACGTTACTAGTTTATTGGTATCAAACTTTTGTTGGGAATGAGAAAAACCATAAATTTCATGCCATCCGCTGTTAAAACCAGGATACACCAGATTTATTTCATCAGCGTGAACTGGTCCATTCTCTGTTTCCCACAAGTTATTAGTTACAGGATCAAAACCTAATCCAAAACTGTTCCTGATACCGTAGGCATAGTATAATTTTAATGGCATTGAATTTCCCAAAATTCCTTCTTCGGCTGGTTTGCCATCCTGTGTGACTCTAAGTATACCGCTCCGTCCGTCTGCAACTAATCCGTCTCCAAAGTTCTGAGTCATTGTCCGAAGAATTGGTTTTTTAAAAGAAGCATCAACGTCGCCTATGGGTACGTACAGATTATTGTCTGGACCTATCTCTATTGCGCCTCCGTTGTGTCTTGGTCCGGGCTTAGCAGGTAAATCCAAAAGAAGGATTGGATTTACAAGTTCATTACCAACAAGTTCGTATCTATAGATTCGATTTGCTTCGGGTTGTAATCCTTTTCTATCATCATAGTCATTGCCATTTATCTCCGTGTAGTATAGAAAAACAAATGTTTTAGACACGTTCTTAGAAACAGCGACACCTAGCATACCTCTTTCAACTGAATTTGCTACGTTTACATCCAGCAAGGATTTATTTGAAATAATTCCGTTGGTCACACGTAATACGGTACCTTTGTCTTTTTCTAGGACAATAAAATCGTCTGGCCCCAAAAAGGCCATTGTTGTAGGCAACTCTAGCCCACCAACTACTTGTTCAATTTTTAGATTAGGATCCGCTACTGACGGTCTGCTTTCAGTCTGAAGAAAGTTACGGTCTCTAAAAGCCTGCTGGGCATTACCCCCATTATAAAAACAAGGAACTATAACAATGGCGGAAAGTGCAAAAACTGTAATGGAAATCTTTGTTTTTATCAATCTTTGACCAGCCAATAAGCAGGAGAAGCCGATATTAATTCATAAGGGCAAGTAAAAGCGATATTTGATAGATATTCAACGCCAAAGGAAATAACATGGGAATGAAAAATAACAAGACAACTAAATACAATGGCTGAATGATATCATGGTTAACTTAAAAATATTTCTCATGGGGGTAATTTTTTATTCGGTAAAGGATCTGCAGATATGTTGAATCCCGAAATATCTTGTACAAACAAGAATTACTAATATTTTATTACTGGAAGGGATTTAATTTGTTTACAATATGAATCGTTACCAACAGAAGATCGCAAATCATCTAGAGAAATTAAAAATAATGTCAGTTCACTTCCAGTCCATAATTATATCCTGTTGCTGTCGCATGGTATACAATTCCAATAAATTGACTGGTTTCTCTCTGTTGTTTCATCCTAGATATTAAATGGATTCTCTATTTTCCGTTTACTTCACCTTTATATCAGAAACAACCATTAGGTTTTTATGTGCGGACTGTTATCACCGTGTATGAAAAGAAAACTTGATCTTTAAGCTTGTCTTTTCCTGTTTAAGTTTGCTGGTAGTTTTTATCTTAACTGTTCAAATCTACGGAGAACGCGAGATAGAATATAGCGATAATAAATTCAACCCCAAATTAAATTTACTTGCTACAAGTATTAATAATAATTCATCTTTTCCTCAACAAAATACAGACAACCCTATTGGTAAAGACGTCAATTCGGATATAGAAAAGGCTGTTATTATCATGTTCGACAGAGGATACGGCACTCAATTTACAAATGCCAAACCAATCCTAGATAAATATGGATTCAAGGCATCATTTTTTGTGATATGTAGCTTCATAGACGGAAATGGTTATTATGAGTTATCCGAAGGAAAGGAATTTTTCCGCAGTATTGTTGATTTAGAGCCCATGAGGTGGAATGAAATTAAAATCTTAGATGATGAGGGTCATGATGTTCAATCTCACGGCATGAGCCACAGATATTTTAGAAATCTATCTTTGGACGGTATTGAAAATGAGATTGAAGGTTCAAAGGAATGTATTGAAGAACAAGGTATGAAACCAACTTTTTTCCAAGTTCCCTTTAACAGAGGTGCCGACAATTCAACGATACTCAACATGATATCAAAACATTTTGATTTTGCATTATCGGGTCACTCTGAGCTTATGTTTCTAAACTGTGATGGATGGCAACACGGCTTTAAGACTAGGAGCTATAAGCATCAGCATGATTGCAATCCATTCTCTGCTGACGGTACACCAACTCGTACTCATAAGTTTGCCATGAAAGAATGGTCACAAGACAGACTTCATGAAAAGATGAATGATAAAAATCCTCAGTTAAGACCGCATGGAGATGAAATATCTGACATGGTGTTTGCTGAATTTGTAAGGATAGTAGAAGCGCAGAACCTCTACAATGGCAAGGCAGGAAAAATAGTTGCAGTTCCGATAATTGGTTATCATTCAATCGGCAATTCAAGGCCATTTGATACCTCTACGGAATTGTTTGACAGAGAAATGAAATACCTGTATACTAATGGATTTAAAGTACTGAAGATGAGTGACCTGGGTTACAATGAGGAAGCAAATCATTTTTACATCAAATAAATGAATCATTGGAGACAACTTTGGTCCCCGGAAGCTTTCCAAAATAATAGTTTGTTCGCCAAGTTATCACCACCCTAGATAGTCACTAGTCAGTTATGGAATCGAATCAGTATTTATAGTTCTCATTGGTTGATTTTCTGATTGTAACTATCAGTAATACTTTGTATTAGTAAAATAAAATTCAGTAATTGGATCTGATATCAATCATTTTTGAGCTATTATTGATTCTTAAACTGGTAAATGGATATCTTTTTAAATCCATCACATCGATAAAGTTCTCATCAAACCTTTTGAGACTATGAGTAGAGTTGAAGGCAACGTTGAAAATTTTGCTTCGTGATGTGGTGGAGTCACCCAGAATCGAGAGAAAGCGATCGTCTATCATCATTATGAATCTGTCAGCCTTTATAGCTTTGTTACTGTAGTAACTATGGGTATCAAAACTTTTATTGAATATAGATTGGGGTATCCACAAATATTCTGGACTTGATATGATTGTCAGTTCGTTGTTATGAGTTTTAACATCTGATCTGTTTTCTGCATTATCTCCCCTAGTAGGTATTTGCGACACAAGAAAGGAAACAGCTTTATAATAATTAGAATTGAGTTCTAGAGAAATCAACATACTTGTATTGATTAGAGCAAACAATACGATACTTGAAATTAAGACATATTGTATGACCCTTAATTGAAATTTCTCTACTAGCTTTTGACATATACTGTCAAGCAATAATGCACCTGTTATGCAAAATGAAGGTATTAGTATGATTAGATGAAATGGTACAACATATCCGATCAGATAGAAAAATGCGATAAGAGGTGCAATCCACAGGATCAGGAAAATATCTCGTTTAAGGACTGAAAAAACAAATCCTCCAATACCTAAAATAAAGAATACTGGATCAGTTAGCAAAAAATCATGGAGTGAGTCAATTAGTGGCCTGCCTTCTCTATTCGTTTGATATATAATCCCTTTTACCCATTCATCCAAATCTCCTGATAAAGCAGCATGCATTGGCCACAAGGACGGGACAAATATGGATGGAACCAACCAAAGTGCTAGATATTTCCAACGCTTAGTATTAGTATATATCAGAAATATTCCAAGCGGCATTATTGTGAAAGCGGGAATTTTAGTAAATATTGCCAATCCCATAAATAATCCTGATACTATAATTGATACCTTTTTTTCATGTTTTGCAGCTGAATTTGAATATAGCAAAAGCAAAATTGATGTAAGCATTAATGGTAACTGAATTGATTCAAGAAGGACCGTTCTGGTCATTAAGTTGTATGGCATGACAGCAAAAAGAATCGAAGAGATTAACGCTACCCTTTTGTTATACCTCCGTTCTGTGATCTTCCAAATAAGAATTAAATCGACAATAGCAAGGCTACCTACCAATATGCGAGGAACTAAAAACAGTCCCTCAATAGTGGCTGCGGATTGTGAGGAATCGTTTACAATAAAATTAGGAAATCCTATGGACTTGAATACCCCTGCGAGAAATATTTGACCAAAATACGGACTGAGATACCTATTTTGAGGCTGAAATCCCTCGCCCTCCATAGTTGATATTGCCTTTCTCAAATAATGTCCCTCATCCACATCAATGAATGGAAAACCTGTAACATTCCAAAGATGTGTGTATCCAACAAGACCAAGGAGAATAGATAAAAGAATAATTATTTTCAGCTTACCGTGATTTGTCATTTAAGGATGTTCTTACTTAACAAATTTACGAATATTTAAGCTCTATAGATGTGATTTAAGGTGTTTAAAGGGTATTTCTTAGTATCAACAGTGTATTTGATTGGCTTAATTCTTTGTCTAGATATTCAATTAGTTTTTTTTAATTGTTCAATGGTAGAAATTCTATTATCAGAATATGATACTCCGGAAGGAAATTAATTGCCTACAATACGAATCCACTGTTAGTCCTGAGATCCTCTTATCTGAACTAGGTTCATGATAAGCCAGAAGAGATGAATCTGCATTTTCAGATGGGTCGCAATTTGAAGATCTAAATTTAGGCGTCACTTTCAACACCTTTCTTATGGTAACGAAACAATTTTAATCTACCTTTCCCCTTCGTTGCTTCGTGAAGGATGCAAATAAAGGCACTTCCCTGATTTGTATCCCAAAACTGTGTAGATTGTGGTATCATCTTCTGGTTCAAGTGCTTCGTATTTAACCCCTGCTGCACTCACAGAAATATATTGTAGACACCAGTGATCATACCTACCCACAGGTTCGAATCGAACATAGACAGGGTAAAGGCTAATATCTTCTGAATCTAGCGGAGGAAGGGCTTTAGGATCATTGAATATAGGATTGTTCACGTTTACTTCGCCTGCTACCGCACTCATACCCGCCGAGTAAGTGTGTTCCGCACCACGCTCAAAATCTTCATATGATGTGCCTACGTGGAACTCTCTGCCACAAAAACCAACGTATACTTCTCCGTCTGTTCCTGCATCTTCAATATCGGCCGTCCGGATTCTAAATACTATCTTTTGAACCGTTACCATCCTAGTAAAATATGCAGGTAAAAATATAAGTTTTATACGACTTCGACTAGTCGAAATCGATCAAGTTCCTAGCTTAACCTGATTTTTCAAGACTGATTGCAATAAGAAATTTCTTTTTTCTTTATGCAGAGAGGTTTCAGTCACATCAGCCAAATACCAAAAATTGTGTTCAAAATATAGTGTACCGGAAGGAATGAATCTAGAATTTCAGTTGGGTCGTCGTTAGAGCTTTCTAGTTCTTAAAAGTCGATGAAAAGAAAACCTTATCCTATCTTTAGGGCCAAATGCAATTTAGTTTGTTTGGTAAATTTTAATTAATTAAACTTTTAGAAATGTTGATATAAGTTAGAAAATTCTATAATATATGATTAATTACAATGGGCCGAACTTTTTCTTCGTGCTCTTGGCATTAGTCATTTTATTACCGATAATTTCTCCATTTTCAATAACTAGTTACGTTGATGCAAAATCGGATCAGGGCGAAGAAAGTAGCAGCAATAAGGGTGATAACGGCAAAGGCCATGGCAAAGGTCACGACAAAGGTGATGATGGAGATGATGGAGATGATGGAGATGATGGAGATGATGGAGATGATGGAGATGATGGAGATGATGGAGATGATGGAGATGATGGAGATGATGGAGATGATGGAGATGATGGAGATGATG
>DASPFY010000040.1:0-4604 GCA_035620895.1 Nitrososphaeraceae archaeon
GCAAAATAAGCTAAATTCTAACTCGAATTAGTATTAATTTTTTGAATCAGCAAATCTATCAATTTTACTAGTTCTTCCCTCCCAACGTCATTATCTAGAGTTATGTAATAATATCCACCGGATTGCAACGGAAAAGTCAAAGTTAATACCTTCTCATTTACGGTAAGTGTATACAATGTAGTACCTAATATCGAATCAAACGTTTTTCTAAGCTGGTTGCGAGTCGCCTCAATGAAATGTTCATTGATTGCTTGTTCAACATTAAGCAGTGGTATGAGACCGGGGCGTAGTTGTCCTGCAACAGTCCTACCAAAAGTGTTTATCAGTCCAACATAGCGGATTTTTTGAGATAATAAGAGTATATTATGACATTTTTCTTTGTTCCTGATAGATTCTTCTCTTGCAAGTTGATTGTGCTCTTTTTTTTCCATAATATGTAAACGAATTTTGCTAGATATATTTTTTAATGTTGTTAAAACGGATCAATAAGTTTTAATGGTCATTCCGATAGATTAGAAGATTAAATCTAAAATGAAAAAAAACACGATTTATAGTTTGATAGCGATTGCCATTATTATTGGAGGAGGTCTACTTGTGATATACATATTTTTTGGATCTATCAATCCCTTTTACGTAGTAGTAAGTGGGAGCATGATTCCAAAGATAAACATTGGCGATATTGTCATTATTAAAAATAATTCTTTTGATACCTCATTTAATAATCTTAATGTTGGGGACATTATTGTTTTTAGAGCTCCGGAAGCAACAACAGAAGATGGAAAACCCAAGGTAATTGTACATAGGATATCTGAAATTGGAACTTCTAATGGAAAGGAAGTTGTGATGACACAAGGAGATGCAAATCCGTATTCCATACCTGGTATAGACTTTCCAATATTTACCGAAAACTATGTTGGAAAAGTAGTATATATAATCCCAAAAATAGGAACAATTTCCATGATTATAACCCCTCCCATAAACTACATAATTATGGCAATTATAATTGGATTGTTAATTTATTCCGTTAGACCTAAAAAAGTAAAACACGAGAATGAAACTGTGTAATCTGGATTTTTCAGATTAGAATGTAAATCCAACCATCTCTAACTTCTGTGCTATAAGTTTTGAGAGGTTCTTCGGCAGGTAAATTCTCAGGCATCCCACTTTCCAGATCAAATCTTGACATGTGTAGTGGGCAAGTAACAGTATTTTCATCTTCATTTAAAAATCCTGATGAAAGATCAGCGTATGCGTGAGTGCATATCCTATCAGTTGCATAAATCTTATTGTTTATTTTTGCTATGAGAATTTTATTATCCTCATGATCAAAGTCAATCATATCACCGTTATTCACCCCTTTTAGTTCACATGCCTTGATCCACGCCATAACAAATCATAATTAGCAGAGTCGTCTATCTATACTTATAATGTTTTTCGAATATATCTTCAGTTTCTCTGTATCTTGATTTTTCGACTTCAAGAATATGTTCCATCGCTTCATCGGTTTTGAGCATTAATGGCTTTCCGAGCCATTTATTTTCCATCAAATAATTCACCCACGCCCTTATAGTAGGGCCCATTTTACGAGATAATGGTTCTAAGAACCCACTTACAATTTCTCTTTTCGCTTCTTCGTTACTAAGTCCCCTACACATAAGATAGAAAATTTGATTTTCATCAATCTGTGCAACAGATGCTGAATGAGTCGCCCTAACTTCATTTGTCTCAATTTCCAGTCCAGGAATTGTATCTGATTTTGCGCCCTTATCCAACAGTATAGCATGCCCGGCAAGAAATGATTCGGCAGATTTTCCGTTTTTACCAATTTTTATCATTCCTTTAAAAAGAGATTTGGATTTATCTTTCATTACTGATTTTGATAACACCCTGCCTCTCGTATTTGGGCCATAGTGAATCAGATTTGATGTTACATCAAATGACTGGTCATTAATACCAAAAATTATTTCTACATCTTCAGCACTTGCTCCTTCTCCTTTCATTATATTGTCGATTTTATATCTTGAAAGCTGACCTCCAAAAAGTCCCATATACCATGACATTTTTGCATCCTTTTCAATGAATGCTTTTCTATTTGAAAAATTAACTGAATTCTTCTCATTCATTGCCTGAAGTGTTATGAAGTCTAGTCCTGCGTTTGCCCCAACATAGCATTCTAATAATTCAAACAGTGATTGCTGAATTTTATCGTCAGATTGTTTATTACTATATAATTCTTGTACTATACTTGCTTTTGAGTTTGATTCGGCAATTACAATATTTCTTGTTATGGATGACGTTCCATCTGGTGCAAGCACATCGATTATTCTTATTGTTTCATCAATGATGATATTTTTTGGTATATACACAAAAATACCCGAATCAAAACAAGACAATTCTAAGGCAAGAAACTTGTCTTCAGAATAGTCAAGTTGACTTAGATGCATTCTATCTTTAATAAGACTTCCATGATCCTTTATCGCATTTTTAAGATCTGAAATGACTACACCTTGTTTTAGTAGCTTGTCTGAAACCTTGGAGTGAACTATGGAGGAGCCTATTTTCAGAATACTTGTATCCTTATCAAGCTCTCTTATTCTCTCTTTAAGATCTCCTTCTGCTTCGTAAGTTTTAGTCCCTTGAGAAAGATAAACACGATCTGGGTATAGCAGATTGGCATCAGAATATTTTTTGTATAGTGGCGATACTTCATGCGGTAGAGAAGAATAATTCGAAAATGCATTATTCCTTATATCCATCAACCATTCTGGTTCTGAATTTGTAGTACTCTTTTCTTTTACATATTTGTCATCCAACGATGATAGGGAAATAAGGCTAGTTGTCATGAATTAAAGGATAAATATGAATAAACATATTATCTATCTTTCTATTTACTCTAATTTTCGATCCTACACACCTTTTTTAATATATCATGGATATGTGTGCAATGGTTGATATTTGTTGAAATACTTGAAGTATTTGGAAGGGAGATTATTCTATTTGATTGAATTTTCTCATGAGCAAAATTAATAAATACTGAATTTAGCTAACCCGCCCTGTCAAAACAGATAAAAGATTGACAGGAATTTTTCCTACTGATGAGAAAGAAAATCATTGTTATTATGTTAATAATTTTGCTTATAGGTTCAACTTTGGCACTTATTGCAAATGTTGATGAGAACAATATTTCTTACGCCGCCTATGTAAGGGCCCTGCCAGAGAGCAGTGGACAGGTACTCGTTGACCCTTCTTTGAAAGTTGAACTGTTCTTCAAGGATGGCCTCAAGGGACCAGTAACCAGCATGGCATTTCTTGCCCCAGATGATATTCTTGTACTGGAGAAAAATACTGGTAAAGTCCAGAGAATCGTAAACGGAAGTCTTCAACAAAACCCATTGCTTCAGGTAAAAGTGGGAACAGAAGTAGAATTGGGAATGTTGGGAATAGCGATATCAAAGAATCAACAAGGTAAAACCTTTGTCTTCCTTTACTATACGGAGGCTGATAGTAATGGAATTGTTATCGGTAACAGGTTATACAGGTATGAGCTCATAGATAATAAACTTGTAAATCCACTCTTACTTCTGAATTTGCCTGCTACTTCTCCTATTGTAGGACATGAAAATAATCATAACGGTGGAAAAGTGGTAATAGGTCCTGACAATAATGTGTATTTAGTTGTAGGAGATGTTGGTGGCAGAATGGGTAACATTCAAAATATCATGAGAGGCAATTCCCCAGATGGAACGAGCGGAATACTGCGAGTAACACAAGATGGTAAGTCTGTACATAACGGACCATTTGGAAGTTCGGTTCCAAATATACTCTACTACGCATATGGGATACGAAATAGCTTTGGATTTGATTTTGATCCTGTTACTGGTAACTTGTGGGATAGTGAAAACGGTGGAATTGATAAGGATGAAATTAATTATGTCTACCCTGGATTTAATAGTGGTTGGAGAAAGGCCATGGGTATGGCTTTGTCGAGATTTGATCCCAACGAAGATTTATTTTATTTTGACGGAAAAGGAAATTACAGTGATCCCGAATTTGTATGGAAGGAAACTGTTGCTCCGACCGCCCTTAAATTCTTGAATTCATCCAAACTTGGATCACAATACGAAAATACAATATTTGTTGGCGATGTAAAGACTGGTAATTTGTATAATTTTAGACTTGATTCAGCTAGAGAACAACTACTCTTAGACCCACCATTAGATGATAAAGTCGCTGATACCGCTCAAGAAATTCAAGATATAGTATTTGGGCGAGGCTTTGGAGTAATTACGGACATACAAGTAGGATCGGATGGTTATCTTTACATTTTGGGAATCGATGGAACAATCTACAAGATAGTCCCTGCCTAAAAATCTTGGGTACATAAAAATTTGACTTGTTGATTGATGAGAATATTTTGCTATGTTCTTAACTTAAAATATGGCTCAG
This sequence comes from Nitrososphaeraceae archaeon, assembly GCA_035620895.1. Taxonomy (GTDB): domain Archaea; phylum Thermoproteota; class Nitrososphaeria; order Nitrososphaerales; family Nitrososphaeraceae; genus TA-21. Next base: position 4,447 of record DASPFY010000040.1, read on the forward strand.
CACATGATAGATGTATGAGCTCTGCAGGCGGTTTCATCAAAGCAATTGAATCAGGATCAAAGCATCTTCTTATCAAGAGATTTACATTGAGATATCCTGAAAAGAAACTAAAGTTCGTTGGTGACGGATATCAATTTGATCCAAAAAGAGGTGTAGGA
>DASPFY010000041.1:0-21393 GCA_035620895.1 Nitrososphaeraceae archaeon
GGAACGTGAGCTGGGTTTAGACCGTCGTGAGACAGGTCGGTCTCTGCCTGACAGGGGTGTAGTTGTTTGAGGGGAAGTTGCCCATAGTACGAGAGGAACAGGGCAGCGCAGCCTCTGGTTTATCAGTTGTCCGACAGGGCAGGCTGAGCCGCTAAGCTGTTTAGGATAACTCCTGAAAGCATCTAAGGAGGAAACCTTTCCCGAGAAAAGACAACCTTCTGTAAGGAGAAGGGCAGCTATAGAAGATAGCGTTGATAGAATGGAGGTGTACGCATCGAGCTTTTTGCGAGATGTTCAGCCTGCCATTACTAATAGCCCAACGCACCTGATTTACAGACTAACTAGATGATGGATTCAAATTCATTCAATACGATAGAATTCACTGTTTTGTTCAGTTTGTCAGTTCGTCAAATTGTTCTTTTGTATGATAATCTTTTTCATTCTTTTTGATATTTCATAATCGTAATAAATAGGTCTTGTAAAGGATTGTAGTAGTGACATCTAATAGTCTGAACGATCTGTATAAAAAAAAAACTCCCAACTCAAGAAAATGCTATAATAATTCTGTAAGGATCTTCCCCGGAGGTATTAGTCATAATATTCGATTTTTTAGGCCCTATCCATTTTTTGTAAATAAGGCAAGAGATAAACACCTCTTTGATGTTGATGGCAACAAATACATTGACTACTGGATGGGGCACTGGGCGCTAATTCTAGGTCATTCTCCTAACGTAGTCGTTAAGAAACTTGATAGTCAAATACATCATGGCACACTATATGGTACTGCAAATGATATTAGTATCAAGCTAGGAGAAACCATAAAAAAATCGGTTCCTATTAGTGAGCTTTTAAGATTCTGCACTACTGGCTCAGAAGCTACAATGTACGCGATTCGAATAGCTAGGGCCGTGACTAAAAAAAGGATTATTTGTAAAACTATTGGTGGCTGGCATGGATTTAATACCGATTTGATGCAGTCCGTGAATTATCCATTTGAAGTTGATGAAGGAGTAGGTATGACTGGCAGGGAGGGTGATTTCGTTGAATCAATTCCATTTAATGATCTAGAACGATCTATGAAGTTATTGGACAGCGTAAAAGATGATTTAGCGTGTATCATTCTTGAACCCGTATTGGGAGGTGGAGGTTGTATTCCTTCAGATATCGATTACTTGAAGGGTCTGGAAGAGTATTGTAAAAGAAATGATATATTGTTTGTTTTAGATGAAATTGTTACTGGATTTAGACTCAATTTTGGTAGCGTTTCATCCCTTTATCGTTTAAACCCAGATATAATTACCCTTGGAAAAATTGTTGGAGGAGGTCTTCCAATAGGAGTAGTATGTGGTAAAAAGGAAATAATGAAACTTGCAAATCCTGTTGAAAACAGAGATAAGGAACAGCTATGCTACATTGGGGGTGGGACATTTTCATCAAATCCTCTTACTATGACTGCCGGATACGCCACCCTTGATTATATCAGAAAAAATCGTACAACATTTTATGACAAGATTAACAAATTAGGAGATATAACTAGGAATGGTTTGACAAAATTATTTTCAGAATATGGATTGAAAACACAAGTAACCGGTATTGGTTCTCTTTTTCTAACACACTTTCTTTCAAATGGGGTAAATGAAATAAGGAGTGCAAACGATGTAGCTTTATGTGATAATCAAATGCTTACTAAATATCACTTCTCGTTGATGGCAAAATATGGAATATTTTTCCTACCACATAAGATGGGTGCTATCTCAATTGTTCATAACGAAAAGGATATTCAGAGTCTCATTAATGCTACCGAAAAAATAATTCAATCAGATATTTTGATAAAAGTAAAAAACTAGTCATTTTCGCGATTACTTTAACGCTCTTGCGTATGTGGTGAGCTGATTTGGAAGATTACATCAGTACTAGTTATTTATCAATAAAAATAAATTAATTGATCATAGAATTGAAGTTTCGCGTAAGAAAACTGTTACGTTGCGTCTATATAGTAGTGCTAAGTCTGTGACTTCAAAAACTGTGAAAAAGACTGTTTCGCGCATAGCCCCGCGTCTATGTACACGCCTTCAAAAGTCTGTGCTTCTAGAGATGGTGCGTCCCCTTTTCATTAAAGCATGAGGCGTGTTTCTTTTTATTTAAAGGTGCGCCGTGTGTTTATGGTAATTATGTTACGAGTTTCTAGGCCGTCATTACTATACTTGCCATTTTTCAGATTGAAATCGAGCCACATTTGAAATCTTGTATCTTGTTTCAGAAACAAAGAAACATGACGAAGCCTGATACACAATCCCCCTCATATCTGCAAAACGTGCGACTCGGGTCATAAAAAGTCCTTGCTTCTTTTCTGCTCTATCGTAAATGTCTCTCTTAGCACACTAGTTGCTTTCTTTTGGCAGTATAAGACAATAAGCTGGTTTCGCCATTTTTCGCATTGTGTTTTGTAGTATTCAAGTGTCTTTTCTGTTCAGCTATTTCATTCTGTACATTTACAGATAAACTTTATGTTTCATTTACAGTCTTTGGTTTGCAATTACTCATCTTAGAAACTACAAGCGGTATTTCTTGAATACTATTTACCAATCTAGCTATTTTGATAACATCTCTGAAATCTTTTGAACCTAATTCTCTCCAAACTTTTTCCGCAATCGTAATGGCAATTGGTTTGCTAATATGCTCCTCTCTGAGCCTAGAAACAGCAATTTCAGTAAATTCTTCAAATGTATATTCACGAATTTCGAATACTACAAATCTTGAGATTAATGGTTCAATTATTTTTCCACAGTTATTAGCGGTTGCGAAAACCCACGAATGCAACTCCATCTGTCTTGTCTTATTGATTTTGGTTTCCGATATGATACCTCTCTCCATTAGATGTAATAGTGACGTTTGGTCAGAATTATTCATCTTATCTAGTTCATCAATTAAAAGAAATTTAGGACGTCTTTCAAATAATTGATTTGTCAAACCTGCCCTACTAGTGTTACTTCCTACAGTAAAATATGATTGTTTCAAGATATTCATTATCTCTGTTAGGAACATTGTCTTAGCCCAACCAGGATTTCCAATCAAAAGGATGTGGATTGGCTTTTCTGATTGAAGTGCTTTATTAAAAATAAATTTAATGTCATCATGACCAATGATATTCTCAAAGGTATACTTTTTAGAAGAAAATGATTTTTGGCTGATAGAGGTTAAAACTTGTCTTATAGATAGCATACGAATATTGACCATACTCCAGATTTTTTCAAGTGACAAACGCATAAAGCTTTTCTGCAGTCGCACTATAGAAAATAGTTCTCTTAAATGTGGGCATCTTTGCCTGTTCTAATTGGGTTTTCAGGAAACAAATATGTTTTTGACATTGTCGGTATAAGGGTCAGTTGTGGGGTCGGCTTGTGGGTTCGGTATTTGGTTGAGGCCTAACAGAATTTAGAAATTTTAGAGCATCGGGCAACTTCCTCTATATTGAATGTATATTTTTCCAGCGTATCTACGGCTAGGCCATAGACAAACAGAAAGGGAACTGACTTAATGATATTATACAGGTGCAAAATATACTCCGTTACATCAATTATGGGCCCAATATCCCTTGATTACTTGATTTTATTGACTATTTAAATAATCTATAATTTCCATTATAGTTGACTACATTTGGAAAAGATAAGTCACTTTGCAGCTTTTTCATGTAACCCTAGTGTTCATTTTCAAAATTCTAAATCAAATTCAAATAACAAAAAAGTATGGGTAGAAGCATTTGGGTGCTCTGCTAATATTGCAGATGCAGAAATAATCAAAGGAATACTTTGCAATTACGGATATGAGTTGACTTCTATTAGAAAAAATTCAGATGTCAGCATCCTAGTCACATGTGCCGTGAAGGATGCCACTGAACATAGAATGATTTCAAAAATAAAAAGATACTCAAAAGAAAAACCGCTTGTTGTTGCTGGATGTCTTCCAAAAACAAGCAAGAAATTGATCGAATCCTTTTCTCCTGATTGCTCACTCATTGGGCCTCAGTCCCTAGATAGAACGCTTCAGGTTGTTGATGCCTCTTTGAACGGTCGAAAGATTGTGGCATTAGAAGATTCCATGTCAACAAAGGTAAATTTTCCAAGATTAAGATTAAATCCAGTAGTCAGTATTATTGAAATCTCCAGTGGATGCCTAAGCGAATGTAGCTTTTGTCAAACGAAATTAGCAAAAGGGTCGTTAAAGAGCTATAGAATTGGTGAAATAGTAAGGCAAATGGAAGATGACGTGGCAGCAAATTGCAAGGAAATTTGGTTAACTTCCACCGACAATGGTTGTTATGGATTGGATTTGAAAACTGACCTGGTTGAACTACTCGAAAAGTGCTCCTATATTGACGGAGATTATAAAATTCGTGTCGGTATGATGAATCCCATGTATGTTCCCAGGTTTTTGGACAGATTAATTTCACTTTATCGCAATAATGACAAGATCTTCAAGTTCCTTCATATGCCTGTGCAAAGTGGAAGCGAGAGAATTCTGCGAAAAATGAAGAGGGGTCATACTGCAAAGATTTTTCTTGACGTAGTAAAAGAACTGAGAAAAAAAATACCAGAGATAACGATTGCTACAGATATTATTACTGGGTTTCCGTCAGAATCCGAGAGTGACTTTGAAGAGACTCTAAACCTTATTGAAGAAAGTCAACCAGATGTTGTAAATTCTTCCAGATATAGTCCTCGCCCTGGAACAGTCGCTTCCAAATATCCAAGACTAAACACAAAGATTGTGAAAGAAAGAAGTACTAGACTGCACGAGACAATAAAGAAAACCTCAATGAGTAGAAATCAAATGTGGTATGGATGGAACGGTAAAATTTTGATAGATGAACTTTTAGAAAATGAAAATGGCAAGATACAAGGTAGAAATTACGCATACAGACCAGTAATAATAAATTTGCCAAGAGCAGAAAAATTTGATCCAAAGCGGTTACTAGGGCATTATCTATTAGTAAATGTCGTAGAAATCTCAAATTATTCCTTATTAGGGAAATTAATTTTCTAATTCCCATAATCTTATCAACATTTTTGTACCAAATATGATACTTGATTTAATCAACTAAATTTTTATTCTAATACTCAATGTTCTGATTAGGAGTTGATTTGATTGTCAGAGGACTGTGTCGAATTAAGAAAACCCGCGTTGTTAATCGGAATCGGTAAAATTGGCAAAAAAATCTTATCGAAATTAAACAATGTGGAACATGATTTCTTATTAATTAGTAACCATAGAGATGATCTTGAAGTCTACAATTCGCTTCACGTAGATTGTAAATCTTGGATTAATCCTTCGAGTTACAAAATCCGATCTTTTCTAGAGATTCACAAGCAAGAGATTTGCTCAAAATTATCAGGGTATGAAACTATCATTGTAGTAACTAGTTTGGCTGAGAAATCAGGTATTGCAATTGCGCCTATAGTTTCACATATCGCAAAAAGCATACTTGACAAGACAGTAATCTCACTTGTGACCATGCCTTTTGGACATGAAAAGGATAAATTGTTTCAAGCTAGCATATCACTAAAAAGAGTATCATTAGATTCTGACATTAACTTTGTTGTTGACAATGATGCCTATGTCGAAATAAATCCTAATCTCACAGTTAAAGATTGTTCAGAAATATCGGACGAGATTGTCCTCAACACAATCAAATTGATTCCAAAGTTAGCATTGAATTTAGGAACAAATCTAGTGTCTGGAACCATGAAAGAGAACAATATTGAGGGTGGCATAAAAGATCTAATAACACAACTATATTCATCATTGGGTACGTCCTCAATAACAAAATCGATTCTTTATGTAAATGGTGCAAGAAACGAACCTATTGGAAAACTAAACGAAATGTTGAGTAGCTTTCAAAATTCAATGGAAGGCGATACAAATGATGTTTCGTTTGTAGTTACTGATTCTTTTAAAAATAACATGCATCTGATTGCGTCAATAAAAGGGAGAACGAAATTTGATTCCTACGATCCACTCAACATGATACCTGATGATAACGTTTTAGATTGGGATATACCAGAATCGCATCCAAACATAGATTTACCATTACCTTTAATCGATTAGGTAGAAATTCATTTTTTTCTCAATGAATTTCAACGAAGTACTTAACGTAAATTAGCTCTAAATATTGTATAGTTATTCTAAATTCTAAATAATTTCACAATTTCTATTTGCTTTTATCTTTCTTTTTTACTTCCTTATCTACTTTTTCTGCTTGCACTTCCGGCTCTTCTACTTCCTTTTCTACTTTTTCTGCTTGCACTTCCGGCTCTTCTACTTCCTTTTCTACTTTTTCTGCTTGCACTTCCGGCTCTTCTACTTCCACAGACTCTTCGGACAATTCAGATCCTTTTTCCTCAATAAATGAACTGACCACAACTGTATCATCATCTTCTTTTATCATTCTCAATCTTATCTTCCTTGGTGGATTCTTTTTCCCTCTAGACCAGATATGTCTATTCAAATCTTGATCTATCTTTACTTTATTAGTCTGCATATGGCGTCGAGTAAACTCTTTTATGATGTTAATAACTCTATCCGTTCTTCTATACTTTGGAGTGTCCCAGGCCTTTGCTAAATTCACCGTGTATATTCTTTCTGTATTTTCTTCAGACATTTTCAATCATTACCTAACTACTATCCTACGTTAACATCCGACCTTCTCCAAGCTCTTCGCTTTGGATTAGTTCTAACATGACGATGGGTCCTAATAATTACCCAGGCTGGCACTGGTCTGTTCTGTTTAACTCTCCTTATCAGTCTCTTTTTTCTCGATGTATTCTTTCGTGCAGCCATTTTTCTACACTGAGTTTTTTGCCTATTTTAAGTGTTGGTTTATTTTTTAGTTTCAGGAATGAGCAAGAAACAAGAATTCATTTTCTCTACGATAATAATTCATGTAAATCGATGATTCGAATATCTTGTATTTCAATGCTTACTTCAACACAACCAAAAGATTAAAGATTAATTCTCAAACATGACTAACTATGAAGCAAATGGATACAGAATTTGTCTGTTCTATGTGCTACAAATTCTTGAGTACTATGTACGATAAAAGAAAAATGAAGCATCTTGGAGTACTACCGGACCACATGTTGCATAAAGATGGTTGCAAAAGCATATATCATAAAAAACTAACCGATTCATTCAAGACTTAAATTAAAAATCCAAATTAGATTTTTCATAAATCATTTCATTTCGGTATTTTTCTATTTATAGCAGACCAGAAATGATATTTTAATTAATTGGTGACTATAATTTTACCTTCCATAATTCCAGGATGAATTGAGCAATAATATCTAAAAGAACCTACTTTATCAGAAGCAATTAGTGTGGTAAAATCTTGCCCACTTGAAATAAAACCGGTATTAATATTAAGATCATCTACAATAAAATCATGTTTTCTAAAATCCTGATTTGCAATACTAATTTTTAATGGCTGATTGATTTTGACAGTAATATCTGGATTAGTAACATTAAATTTGTTATCTTTCATTAACATTATGATACCCTCATTCTTTGATAATTGGGTATTATCCTGAGAGACTAAATTCCCAATTCCCCATAATGATCCAACAATGATGAACGAGATTGCAATAATAGCTATAATGTTATTCTTCAAACTAATTTTCTAAATTAGAAATTGTAATTGATAAAATAATACTTGATGAACATACTTTTTAAAATTAATTCTTGTAAAGATATAAAATAATTAGAAGTTTCAAAAGTAACTGTGGCAGGTTGACTATTCTGTGGGGGCTTCTGTATTGGCATCAGCACTTGCCGGTGCGCTTTCAGTCTGACTCTGACTTTCAGAATCACTGACAATCTCTGCAGTTGCAAATCTATTTCCAACCTGAATTATCTTTATTTTTGTATTTTGACCTACCTTTCCATTCTTTACGAAAATTACAAATCGCTGTATCCTTGCTATTCCATCTCCCTTTCTACTCAATTCCGTGATCTGCACGTCATATTCCTTTCCTACTTCCACTGGTTTTGGACCAAACATGTCGTTTGTCTTAAATCCGTTGTAACTCATAGTTAATCTTGTCAAATAAATATTCCACATATAAACTGTCAAAATTTGTCCATATCAAGTCCCTATTCTGAAATTTTCGTTGCACAAACTTCTCAAACATTCGATGGCAGATAGAGAAGCTAAGTAGCTGGTTTTAGGATTTGCAGGACTTGGAATGTTTTCGACTACAATATGTATTCTTCCAAAGCTCCCTTTACCGACTATTTCATGTTTATTTACAGATATCAGTGGGTCTGCTATTATCTTTACGCGAGTTTTCTCTAAACCAATTCCAGCAAGTGCGATTGAAACTGCTACATTCACATTTGAAGGAAAAAATTCAATGGCTGTAATAGCATTACCTTCAAAAAGGACTGTTTCACTAGTAATCTCATCCAACCTAATTCTTGAGCTCTTGAAAAATGGAGCACCTACAAATGATTTGGGATGCTTTGTTGTTGTAATAGTCAAACTGTCCAGATATTTTTTTACACTTCTAATGGAATCCAGTCCAGCGATAGCACCAGTAGGTATCAATATTCTTGTATTATTCAAGTTCGACAAATCTTGCAATTCTGACAAGTATTCTTTATCAGAAAAAGCGCCCACACTAAGAACTATCAGGTCCTTTTTTGACTCAACAATTTTTTTACCGTATTCTCTAACGGCATCTTTTGAAGCACACTCAATTATGATATCCAGATTGGAATAAGTTTGAGAATTATAGAATTCATCGAAATCTGAAAATAAATGTACATCACTATTTTCAATCTCAACCGAATTAATAACTTGAGATGCTTTATCAAATACTGCTACAATTCTGGCATTTGGAATCTCATGTCTTCTTGCTGACGCAATAATCTCCTTACCAATGCTGCCGTAGCCAATTACCGCAACTTTTTTCTCCATGTTGTAATAATTTTCACTTTATCAATATTTGGATTTACATGTTGCTAAGCTATGAAGGATGTTTAAAATAAGATAAGAAAGATTAAGAAATTCAGATTAACGTCTTCTACCCATGCGTTCTGGCTTTTTTTGTCCAGGTTGGCGTCTTTTTTCAAATCTCTTTACAAAGTTTATCTTGTTTCTTAATTTTGAGATTGGGCTAACCCTCTTCTTTCCCTCAATTTTAGGTGTTTGACCTCTTACCTTTCCCGCCTTTGTCAACGATCCATGAGTTGGCATTTGATATAGGGTTGACTACGATATAATATATCTATTACTGCCTAATTTTTCATGTTTTCTCGATGTTACATCAAAGTGGCAAGTATTGCACTTAACATAGATGTAATAGGCAATGTTATCCTAAATTATACTACTTTAAATCTATAATTATGTAAAACAAGCGCATCAGATGACATTAGTCCAATCAATGCATTCCGATCAGATAAATCAACTAAAGAATGAACGTAATGCCATCATTTTGGCACACAATTACCAAGTTCCCGAGGTTCAAGATGTAGCTGATTTTATTGGTGATTCCCTAGCATTATCAAGAGAAGCTGCCAAAACAGATGCCGATATTATTGTATTTTGCGGTGTTCATTTTATGGCAGAAACTGCTTCAATACTATGCCCTGAAAAGACCGTATTGATTCCCGATTTAGAGGCAGGTTGTTCTCTTGCTTCAACTATTAATTCATACGAATTAAAGAAATGGAAACAAGAACACCCTCAGGCTGTCGTGGTTAGTTACGTTAATACCAGTGCAGAGGTAAAAGCCCTTTCTGATTATTGTTGCACTTCATCCAACGCAGTCAAGGTAGTAAACAGTATTCCCCGCGATACTGAAATCTTATTCCTACCTGACATGTTTTTGGGTTCATACGTAGGTCAAGTCACTGGAAGAAAGAACTTGTTTGTATGGCCAGGAGAATGTCATGTTCACGCGGGTATCACTGCAGCTGACGTTAATAATATTTTTCAAAAATACAATGATGCAGAATTCATGATCCATCCTGAGTGTGGCTGTACTTCTTCAACTCTATACGGTCTAGCATCTGGTGATATAACTAGGAAAGCTCACATATTGTCTACTGAAGGGATGATGCAGCACGCTAAAAAATCAGAGAGTAGTCAATTTGTTGTTGCAACAGAAACAGGGATCATGTATAGAATGAAGAAAGAAAATCCAGACAAAATGTTCATACCAGTTAAGGAAAACGCCGTCTGTAAATATATGAAAAAGATAACAATCGAAAAAGTAGTCGACTCACTTGTACATAAACAATATGAGGTCAAAGTTCCAAAGCATGTTGCGGATAAGGCTAGGACTGCTATCGAGCGTATGTTAACGATATCCTAATCAAATGGTCAATGGATATCTTTAGTAGTAACGCAAGTTGATAGTAATTAATAAATCAATCCAGTTCCATTTCCATTGAAAAATCAACTGACTTACTAGAATGTGTTAAGGAGCCTACTGATATCATGTCTGGTAAAGCATACGCATATTCTTTGATATTTGAAAGATTGACACCCCCTGAAATTTCTACTAAAATTTTTTTTCGTAAATCGGATTTCGTCAAATACGAAATGGTTTCCTGAGCCTGTTGGGGCGAAAAATTATCTAACATGATGATGTCTGCACCACTTTTAATCGCCTCTACTGATGAATTTGTGTCACTAACCTCACATTCTATCATGATATTCTTGCCTACCTTCTGTCTAGCCATAGATATAGCTTCCCGAATAGAATTGGTTACTGCAAGGTGATTATCCTTAATTAGTATCATTTCATCTAGAGAATTTCTATGTGCATATCCACCGCCTAATTCTATTGATTTCTTATCAAAGAACCTTAATCCAGGTGCAGTCTTTCTAGTACCTGTTATTCTTATATCTTTTGAGACCGTTCTTACTGTATCCACAAATTTCTTTGTATCGGTTGCAATCCCGCTCATACGCATTATCAAGTTTAAGGCAGTTCTTTCGGCCTTTAGAATGGATCTAGCTCTTCCGTTTATCGTCATTACCTTGCAACCGTTTTTTACAACATCACCATCTTTGACTTGAACCTTTGAATCACATTTGCACATATCAAAGATTATTTGGGCTTCTTCGAGTCCTGCAATCACCGCAAGTTCAGATTTACAAATAATGAAAGAGTAAGATTTCAGGTCCTTATCGACTACGTACTCGCTAGTCAGATCCCCTTGGCCTACATCTTCTCTGAGAAATCTAATGAGGGATTCTCGTAAACTAAAATATTGATTTAGATCTTTTGATTTTTTTCTAAAAGTCAAGTTACTTTTAATGCATATTTATGCGGAGTTGATATTTGAAGTGTTGATGCAACCAGAGAATTCTTTGAATCAAATATTACTATTGTACCGGACCAATCAGATGAAAGTTCAGTCGACTTGCAGACAGGACATACCTTTCCAATAGTAATGGCTCTACATTTTTTACATGCAAGTTCCTTAGCCATTAAGCTGGCACTGTCCCTTTCTTTTCTTTTTGGTTATTTGCAACTGGGTTTTTGGCCTTCTTTATCTCTTCTTCAATCCATTCAAGAGCTCCAAGAAAAGGCTGTCTACAGGTAATTCCTATTTTGCCCATTGCCGAGCCTTTTCCTAAACTAATCGCGGTAACTCTAGCTCTAAGCCTTGATCCAATCTTAAGGGATTTGGCAGATTGATTTGCAACTATTACCCCTTGCTTGACATCGCTTTTTAGATAATCATCGGTTATTTGAGAAAGGTGTAACAGTGCATCAGTTGGGCCTATTCTTACGAACGCACCAAAATCAGTAATTTCTACTATTTCGCCTTCCACAATTTCCTGCATTTTTGGATAAAATGTTAATGCCTTAAAAGAGACCTTATGGAAGGTAGCACCGTCACCGGAAACCAATTTTCCAACCTTATTTGTTTTTGCATCAATAATCATAATAACATACCCCAATTCAGGATTTATCATACTCTCATATTTTTCCTTGAGAATTTCCATTGTGGTCTCATTGAGAGATTTTTTCATCATATTGGGAGGTATTCTTACAACATCATCCATATTTATTATGGCAAACATTACTTATTGTGAATTGGTTTAAATTATCAATTTATGAACCTTTTCATTATTTCTTGATTTTTAGTATCAAGATGCGTGTGATATTGTATGATTTAAATATTCTTTGGAAGAGTACGATGAATATGGTCTCAATAGAGCAAATCATGGCAAAATTACAGACTATAGAAGATCCCGAATTGCATAAAGACATCGTTTCAATGGGCATGATTAAAGACCTTGAAATCAACGATGGAAAAGTTGGATTTACATTAGAACTTACTACCCCTGCTTGTCCTTTCAATAGTGAGATAGAAGAGTCGGTTCGCAATTCTATGATGGATCTAGGGATTAAGGATCTAGATCTTAAAGTAACTGCCAAGGTCATGGAAGGACGTTCTATTTCAATGGACGAATTGCTTCCCGGTGTCAAAAATATACTTGCCGTTGCAAGCGGTAAAGGAGGAGTCGGAAAAACAACAGTATCTGTCAACCTTGCCTTGGCATTATCAAAGACGGGTGCAAAGGTAGGTTTATTGGATGCTGATATTTACGGCCCAAGTATTCCTCTTATGCTTGGACTCAAAAATGCACCTGAAGTGGTTAATAATAAAATAGAACCCGTTTTGGCTCAAGGAGTAAAAGTTATTTCAATGGGATTCTTTTATGAACAATCACAACAGGCAGGAATCTATAGAGGTCCTATAGTGGCTGGAATTGTAAAACAATTTCTAACTGATGTAAATTGGGGTGATCTTGATTACTTGATAATTGATTTGCCACCCGGTACTGGAGATGCACCTTTAACTTTGGCACAAACAATACCAATAACCGGGATAATCATAGTTACCACTCCTCAAGACGTCGCAATGAATGTGGCAGCAAAAGCTGTAGGCATGTTTAACAAACTGAACGTACCTATCATAGGAGTTATAGAAAATATGAGTTATCTAGAATGTCAACATTGTAATAATAAGATCAATATTTTTGGTACTGGTGGCGGTCAGAAAATTAGTGACCAGTTTAATGTTCCTTTTATTGGAGAAATACCTCTCCATCAACAGATAATGTCAGCAAGTGATAGCGGTAATCCAGTAACAATCGCAGAACCAAATGATAATCAGGCAGTCATATTTGACAAAATTTCCCGAACTGTTGCTGGAAGAATCAGCATAATTGCTTCAGAATTACAAGAGCAAGAAAAAACAGCAAACGAACAATCAAAAGAACATCAAAGTGTCAATACCGCCTAATGTTCTTTCAGAACTAAAAAAACCATTAGGAAAGTTAATTCTAGATAGCGATATCACAGAAAGAAAAATTAGAAAAGAAATTGCAGGCATTAAACACAAAATAATAACGGTAGGTGACCGTTCTACGGAGAGACTTGTTTCCTTTGATATATATCCTGACTTGGCGATAATTGACGGAGTTGAGAGAAGGCAAGAAAAAGGTACTTCTTTGGCTAATAGAATGCTTGGTTTGAAAGCTAAAGATGTAACTAGAATTTCATGTATTAATCCCGCAGGAACCATTACGCAGGAAGCAATTACTAAAATTAGATTTGCCCTTTCAACTGATAAAAATTTTATCTTGCAGGTTGTCGGGGAGGAGGATTTATTGACACTTCCCGTATGTTTTTTTGCACCTACTAACTCACTAGTATGTTATGGTCAACCATTGGAAGGGTTAGTTCTTATCAAGGTGAATAATTCTATGAGGCGAAAAGCTAAAGAATTAATGAAATCAATAAATAATAAACTATCAACGGGGTATGATGATGTGGTGGCTGTTTGAAATAGAAGTGATCGAAAAAACCATAATTTTCTGACCCCGGTAAGTTCATTTTTGTGAATTTTTATGGAAGTTTCAAAATTCTAAAAGCTAGTTTATCGCACGACACAAGTACCGCTCAGACATGACAGGAGCACTCGCATTTCGACATTTTCACATCAAAAGAGCAGTCATGGTCCGAGCCACATGATTCACCCATTGGCCATTCGCCTGGACATTCCGTATGGCGATTCCTCTTACAAAAGAAAGTTAGTGTCATTTGAAATCAACACCAATACTGTTGTTTCAATATTTGAATTTTTATATTCTTAGAGTCCATCAAATCAACACAAAGTATATTATTTGAATAAATTTTATAAAGTAATGCATGAGCAGCAAGGTTGCTATTGTTTGTATTACTAAAAATGGAATCAACATATCAAAAAGAATAAAAGAAAAAATTCCATCAGCATCTATTTATGCCCAATCAAAACATAAAGATTCTTCTGATGGGATTATCTGGTTTGAAAAAAACACAAAAATCATGATTGAAGAGATTTTCAAAGAGTACGATAGTATTATTTGCATATTTTCATTGGGCGCTGTCATCCGTTTAATATCAAATCTTTTGGTAGACAAAAAGACAGACCCGGCCGTTATCGTTATAGATGATAAAGCAAACTTTGTCATAAGTGCCCTCTCAGGGCATCTGGGTGGTGCCAACTCTCTATCCAAACACATTGCAGATATCTTGAATTCAACAGCCGTAATCACCACAGCTGCTGACGTTAATGAAACAATAGCAGTAGATCTTTTAGGCAACGACTTTAAATGGCGTATCGAAAATTTTGAAAACGTTACTAAGGTTAGTGCACATATGGTAAATGAAGAAAAAATAGGGGTTTATCAGGATACTGGTGAAACAAAATGGTGGAATAAAGAATTACCAAAAAATGTAACAATTGTAGAAAATATTGATGAATTGAAATCAGATAATTTCATGGCCGGTCTAATCATTTCTGATAGAATTATAACCGACCCACTCCTGATTGGTAAATCTGTAATTTATAGACCAAAGAGCCTTGTCGTGGGGCTGGGATTTCATTGGGATACAACTCAGAAAGACATCGAGGATGGTATATTGAAAGTGTTGAAGGAAAATGGTTTATCTTTTCTTAGCATCAGAAATCTCTCGACCATAGATAGGGGCAAATCTCCTGCCTCATTGGGATCCTTTTCAGATAAGCACGGAATCCCTTTAGAGTTTTTTGAGAAAGAGAAATTAAATAAGATCATGGTCCCAAATCCTTCAGACATGGTAAAAAAATACGAAGGTACATCAAGCGTGTCAGAAGCCTCATCAATACTTAGCTCAGGTGGCCAGCTTATAATCACAAAGCAAAAGTTCCCTCCTAACCTCACAGTAGCAGTGTCTAGGATAAATTACCCCAAGGTCGGCATTTAGTATGAATAGGGCTCTGTTACTAATTGATAGAGGCAGCAGGGAACCTGAGGCCAAAGAGGAGCTTGCACAATTGTGCACCATGATTAAGGATGAAAGTGAATATGTCTATGTCGATCATTGTTTCCTTGAAGTTATACCACCATACATTGATGAAGGGATTAACAGGTGCATTTCTAATAATGTGGATTCTATTACTGTCATACCATATTTTCTGTATCCCGGGATGAAGCTGAAGGATTCTGTAAAAAAGACAGCTAGAATTTGCTACGATAGGAAGATAAAAGTAGTAATTACAAAACCCTTGAGCTATCATTCTACACTTGATTCGCTCATAAAAGATAGAATTCTTTCTGCTAGAGAAAAATATAAGATAGTATTGGCAGATGACAAGTGTGACATACTTGTAATAGGTCATGGAAGCAGTGACAGGAGCGCTAGAACTGCATTTGTACATACGGTTAATAAACTAAAGCCCGATTTTAGAAGCGTTACTTTTTGTTTTCTGGAATTGGATGAACCACGGATAGCAAATGGAATAGAAAAAATTATTTCGAGCAATCCTAACACATTGATAATAGTTCCATATTTCCTACACAAGGGAGCACACATAAAAAATGATGTTGTGAAAGATATCAATTCTGCTTTGGCAAACTATAATCTAGAGAATATTCAGGTGTACATTACGGAGCATTTTGGAGTAGACCCTAAACTAGTAAAATTAGTACTTGAAAGGGCAAAAGAGGCAGAGGGAAAAGTTGGTCGAAAGTAATGATACTATGAAGAGGACGATCAGGGCAAAGTCCAGGGATATGTCTGAATCTTCGCTTGGTATAGAAGAAAATAGTATGAAAATCATTGAATTGGAGATAGGAACTCATAGTTACAATAAGCTACAATGGAATGTTGTCAGACGTGTCATTCATGCTACTGCTGATTTTGACTTTGCAAAACCAGATAAGAATAGAATTATCTTTTCGATCCACTCCATCGAAAATGCTTTCGAAGCATTCAAGAAAAAGCGTCACATTGTTGTCGACGTTGATATGGTACAGTCAGGTATAAATAAGAAATCTGTAGCAAAAATTGGGACCAGTCTAATATGCAACATATCAAATAAGGAGGTAATCGAAATATCTAAAAAAGAAAATAAGACCAGATCCACAATGGCAATGAGATATTCATCAAAAGAAATTGATGGTGGTATTGTTGTGATAGGAAATGCCCCAACCGCTTTATATGAGGTAATTAAGATGATAAATGAAAATATAGTAAAGCCATTGCTTGTAATTGGGATACCTGTAGGCTTTGTTTCAGCAGCTGAATCAAAATCCGAGTTATCAAGGACGAATGTGGAATTTATAACTAATATTGGAAGAAAGGGCGGAAGTTCTGCAGCTTCATCAATAATCAATGCCTTAATGCTCTTGTATATTAGTAACTTGAATTGATGAACATGGACACTAAAGCAGCACACACTGCTGAACATGCATTCATAGGATCGCTGCAAAAAATATTAAACAAGACTTTGAGTGTGAGAAAAGTGGAACATAAGGATTCATACAATATTGCGTTTATAAGAGCATCAGAAATAGAGTTGGATTTTGAAAAGATAGCTTCTGCTGAGAAAGAGGTTAATCAACTAATATTGGAGGATAGAAAAATACTACATCACTCATTTTCCTCGCTAAATGAAGCCAAGAAGGTATTTCCTGGTTTGAGAGCCAATGAAACTAGGTTAGAAAATGCTGATATAATCACAGTTGTTGAAATAGAAAACCACGATCTCTCTGCGTGTTCAATGGAACATGTTAATAGTTTGTCCGATTGTAAATTCCTTTTGGTAACTAATATGTCAATGAATGAATCTGATTATGAAATAAGATTTATGGTTGGCAAAAATGCTATGGATGAGGCAATCAGAATAACTGAAAAGATTAATAATATTAGTAATCAAGTAGGAGCAAATTATAATACAGTAGAGGCGACTATTAAGAAGCTATACTATGAAAGAGAACAATATTACAACCGGTTAAAAAAATTGACAAATAAAATACTGGCTGATATTCCTAATCGGAATTTTGATAAGGAGAATATTAATGTAATAACAGCAATTCTGGATGATATGGATTGGCGAATTATTCAAAATTTTGTGGGAGCAAAGATACTAGAAGAGAGAACAATCGTCATTTTAGTTAATAAAGTTGACAATGACATGGCAAACCTCGTATTTGCAAGGAGTAATGATGTTAATTTAGATTGCGTTAAAATCTTTGAGGTCCTCAGAAATGATGAGAACATAGGGAATGGTGGTGGTAAGCTAAATTTCGTTAATGCAAAAATAGTAAGATCAAGATCAGACAAAGTCGTAGAAGCATTAATCAATAGATCATTAGAGTCTCTATCTCCAGAATTGGATTAGTACTCAAATTTAACATTCATGAAAATTTCTAGAACAATTCGTTGAATCAGGATGTTCAAATTGTAGTTAAACAATCATAATTACTCTGCTCCGCTTAGTTAATTCAGCCTAAATTATAATTTGGATTTTTGTTTTACTAGTTTTAATATTATTCCAACTCGGACAACTAATTTTCAAAATAATTCAATAACGAATCCTGTCCAGATATATCCTTAAGATCAGAAACCACAATACCCATCCTCCTGATATTGTCAAGAGATATTGAATAATTGCTAATCATCTCATGTATGATTGATAACGAATTCTTATACAATTCATCAAAGGATGCTGAATAGAGTTTCAGGGTTTTTGAAAATGAAACATGTTGAAGGTTTTCTAAAATTAGAATTAGAGTAAGAACCTTGAAAGCCTGTCGCTTATTCTCTAAATTTTCATATACCGATTTACAAAGATTATTAACTGTCAATTTGATCTGCTCAAAATTTGCTATATCTTTTTTTAGAGTAACTATCTTGCCAATTTGTTTTGAAGTTCCGCGAACTTTTATCTGCGAATAATCGATTCCGTTTGATGCATTTACCAGAAAAGTTGCTATCTTATAGCCCAAGGAATCTCTTAATTCAAAAATACTTTTTTTTGAAATATCCGAAATTGATTCTATCCCCAATGATTCCAACTTCTTGGATGTTTTTGGACCTACTCCAGGGATATCCTCAATTTTACGATTTGAGATAAATTGTTTGGCATCTTCTTGACGTACAACTGTTATTCCATTGGGCTTATTGATACCCGATGCTATTTTTGCTATTAGTTTATTGGGTCCCACTCCAATCGAACATGTCAATTTAATCTGCTCTTTGATATTTTTTTGTAATGATACAGCAAAAATTTTTGCATCATCAAAATCTGAATTCGTTGTCTTTGTAAAATCCACATAACATTCATCTACACTGACTTGCTCAAACAGCTCCCCGTAATTTTGAATTATCCTCATTGCTTTTGTGGATATTTCATGGTAATAGGTCATATCAGTAGGAAGAAATATTGAATGAACTTCTTTTAATTTTGACTTTGCCAATCTAATTGGCATAGCCGCCTTAACACCGTATTTTCGGGCTTCATAATTGCATGTGCTAACGACACCTGAATCTTCTTCCCGTCCTGAATATACGCAAACGACGCTTGGAATATTTCTTAATTCTGGCTTTCTTATTTCTTCACATTGTGCATAGAAATAGTCAAAATCAATATGAAATATTATTCTCTTTTCTAGCTCATTTAAGGAAATATTCTCATTCAATAGTACTTGATATTCTAATAAAACTAGTACAATAATAGTTCTTTACTATTGATTTTTTCATATTCAGGTATGCAAGTTCAAGACGTATATTTCAATTTTACAAGTTCGATCAAGTCGGATGTTACAAGACAGAGATACGAATATTGTTTATCAAAGTTTCTAAAACACTGTGACCTGGATTTGATACATTTATTGTCGTTAGAACAGCAAGAGTTATCCAATTTAATTATAAGGTATTTATCATCTCTAAAGGCATCAAATCAATATAAAAATCAGATATTAGCGGCCATCAAGCATGTCTGCACTATGAACGACGTAATACTAAACTGGAAGAAAATAGGCAAGTTTATCACATATGAAAAGACAGGTAATGAACTAAACGCTGATAGAGGTTACAGTCATGAGGAAATACAACAAATTTTAAAAAATGCAGATCTTAGGTTAAAGACCGCATTTATTGTATTAGCCTCGACTGGTATTAGGATAGGTGCCTTATCTTCAATCAAGTTAAGTGATTTAGAACAAATAGATAACTTGTACAAGGTTACTGTCTATGCAGGAGATAGAGAAGAATACATCACATTCACAACTCCAGAATGTAAAAAGGTAATAGATGATTACCTCGACCATAGAAAGAAAAAAGGTGAAACAATAACACAAGATTCCTATCTAATAGTAAGGAAGTTTTGTCAAAGAACTGAAGTGAAAGGTTTACCTTTTAGAGGTATGTCATTATGGGCTATGTTTGAAAAGTCTATTTCCATGTCCAGTCTAGATGTAAGACAAGATCGCTCAAATAATTTTAAACGTAAAAAGGTTGCCATGACACATGGTTTTAGAAAATTCTTCACTAAACAGTTAGTCGATTCAAAATTAAACCCAGAGATACGAGAGATGCTACTGGGTCATAAAATAGGATTAACAGGCGTATATTACAAACCAACAGAGCAAGAAATGTTAAATGAGTATTTGAAAGCAGTTAACCTACTTACAATCAATGAAGAGTATCGTTTAAGAAAGAAGATAGAGCAAGTACAGATAGAGAAGTCACAATTTGAAGCCTTACGAAAAGACTTTGAGTTATTCAAGAAAGAGTTAAGATCTAAAAGGTAGATTCCATAAACGATTTAATGTTTTCTTGTCCAATGTATTTTTGGACGTTTTTCATAACTTGTCCGGAGATTTGGCTTTCTGAATATTCAGGATTAGATAAAACTCCTTCGTAGATATCGGGATCAAAACATGACTCTATTTCATCAGTTACCATTTTTTTAAACTCTACCGGATCGGCTGCTGCTAGCGCATCGATTTCTATTTGAAATAATTTGTTGTCTGTTTCTTTACCCGGTGCTATACCATATTTCGCTTTAAATGATTCTTTCCTAGGGTCATCGGCTAATTTTTTAAGCACTTTTTCATCGGGGTTCTCTTTTAGTTTGAACCTCTCAATATGTTCGTATAAAATAGCAATTCTCTTGAAACTATAATCACCTGTTGACTCATGAGTATCAACGTTAAAAAATACATTTAGATTTTCTCTCATAGTTTCATCCATAGCGTCACCTGATGGATCCAGGTCACCTAAATAGAATATCCTAACTTTTTTCTCTTGTTGCCATGCTTTTTTTAATCTCAAAAATGTTTTCCTTGTATTGGAAATAGAATCGAATCCTCGATTATACACAATTCTAACATCAAGTCCTTTGAGAATTGATCTTAAAGTTCCAACCATTGCATTTTTTTCTGTCCATACTTCTACATAGTAAGGTTGGTCGTGCCACTTTGGTATAAAATATTTATAGTTCTCAGCAAGATTGAAAAGAAAATCCAATTTATCTTTAATGTAATGATTTGGCGTCTCAAAATCATCAATAAAGTCTTGTATTACACCTCTGGTTTCATCAGCAAAACAATCTATAGGTAACCAATTATTAGTTTTAATAATATATTTCTGTGTTGTCCATGTGTAATCATCTACAACACCTCGGACAACAATATCATCTTGTTGAACCCTTGATTTTTTGTAATTTATAACAAGTCCGTATTGTTTTAAAATTTTTAGTAAATTCCCACTCAAGTAGTCTCCTTGTGTTAATTTTTCTAATGGGGTTCTTTGTAAAATTAAATGGCGTTTTCTGCATTTACTTGTAAAATCACTTAAGTAAGTATAATCACCTTGTGTAAAGTTTATGATGTTCTTTGATGCAAGTCTGTAGAAAATGGTTCTTAGTGTAGGTTTAATACCCTGTTCTTGAAATTCAATTAACTGTTGTTTGATAAAAGGTAATATCTCTAGTTCCCAATTACGTATTTTTCGTTGAGGATCTAGTATATTGGCCAAATAAGATTTTCGTAGATGGTGCTAA
>DASPFY010000042.1:0-119146 GCA_035620895.1 Nitrososphaeraceae archaeon
ACAAAAGGAACCCTATTAGTATCGCAAGAGCTGGTGCTAGAAGCAAGTAGGGTTGGATTCTACCAGTTTTTGCCTCTAGTGTGACTTTCATTGAGATTGCGGGTTATAATGGAATTTGTATTTTGATAGCTATTAAGACCAACCAAGTACTTCTGCAGATTTCTTGGCAGCATCATCTAATGCTTGTTTTGGTTCCTTTGCTCCAAGATAAACTTCATCGATTGCCTGTCTTATGTTATCAGCAATTTGAGGATATTCAGCTATGCTGGGTCTGCTGTGCCCTACTGATAACATAGAAATGAGTTCCTTGTAATAGGGTATGGTATTAGCAAGCTGACCTGAATACTGCCCTTCGGCTATGGGTTTTTGAGTTGGGAGATATGCATATTTTTCCAACATTGGCGCAAGCACATCTGGCTGGATCATTATTTTGAGCAATTCCCATGAAAGTTCCTTATTTGAAGAAGTGCTAGGTATGCCGAGCATCCAACCGCCCATCATTGTCGCGCTCGTGTCACCAGATTTAGGAACTGGAAACATCGGAATCATGCCAACCTTTTTGTCAAGACCATTCCATTCAGTACTATTAAAGTGTCCCAGTAACCATGAACCTTCCAACATAACAGCAAATTTCTTGTCAGCAAACTCCTGGCCCCAAAAATGATTTATTTGAGGTTTAACACCTTTACTTACTTGATCTTTCAAAAACTGAAGGGCTTTTACACCTTCAGTACTGTTGTAGGATGGAAACCAGTAGGTACCTTTCTCAGGATGGCCAGTTTTTTGTTTTACTATCTCACCACCTTGCATCCATAGATAAGGGTACCACATATCAGGAGAATGGCTTGCGCCCACTAGATGCATGGTCTCAATTCCTTTTCCTTTAGTCGAGTTTTCAAGCTTCTTTGCTGCCTCAAGGTAGCCAGCCCATGTTTTAAGCGAATCGGGATTTACATCACTTTGGTTTAGGAGGTCTTTCCAGTACCACATAGACCTCACATCTGTCCAGGCCCAAATCCCGTATACTTTACCATTGTAGATACCACCATCCCAGTTAGTCTTATACCAATCAGAAGATCGATTCCATGAATTTGTTAAATCGGTAAGATCGGATAGAAACCCACCTTCGGCAAACTCACCAAGCCATATCTGATCGACTGAAATGAGATCAATTGGGGTCCTTCCAGCCATTGCAGTTAGAATTTGTTTTCGCGTATCTGCATATGGTAACACACTATAATCAATGTCTATAGTCATGTTTGGATGATTTTCTCTTAATTTAGTTAATGCATCAGCAAATAAAGCATCCCATCTTTCTTTTGGCTCTGCCACTATCGCGGTAATTGTAACTTGGTTAGGTTGTTGTCCTTGAACCATTCTAAGTGGTGACAAGCCTGGTGCAACCAAAACAACGGCTACTAACGCCAATACTAAAATAATTCTAAAATCCTTGCCGAAGTATTTATGAGTCATAGTTCTGCCGTATATTGTTTTTACATCATTATCGCGTCCAATATACTCGCTTTTTCTCATTATTCATATTTAGAACGGCTACTTTTAAGTATTGGCAAATATGTGAATCGAAATATGCTGTCATGTTGCTAAATGTCAAGTATGTAATCTGCCGGCACTTGAACTTAACTTAGGGTTAACCAGTGACACCATCAATGATAAAAATAATTAATTGTAGATTTTTTCAGTGAACAGACTACTATACTTCCAACCAGACAATTAAAATTAATATGATATGCAAATAAAGTCAATTCAAACAGAAGGGATTATTTTGACAACTCTTAGCATAAGAAATTTAACCAAAAAGTATGGGCATTTGACTGCATTAGAAAACTTTTCGCTAGAGATAAGCTCTGGTGAGTTTATGGTGCTACTTGGACCTTCAGGATGTGGTAAGACAACGGTACTGAGGTGCATTGCGGGCTTGACTGATATTACTAGTGGAGAGATCTATATTGGAGGGGAATTGGTGAACAAACTTCCCCCGAAAGATCGTGATGTGGCGATGGTTTTTCAAAACTATTCACTTTATCCTCACATGAATGTGTATGATAACATTGCTTTTCCGTTAAAAATGAGAAGAGTACAAAAAACCAAGATAAATGAAAGTGTTCAAAAAATTGCAAAACTTCTTGACATAGATAATTTACTTGGAAGGAAACCAAAAGAAATTAGCGGCGGTCAAATGCAGAGGGTGGCTCTGGGTAGGGCCCTGGTTAGAGAACCAAAAATCTTCTTGATGGATGAACCACTTAGTAATCTTGATGCCAAATTGCGCACTGAAATGAGGGTGGAGATAAAGAAATTACAAGAAAAAGTAGGAATAACTACACTTTACATTACACATGATCAGGCTGAGGCAATGAGCATGGCTGACAATGTTGGTATAATGGATTCGGGAAAATTACTTCAACTAGATTCGCCACAGAAAGTATACACTGAGCCTGCTAATCGGTTTGTCGCTGGTTTCATCGGCGTTCCCCCTATGAATTTTCTAAAATTTAAGATAATCAGAGAAAGTTCATTGTTCCTCAAATTTGACGATAATAATTCTTATCAACAAGTTAACAGGTCTATAATCAAAATCCCTGATACACTCGCAAAGAATCTAAACAATATTCTTGAGGAAACAATAATGCTAGGGATAAGACCAAAGGATATCATTCTGTTAGGAGATGGTGAGGATTTTGATGGTTTAATACTAAAAGGAGAAACTGCATATGTCGAATCGCTTGGCGACGACTCAATCGCGGAAGTTAAACTTGGAGAAAGCTTGCTCAAAATATCCAACGTAACTTCTAGAAATGAGACTCCCATTGTAGGAAAAGAAGCAAAGATTGGTATAAAGTATGACAAAATAAAGTTATTTACCAATTCAGGTGAAAGGATTCATATTAAGTTAATATGATTAATATCAGATAACTTTCATCCCATTTGACTTGAACTGTTTACAATTTGTTTTGTTACCATGATAAGAAGTACTTAATAATGATAGATTGATGGTTACATTGATCTACTGATTATGTCAACGGTGTCTAGAATTTCTGCAGTAACGTTATTAATTAAGGACATGGAGAGATCGTGTAGTTTTTATTCCAAAATACCAGGCTTCAAACTGACCTTTGGTGGCAATCACCATGATTTTTTCACTACGTATGAAATCGGTCAAAATACTTCTGTCTATCTAAATCTTGAATTATTCAAGCTAAATAACCATAACAAATATGAACACTCAAAAAATCTCGTAAAGATTATCCTACATGTGAATGATGTGGATAAATTATATCATTATTTCAAGAATGATCAAATCATTTCTAGCTTGATATCATTTGAAAATGAACCAACTGATGCGTCCTGGGGAGAGAGATACTTCCACATACGGGATCCAGACGGTTATCTTCTTTCATTTGCTCAATTGATAAAAGTGTAGGATGACTGATATAATCAATATTTGTTTACCGTATTTCATCTTGCAACTTTTTAAAATCTTGATATTTTCATAATAAAAAAATCTCGGAGTAATGTTCCACCAAACCGGATATATCCAATAATTGAAACAACCAAGATGATCTTCTTAATTTACATGACTTTTTCTATACGGTCCACGGGTTCTCTTTCGTGCCTTCTCTTCTTCTAATTTTCTTTTCACTAGTTCAGTTTCCTCATCCAGCGAGTTTTTACTTGATGTCCCGTCGTGATTTTTCTCCTCATCATGTTCAATGTCTTTGTTATAAATTCTTTTGAGCTTACCCTGACTAATCACATTAATGTGACAGTAAAATAGATTAATAATGTTTCTAAAAAAGCCTGGCAAAACACATGATTCTTTTATATGATTACAAATTTAGTAACAAAGACCTTTATGTCCTGAAAATGAAAATAGAGAAATTTACAATAGCGCTAATGAATAAAACAACAAAGTCATTGCTAATGCATTACCACCTGCTAGTGAAGCATATCTTAGTTTTTGTGAATCTTTCAAAAAATTTACTCTAGTTTTTTTGAACTTTACCTTCATAATGGTACTTCAGAAAATACGTTAAAAAAGATTTTCCCAAATTCAATCCAAATTCGCAAAATAATTAAAGATATCGCAATGCCGCTCTTGATACCACTTCGGAAAGTGCAGGATGAACATGAACCGTCTTTGAGATGTTGTCAATAGTGCCATCACCACTTTTGATTGCTACTAGAACCTCATGAATGAGTATTGAAGCTTGACTTCCTATAATATGACATCCAAGAATTTTTCTGTTATCCTTGTTGACCAAAAATTTTACAAATCCCTCTGTATCCTCTAATGCTCTCCCCATTGCAGTATCGATATATCGATAAATTGATTTTTCGTAATTCATATTTCCTATTTCTCTCAATTCCTGCTCAGTATGTCCGACTGCGGCTACTTGAGGAGAACTAAAAATTGCATGGGGCATTGCACTGTAGTCGACCTGAATTTTTTTCTTGCGATTAAAAATATTGTAAAAAGCATATTGGGCCTCCAAATTTGCACTATGTCTGAACTGATGGCGACCAATGATATCGCCCAGTGCAAAGATGCCGTCTATATTGGTTGAAAGACTTCCATCTACCTGGATGTATCCCTCATCATTTAGTTCAATCCCTGTCTTTGGTAAGTTAAGTATATCAGAATTTGGAACACGTCCTGTAGCAATCAAGAGTTGATCAGATTCAATTTCCAAATACTTGCTTGAACCTGATCTTTTGAAAGAAATCACGAACTTACCCTTCTTTTTAGATACTAAATTTGGAGTACAATCTAAATATACATTGTATTTTTTTGATAAAATTTCCGTGAATTTTTTTGAAATATCTTCATCTTCATTTGGTAGTAAATATTTACTATGATGAATTATGTTAATCTGAGTTCCAAGGGAACCGAAGAAATGACCAAGTTCAGCAGCTATAAATCCCCCACCAACAATTGTGAGGATTTGTGGTTGTTTACCAAGTCGAAGAGCTTCATCACTAGTAACATAATTTGTTGTATCCAAACCCTTAATGTTGGGAATTCTAGGTCTGGTACCTGCAGCAATTAGTATAGTATTGGAGGTTATTTTTTCCTTGCCAACCAAGAGGATTTTATCATCAATAAATTTGCACTCTGACGGAAACAGTTTGGGATTTTCTGTACCATCAAGAGATTTTCTAATATCACTTGAATCTGAATCGACTATACCCACTACTCTCTCAACTATTTTTTGAAAATCAATAGAAAACTTGTCAACACGTATTCCGAAAAGATGTGCGTTCTTTATTATCTCAGCCACATCTGCACTGTGAAGTAAGAGTTTAGAAGGTATGCAGCCCCTATTAAGGCAGGTTCCTCCCATGTTACTCTTTTCTACAATTGCAACTTTCATTCCACTCTGAGCCGCTGCACTGGCAACTTCAAGGCCGGCACCACTACCTATCACTATGAGATCGAATTTTTTGATATTTTTTGATTCTACTGGATTAGTCTTAGATTTCAATACAATTATTGGGATAGGTTTGTATATATGATTTGAAATTTGGTTTTATCAATTCTCTGGGTTTCGGTACTCAGAAAAAGCATTTAGTGCACAGTGAACAGTGATGCCCCATTGTTGGAATAACAATTCCAAATGCTCTTAGAGCAACTTAAATAAGTGCAAATGACACAACTTTACCTTTGATTGGTTTCCCGGATGGAACTGACCTGAGAAATTAAAATCATTTGAACTGCTAATCAATTTAGTATCATTTACAGATTGATTTTCATTCGTCTTTTCAGGTTATTATTTTGCCCTATTATTCGAGATAAAAAGAAGAAGAATCAGAAAAGATAAAAACAATGTTTATCATTTCATTTATTTATTTTGAGGGGAAAGACTTCATTTATCCTGCAAATTACGTTTTCCTTATGGTATAGCGAGTAATTTTTGAAAATATGGAGTCCTTCTGCGTACCCTATTTCTGTTATTTTCTTAAATATCTCCAGTCTATGGTAAAGTAGTATTTTTCCAATGCCTCTTTTACAATCTCGAATCTCAGATAAGACGTCAAGTGGTATTTTTCTACAATAGATTTTCGAATTCGCGAAAGCCAAAATATTATTTGCAGAAGAAATTATACATGACTTTCTACTAATAATATTTTTTTCTTCAGTTTGCTCTATTACTCTTATTGCTGTTTCCGAGTTATTTATTGCCTCCAAAAGTTGTTGGGTATTTCCCAAATCAATTAACAGTATTCTTTGTACAAGATCAAATTTTTTGTGCGAGATTACTTCAAGCTTGAAAATATCATCATTCGTTATAAAATGATGATTTTTGACCTGATATATTCCATCCATCATATTTATAATGAAATTGAAAATTAAAAAGTGATCTGGAGCGCCCTGAAAATCAAGAACACGACAGAAAACAATATGGTGGTAATGCTAATAATTTTTAATTGGGATTCTAATTTTTTAGATCTTACTACGTCTTGATTTTGCCTGAATTCCTTATATCTTCGTGAAAGTTTTATCTCAATATACGAGATTAGAAAAGCTGCCGTAGATATCAATAGTGGAACATATGATATAGAATTTGTTTGCATGACGTATCCTGCTAATAATGGCATGCTGCCCCATGATATTGCAAACCATGTATTATTATGAAAGAATCCGTTCCAAATTTCAAAGTTATACGCGAACAAGAAGAAACCTTCTAGGATTGCAATTGGAAGTAATAAAGGAACATAAAATATGATGTAATATGATCCAATAGCATATGCTACAACTAATCCACAGACGAGCATTATTAGTAATTCTAGATTCGAAAAAAGATCCCCCCATGGCTTTTTTTTTGATCCCATACTATCTGCAGCGTGTGCAGAAATACCTAGAGCTGCAAAGTAAATTATGACGATTGCAACCAACCTATCCCACATTATTGTTGGGGAGAGAAGAGATCCTATGATTGAAAAAGAAATGCACATTCCGGTATAAGGAAGAAACAACATCCCAACAAAAATTCTGAATTTTATTGGACCAAACTGTGGAACAAACCATTCATTTAGGCGGGCTATTTGATCTTTCATTTATTTTTTCGCGCATACTATAGCGGAGGTACCGTGAGTGTAATACTTCTTAGAGATGGATGTAAATCCCGTCAGATCAAGCTCGCTGACAAGATCATTTACCCAAGGATTAAGTTGTATTAATTTGTCAAGACTAGAAAATACATCTCTCCAAGAAGTGATTACTT
Source organism: Nitrososphaeraceae archaeon (assembly GCA_035620895.1). Classification (GTDB taxonomy): domain Archaea; phylum Thermoproteota; class Nitrososphaeria; order Nitrososphaerales; family Nitrososphaeraceae; genus TA-21. The sequence goes on from DASPFY010000042.1 coordinate 7,245, forward strand.
TGCCCAATTGATTTAGGATTTGAAAATAAGAATGCCATAATATTCTCATCATCCTTGTTTTAGGATATGTAAAGTCATGAATAATTACAATTCCACCTTTTCTTAAAACTCGCCAATGTTCCCTTACCATGGCGGATAACTCTGTATATTTAGCAAGGTATGAAGAAATTATTACATCAAAACTATCGTCTTTGTATGGAAGAAATTCCGCCAAGGAATTGGTCAAGAGGATATAATTTTGTCGGTTTTTCGCCCGTCTTAGATATTCAAAGGTTAGATCAGTCCCGATAATCCTCGAGTGGGTCGATTCATAATTAATAAATGAGGAAAGGATCCCCGTACCACATGCTAAATCAAGAATCAATTTATTTTTTCCATCTATAAATCGCATCATCTCCTTCTTCCATGATGAATCTTTACAAAATGTTGTTAATTTAACAATCCTGTCATAGCTTGATGCATTCTTGGAAGAAAAAAATCTTGTTGCAATCAAGTGTCCACCTATACTCAATATTTCAATTTATTTGCAATCCGATGAATATTAAAGTATGTATAGCCAATAAAGCAATAAAAAAATTTTTAAAAATGAATCTAAATGAGGACCTCTTACTTATTCTTCAACTAGCTAGAGAAGCTTTTAAGAAGAATCTCATTGATGATGACGACCTAGACGGATTTCATGAAAAACACTAACAACTCAACAAATACGTAGATAATTGCCTCGATTTCAAATGTATAGAGTAAACTTATCATTGGAACTAATGAAATGATTTGGTTTAGGTTTTTCAGTACGTCAATCTATTACTAAGCTGGAGCACAACTACTGTTTGTGATCGTATCACCAACGACACTACCTCATGATTAAAAGTTTAGTGATATCTCCATTAGTAATAAGGCTCTATCTCTATTGTAGCAGGTCTACTTTTAAAATCACTCCTGCTGTCTTGCAGTTGTTCATGTAATAACTAGAATATCAACACATAATGATACTCTTTATTCAGTTTTCCATAATAAAATAATAATATATTATATAACCCTTAATACAAATATTATTGATTCTTTTGACTCGAAATAATTTTCCCATGAAAGATTGGCATATTAAACATATGGAAAACACAGTCATTAAACATGTCAAGGGTTTATCTCCGGACGCGACAAGATATCAGAAAAAGATGCATTATAAATATGGAGGAATAGTAAAGATATTGCGATACATTGAATACGATAAAAAACACGGAGTAACAAACGATGATATTGTTGCAATCATAGAAAAACTTCGTTCTGACTCGTCTTATGAAGAAATTCGTGGTAGTGAGGGGTTCCTTGATAGATTAAAGGAAATTGAATCATCAATCGCGAATACTCCAACGAAAATTCTAACTAAATAGTCAACTTAATCGCTTACACTAGTATGAATGATTCTCGACTTTATGCTCATGTAAAGCTTTCCAAGTTGTAAATGATGTGTTGCATTTTTCGCAACTGTATTTAATTTTTCTACCATACACAAACTTGTTTATGTCAATTGATTCATGATCATCTTTATAATCATGTGACAAATTAAAGCGGAGAATTCTTCTGGATACTCTAACCAATGGTGACCGTTAATTGTTCATAAAACCAAACTAATTTAAACTAATAACACAAGAGAATCATTTTATTTTTTGATAAGAACTTTACATCTGTATGAACAACCTATTACATGACAAGACAACAGATTAGTCAGGGTAAGGTGAGATGACTAAAATCCCTTAATGCCTTGTGCTACAAGCACAGAGTAACATCCAAGTCCACATTGTTCACAGATCGGTTTGAGTCCTTTTGAATCAGAACTTCCTATACAACATGGTTGTTTGGTCCTACCCTTGTGGTCCAAAGAAAGTATTGCCCATGAAGGACACTGGATTGGGATTGTTCCATTACCACCCCAGTTTCCTTTCATTAGAGAAATTTGTTTCTCAGTGTTTACTACATACTTTGGATATTTTTTTCTGATTGAAATAATTTTATCAACAACTTCATTTCTTGTTTCTCCAAAAGGTAACCATAATGGATCATCTTTCATAAAAGGAGTGTGAAATTGAAATCCAATCTTATTGATTTTATTCCTCCATTCTTCAACTAGATCTGTGACTGTATGATAATTCAATGAATTAATGGTCATCGATATCCATATGTCTTTCCAAGCCGGTTTGCCTTTTCTTGGGGGTCCAGATATGTACTCCAGAATGGTATTGCGCGTCTTGGCGTAGGAACCTTGACCTCTTATGCTGTCATGTACCTTTTCTGTGCCGTCAAGTGATATCCAGTAGAAATATAGATCATCAAACCTCTTTAGGGGAAAGGTTCCGTTTGTTACCACGGAAACCCTACCAGGCATTTCTTGGCAGAATACATCAATTACTTCAGGCCGCATGGTTGGCTCGCCGCCCACCAGCGTGACTCCAATAAGACGTTGCTTCTTGAAAGTATTCCTTATTATCGATCTCCAATCTTCTACGCTCAGTTCACTGTTTTCATCTTCGCGATTGAGCCACCAATAGCAGTGTGAACAGTGAAGGTTACATATGTTAATTATGTCAGCAGAACCATACAAAGTCCGCTTCTTATGAAATAACCTTATATCAATAATATTTCGAAAAAATGTCAGATAAAAAGGAAATTCACGCACCAAATCGGTTATACCGCGTCCATAAATGAGATCTACCATGTTTTTTACATGTTAAATATAATAATTAAAGGTATTGTGTGCATGATATCGTACAGAAAAGACGATTGTTTGAAGGATTCAGCTTCGGGTAACGGCTCAATGTCGTATTTTGGAAGTAATGGATCTATTACAGTAGTCTCAACGATAATTGGAAATGCCGGCCGGAAAATCAAGAATTATATTATGATAATCTATAAAGAAGCAAGATTTGTTGAATGTTGCTGTTATTATTAAACTAGAACCTGATTTTTCTGAAGGTAATGTCAGTTATAATTCTGATGGTACGCTAAATAGGGCCGAGACTAAAAATATTTTGGGCCCGCATAGTGCTATTGCATGTAATGCTGCTTTTTACTGCAAGGTAAAATACGGTGCGCGTGTTTCTATTGGCACGATGGGCCCACCCATCGCAGAATCTGCCCTAAAGCAAGCCCAAATGCTGAGTGATGCTGAAGAACTTAATCTGTATAGTGATAGATTGTTCGCAGGTGCAGATACCCTTGCCACAGCTGAAGTACTTAAGAATGGAATTGAAAAAATGTTTGGAGGAAATAAAATAGATATTGTATTTTCTGGACATAGGGCTTCCGATGGTGAGACAGGACAGACAGGCCCACAGACAGCATGGAAGTTAGGTTATACTTTTCTTGGGAATGTCATAGATTTTGATATTGATTTAGATAGAAAAGTCGTATTAGCAAAAAGACTGATTTCTCTTCAAGGGACGGATACTATCATTGAAGAAATTGAGTCGCCGTTACCTGTCTTTATAACTATTGATCCTTCATATATGTCAATTTTCAAATCCATTTCACAAAGATTATCAGCCAATACTTTCAGCAGGGAAGCTAAAAAAAATTCAGAAGATTACAGACAATATTTAAAAATATTCGATAGCAAAAAATTAGAACTAGATCCAAAACTTGTGGGCCTGCCAGGTTCTCCAACTATAGTATATAAAGTAGAAAAAATACCCCGGGCAAAGACGAACCGTAAAGCTGAGATAGTCATTCCTTCAAACCCAAATAATTTGACTCCAGTAATTGAAAAAATTATTCAAATAGTTAGAGGTAAATGAAATTGTCTAATTCAACGATTCAAGAGACTAACTCAAACACTAATGAAAAATATAGACACATCTACGTAATAATTGAGCATTTTGAAGGACAAGTTGTGCCTGTAAGCTTAGAGATGCTAGGAGAAGCTAGAAGATTGATGGATGATTTCAATCACAAATATGATTCAACAGAAAAGGTAGTAGCAGTAGTACTAGGGAGCAATGTTAGAAAATTATGTGAGGAATTAGTGACTTATGGAGCAGATTCTGTGATTCATGCTAACCATGAGGAATTAAAGTATCCTCGAAATGATATCGACACAAAAGTAATAGTACAGATTGCAAAAGACGCAACAATCATTAAGGAAATATCACCAGAGTATTCAAGCACGTTTGCAAGACCCAGATACATGTTTTTTGCCGCAGATAATATCGGTAGACACCTATCCTCAACGGTATTGGCTGAACTCGAATCAGGTTTGGCATCAGACATCAATAAGCTTGTTATAAGTGACCTTGACATTAGACATGAACATAAAACAAAAGGCCAGACTGTAAGATATGAAAAAATTCTGGAAATGTATCGTCCAGACTTTTCTGGTTTTTTATGGACAACAATACTATGTCTTGATAACAAGAATCCTGAAAATCTTAGGGAGTATCAACCACAAGGATGCAGCATTATACCAGGAGCGTTTAAGCCGTTTGAAAAGAATAATTTAAGAAAAGGCAAGATTGTAGAATATTCCCCTAAAATAGACCAAGATTCAAAAATAAAAATAATCAGTAGACGAGTGGTTAAAAGAACAATTGATTATGAAACAAGTAAAGTAATAGTGAGTTTTGGACGCGGAATCAAAGCTAGTCCAGAACAAAATATTAAGCTTGTTGAAGAATTTGCTGAATTACTAGGTGCAGAGATAGGCATCACACTGCCCTTGTCAAAAAAACCATATCAATTGAGTCAAAATATGGATTCAAAGTATATGATACCAGATAGAGTTATTGGCACAAGTGGTAGCAAGGTAGCACCTACTCTTTATGTAGCAATAGGTTTGAGCGGGGCTGTTCAACATGTTGCAGGAATGAAAGAATCCGAGGTTGTAATCTCCATTAATACCGATGAAAATTCTCCAATAATAGATGAATCAGATATTTTTATCAAGGGAAGATTGGAGGACGTAGTACCAATGCTTATAGACCAAATAAAAAAGCAAATCGCTGCTATTTCTTTAAGGAGTAACTAATTTGGAACAATTTGATGTGGCGATAATTGGGGGCGGTTCGGCAGGACTATCGGCATTAAAAAAATTATCAGATCTCAATAAAAGTGCGATATTAATCGAAGCAGGAAGAAGCATAGGTACCAAGAACGTATCGGGGGGGATTTTGTACTCTAAACAAGATCCTCATGGAAGGATATATAATGTAGAAGATGTTTTTGGTTCAGATTTTTCATCTGATGCACCAGTAGAGAGACAAATAAAGAAGTATTTTCTGCATGCCACTTCTAAAAATAAAATTTTTACTGTAGATCTAACTCCACTTCATGAATACAAGACGAATTTTGGATTTTCCGTTCTACTAAATCGATTGAATCCCTGGCTTGCAGAATTGGCTTCCGAATCTGCAGAAAAACATGGTGGAGGAATTATCACTGGAGTGCATGTTTCAGATATAAAATGGATAGACAACAAGACAATTGTTAAGACTGATGAGCTGGAAGAATTCGAGGTAAAATCAATAATAGCAGCCGATGGGATAAACTCAGAGGTAGCCGAGGTAACATCAGCTCGAGCTAAATTCAGACCAGAAGAAGTATACTTTGGTGTTAAAGTAATAATAAAACTACCGGAAAAGATTATTGAGGAGAGATTTCATCTAAATTCCTCAGAAGGGTCTGCACATCTTTTTGCAGGGGACGTTACTTTGAATCATATTGGCGGAGGTTTTCTCTATACAAACCGCGAAACTTTGTCACTTGGCGCAGTCTATCACTATAGTTCCCTGCTCTCAAATCCCATTACTCCAGCTCAGCTAATAGATGAGCTAATCAAAAATCCGCTAATTAGTGAATATATCAAGGATGAAGTCACTTTAAGAAATGATAATGATGATCTCTCCAAAGAAGATCAACTCAAAGTTCAGCTTAGCCTTAGTAAATTAATAAAGACATACAACGAGTTAAGATACAAATATTTTTCCAGGAATAATTTAGAGTTGATAGAGTCTGGAAAGTTCAAAAACTTAGAGGAAATTAAATCAAAAATTGATAGCATCAAACAAGACCTCAATGAAAAATATGGAGTGGAATTTGTTAACAATTATGTTGAGCTTGAATACAGTGCGAAACTAATTCCCGACGGTAAGAGATGTATGATGAAAAGACCTCATTTTAGAAATATTTTATTCATAGGAGATGCAGCTGGTCGTGGAATTTTTATGGGTCCCAAAATCGAAGGTCTCAATGTTGGCATTGATGATGCAGTCAGAGCATCTCTTGCTATTTCGCGTTCTATTGAGAATAACAATTTTGACTCAGATTACATGGGAAACTATTATGAGTCTATGCTTAATGATAGTCCGTACACTAGAGAAATGAAAAAGATCGATGAAAATTATTTAAATTTGTTTCTTGATATAGTAAAAGATATTTCAATGGGATCGCTTGATCCTCGATTAACACTTGGACTTCGTATTATGAAAAATAAGTGGTTTCGAAGAATGTCACTTAGATTGGCAAACTACTTAGGGTATGATAAAGTTTTACCAATTATAGAATCAGAAATGACATATGTTCAAGTACCAATACTATTAGCAGACAGATTGGGTAATATTGTTAATTCTTCGTATGTGCCAGCAATTCCCACGTTATCAGATAGAATTGCAAAGTTACAATATAATGATGATAGTGAATCACATATCATTGTTAATGACAAGAGAAGTGATTTTATGAAAAAACTCATTTTACTTTGTCCTACCAAGTGCTATAGTCTTGAAGGAAAAGATGTGGTGTTGCAGCATGAGGGCTGTGTTGAATGTGGGACTTGCTCCGCAGGAACTAAATGGAAACATCCCAAAGGCGAAAAAGGAATAATGTACAGATATGGTTAGGAACCTACGATTTCCACTTAATAGAACAACCAATTGATGGATCAAAGTCTTTTTCTATTGATTTTCCGTCCAATAATCTTTTGATATTGTTTTCCATTACATGAACTTGCGGAGTCATCTCTGGTTCCATTGCATCATTAATTTTTCCATGAAATACTAGCTTTCTGTTCTGATCAAATAAAAATGGATCCGGCGTACAGACAGCTCCATATGACCTTGCAATTTGTTGTGTATCATCGATAAGATATGGAAAATTTAAGTTATTTTCTTTGGAAAACTTGATCATGTTCTCAAAACCCTCTTCTTGATAAGAAGGATCATTACTATTTATTCCAATAATTTGTAAATCTGACTTAGGAAACCTCCTCTGAAGAGTGACTAAATCACCAATACGGGCCTTAACGTAAGGACAGTGATTGCAAATAAAAACTATCAAAAGGGACTTGCTTCTGAAATCATCAAGTGAATAGAATTTGTCGTCTGTACCCATTAATCTGAAGGAAGGGGCACTATCATTTTTCTGTAAAGTTTGACTTGATAATGTTTTTGCCATAATCTTAATTTCTGGATATGACTAATAAATTGTTCAATCTTCTTGTATAAATAAAATATCAAATTATGCGATATATGCGGTAAATCAATACAAAATTGGTTTATTTGATGCTAAAACTGATTCGTTTATATAGTAATAGATTTACATTGTTAAAATTTATGTTAGTTTCTTCTATTACATATTTAGTATATTTTGAATAGATGTGGAATAAATGTGCATTATAAGTCGGACGATAATAGATAAATATTAATACAATATCATTTGTTTCAAAATTATTTGGAGGCTGAAAAGTTGATTAATCATACCAAAGACGAAATCTCGTTTGAAAAAATTTTAGTTATGGGTTTGGGCCAACTTGGTCTTCCAGTTGCAAAGTATGTCAAGGAAAAAGGATTTGATGTTTATGGTTATGACAACAATCCACTTGTTGTGGAAAATGCTGAAAGACAATATGGCATAAAGAAAGTAGACAATTTCAGAGACATAGATGTCTTTATGATATGTATATCTACCCACAGAGAAGATGATATCTCCTCTCCACAGATTGACGGATTAATGGCCATTACAAGAAAAATAGCTAAAGAAGCTACAAATGGAAAGCTCGTATCTATTGAAAGTACCGTTCCAAGGGGTACTACTCGTAAAATGTTTGAAATACTTGAGCATCGATTTCATGTAGTTCATGCACCGCACAGGTGGTACGCACTTGAAGAAGATCTTCACGGTGTCAATCAATTACGAGTAATAGGCGGGGTTTGTGACTGTTGTCTTAGAACAGGTATTAGATTTTACGATGGAGTGGATCATGGAGAAGAAAAGGAAGATTTGGAGTATTACAGTGGAAACAAATCGTATAGAAGTCTTGGCATACCAATGTATTCTGTTTCAACCGTAGAACTTGCAGAATTAAGCAAAATTGTCGAAAATGCGGACAGATACTTACAGATTGCTTTCGCCGAAGATCTGTACATGTTCTGTAAGGCAAATAGAATTTCGTTTACAGAATTAAGGGATGCAGTAAATACTAAATGGAACGTGAACATTTTAGAACCGAGGGATGGTATCGGAGGTCACTGTATTCCGAAGGATACAAGGATGTTCTTAGAATCGTCTGAAATTAAGAGTAAAATATTGATGTCTGCTCAGGAAGTAGACAAGGATTACAGAAAATATATTGAAGGTTTGGTTAAAGACGTCAATAAAATAAACCGCTAACATTTGTATTATTTTTCTGACAAATTTTGTCGTGTTTTTTCTCAATTTATTTTTCAATGCTTTAGTCTTAATGTCTGAAGTATTATTTAGGTTCTAAATTTAATTTAAATATTCATAATATTTGTGTATTAACATGAGTTTTGACAACGCAAGAAAAAATCAAAAAGAGATTAAGCATAAGAAAAATGATATCAACTCACCTACTATGTATCTCAATTTCTCATTTTACAAAGTAGATTCAAAATGGAGATGGCTTAATGACATAGGAAAGGATGAGGCCGCAAAGGAGTTTTCGTCATTAATAGACATTGCCAATACAAAGATGAAGGTTAGGACATATTCCACGCTGGGTTTGAGAAAAGAATCTGACTTTATGCTATGGAGCATTTCTGACTCGATAGAAAAGATTCAAGTATTAACTTCAAAGGTTTACACTACCGTACTTGGAAAATATATTGATGCATCGGAAGTATATTTGTCGGCATCGCGTCCATCAGTATACTCAAACCAAGTTACTCCGAGTTTCATGGAAGACGTTGAACCTTTAAAATACAATATAGTTTATCCATTCATTAAATCAAGAGAATGGTATCTTCTTCCTTTTGAAAAAAGAAGTGAGATGATGAAAGAGCACATTAATGTTGGTAGAAAATTTCCACAGATAAAATTGAATACGTCCTATTCATATGGAATTGGTGATCAGGATTTTATGTTGGCTTTTGAGACGGACAATCTGATGGATTTTCAGGATTTAATTATCAAACTTCGTGAAACCCAGGTAAGCAAGTATGTAGTAAAAGATATTCCCATGATAGTTTGTGTTTATAAAAAAATTTTTGACATAATCAAGAGTTTAGGATGAGTATGCTAGCTCTGAAAGAATGGTCTATTATTTGTAAGGCATTGGAGGAGGGTAAACAAACATTATTGCTACGAAAGGGTGGAATTTTAGAATATAAGAAAGGATTTGAGATTAGTCAAAAACTATTCCTGTTATATCCTACATTGGAGCATCAAGCTGCAGAATATTTGCAATCAAATTATTTACAAGAATATGAATTACTATTAAAAAGAAATAGCTCGGAAATTGTCGAGGATAAAGTAAACACTATAAGGATTATAGCAAGAATTGAGGCAATGCAAGAATTTCATGATCCTAAGATACTATCTAAATTAGAAAAGTATCATATATGGAATGAAAAATATGTTAACATGAGAATGAATTATAATCCAAAAAAACCTATGAATGCCCTTTTGCTCAGGGTTTACAAGCTGTCTCAACCCATTTCATTAGATGTAAATCCTGAATGGGCGGGATGCAAATCTTGGATTGACATTGAGTACCCTAGCAAACATGGGAATCAATATGGGAACATTAATGAATTGTTGAATCAAAGTGTGCCGGTTATAAAAGATAAGGATTTTCAAAAAATGCATGATAGTTTTATGGAGATTTGGAATTGAAATACAGACGATTGGGCAGAAGCGATATTAAAGTAAGCGAAATTGGGTTTGGAGCATGGACTATTGGCCTCAATTGGTGGGGTAAGAAAATAGAAGATGATGAAGCAATCAAGATGCTAAAACGAGCCTATGATTTAGGCATTAATTTTTATGATACTGGAGATATCTATGGGAAAGGAAAAAGTGAGAAGTTAATAGGTGTTGCATTCAAAGACATGAGAAATGAAATCGTTTATTCGACTAAATGGGGATATGACATGTACAACGCTGAACAGATAGGACATAATGAGTTACCTCAGAAACATAACGTTGAGTATTTGCAATATGCATTAAGTCAGAGTTTAGAGAGACTTCAAACAGAGTATATCGATGTATATAGCCTTCATAATCCAAAAATGCAGGCAGTCACGGATAAGAAATTGTTTAACGCATTGGATGCACTCGTTACCAATGGAAAGATTAAAAGTCACGGTATCGCCCTGGGTCCAGCAATTGGATGGAAGGAGGAAGGCTTACATGCAATAAGTGAACACGATATTACTTGCCTTCAAACTGTCTTTAATATACTTGAACAAGATCCGGGTAATGATCTACTAAAGGCGGGTGAGGAAAAAAATGTTGGAATAATGGCAAGAGTGCCTGATGCTTCGGGTGTATTAACTGGCAAAGTTAATGAGAATACCACATTTAGCAAGAATGACCATAGGAGCGTGAGAAAAAAGGAATGGATATCTGAGGCCTTAAAAAAGGTTGAAAATATGAAGATAATCTCCGACAAGAAAGGGTGGGACATTACTGATCTTGCAATAAAATTTATTCTATCTCATGAACAAATATCAGTTGTCTTACCAACAATGATAAGTGTAGAAGAAATAGATAGATTTTCTCAGATATCAGACGGAAAATATCTAGATCTCCAGGAAATGAATCAGATTTCTGAGATGTATCATAACAATTTCTACGTTGCGACGAGTGTAACCAATTGAGATTATATGGATCGTGTATATCTCAGACAATAAGTTTTCATAAAATTCGCCCTCTTGAAATATGAATGAAGTAATTAGAATCCAGTATGTTCACTATTTTGAGAGATGTTTCTGGATATTGTAATTATGAGAAACGAAATAGAAGTCATGAGATAATCTATCACAACGGTGGTAGATCGCGATAATAGGAATTGTACGCTAGTCTCAATTGAAATTTACTAGAAGATATGTCAGGTATGTTTGGTTATAGTAATCTTCGTACTAAAATTATACCTTAATTTATGTACTATTAATTTTACCTTGACTATCATACAGCAATTCGTTACCTAATCCAAATATACTTGCTAAGAGCTAAATTTCATTAGTGTTAGGTCATGGTAAGTAGAATTATTGCCCTTATTGTAATAAGTAGCATAATATCATTAGGGTCTACTATTCATGGCCACTCGTATGGAAGTTTAATCACCGATGAGAACGGACTTAATAGCAGTCAAGTTCCACGATATTACACAATGGCTAGTCTTATCAATAACCATACCTCTAATAAGGAAATCATGATTGAGCTGAAATCTCAATTAGAAAATTCTGACCCGTTTAAGTCACAAATTAGTAATAATGAGGGTAACACTCTCAACTTGTCTTCGACTCAGGACGTCGTCCCAAATGATGTGAATTCAAATGATGTGAATTCAAATGATGATGGTGAATGCAAATCAGATTGTTCTGATGAATTAAAACCTATAAGAGATGATATCCCATTTGAATTACCAAGTATTCCTTTTCCTTAAAAATCGATTATTATTTATTCAAATGGACAATTTAAAGTCATTTAAATTAAGTTAAAGAAATATATAAAACAAAAATAAGGGGAATATGCTAGATTACAATGCATATGGGCTTTGAAAGGATCCTTATTCTCGGCTTTTCTGGGACGGTTTTAGCTCTAATGATGTTCACAAATGTTGGATCTGTTGATGTATATGGAATTGCAATAAAGATTGACTCTCCTCTTGGTAATCAACAAGTTCCTGTTGGTGAACTTACCATATCTGGAACTTCTACTGACAATTCAACTTCACAATGTCAGGTTTATGTAGATTGGAATAATCTAAAGCCCTATCAACTCGCCACACCAACCGGATCAAACGGTTCTTCGGACTTTTCAACATGGAACTTCACCTATACTTCCAAATATCACCTTATTCAAACAGGATTAAATGATTTAACATCAAAAATTACTTGTCTAGTTCCACCTAACGGACCAACCGTTACTAAGTGGTATAGTATAAACGTTACGGGAACTACATCTCCTAATCAATCAAGTAGTGTAGAATTACCATTACCAACCGCGAATAACAATGCTTCTACTTCGAATGTTCAAACTTCGTCGCCGCAAACTGATACACCAATTGATACAACAAATACATCAAACTCAGATAAAATAGCGCTTGATCTTGGTGTGGAACATAATCCTGTTTCAGCTGGGGAAAGGCAAACAATTACACTCACTGCATCAGATCCCCTTACCGGAAATGCGCTGGATAAGGTATTTCTACGATTGACTATCAAAGATCCATCAGGCAATATCATAAAGGATTATACTGATAATGATGGAAAACTCTCACCTTCATTTAGGATCAATGAAGACATAACAGGAACGTTTTCAGTTTTGGCAAGCGCCTCTCAGGCAGGTATCGAAACCACAAAGTCTTTGACATTTGTAGTCCAGTAAATTGAATGTATAAAGTAGGAAATAAATCTATAAAGTACCTTTTTCAATCCATTCGCTTTGGTTAGATTTGAAATTTCATTTCGCAGCCTTTTGACAATACCCGAATCTCAGTATCCTGAATGAAGTATGCTTTATTTAGTGACTTGCAATATCTCAATGATGAAACAGTTTTAGTTCGGTTCTAAGTGCTAAAACCAATTTAAAATCCACTTCCCTTGATTTGAACAGGGTTTTAATCCACTTCGCTCTAATATGTTGATGTCTACAAAACTAAATAATTTTTTAATGTATTATGTGTCATCATGTAGAGGAGGATCAACAGGCTCTCCTCTTACATCAAATAGCCCCATCCACCCTAGATCCGTAAATTCTGTCTGATGTGCATGGAACATATAGGTCCCGGGATAAGCGTAAGTAAATTCCATAATACCTCTATCTCCTTGCGACAATGTCACTATGTCTGTATTATAATCCGCAGTTTCATCTGTACCGGCAGTATAATAATCAAACATTGCTCCATGTAAATGGAATGAATTGACTAAATCAAATTCCAGCATGTTTACTACGTAAATACGATACGGCTTGCCAGTTTGTAATACAATCGGATTCATCATATAGTCAAATGCCTTTCCATTAACTGTGTAAATTTCATTAATTCTATCCACCCCACCATCGTCCTCCTCCGTACCTTCATCTTCCCCACCGTTATCTTCCTCATCGGCATGTTCCATGTTGGCGTCCATGCTGGTTTCGTTACTAAGTGTACTGTCAGTCATGTTAGATGCTTCATTATCGTCTTGTTCAATTTCCTGAAATAAGGCAGCTGGAGGTATTTTCGTTGGTCCCTCCAGATCAAGATCCAAGTCATATCCATTTAGGAGCATAGCCATTTCTGTTATTTGCGGCCGGGGCTCTTCTGGATCAATAATCATCATTCCATATAGTCCCCGATTGATATGATCAGCAATTGGATCTACATGACAATGGTATGGATACACCCCATATGGCTGCGCAATAAATTCATAAGTGTAACTTCTACCTGGTGAAATAGCGCCACCCGGATATCCTCCCATTGAAACTCCATCATTCTTGGCGTAATGTATAGAGTGAGTATGAAGCGAATGAGGGTTTGAATTCTCGTTACTATTAATAACTCTAATACGGATGAGATCGCCTTCTGTAACTCTTATAGTAGGCCCGGGTATTGTACCATTAAAGGTCCATGCGTCTAGGATATGCCCTTCGTATGATACAGGTATCTTTTGATTTTCTTCGACAATAAGTGTAAATTGTCTTACAGTCCTTCCGCTTTCATCCTTCGAAACATGGCCACAATTGAAGTGAGTAAGGTATTCTGAGGAGGTGGGTTTTTTACTAAGATCCGTAGTACAGTTCTTAATTTTATCGTATTGCTCTTGAGAAATGGGAGATCCAGGAGTCTGGCCATATGCAGGCTTATTCAAGAAAGGAAAATTTAAAGATGAAAATACCAAAATAATTGACAAAACCACTGCAAAAAAATATGCATTTTGCCTAAACACAATTTATCAAATATATCTTTGATATAAAAATGTTAACCATTTTTAAATTTCTACGGGTCATATAAACACGCAACTAATGAATTTGATATTTTGTTCTCTAATGTATGGATTTTCAACAATTAAATTAACAATAAAAGAAAAACCTATTTCTTCAACAGTTTTCAAAAAATCAAGTTCGAATATTTATTTTTCAGCAGCGATACTAGTCATAAAATAAAAACGACTATGCTTGTAAACATTGTATAAACTTAAAAGTTGGTAAAAATAATGCGGATAGATCCCTTCAATCATCCTGGCTAGAAAAAAAGAATTCATGAAAACTTCTAATAGAATTCAAAAAAAAGGAACCAAATATTAGTAAAAGATAACATAACATGATTCAGAAATATCTTACCTAGCCTTTAAAAGATATAATTCTATCATTAAATTCAATGGAAAAGTCAAATGGAACAATGATAGTAGTAATTATAGCAGCTTTTAGTCTAGTCTTCTATTCATCCTCTCTCATTCACATAACATTCGCGGAAGAAATTGAGTTAAAAAGTGTAGGAAAGGGAGATATTTCCTGTCAAGGTGGAGAAGAGATAAAGGATGTCAGGATAAATTTTTTCGTGTCCTATGATGAGGGAACGACCTTTGCCGAATGGAATATCGATCATGAAAAATTTGGATCATCGGGAGGTATCATTACCGACATAGATGCATCATCAAGTAGCTTTGCTTTGAAGGGGGTCGAGGCCTTTGACAATATTTGTGATAATGAAACACCAGCTGACATTAAACTTTCAGGACATTGTGGATCAGGAACTGTAAGATTAGTATCCGATAATGGGAACAAGGGCACCTTTACGTCTAATGTAAAATGTAGCTGAGATAGTGTAGATTACAATTACTGCGTAGAGTAGTTCTATCTGAAAAATTAAGACAAAATCATCCTATTCAAAGATAACTTAAAAGATAATAAACATAACAATATTAACAACGATCGAGCTTGGACATCTCTTCTCTAAAGAACTGGCTTCCCATAGTTGCCATTTCGGCTGTAATCCCTATTATCATTAGCCTTATTCTAGGAATCTCAATCATTCAAGGACTCGTGGCTTCTGGTCTAACAATCATGCTTGTAATAAGTGCGTTTATTTTTAGATCACATGGGCGAGACAGAAAGCCGGGTTATGAAAATTCATAAAAAATTGTAAAATAAGCTCTTTGTATCAGGCCAATTTGGCAATCGGAGATTCAACGATAATAACGTTCTCATCTAGTATACTTAACATCGTATTGTAATAATGCAAAAAGGATCTGCCTTTTTCTGTTGCACGATAAGTCAATATACCATCATCTAGATTTTGTGTTATCAGTTCCTTTTCTAAAAGTTCGTATAAGTACCTATTAATTTGCTCATAGCTCAAGTTTCCCTTGTACATTATGTGGGTTTTTCTGATACCTGCTTTACATAGATCTACTATGTCAGCCATAATCTGGATTTTTCCTCTAATATTTTCATTTTTACAGACCGTTTTGCTCATTTCGTTGTTATGAAAGATACCCAAGTAATTAAGGGGAACCATGAAATTCCATATTGGAACGATCGTTCCAACTCAGAACGGAACAAAAGCTGTTTATACTAATTTGTGTATGAATGGTCTACATAGATAACTATAATCAGAATTTTGTCTCGCGCCGTATACGAATCTATATAATAATAGTATGAATTAATACCATTTGCACTCATGAAAAAAAAGTTCAGAACTGACATAGTGAAGATAAATGAAAAAAGGCCTAATCAGGTTATCATTTCAAAAGCATCAAAATTGATCTGTAGTGGAGAAATTATCGCATTCCCAACAGAAACTGTATATGGATTAGGAGCTAATGCGCTAGATCCATCCGCGGTATCAAAAATATATGAAATTAAGTGCCGGCCTTCTGATAATCCATTAATCATCCACATCGCAGATATGAAAACATTGAGGACTCTGGTGAGTCAAATACCTCCGAGAGCAAATCGCATTATTAGAAAATTCTGGCCCGGTCCAGTGACTCTAGTGCTCAAGAAATCAAACATTGTACCCGAAATTACTACAGGAGGTTTAAGCACAGTGGCAGTACGTATGCCAAGGAATAATGTAGCCCTGGCACTAATAAGAAAATCTGGTCTCCCTATTGCTGCCCCATCTGCAAACATTTCGGGAAGACCTAGTCCCACAACTGCCACTCACGTGAAAGATGATCTTGATGGAAAAATAAAACTAATTTTGGATGGCGGTAGTACGAAAATTGGAATTGAATCGACAGTAATTGATATGACACAATCGACTCCTATGATACTAAGACCCGGTGGAATTTCAAAGGAGTCAATTGAAAATGAAATAGGTAAAGTTCTCTTTCATAATTCTCTTATTGGTATTGACACGAAAAAGATCAAGATTTACACGTCTCCAGGTATGAAATACCGACATTATTCTCCAAAGGCCCGCGTTATGCTGGTCGAGGGCCCCGAAAATGACGCAAAGAGTAAGATAATTCAATTGACTCAAAAATTAGAGGCTGAAGGTAAGAAAGTTTCTATTATGAGCGCTAGCAAATCACTGAAAGTAAATTCAGATAAAATTCAATATATGGGAAGGTCGTTGGAGACAATTGCAAGAAATCTATTTGCAAATCTCCGGCAAGCTGACAAAAATAACATAGATGTTATAATAGTTCAAGGAATTCAGTATAACAAGATAGGTTTTTCTATCATGAATAGGCTAAAGAAGGCAGCATTTACGAATATTAGAGTATGACATGAGAATGTGAAAGTTAATTCTGGTTTAAACTTGATATAAGATTCTTGATAACTGAAGTTCTTCCCAGATAAGATCCAATTTTCTTAAAATTACAACTATTCATGAACGGTATAATTGATATTGTTTTTGCGCCTGTTAATTTTTCAATATAATTTGGAGTCATAGATTCCACAGTGTTGGGATGCTTTGGCATTTGATTAAATATCACTCCGATAATTGGTATTTTCTTTACCTTGCATGCGTTTATGGTCAAAACGGTATGGTTAATGGAACCTAGTTTAGGGCTTGACACGATAATTGTGGCTAGATTCATCCTTCTGATAACATCTAGTAATGAAATTTTCGCTGTAATTGGAACCATAACACCACCTATACCTTCGACCACTGTGAAATCGTATTTTTTTTGAAGAATATTAAATTTTTTAGTTACTATTCCTAGATCCACGGTTTTATGCAAAATTTCTGCTGCCATATAGGGAGATGCTGGTATGGGAAAGAATATTGGATTCAATATTTGATCAGATTCTTCGATATCTGCAGCTTCCGCCAGGGCGGCAGTATCATGAGACTTGTAACGATTTGAGTACATATTGGATGATGTTGCAAATGGCTTCATAATGCCTACCTTTATTCCGTTTCTCCGGAGCAACCACACTAGGCCACATGCTATTGTAGTTTTTCCAATTTCAGTATCAGTTCCTGTAATAAATACACCTTGTAATTTCTCAAAATGTCTAGTTGATAAATCTCTTTTCGTAAAGAAACGTAAATTTACTATTATTTAGATTTTTTATCACATCTCATTGCTGTTAAATATGATGTATTTGTGAAAGATTTTCCTAGTGTAGACGTATTCATGTTCCTCATGTTCAGGCATTTGCCTCTTTATGTCAAAAGTAAAATTAAAATTTAATTGGGTGCCACTGTTTCTTAATTTGGAAACCAAAAATACAATAATGCTCATTATTTTTAGTATTGTTATTTTTTTGATATCGTCTTCACGTTCGCATGCAACTGAATTACAGAACAATGACGTCACAGTAGCTAGTGCCACAATTTTCTTTCCTAATTATCAAAAAACAACAATACCAATTAATGGATTTAATGTCTCAATGGCCATAGCGTCAACTGACGAACAGAGGATCAGAGGTCTCTCTGGATTGGAAAAGATGAATGAAAATGAGGGAATGATATTTTTATTTGATGAACCATCAAAGCAAGGATTTTGGATGAACAAAATGAATTTTCCCATAGACATCATTTGGCTGGATTCAAACAATAAAGTAGTCCACATCGAAAAAAAATTGGAACCATGTAAGATATTTCTAGCATGCCCTGTCTATAATCCTCAAGTAGATTCATTATATGTAATAGAACTTCGATCTGGATTTACCGATGATCATTCCATCAAAGAGGGCATGATAATTAATTTCGATCTACCAGGGAAAAATTGACTAATGATTAACGATGATTAATACATGCGTAGAAATGGTTTAATAAATAAAATTAGTTCTAAAAAGGCAGTCACAGGCAAAGAGAGTATGCAAGTGTTGGACGAACAAAGCAAGGCATACTTTAATTTCATAAACTCGTTGAGATCTGAACCGACAAGGAAGTCGTACAAATTTTGCATAAAGAAATTCCTAGGTAACACTAAATATTTTGTACGATTCTGGTCATCAGGAAGGAAATTTCTTTTGGTTTTCGTAATAACTCAATTGCGTTTCCACTTCTTTCAGAAAATCATATAAGCCTATTGGCTTCTGAACGAATCCATCTATGATTCTCTTTTTAGTATATTCCAGAAGTAGATTATCATCTATTGTAAATGCCGCAGTTATTAATATCGTTCTTACAAGTCGATTAGATTCTTTTATATTTTTCAACAACTTGATACCATCCGAACCAGGGATTTTAAAATCACATATTACTAAGACATAGGCATAATCATACTTTTGAAAATGTTCTAGGGCCAAAATAGGATCTGTAAAATCAACTACAGTGATTCCGGTGTACCCTTTTACTGCCTCGCGAAAAAACAGGGTTGTATTCGGGTCATCATCTATTATACATACAATTCTATTGTTAGCGATCATTGCAACATTAAACCGGTATTGTCCTAAGCATAGGTTCAATCTAGACTGTTTATAAAGACAAGTAGTTAAGTATCATTGATAATATGGAGCAACAAATCCCATCTCATCGGTAAGGTGTTTGGAAGAATAATAACCCTCATGTAAGTAGGTAAATTTCATTAGTTAAGACTGAAATTTCTTTATGAATATTTTATACGATTCTAGCAGATAGAAACAAATTCAATACTGCACGGTCTTTGATTTTATCTCTTGGAAGGTTTTGATCACGACAAATAGGACCATGCCAAATAGGCCCATTGACGCGCCTACGACAACAAACATCAGTGCGGTGGTTGATTCCATGTCGTAATCTGTGATACAAATTAAATAAAGGTTAGAAAGCGCCGGTGGGTTTGAAGTTGAAGCGGTAACCCACCAGCAAACGTTCGACGGTTGCGTTAGTTGTGCAAGTACAACAGATTATAAAATAATTTAAAACTGGTGAACCGCATCATGCTAATGGAGGCTTGGCCCACCAGTCATGAGTTTTTCGTTAAGTATGTTATGGTCATCAAATTATAAAAAAGTTAAACCCTAATAGGTGGAAGAATTGGGTGAACAAAATCAATCCTACCCTCCCATTAAGCCTTTTAAAAGAAGGAATATAATTATGACAAAATGAGAAATTTTTAAGGGAATATAATGAATCAAATGACCTTTTTGCCATTTTGTAAATGCATAAATCCCTTTCTTAGAAATAACATTCTGTGACACTTTCCAAGAAACTTAATTCAATTGATTCGGACGATATAATCGTACTTGTTATGGGATCTACTTTTTCTCTCATTGCTTTTGGTTTCTTTTATGATTCTACTATTCAGTCACTAAAGACCATGAGTAGTGCTGTAGAATTTCGGACGCCCGATCTTGGAATATGGCTTTGTATTGCTTTTTTTGCAATGGGGTTGTCCTTTTTTACTTTTTATATTGCTTCGGTGTTAAGAAAGCGATTTATAATTTAGAATATTAAAAAGGAAAGTACTTTCATTTTCGCTATTGAGCGCAAGTTGTCCTCCCATCAATCCGCGAAGACGGAAATAAATATTCGTGAATAGATAATAAAAAATTTACTTTATGGATATCAGAGACTCAGTTTACTTCAATAAATTTCATCGAATTCCTCTTCTTCAATATTCTCCTCTCCCCCCTCGTAGAGATCGCCTTCGAATTCCTCTCGTTCCTCTATGCCCTTGGAAGGGAGATCGGCCTCGCTAGCAGAACTACATACGGGACATTTGAATTCTGTTATCTGTCCTTCGAGATCTAAAGGGAATTCTTTTTTGAAAACTTCGTCGCATTTTGGACTCACTAAGGTTGCTTGAATGTTCTCGTTGCCGAATTTGTGTGACTGCAATAGGTACAGGGTCTTTGTCATTCTTCTTACCTTATTGCACTTATTCTTTATAATGATTATAAGAATATGACTTACCTAAGTTTACTTGCTCGAATTAGATACTCGTACTAGAAATTTTATAGATTCTTAGTCCGTCACACTGTGCCTACCTTTGAATTTTTCGTAGACTATAACTTGTTTATTTTGTTACTACAAACTTGATAGATGACCCAATCCAATATTCTTAATTCACTGTGCAATTTATCGGATTCAAAGAAATCGTGTATTTGATTTTTTGTCAATACAACATTATTCATTCTTATTCTCCTGTCTCTCCAGTCTCCTCACTCTGTGATCGAGATCTCTAAGATGACATCCAAAGCATTTGAATTCGTCCGTATCGGTGTTGAGATTGTATAGTTCTTTTACTTCCGAACTGCATACAGGACATTTCATTTCTTATTCTAAATATTGAAACTTGAAGCATAAAATTCTTGTCTAAATGACCTCCATTTTCTTTTTTCCATTTCTGCTGCTATCGATATGAAGGTACAGTTCTGCCCCTATTCATTACTTGAACTCAATTCACCAATTGAATTGTTTAAAATAAGCAACTGGTAGGAAGAATCATAGTCTAGAACTCATATCCCGCCAGAGTATTCGGATTACGGAATTATGTCAATTACAAATGCACGGCAAGTTATAAAATAGTTCAAACTGGTGGGATAAAACCAGACAGGAGGATCCCACCAGTCCTCTTTGCATGATGAGATTTAAGACTGCAAGATGTGTTGCGATCAAGTATAAGAATTTGACTTAACCGAGTTATTTCGATAAACAAAAGTCTAATTTTTTCAGTTGCTTGTAATGTCAAATTCAATCTACAGTAGAATCAGATGAATCAGCAATTTCATTTTTTTATTAAAACATTTTTATAAATGTCTTAACGATAATTAAAATTGAACAGCATTTAATCTACAATAATGGGACAAAACGGCATCATCATTAGTTTTGACAAGAAAGAAATCAAAGCAAGAGAAGAACTCGAAGGAGTAATAAAAATTAACTATCCTGGCAGGTTCGATAGCGTTGTAATAAATTCGCAGATAGAAAATACTAGTGAAATTTTTAGTTTCATAAAACTCAACGATAAAAAAATTAATTATGCGTACGCAAGAATGCCCATACTAAGACATGATATAGAGGATCCAAATGAAATTAAGTTTACAGTAATCACGGAACACGTGCCCCAAGTAAATTCAAACGTGAAATTCAGAGCATCTATAATTCAAGAACATAAGGAAGTTGCCAACGACGTTGCATTCCTTAAAATAGTACCATGAATTAAAATGCCAATGGTTAACGCAAATATTTAGCAAATTTAAATTATAGAATTTGCTGAATCCTAATCTCTAGAAGGTAAAGGGTATAAGAAATGTATTATAAAAAGTTAGGCGAAGCTCTTTACAATTATTACCTTACCTGTCATCCATGGATGGGGTTCGCAATGATATGGATATTCTCCATCTTTAGTAAACGTAAATTCGTATGTTTGTTGAGGGAGTATTAGACCCCCGGTATCTATTGAATTAAAGGGGCCACTTATCTGATCACTATATTGATTATCAGTAGTAACAGTATGTGCTGTAGTGTCTCCGTTAGTCCAAATTATTTTGTTGCTAATACCTAATGTTCCCCTTATTTCCTTCGGATCAAAGTTTTTCTGCTGCGACGGCAGAGATGAGCCTTCTATGATAGATACTTTCACTGGTTCTGAGGGATTCAGAACCTCCTCGGGTAATTGTGGCTTGGCATTTGCTTCTGGAGTATAAACAAATTGATAATAACTCATACTTGCGGTTACCGTAATAATAAATGCAATGATACTGATTCCTGCAGCGTGATTATTCATTTGTCATCTGTTTTAATTTGACGAATATATATAATATTAAGATTAGTCATCCTTTGGAGATCAAGTGGATTGGTATTTGACGTATTAATATCATACCTATTTTGTAATTGTGAATTCAACGACGTCCTATTTTTTTTCATCAGTAACTAATTTTTGTTCACTATGGACATTAGCGGATTCAGTTTTATTTACAGACTGGACTGACTGTGACGATGGTGCACTGCCCTTCGCAGAGGGAGCCAATGTTTTTTCTTTAGCCGCTGAATCTCCAAGCACCTTTGTATTTGCAGCAATTTGAGGAGCCTCTTGACCTCCTGGCTGTGTCAATGAAGGCGGCTTTGCTTTCGCAGGCATTGGGGGAATAGTTGGCCTTGGTGGAGGTGCTTTTTGCATGGATTTACCATGTCTGAATATATGAAACATTCCAGCAAAAACAAGCATCATGATACCTATGATAAAGAGAGAGTAGTTTTTCATTCCATTCAGAACTGCGTAATATGCAGCGATATTAAGATAAACTTGGAATGCTAACAAAGCCACAAATATTGCATAGATCCATTTTTCCGTTAAATTTATTGAGCTTTTGGCTGTTGGTTTTTTTGGTTGAATCTTTGCATTTGCTTCTGCATTTTTTGCTAATTTAATCATCATATATGTGAATCCGAACGACAATGGCACGAGCAAAATCATGACCAAATAGAGGAAAACAGGATCTATTACAAGTCTTTCTAGTAACGATTTGGTTCTATCAGGATCTATGTAGAAGCCCCAGTATGTTGTTACTATGATCTGGGCCAAACTTGTAATTCCTATTGCAGTTATGATTGGCCTATCTTTCCATGAAAATTTCTTGTACCTGTCGATAAACGGTATTATAAGCAATGCAAAAATGAACAAGCCTGGCCAAGCCACACCCGTCGTAAATTTATCATATGCACTTCGCAGGAATGCATAGAGACCGGTCAAATACCATTCAGGTACTGTGATACCAGGAGGAACATTAGGATCGAACTTCAATCCCATATCCACTGGAAATACTCCTCCCGTTAGCATAATCGCACCTGTTATTGCCATTACCATTGGAATATCAAAAACCAAGAACCTAGGGAAGTGTACAACCATTAGACCCAACATTGCAATAGGTAACAGGAACACATGAAATGCGTAAAACCTCAGTACAAAATCATGGAATCCTCCGCCAAAGAAGGCTTCTGTCATTTGTGGTCCCAATATCGGGATAGAATTAGTAAGCGAAGCCGCAATTGAAATGGCCAATTCAGCTCTTTCGCTGAAAATAATGTCATATCCCGTAAAGGCTTCTAATATTGTAAGCACACCTAGGATTATTCCTGTAACCCAGAGTATTTCGTTTCTAATCTTGTACCTGCCACTAAAATACTGATAGTACATATGCAGTAACGCTACCATCACCATTGCATTTGACGCATGGTAGTGAATGTTTCTCAGATGAAAACCATATGGAATAACATCATTGATATTTTTTACACTATCCCATGCTCTATCTAGAATAGGCTCATAATAAAGCATGAGTAATGCCCCTGTAACTCCGAGAATTATGAAAATTACAAATGTGAGCATTCCTAAAAATCCAAGTGGACTTACAAACCTACTAGGGAATGTAAATTTGAGCGCCATAAAGATAGTCCGGTCTACTCCGGCGTATGTCCATCTAAAAAAACGAGTCAGACTATTTTCTTTATGTAAGGAAACGCCCATATCCCACTACCCCATTACCATTAGGACTCCAATTCGGAGGTTTGATCCATACGTTACCATCAGAAGTAATCTCTAAATCTAACATAGGTAATACATTAGAAGGAGGAGCCTGCAATGATGCAGGACCTGCAAATGCTTTACCATTAAGAGGATCATACATGCTTCCATGGCATGGACACTCACCTCTTTTTCTTCCATCTTGTGGCCAATATTTCCATAGACACCAAAGATGAAGACAAACCATACTATACATTCTGAAGGCAGATACGTCGTTCTTTTTCCCTCCTAGTTCTTCAGGCAATCTAATAAATTGCCAAGTTCGAAAGGCTTCCTTATTTAATACTGGATCATCTGTTTTAGGAAAAATGACAGCTTCTGCATGATTAACAGGAAAGCTATTAACATTGGCTTGAGAACCATCGGGGAGTTCCACCATTTGTCTTTCAGTTGATTGCTGTTTTGGAGGTGGAAGAAATTTTCCCCAGTCTGCAAAAACTGCGAAAGTCATAACCGTACCTGCAGCAGCCATTAATTTTATAAAATCACGTCTTGATACTTTACCTCCACTTTTCGGAGAAGGCCGCTGAGCCATACAAACCTACAGACTCGAAATATATCATATAAACTTTTATTCACTGAACATTGTTTCTTTTTTGTAGGAAGTCAAATAATTTCCTAAAATCTGTTCTGGGTAGAGTAAATTGAACTGTAATAATTTTACTCGTCAGATTTACAAATTTTCTAATTTTTTTAATTTCTTGTTGAACCTTTCTCTGAATTCTGGAACATTAATAATTACCCTTTCATGGAGTCCTTTGCCAATTTTTTCAATCATATCTACAGCTTCTACTTCAAAAGTCACGCTTCTATCATCAACATTGATTACTTTAGCTTTTAACTTGACTTTTGTCCCAACGGGAGTTGCTTTCAAGTGTCTGACATTAACAAGAGTTCCTACTGAATCCCATTCTTCATCTTGCAAAAATTCATCTTTCAACAACAATCTACAAGTTTCTTCCATTTCTGAGATCATGGATGGAGTTGAAAATACATTCTCCCCTTTCCACAAGAAGCTAGTAGTCTGTCCTACGTTTACTCTAATTTCTCTTTCCTTCGTAGCTCCATTGAGTACTTTTTTAATCATGATGAAAAACCCGATTCTTTTGATATTTTAATAAAAAGAAAAAAAGTCGGCGAGATACTACTTTCTGTGTCGTACACCTGAGATTATTGCGTAAACTAACCCTACGGCTAATCCAAATGCAAGTGGTATCCATACTCCGAAGCTTTCCATAGTCGCCGGTACTATTTGTTGAATTATGCTTTCGAACATTATTAAGTGTGGTATAAAAGTGATCAGTATATTAGATTTTCTCAAGCAATAAGGTATAGCTAGATTCTCTTAAATGTACAAGCCAAAATCTCGGCAATATCTTTAATCTGAGATACACTTGATGACTGTACGTTGCCCTTAAATTACCCACAGACGGCTATTTGAAAATATGAAAATGCAGAAAGAGATGAAGAAATTCTGCCCAAAGTGTAAGAAGCACACCATACAATCAGTTGCCATATACAAGAAAGGCAAAGATAGAAAAACCGCAGAAGGTGCAAGAAGACATGCTGAAGATAAAAAAGGATATGGTGGACAAAAGTTTCCAGAGCTAAAGAGAACTGCCAAAACGACAAAGAAAATTACTCTAAGGTATACTTGTAAAAATTGTCAACGTAAAACAATGAAAGAAGGTATGCGAATGCGGAAGTTGGAGATCCAACCGTAGTTAGTGATGTGTGATGAAAAAAGAAAATATCTTAATACCAAAACCAAAAAGCAACTTCTTATCTGTCCAATGCACCAGTTGCCAGGAAAAACAAGTTATTTTTTCCCATGCAACCATTGACATTAATTGCAAATCATGTGGAAATCCAATAGCAAAAAAAACTGGTGGAAAAGCAAGTATCTTGGGAGAAATCGTTAATACCCTTGATTAAGCTTAGACTTTAGCAAGAAGAAATCTCTTTTTGTATTTATGTTGAAGGCGAGGTTTTTGTCATTCAAGATAATATAATGTTCTTTTACTATTTGTCCTGCTTGTATTTTGGATGAATTAAAAATTGTTATTCCGGAATGAAAGTATTCTTTGTTTCCTAGTTTTATTAATAAAGTTGGTACCAGACCCAATTTTACTATGAATTCCTTATCCATTACAATCGAAATAGAGTGTTTGTTTCCATTCCAGCTAGAAATTATTTTCCTAATAAGATTAGGAGTGATTAATGGCATATCTGATGGCATTACAAAAACAATTGCAGGTACTAAATTTTCGAGAGTAGACATGAGATCAGTTGAGTATTCAATACCACTTGTTTCTAAAACCTCAAGAAAGCCTTTATGATAGTAATCATGTTTTTTTAAAAAATTTAGTGTAGCTTTACTATTGCTACTTGCAGCTGCAATTATTTTATCAAACTGTTTAGAATTTTTCAAAGATAATAAAATGTGTTCAATAAATGGCTTATTATTAAATTCTAACATGGCTTTGTCTGAACAAAAGTCTTTTATTCTTTCGCCCTTACCACCACACATGATCAAGGCATAAATAATTTGTGTCATTTCTATGTTGTAAATGTGGATGATATTAGTAATGATGCCAAACGACAAATTTCATTGGAAGCACCAAAGACATCACCACTTACACCTCCAAAATTCTTGTAAGATATGAAATAAATAATTAGACCTATGATTACTACAATTCCTAAAGTTAGTAAACCCATTACACCTTCTATAATGAATATCAATATTACTGTGATTACGACAGATACAATTACTCTGGGTCTTTTTTTCATCGCAATAGTAAATGGTGAACTAAAACCAGACCAAGCAGAGGTGCCAATAGATGCCTGCATTACCATGATATATTTCGCTATTACCTCTGCAGCAATAATCACATGGAACAACCTAAGGGATGATTCAAAACTTGATAGTGCAATATACAGACCTATGAAATTAATAATTAGTGCAGTAGCTCCTGCGGATCCCACTAGCGGATCTGACATTGCTTTTCGCTTGGATGCGGTATCCCCCTTTTTCATTAGCCCGTCAGCGAAATCGGCTAACGCATCAATATGATGAACACCAGTAATAATAACAAATGTTACCAATACTACAAGACTAGTGATATATTGTGGCAGGAAAGTAGAAGAAACGAATGCAACAAGTCCTACAATTACGCCTATTATTCCTCCACAAAGCGGAAAATAATGCATGTTCCTCGCAATGATATTTAAATCAAAAACATACGCCTTTGGCAATGGAATAATTGTCAAAAAAGAGAAAATAGAGACAAATTGATTAAAAAACATACAGGAAATTCCACCAACCGAAAATCGATAATAGTAATACTATTGGCATTGATATGAAAACAAAAAACAGGACAATGGATAATTTTAGCATTGTAAGAGCACTTTTACATTTTTCGATTGAAAGAGGCTCGATACTTGTTCCCAACTTGTAATAGCCGACTTTTTCCAGCTTCACCTTGAGGGCCCCTGCCAATGCCGACATAGGGTATCCTCCATTGAGACTAGGAGTATTATTGTGATCCTTACGCATAATCAACATGGAATTTTTCCAGTCCCCCCCAACTAACTTTGAAGAAATCACTAGCAATATTGCACATATTCGTGCTGGGACATAGTTTGAAATTGTATCTAACTTTGCTGCCATCCAACCGATATGATAATAATAACTATCAGTATAACCTATCATTGAATCAAGTGTATTGATAATCCTATAAGCAATAGCCCCTGGAGGACCGAATAATGAGAAGTAAAATAATACAGAACATATTCCATCTACCATACTCTCTCCTATCGATTCAATTATTGCTGATAATATATGTTCCATATCAAGAGTATCAGTATCCCTTCCCACAATAAGTGAAAGGTTCTTTCTTGCATTGGCCAGTTTTTTTTCTTCAAGTGCATGAATTACGGCATTTACATGTTTTTCTAAAGTCAGAATCGCCATTGTAAATTTTAGCACTAATAGTGAATATATCAACAAAGCAAATATACCAAATAATTTGTAGAGGATGATTGAAAAGTAATATGATCCCACTGAAATACCTACAGTAAAAAACAAGGTAAGAATAATACCCCTTAGTTTTTCCTGGTTAGGATTAATATGTTTTAATTTTGGTATAAAGTAGGTGACTAATTTTCCAAACCATGAAACAGGATGAATCTTATTCGGGGGATCGACAAGCAAAAAACAAAGTGAAATGCCACCGGCAAGCGATAATAAAATAAATTCAGAGCTCATGATTTACTTCATTTTTAGAATATTTAATAGATATTTCAAGTCAGTGTTCTCCCTAAAAGTAGATGCGACGAAGTCAATCTGCTCATCTAGGTATCCCTTATTATAAGAGGGCTTCGATCTCTTTTCATCCAAAGAATCTTCATTGGGTATATTAAATTCCGTTTTGGGAATTACACCAACGACTTTCTTCTTCGTCATCTTTTCGACAGATATAATTGCCTTATCTAGTATAGATTTCTGTCCTAGAAACTTGTTAATTATCACACCTTCTACAAACTTTCTTTGTCTGGCGGACAATAATTTTATTGTTCCAACTATCGCGGCAAAGCAGCCGCCCCGTTCAATATCTGCTACCAACAATACCTTTGAATTGGTCTTTTCTGCAAGTATCATATTTGCGATATCATAATTTGATAAGTTAATTTCTGCAGGAGATCCTGCACCTTCTATCAAGATCAAATCATTTTCATTTCTAAGACTTTCCAGATCCTGAATAACCTTAGGAAATCCTTTTTGGAGAACGAAACTGTTGTAGTAATCCTCTGCAGTCATATTCAAATTTTTTAATCCACCTAGAATGATTTCGCTTATATTATCGCCCAAGGGTTTCAGAAGAACTGGGTTCATTCTAATATCCGGTTCTGTTCTGGCCGCCATAGCTTGAACAGCTTGTATTCTTGCCATTCTCTTTAGTGATTTTTTTTCTTTAACAAAGTGAAAGTTGGAGGTCATATTTTGAGCCTTAAAGGGGCATACCTTATATCCCATATCAGAAAATATTCTACATAGAGCTATTACCAAAGTACTCTTTCCAGCTCCTGATGAAGTACCTTGTATCATCAACAGTTTTGCTTTCATTTATCAAGGGACTCCAATGAATCAAGTAGCACTAAATTTTCACTGCGAGTCCTTACTGCGACCCTAATATACTTGTCATTCATTCCTCTGAAATCACTACAATCGCGAACAAGGATCCCATTTTTTTCTAGAAGTAAATCTCTGATTTGTTTCGAACGACCATTGCGCAGCCTGATCAGGTAGAAATTTACATCTGATTCAAGTGCTGAAAACGAGCTTAGCTTATCATTTATACTAGCATACATGAATTCCCGTTCAGTTTTTATGATTTTTCTTGCCCTTCTGATATGAGATAAATTTTCTAATGCGGTAACTCCTGCCATCTGGGCTAATCCATTTATATTCCAAGTTATCTTATTGTTCGATATTTTTTTCCCGATACTTGGATGTGAAACACAATAACCCAATCTTAATCCTGCAAGGCCAAATGATTTTGTCAACGAACGTAAAACTACTACATTTTGAAATTCATTAATTTTGTCGATAAAAGTCCTTGGATGTTTTGTCTCATCGACAAACTCAATGAAACTTTCATCTATGAGTATCTTTATTGACCGATCTATTTTTTTTACTAATTTTTCTATTAAATCGTAAGAAAAAAGTCCTGTTGGATTGTTTGGATTGCATAGGAAAATCGCATCAGAATTCTTAGATTTTACCAATATTCTATCTACATCTAGTTTCCATTCCTTAAGTGGTACATGCTTAATTTTAGCACCCATTTTTCTTGAAGCTAATTCGTACTCACAGAACGTTGGATATGGTATAACCACTTGATTCCTAACAAATGATCGCACAAAGTTGTAAATTAATTCGGTTGCTCCGTTACCTATGTTTAATGACTCGTATGATACCACACCATCCAAATAGTCGATAATTTTTTTTTTTAGAATTGTGTTTTCATCATCTGGATAAATTGATGATAACTTTAGTAAATTTTTTCTAATGACATTCAAAACATTACTTGAAATTCCTATTGGATTAATATTTGAGCTGAAATCAACTCTTACTAACCTTGGACTTACAGTATAAACTCCACCATGAGAACAAGAATATTGTATCATCTAAGTTCCATGAGTTCCAATATAACATAGATGGATAATATTATGTTTTTTCTGTAAACGAATATTAGTTGCATTTTGAATAACGCCCCTTAATGTTAAAAGTAGCAGTAATAGGTGCGACAGGCGCTGTGGGACAAGAATTTGTTATTGGGCTAAATAAACATCCATGGTTTGAGCTGGTACAAATCGCGTCATCAGAGAGATCGGCTGGAAAAAAATACATAGACGCACTCAGGGACCCATCTTCTTCACTCCTCAAATGGCACAATAAGGAAAATATTCCCGAAAGTGTTAGAGATATGGTCTTAAATAGAGTAGAGGAGATAGACCCGAAGAAAGTGGACCTAATATTTACCGCTCTTGAATCAGAAGATGCAAAAATCATTGAACCAAAAATGGCATCACAAGTCCCCGTAATAAGTACGGCCGCCGCATTTAGATACGAAGATGATGTCCCCATACTGATTCCCGGAATTAATGATGAACATTGTGAAATGTTGAATATTCAGAAAAAGAATAGGAAATGGAACGGCTTTATTGCGCCATTGCCTAACTGTACGACAACTGGTATGGCCATAACGCTCAAGCCATTAATGGACGAAATGGGTTTGGAAAGCGTTTTTATGACTTCTATGCAGGCTCTGTCTGGAGCAGGTCGATCTCCAGGAGTGATAGCCTTAGACATCATGGATAACGTAATTCCGTATATACCGAAAGAAGAAGAAAAAGTTCAGCTCGAAACAAAAAAGATATTGGGAAAATTTAACGGTACTTCGATCATAAATGCGTCCATAAAAGTAAGCTGTACTTGCACAAGGGTACCTGTTATGGATGGACACACTGAAACAGTATTTGCTCAACTCAAGAAAACTACATTACCGGAACAGGTAAGAGATTCAATGCTCAATTTTTCCAAATCAGTATCAATAAAGGATTTGCCCTCTGCACCAGCAGATTATATCATCGTTCATGATGATCCCACTAGACCTCAACCAAGAATTGACAGGGAGGTAAATGATGGAATGACAACAGTTGTTGGAAGATTGCGAAAGGATACCGTATTTGAGAACGGAGTAAAATATGTGCTCCTTACACACAATGAAAAAATGGGCTCTGCAAAAGGTGCTATATTGTTGGCCGAGATGTTCAAGTCGAAAAAAATGATCTAATCATGCATTATTGATAAAAAACTTAATAAAATTGAAATTAATACATTTATTAACCTCAAAATTTACAATATAATTAGTGATTTTTATGTATAAAATAGACGATTTAGATCTTAAAATTTTGGAGGAGCTCTCAAATGATGCATCTATTTCAGTTCCCAGACTTTCAAGAAAAATCAATATCAATGCATCGGTAGTTTACAGCAGAATAAAGAGACTAGTAAAGAGGGGCATTATTAGAAAATTTACGATCTTGATGAATGATGAAGCGCTTGGATTTAACGTGAAGGCGCTAACTGGGATAAATATGGATTCAAAATTGAGAGATAATGTCTTGACTGAATTGTTCAGGATTCCAGGCGTTACGGAAGTTTCTGAAGTTACTGGTAGATTTGATATATTAGTAACGATGAATTCTCACTCATTGGATGAGATGCATCAGCTGATATCAGAACGAGTCGGTCGCATAGAAGGGGTACAGAAGACAGAAACATTTATTGAAATGAGAAAAACAACGAGGGAAATTCCGATTCCACCAAAGGAACAGGAATGAATTTGAATTTAGCGTTACATACTAATTTGTTTACCAATTAAGGTAAACTACTATTACTGTATTGTCACATGCATTATGAATTGTAAGGTAAAAAAATATCCTGCGAAAGTAAATCTGTACGGTACTAAAAGTGATATCACAACTTCAGACCTTGAATTGTGTTCCCTAGGTTAGAAATCATTACTTCAATTTAAATTAAACAATTATCCAGGATCAAAAAGTAATAATCAGGTGCTTGGCTTTGTACCCAAATTTCCTGCTTGTCCTTGCCCTTGCCCCATGCGAATCATCTCATTTATCTTGTTCTCAACTTCCTTTAAATTTTCTTTTACTCTTGTCTCCTGCTTACCCAGAACTACCAACCTAGTGTTAGCAAGATCTTTCTTTTCATCCAACTCCTTTAGCGTATCATCCTTTTTTGCTTTAATCAATAGAGGACCAACACTCTTGTAGACTGCTTCATCCTGCTCTGACTTCTTAAGTTCCTCGGTGGCCTTTTCAATCTCTACGGATTCTGTTTCTAGTTGTTGTTTTTGTATCATAATAGCTTGCAAATTTTGCTGTAGTTGTTGTAGTCTAGCCAGCTGTTCTCTTAACCATGGTGGAATTTCTTGTTCGCTCATTTCTTATTACTTGACTTTACCATCATAAATCTATAGCGTTTTATAAATTTAGAGACATATATGATAAACTCAACAATCTGATGTAGGTGTTAACAATTGCACGTATTGATTGTAAATCATTTGCACTAATATTAAGAGAAATTACGCCATTCTTTGAGGTAATTCTTATCTTTTCAACGCCGGTCAGAAATTTAGTTTCAGGTTTTAGTGCACTGCTGATTGTATTTCCAATATTAGAAGAAATTTCAGGAGAAAGGTTGTCTAGAGTGATTCTGATTCTAATATTTACTCTTTGTTCTTTCAAAGTTTACATCATATGTACCGGCAGCTACTTTGTAATTGCATTTTGAACAGTGCCAAATTCCTAGTGCTTGCCTATCAAATTTTATTGAACCGCATTTGGGGCATCTTCTCTTTTTTTTCAAAAGCCGGTAAATCATCCCATATCGCTTTCTAACAGTAGCTCCGTATTTTACACCTAACCCTTTAAGACGAGTTATTTTGTGTTTACTCCTACTAACCAACGTTTATCAATCCCTTTAGGATACCTCTAATTTCTTCTCCTTTGATTCTTGCTTTATCGGCAATATTCTTAACTTCATCTACTGAAAAGTTCCCTTTAAGTCCCTTTTGCATTGCAACAATTGAACCTTTTGAATTTGTAGTAATTGTAAGTCTAGCATCCATACAAGCTTCTTCCTCAGTATTTGGATCTGAGAGCAAGTAATCTCCGATTTTAACCGTAGTAACAGATACAGGTATAGTAGTTATAGGAGGTTCTTGAGTTTTTCCTGTTTCTACTACTTTGTCATCCTTAATTTCAAAAACAGGTAGTTTACAACTAGCTAGCGCTGATACTACAGCATAAGATGCCGCATCGAAAAGGTTGCCATCTACGTTGATGATACTACAATCAACAAAAATGGTATATACAATTTTTCCTGGAACCAAAACTAACTTGCTTAGATCTAACATTTCAGATTCCCTCACTCCTCTATCAACCACTCGAGCAAGTTCAATTGTTTCTTCATCAGGCGGACCTGGTTCTACATGTGGTGATGCAATTGGGAGTACTTCAGCAGTAATTATCAGAGCTCCACTATTTTCCAATCCTTCAAAAGGTTCACCAGTTTCCACCTTTACTCCTGCTACAACTTCTGTGTTACCTAACTTCACCCAAGCCGATCCGCTTGCCTTTTTGATAACGTTTAATTCAATTTCAATAGGCCTTATTTCATTTAAACCTCTTTCGTCTAGTCTTTTCCCTGCTGAAATTGATTCTCGCATCTGTTTTTTGCGGAGGTTTTCCACAATTACTGTAGATTTTTTTGACAGACTCATTCTTCTTTCAATCCCTTTTCATTGCCAAAATACTTTTCCATTAAAGAGGAACGTTGTATTTCATATACTTTCAAGCAACCACGTATTGCTTCATCCAAACAAGTATTAAATTCATTTGAATTCAACTCTCCATCAAGTTGCAGAAGTGTTATTTTCTTTAGATTTGGCATGTATGCCACTGGCATGTCAGCTCCTCCCTCTTTGTCTTCAGTATCATTAATATCAATCACTATTTTATCATCTACCTTTCCAGCCGCACATGCTGAAACCATATCACGCATATTTATTCCTGCGTCTGCGAGAGCAACAGAAGCAGCAGAAATGCCTGCACACCGTGAACCACCGTCTGCTTGTAAGACTTCAATGAAAATATCAATTGCAGCACGAGGATAATCCTCAAGTATCAGAGCAGGTTCGAGAGCTTCTCGAATAACTTTAGATATTTCAGTTTCCCTTCTAGAGGGCGCAGGACTCTTGCGAGTATCTGTTGAAAACGGAGACATGTGGTATCTGCATCTTACAACGCAGCGGTCAGATAATGCCATATGTTTTGGATGAACCTCTCTTGGACCATAGACGGCCGCAATAATCTTATTTTTGCCGAACTCAATTAGAGCAGAACCGTCCGCATTCTTTATAATGCCAACATTAATTTTTACTTCTCTTAATTCATCAATGATCCTACCATCGCTTCTTCTCCCGCTTTCATCTATGAGGCTTCTACTTTGTACCATTTGAATTAATCACTCCGATTTCTTTATCATTGTTGTTCGAAATAACTCTATCACCATTAATCATTGCCGCATCATTTACCTCGTTATTCTGAGTATCATCACCCTCAATCTCAGAGTCGGGCACATT
Organism: Nitrososphaeraceae archaeon; assembly: GCA_035620895.1. Lineage (GTDB taxonomy): Archaea > Thermoproteota > Nitrososphaeria > Nitrososphaerales > Nitrososphaeraceae > TA-21. The sequence continues at coordinate 42,316 of DASPFY010000042.1, forward strand.
CAATAATTGCTTAACCCTCTGCGTAAGGTTTGAAGTATGTGCTTCTATTTCTACTATGTGGATTGCATTGATGGCAAGAGTAATTCCTTCCTTGTCTTTTCCTGATACTACAATAATTCCATTTTGGCCTATGGTTATCCTCGTAGAACTTGCCTTTTCGATTGTTTGGATCATGGATCCTCTCTTTCCTATAAGTCTTGGAACGCGGGTTGGTGATATTTTTATCAATTCACCTGTAGGTATTTTTCCCAAGTCTTTATCTTGAATAGTAAGGATTGGATCCCTTGTCCTATCAAAAATCGCAATTCTAGCGACAATAACATCTCCAGATGATAATTGACGTCCCATGTCATCGTGCGCTGGTGAAAAGTCTCTTCCAAATAAGTCTTGAGCAGGTAAATGGGCAGCAAAGCATGAATTAATATCCACCGACCAAGAGAGAGATGAATGGTCTAGTATTTTACCTATGACAATATCATTTGCTCGTGGGAAATAAATCCCGGATAATGGAATTACTTTGGCACCATCCTTGGATGATTCTGTAATTCCAATTCGAGTTGCCACAATTGAATTTCCAATCTTAAATACATTAACCAACGGTCTCAAATTACCTTCAGCCACAATATCACCAGGAATAACATATTTTCTTTTAACTTCCTGCACAGAGTAATCCTCCTAAATAAGAATTCAAAAATCTTTTATTCATAATTCTCCCTTTTTGGGAAGTTAGAACAGACTTATATTTTAAGTGTGGCCAATAACACAGGTCGTTCTTATTTTTCTGTGACCTGAGCTGAGCCCTTAGTCGCAGTACCTATCCGATCTAGAAATGAGCTCTTCATTCCGGCGTTGAGGTTAAGCACCACTTGTAGTGATCCATCCGCAAGCCACCGTTCTGATTTTATTTCACCAATATTTTTGAATACGCTGAATGATTGGCCGGAAAATTGAGCCGGTACAGTTACATTCAATTCCAATATTTCCGACTTTAGAGGTAATACTTTTCTCAATGGTTCGATGATATTCTTGATCTGGTCATCTAACCGCTTAAAGGGATCAATGGCCAATCGGGCCTCATCAAGGACAGCGTTAATCCTTGAGACCGGATGTGGCATGTGAGTCTTTGGGTCGACAAAGTTCTTGTTTATATACTCAACAATCTGTCTTTTCTTTTCCTCAATCATTTTTCTGCGCTGATCTGTATTCAAGTTCAAATCGCCTCTGGCCATAATCTGTTTTGCTATTTCTAATTGATCCGTCGTCTTAAATTGTTTCATTAGCTTCTCAGTTGAGCTTCGAGTGCCTTTATTAGCATCTGAATATATTTCATCTGAGATCATTATATTTGAAATATCCATCTTTTTACCAAGCTTATATTCAAGAGCAGGATCCGGTTTCACCAAAATTTCAAATTTTTCATTTCCTGCGCTTAATCTGACTATTGTAAATTTATCAACCATGTTACTCTTAATATTTGAAAATATATAAGCCTACAATGGAGATTAACGTCTTAACTACTTTAAAGAAATAAAAAAGAAAAAAAGAAAATAGAGGTTCTTATTCGGTTACGTAAGATCGTTCTCCGTGTTGTGTCAAGTCAAGTCCTATTTCTTCTTCTTTTGGAGTAACTCTTATGCCTCCAGGCCAGACTTTGTCCATTACTTTGATGATTATTGCGGTAATACCCATTGCCCACGCAACAGCTGCAAACGCACCTACAGCATTTTCATACAGCTGAGCTGGATTGCCAAAAACCAATCCGTCGTCTCCCCAAGATGTAAATCTTTTTTCCGCGAATAATCCAGTAGCTAAGGCACCTGCTAGTCCACCAATTCCGTGAACACCCCAAGTATCCAACGCATCATCCCATTTTCTACTATTCTTGAACATTACTGCAGCGTAACACGCAACTGACGCAATAATTCCAATAACAAGGGCAGACATTGGCGAGACAAATCCTGAAGCCGGCGTGATTGCTACAAGTCCAGCCACAGCACCTGATGCTGCTCCAACGGTTGAAGCTCTACCCGTATGTGCCCAAGAGAGCAATGACCAAGTAACTACGGCCATACCAGTAGCTATCTGTGTTGCAACAAATGCACTTCCAGCATTGGTAGCTGCAGCACCTGCAGAACCTGCGTTGAATCCGAACCAGCCAAACCACAGTAACGCAGCTCCCAAAACCACTAGCGAAATGTTGTGTGGTTCCATAGGCACTTTGCCATATCCAATTCTCCTTCCTAGCATTAATGCTACCACAAGTCCAGCCCATCCCGAAGTGATATGAATAACTGTTCCTCCTGCAAAGTCAAGAGACCCAAAAGCCCCAGTCCATCCAAAACCTGAATATCCTGGATTCATTCCATAGTTATCCGGTCCTGAAATTGACCATGTCCAATGTGCAGCAAAGTCATAGACAAATGTTGCCCACAATATTACAAATATAATGAATGCGCTAAATTTCATTCTCTCGGCAACCGAAGCCACAATCAAGGCAGGAGTAATGATAGCGAACATCATCTGGAATATCATGAATGTGCCATGTGGAATTGTAGTTGCATAGACAAGTGAAGGAGCATCATGGATAACGTCATTCAAACCAGCCCAGTCCAGAGTTCCAATAAATCCATAACCACCCGCATCAGGGCCAAAAGCTAAACTATAGCCCCATAAGGCAAATTGCACCGCAACCAATCCTGTAGTGATAAACACCATGTGCAATGTATTTACAGAATTTTTTTGTCTTGACAGTCCAGCATAAAAGATAGCCAAACCCGCAGGTGTCATGACAAGTACGAGTGCTGAGGCTGTTAGCATCCATGCATGATCACCGGTATCAATTTCACAAGGTATTAGATCCCCTTCTGCAGTTAAATTATAATTTCCATTGGCGTCAGTTGCGAAGCAATTATATTTTGCAGCAGAATCGCCAGGTTTGTAAGCAGAAGCATCCATGAGGTAAGTTGATGTGACAGTGAGTGTTGTCAAAATTCCAACTAACATAAAGATAGCGAGGTTCTTCCTAAACATTATTCACCAATATTTTAGAGAAGTATAAAAAATATAACAATATAATATGAAATTCTAATGATTCTATTTTTATGTCAACATCAATACAATTAATCATGATGTTTAACAATTATGATAATATTATAATATGTAGATTTATATTTTTTCATCTCATTTTGAGAGAGAAAACTAAGGCGTGCAAGACCAGGTCAATCGTACGACTACTCAATTGTCAACGCATACATTATTTTTGGAAAATGAATTGAATTCACTATTGCAGGGGTATCGTGTATCAGTTCACTCTAATCCCTCTTGTAGATTTTGTCGTATTTAATTTTGAAATCTTCCAAAAATATTAACGAAGAATATTTGATTTAAACACTTTAAAAGCGATGAATATTGTTGTTACTTTGTAACAGAAATAGTAGATAAAAAGTGCTTTACTAATAATAGTATCATGGTATCTCACTATTTTAGTATCTTACCAGTCCTCATAAATTACAAAAATAGGCTATTACATAGCTATCGTTGATTTTGGTAAACACAGTAACAATAATTCATCCAACTCTTATTTGATTAATCACTAATGCCATATAAAAATAGATTAGAGAGACACCCAAATCTGCAAAATCCTTCAACTTTACGATTTTTTAATTTCAGTACAGAATAGATTATACTTAATATTTGAATTAATAATAATAAAGTCTTATGCATCTAATCCTCTGGAATTGCTAAATATGGTTTTTGTAGATATTGCATTAGTATGGATTTGTTTTTAAATCCACAAAATTTTAATTGTCCAAATCTATTTATCTTGACACGAGTAATTATTAGTAATGAGCAGATTCTTTAGAGCTAAAGATAAGAATAATAATTCTAATAAATCAGAGGTACCTAAAGGCACAGATCATCTCGACTTTCAAGTGCGTGATCTATATAAAAAAGGTGTAAACCATATGTCGAACGACAAGTTGACTGATGCGATTCGTAGTTTTGAATTAGCTCTAAGATTAGACCCACAGTATGTTGAAGCCTGGATTAAGAAGGGATATGCCCACTTTCATTTACAAGATTATTCCTTTGCTATTTCATCTTACGATATGGCATTGAACATAGATCCTGATAATTATGAAGCTTGGAATTTAAAGGGACTTGCGTATTATAAAATGAATAACTATACCAAGGCAATAGAATGTTGCACCAAAGCATTGGATGCAAATCCGAGTGATGGTCTGGTTTGGTACAACTATGCGTGTTATCTCACCCTAGATGGCAAGGTGGACGATGGAATGGAAGCTTTGAAAAGGGCAATTGAGATAGACATTTCACATGCAAAAAAAGCTGTGCGGGATAAAGATTTTGAAAATGCCCGAGTAGAAGAAGGTTTCATGAGGATAATTGAAGTAGTCGTGCTCGAATCATTGCGACAGGGATATGATTACCCGGGAAAAATTGTTTGGGCAACGGGTATGGATAAACAAGATGTTGAAGATGCTATTATGAGATTAAGTATGAAGGGATTGGTGACCATAAAAGAAAAGAAATCATATCTTGGGAAGGAAGTGTCTTACGAACTTTCAAGAGACATCTCAGACAAGCTTGGAGAAGTAAAAAGATCTGGATTTCTAAAGTCCAAGGAATATTCAGCACCAATTCAGGAACTAAAGGACATTATAGAAATATTAGATAAGTCATTAGAGTCTGTCAAAAATGGAGACCTAAACCAGACAACTGATTCATTTGAGCAATTGACAAACCCGGCCAAACATGGAAATGCAATGATTGAACAATTTTTTGATCAGCATCGTGATTTGAGATTATATCAGGCTAGACTGAAAGATAAGGGCCAAGAGTATCTCGATTCACACAAGTCAGAATTGACTAGTTTGCTAGAAAGTATTATTGAAAAAGTAAGAAGTGGTCCCTTATCTAGAACAATATAGGATCATAATGATTTTACACATTTATATTTCGAAATTGATGTATGAAAGTGTTTTTCAAATTCTAATTTGTTTTTGACTTGTTTATTTTCGTAACAATTTCCATAAACGTATCCATATTAGATTCGAGATAATTTGAAACAAAATACATTATACCATATTTTTCGCCAATATGGGAAATTAAATTATTTTTTTCCAACACAGCAACGTGATGCTGAACCGCCTTATAATCAAGATTTAAAGTATCTGCCATACGATTTATGTTGAGCGGAGTATCTTGTAGTAAGTTTATTATCTTGACTCTATTTTCTCCACCCTTTGAACCCGCGAATAGGTACCAAAGAAGTCGTCGGGCAGTAGGATCTGACATTTGATGTATTCACAATATGCTTTTAATTAAAATTTGAATTTATGCGCAAAATTCGAAACTAACAATACATATAATATTAATACAAGAGAGAGATAATTGAATTATGGAAAAAATTTTCACGGACACAAGTGAAAAAGAGATAACGCGAACTATCGCACAAATGTTCAATGAAACTTTGATTGAATATAGTGATTCTGATGTAATTATCATTGGTGCTGGACCAGCAGGATTGATGGCTGGAAGAGAATTATCTAAAAACGGTGTTAAAACCCTCATAATTGAGCAGAATAACTACATTGGTGGAGGATATTGGGTAGGTGGATATATGATGAATCCAGTTACAGTGAGATATCCAGCAAATAAGATTTGGGATGAACTTGGAGTACCGTACAGAAAAATTTCGGATTCATTGTTTGCCACATGGGGACCTCATGCATGCTCAAAGCTAATTGCATCTGCGTGTGATTCGGGAGTAAGATTCCTCCAGCTAACCAAATTTGATGATCTAGTTCTGAAGAATGAAAAAGTAAGTGGAGTTGTTGTAAATTGGATGCCTGTTTCTGCATTACCACGAAACATAACATGCGTCGATCCCGTCGCCCTTGAATCAAAAATAGTAATAGATGCATCAGGTCATGACTCTGTTGCGGTAAAAAGAATGATGGATAGAGGATATGTGAAATGGAAGGGAATGGAACCAATGTCGATTACGGGAGAAGATGCTGTGGTAGAATACACGAGCGAAGTTTATCCTGGATTAATTGCGGCTGGAATGTCAGCAACAGAGACACATGGGTTGCCTAGAATGGGTCCTACGTTTGGATCAATGCTGTTATCAGGTAGGAAAGCAGCACAAGTTGCTATTAGTAAATTAAAGAAAATTCCAAATCCCGACATAAAAATTTAGTAATGACAGAAACAGAACTAATGATATACATATGAAATTATCATATGTACATCTCTACTCGTCTTTGCTGTCGAGTTCTTTTCTTGCAAAAAAAGTTTCAAATTATTTGCATGAATTCATTCCATTTATTGACGTAGATGTTAGGTCGTTCACCAATTATTTCAGGAAGAATATGGTTGAAGAGGATATTGAAGACAACATGATGATTCAATTATCCCATAAAGTTAATGCTAATGCAACTCTTGGGAAATTGCAAAATTCATCGGATGATACTTGTCAAAAAATGATGATTATTGATGGTTTCTATCTTCAAAGAATCTACTCTAGAATCATGGATAAGAATGAAATGCAATTAGACCATTTGCATCTTATTTTTGAAGATAATTTGGTGTGTACCTATGACGAAAATGACAAGAAATATCATGCCAGATCAATAATTTGTGGTTCTCCGAGCATAATATCCATTTCCAGTATTATTCAGGGTCCTGCGAAACCAAAAGGATATTATTTCAAGCAAATGCTGAAAGATTTACTCTCTATTAGTAGTAAAGAAATAGAGAAGGAATTTGCTGATAATTTCATTAGCTTTGACGACCCTCGGCTAATACATGTGGCGATAGGTTATGCTATTCAAGCAATCTTTTTTTTTCTTACTAATGGTAACCCTTTCTGCTCACAATATCCCTGCAGATTATTCAATTCACATTGGCAAGAAGAATTAATCTATACACAAGTAATAAATCCAATACTGTGTAAAGAACATCTACGAATATTGGATGAAGCTGGCAAATAATTTATCTTAGTATTAGGATATTCGAATTATTATTTTTAGCGATCTTGTCTTTATTTTCAAAGGGTAAGTGATTATTTTTGGACTGTTTAATTCCGAACAAATTATTAAATGGTTAAATCTTCATCCACTTAATCATACATGTCGAAAAATGCAAATTATGATTCCCATGGAACAACAAAAGTCAAGAACCTTTATGATGTGATAATTATTGGTTCAGGACCAGCAGGATTTACTGCAGGAGTTTACACCTCACGTGCAAAGCTCAAGACCCTAATAATTACCGGCTCACTTCCAGGTGGCCAGCTCATGACTACAAGTGAAGTTGAAAACTATCCAGGTTTTCCCAATGGAATTTTTGGACCAGAGCTTATGATGAACATGAGACAACAAGCCGAACGATTTGGAACTGCAATTGTTGATGATGAAGTATTAAAGGTAGATTTCAAAAACTCCCCATTCCTCACATCAACGCATTCTGAGAGTTATGAAGGCAGAGCAATATTACTCTGTACAGGAGCATCCCCGAGAAAATTGGGCATTGATGGGGAACAAGAGTTTGGTGGAAGAGGAGTTTCATATTGTGCTACTTGTGATGGACCATTCTTCAAAGGCGAGGAGATCGCAGTAATAGGAGGAGGTGATACTGCAATTGAGGAGGCAACTTTCCTTACTAAGTTTGGTAAATCAGTTAAGATCATTCACAGAAGAGAGTTTCTGCGGGCCAGTAAAATACTACAAGAAAAGGCATTTGAAAACTCAAAAATCCAATTCATATGGAACCACGTCGTGACAAAAATTAGTGGCAATAAGAAGATAGAAAGTATTGATATAAAAGATTTAACAACAGGTAAGAGCCAAAATTTAGTAGTGGGAGGGCTTTTTGTAGCAATTGGTCATGAACCAAATACTTCGATTTTCAAAGACCAGTTAGAGTTGGATGATAAGGGTTATGTTGTTCTCAAGGAAAATACAAGAACTAGCGTAGAAGGAGTTTTTGCCGCTGGAGATGTTCATGATTATCGTTACAGACAAGCTGTCACTGCTGCAGGATTTGGATGTATGGCTGCACTAGATGTAGAAAAATGGTTAAGTGAGAAAAAAATTCACAAATAAACTAGGGCTTAATGTATAGCTCAGGCAATTTCTCCATTGCAGAAACATAATCACTTTCTGAAAGAACATTTTGTTCCTTGTAGAGACTTCTGAATTTTCTACCGTCATCGGCAAAAATACCTACAATAACTCCTTTATCTATTTCCTTTGAAAACTTTAACATTGAGGACATTACAGAACCTGAAGATGGCCCTACGAACAAACCTTCTTTTTTGAGGAGGTCCTTAACCGTGTCAAATGATTCTTGATTTGTCGCTGTCATCCATTGGTCCACTATAGTCTCTCTACGTTTGAAGAGGTTTGGCATCGATGATTCTTCAAAGTTTCTCAAACCCTGAAGTAAATGGTTCTGTTGGGCTTGGATAGCAATAATCGTAATATTCTTGTTCTTCTCCTTGAGAAAAGTCCCTGTTCCAGTAATCGTGCCTCCCGTTCCACAGCCCGTAAAGAAATGCGTTACTTTTCCATTTGTTTGTTCCCAAATTTCAGGACCAGTACTTTCATAATGGGCAAGAAAATTAGATTCATTTTCATATTGATTTGGCATGTAATAAATATCAGATCTAGGTTTTGCGATGGCTGTAGCAAGAGCAATACTTTGATCGGTTCCTGCTCCAACACGTGGACACAAATCGTCTGAAGTTTCATGAAGTGATGCTCCAAGGTTCCTCAGAATCTTTTTGGTTTCCTCACTAACTTTCTCTGGAATAACGATTTCAACCTTGTAGCCCATTGAAGAAGCAATACCAGTTAATGCGATTCCAGTATTTCCAGAACTAGGTTCGATAATTATACTCTTGTTTTTTACAAGAAAACCTTTCTTTTCGGCGTCCTTAACCATCCAATATGCGGCTCGATCCTTCACTGAACCAAATGGATTATACCATTCCAACTTTGCATAAAATTTAATATTTTCATTTGAATATGAAGAAAGTTCGTACAGTGGAGTATTGCCTATACGTTGTAATATTTCGGGTCCAATTATAGAGGTCATTTAGTTCACTTTGTTTTCTTTATTACAAATTCTAATTCATTATCTTTTTTTTCTATAGATAACAAATTATGACCAGTTTTATCTGCCCATCTTGTAATATCTTCCTCTGATTCAGGGTCGTCAGCGATAATCTTCAGTTTGTCACCAATGCCTAATTTTTCTATTTCAATTTTAGTCCTAAAAACTGGCTCCGGGCAATATAGCCCTCTAACATCAATAACCTTAGCAAATGATTCTCTAGCTCCATTTTCAGCCGTCATATTCATTCCTAACACTATTAATCAAGGTCCCGTTTATATTAAATGTTTACAGAATCATTGCAGATGTATTTTGGATGTAAACTCGAATAAATTTTATCTAGCTTTGAAAAATTTGATCTTCAAGTTACCTGAATAAATCGTCCGTTTTTGATCTAGTAATCTTCGATATTGAAGAATCGCCATTGCCAGACATGTAATCGCAGCCACGCACTATTGCTACAGGTATACTAGAGGATTTTCCCATGACAAGTTCAGCAGCTGAGGCTATTTCGTCAGCTATTGCTATTTCAGTAACCCTTAGAATATTTCCATACATGTCAGTCTTCCCGATATAACTCTTGATTGGATCCATGCCTGCTATCCCAATTGCTATATTTACTTGACCCTTCCTGAATGGTCTACCAAAGGTATCGGAAATAATTACGCTAACATTCATGTTGGTCCTAGATTTAATATCATTTCTAATCTTTCTGGCTGATTCATCTGGATTATCAGGTAATAATACAACATGATTGGATAAATTTCCTACATTACTAGCATCAATGCCTGCGTTGGCGCAAACAAATCCATGTTTGGTTTCAGTGATGATAATGTCCCGCTCAATTTTGATAATTTCATTTGATTGTGAAATGATAAGTTCTATCAATCTAGGGTCCTTACCCGTATCAGAAGATATTTTATTAGATTGTTCAGAAGGAATTATTCTTGATAAATCAGTAATTTTACCTTCTGCCTTCGATATAATTTTGTGTGTTATAACAACCACATCGTTCTCTCTTAGGGACTCATTTTTTTCGCTAATTGACTTTATGATAAGACCAGCAACATCATCCCCTATCCCTATGTCATCATGGATCAGAATAGGAATGATTTGTGTGTTAGAAAATTCGCCCATATTGAACAATCAAACTAAGGACAAATGAATTCATAACTGTGTCTCTATCGTCTTACCAAATTTCTTTTCCAATAGACTTAACAGGATTGAAAGGTCTCTGATTTCAATAGTTGCATCCGCCCTTTGTTTAACGATGTCAACTGGACAAAAACCGACAGTATATCCGGCTATATCAAATAATTTCAAGTCATTTGCGCCATCAACAACTACTACAATGTCTTCCTTTTTTATGCCCCATTCCTTGATGATAGTTTTTACTTTGAGTGATTTATCTGAACTAACATTAATTTTTACACCGTCGAGCTTCCCATTTTTGAAAATTAGCTCATTTGAAAATATTTTATCCAAATACAACTCATCTTTGAGTTTATCTGTGATTATTGTAAAACCTCCTGAGATTGCAATCATTTTCCATCCCGCTTTCTTAAGCGAATAACAGAGCTTTCTTGCACCTGGCATTATTTGTAAATTATCAGCAATGTATTTGGCATCTTCAAATGAGGTTCCTCTTAGTGAGTTAACTCGCATCTTGAGTCCCTCTTCCCAATTGATTTCTCCCCTTATTCCCTGTTTTGTAATATCCCAGATTTCTTTTTCTTTCACCGGACCAAGTTTTTGAGCAAGAACTGGCAGGTACTCTGCATTGAGAAGAACGCCTTCTACATCAAAGATTATCAGCATTTTAACTGTTAGTCGAGAGAGTTACATCACAATATATTAAGTTTATTTAAGCTTTAACAACCGGGGATCCTGTTACACGATCTCATCTCACATAATTTGAAAAAATTCGTTACTAATTGGCATTAGGTTCAAACCGGTTCTTAAGTTTTCTTAAGTTGTATTAAGGATGAACTCTTGTAACTACTTAACCATGCTAAAACTATCTAATATATTGCCACCATGAGAAATAAACTGCCCTGAGAGTGTATTACTATTGATAGTTAATTTGACAAAGCCGTAATCATTATCATCTTGGAATTCTACGCCTCCGTCACTTCTATTCCCTTTTATGTCATAATGCGATTCCCCCCCTGTTCCAGCTTGAATAAATAAAGTATGTTTATCCGGTAGCTTTATGCGTTCATAATTATGATTATGTCCATAGATTACCAAATCCACACCATATTGATCAAAGAGAGGCTGCAGTCTACCTGCAAGTTCTTTTTCTTCTGGGTGATTCGACGGACTTGAGTACAGAGGATTATGCATTGCAACTATCTTCCACGGTTGATTCGTATTCTTTAATTGATTCTCCAAGAATTGGGTGTTTGCTGAATACGATTCCTTTGTGTTAAGCAATATAATTCTAGAATGTCCTGCATCAAACGCATGTATCATGGAAGGTTGTCCAAATAATCTAGCATAAGAACTACTGTCATGATTTCCCTGCACACCCTTAAATGGAATACCTGCAGCCTTTAGAGTATCAACAACCGGCTCAAATTCTGACATACTTCCATACGAATAATCACCAAGCCCAAGTGCCAAGTTTATTTTGTTGTTTATCATGAGATCTACCGTTTCTTCCCAATTATCATTGCGTGCCGAACCCCAGTCCCCTACTGCCCCTATATAATAATTTGATGATCCAGAAATTGAGACTATATTTATGGATATTTCGGTTATGCTAGCGTAGGTATTCTGAGTATTTCCATTGACAGATATTCTTATGTATCTTGCATTAGTATCAGCAATATCATATTTTTCCAAATTCAATGTAGAACCGCTGCTTTTGGAGCTAAATACATTTGAGAACTTTATTCCATCATTGGACGTCGATATAACAAAATTATTCTGTCTTTCATTTCCCTTATACCATGCAATATTGATGTCACAAATCTTGTTGCCAGTTCCTATATCAAGCTGTATCCATGAACCCACACCGTTATTGGACCAGCGGGTATCTAGATTCTCATCAAGAACATTAGTACCGGGAAAACCAGTCTGACTACTAGAGGTTTTAGCATTTTGAATATGACTATCAATGCACTGAATTTGTGATTGACCCGACGAGGGCACTTCTGCTCTGATTTCGGCGATACTTGCATAATTATTTTGCGAGTTACCATTAACAGTAATCTTGATGTATCTAGCAAGTTTGTCAGAAAATAAATATTTTTCGTATGATAGTGATTTTCCACTACTTATTGTTGATAATACAGTCTTGTATGACTTTCCATCTTGAGAAGTTGAAACTACGAATTTATTTTGACGTTCATTTCCTTTATACCACGCAATTTCTAAACCACAAATGCTCTTGCTTGTTCCTAAATCTAGTTGTATAGATGAGCCTACACCATAATTGGACCAAATAGTGTTAAGATTATTATCAACTACATTTGAAGATGGAAATCCAATTTGGCTACTTGGTGCAGTTGCCTGTAAGATCGGGCTTTTCACGCACGATTCAGATAAGACCTTATAACCATAAATTTTAATTTCACTGATACTAATCCAGTTGCTCTGGGTGTTCCCACTAACCATAACTCTAATGAATCTACCTGCCTTAGATTGAAGATTATAGTTCTGTTCAGTTAATGATGTACCGTCACTTTTTCCAGAGTAAACATTAGTAAACGTTTTACCATCTTTAGATATTGATATTACAAATGAATTTACGCGCTCATTTCCCCTATGCCAGTTAATTTCCACACTGCAGACTACGTTCTCTTGGCCTAAATCGATCTGTATCCACGACCCTAGACCTAAGTTGGACCACCGTGTATTAACATTCTGATCAATCGCACGGGATGGTGGATGCCAAGGATCAGCTCCGCTGGCCGTGATTCCAGTGACTAAGAGTCTTGAACATGTATTAGACGAGCCAAATGGATCAGATTGTGCATATGTATGAAAAGATTGAACAAAGGAACTCGTGAAAATAAGAAATAGAAATGTAATAAGAAAAATACCAAGTTTCAATTGATTGCTTCTCCATGTACTAAAAGAAGCAAATTTAGGTAAATTAATCACGATTATTTGATATGCTATTTAATTTTTATTGACTGATTATTACATTTTTTCAATTTATACCAATCTAAATTCTATCGTGACATGCTAATAGTATTGGGGCGTAGCTACACCACAGTGTATGTGAAATGAATTGCTGTATAAACTAGAATTAATATTATTTAGTTCGTGTTGACAGAGCTATGTGAATTAGGCAAATGTATCGTGCAAATAATTATGAGTCTCATTTTCGATACAAATTACCAGTAAGCACTCTCACTAAGTTCACTTGTAGTACTCTTTTTTTCAACAGCGAGATATTCTTTAATGCCTTCGAGATTCCTAAATATACCTTCAGATGCAAATAATGCTGGGGCCCTTGTGGTCGGTAGGTCCACACAGCAATTTTCTTCAAATTTTCTTATGTGATATTCAACAAATTCGATCCTGTTGTTTTCCAAAAGTTCTTTAGCAAGCCGGGAATTCTCTGTGTCATCAATCAACAGAACAGGTTTGCGAATAACCACAACTCCAATATCTGTATGGATCTATTTAATTTCAATTATCATATGATGTGTTGCAATCATGGTTTGACGAATTCGACCTAAAGCATAATGTCTACAAAAACTAGAAACAGGCAATATCTAATCTTATTTTATTTTATTGTATTTATTCGATATACAATGCACAAGAAAGATAATAGCTATTAACAAGCTCTCCAATTGTTTCATAGTTACTATCTTATCAAGAATGAATTTCACCCGTGATTTCTCATAAATGTTACACTGTTAAAGAGACTTTGTAGGATCAAGAATTAATGAATTAGAAATAAATTGGCATGTAGCAGTAAAGAATTTAGAAGATAGATCCGAATTTAGAGCGTTGACTGCTATCCTAAATCTCAAGTTCCCTTTTGAACTCAAGGATGATCAGCTGATGGCTGTCTATGCGTGGTTAAATAATAATTTTAAGGGTTCAATAATCTATAGTACTGGAACTGGAAAAACTGAAATTGCATTTGAATGTGCACGGAGATTGGCAGAAATAAATGATAACAATGATGTTGCATTATCTCCTAAATCTGAAGGTTATAGCAAACCAATCCAAGAATTTAGGATTTTATTTCTTGTACCAAGAATTGTTCTTATTGAGCAGAATGTGAATCGTCTAATTAGCTACGGCGTGTCAAAAGAATCCATTGGCACATTTTTTGGCGAACAGAAAGACATAAGAGAAATTACTATCGGGACCTACCAGAGCGTTATAAATCATTTACACCTCATCAGAGATTCCGACATGATAATTCTTGATGAAATACATTTGCTGAGTGAAACAGCCAAAGAATTTAGCAAAATATTTGATACAATAAAGGAAGATCCTACTAAAGCGTTATTGGGATTAACTGCTACCATAAATGAGAATGATCCACGCTATAGAACAATAATTAGAACTTTACCTCCTGTTAAGAGATATATGATTAGAGACGCAGTATCTGACGGAAGATTGGCTAAACCACAGGTTGTTTCTATACCCGTTAGTTTTACGGAATCTGAAAAAAAAATCTATATCGAGACTACGAACAAGATATCTTTCTTATCACGGAAACTAGGAGCATTTGATCCAAAAAAAATTTCAATCTTCTTATTCAAAGGAGGATATAACGCAAAATTAGCAAAATTGTGGTTTGATAACGTTAGAAAAAGAAAAGAATTAATCAGCTCGGCTGAAAACAAAATGTTGTCTGCTGCAAATATAGTAAAAAATCATCCCTCAGAGCCGATAATGATATTTAGTGAGACTATTGACTCAATAATTAAGTTAGAAAAAATATTAGAATCATATGGAATAGCATCTAGATCTATTCATAATAAGATACCCGTTACTCAAAGAAAGAAAATCTTAGAAAATTGGGGGAAAGAGTACTTTCCGTTGCTATCTGTTCATACGCTTGAGATCGGATATGACATACCTGATGTCAGAATAGCGATAATAATTTCAAATAGCTCAAATTTTAATCAGGTAGCACAAAGAATTGGTAGAGTGATAAGAAAAACAAGCAAGAAAAACTACGCATTGATATATGTGATTTATATAAGAGACTCCAAAGACAGTAGCACTCTTAAAATGGTAAAGTCGACTATTGACTTTTCCGATAAAAATAACCAGCTAAAGCTGACATCATTTGGAACCTAATATAAGGTTATATTTCGGAACAAAATTACAAATCAAGAACAAGATATGTAAATTTATTTCAGCAAATTTCTATGTCTTCTTTCACTAGTTAAAGTTTCTGATGTACCACTTGATACAATCTCAATTAATCTTGCTTGTTTATTATTATTCTTTGGTCTCAATAGTCTTCCCAATCTTTGTATAAACTCTCTACTACTACCAGTCCCACTAACCAAAATCCCCAGTTGTGCATCAGGAACATCGATTCCTTCATCCAATACTTTTGAGGTAACAATTGCCTTATATCTACCGTCCTTAAAACCGCTAAGGACGTCTTCTCTTTCCTCTTTTGTAGACTTGTATGTAATAAACGGGATAAGAAAATCATTTGATATTTCATATACCTGTTTGTTATGCTGTGTAAAGATTATTGTTTTGATATCTCTATTTTCATATAATATTTTCGCAATTTCATTCATTTTAGATCTGCTATTGAGGGCTATGTCAATTGCTTTGTTTCTTGCTACAAGGGCGCGTCTGGCAATATTGTTTCTTGATGAGATCATGATTAATCGTTTGAAGGAGTTATATGAATTCATATTCAATCCAATTTTTTTTAGACATGTGTGATATATGACCATATTTTCCTTATATTTCAGATATTCTTCTTTTGACATGTATGTATGTTTTCTTTCTATAGTATAGTTTGCTAGATAATTATTTTTGGCAAGCTCATCTGCAGAAATTCGAAATGTGGATTTTCCAATCAAATATGGAAAATCCTCTTCCAAATGATCTTCTCGTTCTATAGTAGCTGTTAAACCTAATCTGTAAGGCGCTACGAATGTTTCTGCAATTAGTCTATATGATGGTGCTGGCAAATGATGAACCTCGTCAAATACTATTAAGAGGAACTTGTTCCCGATCGATTGTGCTTTAATATACGCTGAATCATAAGTCGATACGGTAATTGCTTGAATATTCTCGGTACCTCCACCGATATTTCCTATTTCCATATTGAAACTTTGTGAGAGAATTTTGGTCCACTGTTTGATAAGATCAAGTGTAGGGACGATGATCAGTGTTGGAGAATTAACCATTTCAATAATTTTTAAACCAACTATGGTTTTTCCCGCTCCTGTAGGAAGAACTATAGATCCCGTTTTTTCTTTAAGCCAATGTTCTATTGCTTCTTTTTGATAATCGCGTAGCTTGACCTTAATTTTTGGAAGATGTCCAAGAGGTAACAAATCTAACACATTGTCCTCATATTTTATGTTCTTTTCCTCGAGATATTGGGTTATTTTTTTATAGTTTTTGCCAAATGAACACAAGGAATTCGTCCTTGAATCTATTGTTGAGTAAGGTAAATTCTCAATTCCCTTTATCAGTATTATTCCTCTATGATATTCTAATGTAACCGATTTCGAACTCAATTAGTTGATTTCTAATTAATGATCATTTTTAAATCATGTCAGATAGACAAATGGGAACTACGATGATTGTCTCATACATGTTTACGTGTAGTGTGTCTGATTCTCCATAATATTCTAGTTGTCGGATAAAATCAATATAATTCAGAACTGCTGCACAGTAGTTATCAGGAACTCAAATCCACATAGATGGATCACTACTGAAAACCGTTGTTCTCTGATATAGATCTATTTCAATATTGATTTTTTCACGAAGAATCTTGTTCGAATCTATCATTTCCATGTTCGTTCGAGATTTATCCTTATTTGTATCTCCCATGATTGCCTCATCTCTCTCTTTATTACTCCCGAAATTCCTCAGAAAATCTCTCAATTCCCCAGCCAAATCTGGTTGATTTTCCAACTGATCTACTTTTGAACTCATCGTATTATAAAATACTTGATATGCTAATAATGATCAATAGTTAAAACTATTTGTCAAAGGGAGCAATGAAATTGAATTAGTTGATATTTCCTTTCAAGTATGATCAAATTGTGTTGCATTTGCGAATCGTATTAACTCTGATACAATTTTATCCTCAATGGTATCATAATATAGTGAATAGATTCTATAATAATTTTTTCATGATGCGAAGTACGATAATTTAAGTAAGTTTCAATATTAAGGAATAGCATAAAGGACATGGGCATTTCTAACGATTCAATCGATCGGATAAAATTAGAGGTTATCAATTGCAAATTATGCAACCTGTGTATAAATAGAACTAATGCGGTTCCTGGCGACGGTAATCCTAAAGCAACCATCATGTTTATTGGAGAAGCACCTGGAAGGAACGAAGATGAGAAAGGCAAACCATTTGTAGGAATGGCGGGAAAAATCCTTGATGAAGCTTTAGCCAAAGTAGGACTAGAAAGATCAAGAATTTATATAACTAATATCGTAAAATGTAGAC
This sequence comes from Nitrososphaeraceae archaeon, assembly GCA_035620895.1. Taxonomy (GTDB): domain Archaea; phylum Thermoproteota; class Nitrososphaeria; order Nitrososphaerales; family Nitrososphaeraceae; genus TA-21. The sequence goes on from DASPFY010000042.1 coordinate 60,104, forward strand.
CACCGAGCAATAGAGTTCCAACGGAAGAGGAGAGATGTGTTTGTAAGAGTTATCTTGAAAGAGAAATCTCAGTTGTTTCTCCCGAGATTATTTGCATATTAGGTAGAACGGCCTATCAATCATTACTTGGCGGCAGTTCAATACTTGGAAATCGTGGCAAATTCATTCAAAAAGATAACAGGCTCTATTTTATTACGGTACATCCAGCAGCTATTATATACAATAATAAACTTCGGAATGTTCTAGAAAATGACATGCAAACATTAGTTATGGAATGTAGACGATTGCAAATTCCCATATAGCATGAAAAAAATACACTTGAAGCTTATTTCATTCAGGTATTTTCAGCTCTTGCCTTTAGAGCTTTATTCATCCTAACGAAACTTTCCCTGAGATCTTGATCTAACTTGTTCCCAACTAAACTCACACCCAACCCTTTGAACACTTCTTTGTGTAGGAATGAAACTTTATTGTCGTTGGATTTTTCAATGACAAAAATGCGTTCACCTTCGAAAATACCAGGTAAAAATGACTTACCCTTCCATCTAAGCTCTCTGTTTATTTCACATTTAGTTATAATTGGAAAGTAGGTTCTTTGTTTTCCACTGATAGTCATAATGTTGACTTCAATTTTAGATCCTAAAATCGCATTTCCCACTACCTTTATCATGAAAGGATTCCACAATTCGTATTCTCTAAAATTAGTAAGAATGCCCCAAATCTTATCAGGATTAGAATCTACCATGATGTGCGTTTCTATTGTTTTCAATTAGTCCAATGAGTAATCTTTGAGTCTTAATAATGAACTTTTTGATTCACTGAAAATTACATTCAAGAATCTACATCGGAAAGATAATAATTTTTTTTCTGACTCTGTACTTGATGTACTTGAATAGTATGCTGAATGTAAATATAATTAATTGAAACTAATTAATTAAAGGTAGTCTATTCAATATTTGATTCTCAGAGGATCTATAAATGGAAATAATTTGTGATACCAGTTTTCTCATTGAACTGGTTTCGAATCCAATCAAATGCTTGGACAAGGTTGAAAACGAAATTGGCAAATTAAAATTTATTGTACCCACATTCGTTCTTGATGAACTAGATTTAATTGAAAAAAAGTCGGGGCCCAAGAAATCATTGATCGCAAGTACTGCAATTCGTATATCTAAATTGAAATTTGAGATCAAAGATATTGGAAAGTCAAAAAATGTGGATAAAGATATTCTTAATTACGCAACCAGGAACAAAAGATTTGGTGTGGCCACGCTGGATGGTAAACTATTGAGCCGACTTAAAATGGCTGAAGTAACAACAATAACACTCTCCAAAAATAAAATGATGATAGCTAATCGAAATTTTGAAGGGTAGCTTTAAATCGGCAATCTATATCTAATTATGCATGTTCGAGTACAAAAATATTGGTTTAATATGGACCGGACATGCTGGGTTCAAGATCATATATGAAAGTAAGAAAGTGTACATCGATCCTTACAAATTAAGCAAAAAACACGAGCACATGTCTGACGCCGATATTGTACTTGTTACCCACAATCATTTTGATCATTTATCAATAGAAGATTTAAAAAATATAATTAATGAAAGAACGGTTATTGTTTCTGCTCAGGAGTGCCTATCACAACTGAAGGCGCTAAATGTGAAAAAATTAATTGGCATTGATCCTCGCGATAGTGTGAAAGTCGAAGATTTGAAAATAGAAACGGTTCCGGCATACAATGTTGATAAGGAATTTCATCCAAAGAATGATAAGAAAATCGGATTCATTATAGATTTTGGTAATGATCGATTGTACCACATTGGGGATTCCGATATCATCCCAGAAATGAAAGATACAAACCCAACTATTGCACTAGTACCTGTTTCCGGAACTTATGTTATGACTGCCGAGGAAGCATCAAAGGCAATAAATGAATTGATTAACCCAAAAATTGCAATTCCAATGCATTATGGTACAATTGTAGGTAATAAAAAAGATGCGATACGATTCTCAGAACTGGTCACAGTATGTAAAACAGAGATTTTAGAGTCAGAATAACCAAATTTTTTTTCAAAAATTAAAACTTATATACGATCTGTTTTCCTAATATCATTGCAAATGGCAGCTAAAAAGAAATCGAAGTCTGCTAAGAAAGGAACTAAATCAAAATCAAAGAGGTAATACTTTCGCAGTCACTATTCCCTCTTAATTCCCCCCCTTCTTTTGTTAGCAACATAATGAAAAAAAATTTTAGGAAAATATTTTACCATAGGTTTTTTAGAAAATATACTCTTGAGATTGTTTCCAGTACGTTAAAAAATGAGTGAAATCAACATGCATTATTATGTTATCCGCCGACCGAGTTTTGTTTAATGTTGGAAATTACAAGTTTAATGTACGTCATTTGCTAATTATTGCAATACTAGCTATTGCATTTTCAACAGCTTTCATTATGCGTTCTTTTCCCATAAAGTACGGTTATTATCTCAATGAATTTGATCCGTATTTTGATTATAGAGCAACCAAGTATATTGTAGACAATGGGCTTGAAGCATATCTAATGTGGCATGACAACATGTCTTGGTATCCTGACGGTCGAGACATACCAAAGACATCACAAGTTGGTTTACACGTAACAGCAGCGTATCTATACAAGATATTTGGAGGAAATAGTTCTGTTTTAGATTTTACAATCATTTTTCCGGTTGTAATAGGATCATTAACAACTATTGTTGTCTTTGCATTAGTAAGATCACTCGGTGGAACCACCGCTGGATTGTTTTCCGCATTACTGATTGCCTTTACTCCTGCTATTATTCAACGTGGAAACTTGGGGTGGTTCAAATCTGAACCTCTTGGTCTGTTCCTCGGGCTTTTGGCGCTTTACTTACTTATATCTGCAATGAAACACAAGCCCAGGATAGCTATAGTAAAAGCAATTGCTGGAGGATTATTGTTAGGGCTTGCTAATGCCTCATGGGGCGGGATTCAATACTTTAGTATCCCAATTTCATTATTCTTCTTCGCAGTAACCTTCCTACGAAATGATATCAAAGTCCCCTTAATTGTCGCCATTGTGTTTACTGTTGCGGCAGTGTTAGCTGCTGGAATATCTCCCAGACCTGGCCTATCTTTTGTATTTGGACTCCCTGGCATAGCTCTCATCGGAGGAACAATATTTTTGATAGCTTCATCAATTGTCAGGAAATTAAGCTCATCCAATACTTTTATAAGAAACAATTGGATTTTGATTGGAGCTTTTTTCGCAATTGCGGTTGGAATTGTTCTATCGGGAAGTTTCTATGTATCCTCATTCAGATATCTAAACGCAATTAATCCATTTTTATCTTCTCAGATTCCTCTCGTAGAATCCGTTGCTGAACATTTCACTCCAACATTGGTAGAATACTTTACTGATTATTCAATTCTGATAATGTTTGCAGGATTTGGAGCACTTATGGCGTTCAGACGCCGAAATGATACGTCAATTTTCGCTCTAATAATTGGCATTACAGCAGTTTACGTAAGCGCAACCTTTGCACGATTACTTGTATTCTCATCTATTGGAATAATACTCTTGGCAGGAATTGGTCTTTACGAAATCACCAGAACGATAATCAATTACAAGGCAATCGAACCCTCGCATAAAAAGAAGAGAAAGGCGGAAAGTGAAAAAACCTCTCAAATGGACAGACCAATAAAAATAGTATATGCTGTAATAGTGGTTATTCTAATTTCAATTCCTGTCCTGGACAATGGCGTGTTGTATCCGCAAAATGCAAATTGGTTGAGCTCTGCAGATATTCCCCCTTCCATAGCAAATGGTGGTACCGGGTTTAGGGTCAAAACGAATGATTGGATAAACGCATTAAACTGGATTTCTACCAATACATCTTCCAATTCAGTAATTACATCTTGGTGGGATTACGGTTACTGGATTACAACATTGGGAAATAGAACTAGTCTGGCTGATAACGCTACAATAAACCAAACACGAATTGCAACTATTGCCAAGATGTTTATGGATCAGATTGATAACGGCGTTAAAATTGCACAAGATCTAAAATCTGACTATATTGTTGTATATATTGTCGGACAAAGATTTAGTGGGATTAATGGTAGTGAGCTTTATGTTTTAGGTAATGGCGGAGATGAAAGCAAAAAACAGTGGTTTATCAGAATAGGAGGATTTGATGAAAATAGGTACCTTGAACAAGACGGTTTTACTCCAACACCCTTCTTCTGGAACAGTACGTTACTAGGGCAATTGATACCTTTCACGCCTGTCTCGTATATACTAAATGGCGCCCCATCAGCAGAATATCAGCAAGGCGCGATGGCCATTTATTCAAAAGACATCAAGTACCCACAAAATGCAACTGCTGAACAACCATTGAAACTTGTATATTCTTCTGACAGCTTTAGGAGTAACACGCCGGGTCTATTTTTCGCAGTATTGATTTATGAAGTCAACCATAACTATGTACCTAAAACCACATCGGATCCATATAATGAAATTGTTGAAAATGAAGAGAAATTTTCAATAAACTCCTCCATGACTAATACTACTATGACATCAAATAATGAATCTAAGTTGGCTGTACTAGATACGGCTCAGGGTCCTATAACTATGGAATTCTTTCCAAATGTGGCACCCATCCATCTTTCAAATTTTGAAAAACTTGCAGAATCTGGATTCTACAATGGTACTATATTCCATAGAATTGTGAAAGGATTTGTAATTCAAGGAGGAGATCCAAATACAAAAAATAGTACAAACATGGCCGCATGGGGAACAGGTGACCCTGGTTATAAAATCAAGGCTGAATTTAGTAACATACCGCACAATAGAGGAATCGTTTCGATGGCAAGATCCTCAGATCCAGATAGCGCCGGCTCACAATTCTTCATTGTATTGAATGACTCGAGATTTTTGGACAATCAATATACAGTATTTGGCAGAGTAGTAAATGGCATGGATGTTGTCGACAAAATTGCTGCATTACCGACAATTCAGAATGATCAACCACAAGATCCAAATATGGCCAAAATAAATTCTATAAAAATAATAGATAGAAATGCGACTACAAACTGAAATCGAAAGTCAATAGTGAATCGATAGATCTTATTTCAATAAGGCAGCATAAATGAACGGTAACAATGTAGTTGCTTCCCCATGTATTGTAGTTTGTTTCGCTTTTCCCTTTACTTTTCCCCAAGATATTGCTTCTGCAACTAAGGCTCCACTCAAACTACCATCCCACTCAGAAGCTGTTGTTATAGAAACTGCATAGTCCAGTCCTCCTCGGAATTGATTCCACCACAGGGTATGATGTTTTGAAATTCCGCCTCCAATAAGGAAAGCGCCAGTTTTGTTAGCTTCATAAACCAAGTCAGATAGCCTGGTTTCATCCAATAATATATTTACACTAAAATCCTTGTGTTTCTGATAAAAGAACCAAATCTGACTTCCAACGGCTCCATCTACTATGCCAGGCACTATGACTGGGATGTCATTCTTGTATGCCCAGTACAAGAATGAGGTATCATCTAATGTCCGTCCTAAACTTTTTGTTATTTCAAACGTTGCAATACTTCGTGATCCTTGTTTATACAGATCGTTTAGGCAATCTTGCACGTTTTTTTCAATAACCGGTCCGTAATTATTCTGAGGTACCAGTACATTTCCCAATCTATGAATATTCTTCCTATAAAGCAAGCTATCATTCATCCGAAAGTCCCCTGAAAAGTATTTTGTTCTTGTTCGTGCAATATCATGGTCTAATGCACCACATGTTGTAATCACGCAATCGAACATCTTACGTTTTAACATATCCTTTATAATTCCTCTTGCTCCTGTCGAGATAATAGAACCTACAAATGACAGGAATTTGGTACAGTTGTTATCCTTTGTCATTGTACGGATTATGTTAATACCATCCGAGAGATTTCTAGATTCAAACCCGCCAGAATTTGCCATACCATCAATTAGTAAAGATATAGAATTGGATTCAATTTCGTAATCACGTACTGAATCACTCAAAATATTCTTGCGCAATTTTTTCGTGCCTTTTGGTTTCAATTTCCTACAGTTAAGTTGTCAGATATATTATTATTTTTATCTGCTTGAGTTAGAAAGTACTCAGCGTTAATCCGCTGAATTTTATATATCATTACTCAATATATCATAAGTCAATTTTTGGAGAATCAAAAATGTCATGAAAATTCAATATTTCGTCACATTATTATAATGATAATTTGGTATATCCTCAGATGCGTGTAAGATATTGGCGTTTAGCAGTTAATGACCTATTAAATTCAAATTACCCCTTAGAGAAGGCTAATCACTGGGACATAAAATGTCTACAGGGAGAATATGAACACTTTGGGGTTTTTTGGTTTAGATATGGAACTCCATTTGATAAGGAATTAATAAATGGTATCTGTTTCTATTATAATGATATTCCCCAAGAAAAAGTTCAACAATTACTAGAATTTCTGCAACAAAAATATGGAGGAAAGGTATTATTTAGGCAAAGTCGAGTTTTTCTTCAAGGTTCTAAAGAATTTAATGACAAAAACGAAATAGCCAATTTAGCCAGTGAAATTAGTACCAAATTCAATGGACCGGTAGAGATCACTCTTGAATTTGAAAAGGTTACTCAAGAAGAACAGGAAAAAAACACATTTAATTTTCCTGCAGGAAAGGCATTGCCTATTGCAGGTACAGAATAAACTGAGGCAGCCATGATTATGAGGTAGAGATAGATTGATGATCTGTTAGGCTTCTGTATTATTGTCTTCAAGTATGGATTTTATTTTCTCTCTTAACTTGGAAATACTGACTGGTTTGCTAATAAAATGAGTAACATCGACAGATGGAATAACCTTGCTGAATTCTTCCTTGTTAATTTCAAATGCGGTAATAAATGCAATCTTCATAGTAGGATCATTTTCTTTTATCTGCCTATACAGTTCAAATCCGTTTACTTTAGGCATTCGAATATCCGTAATCACAAGATCATAATATTTTGGAGGATGATTCTGAAAATTATTGATGGCATCATCACCTTTTGAAAATGTCTCGACCTTGAAATCATTTTTTGACTCTAATCCTCTTTTTATGACCGAAAGGATATCAGATTCATCGTCCACAATCATTATTCGTGGTGGAGAATTAATTTTTTTACTTTCCGTCATATGTTGATTTTTGATAGGGTTATCATATATAATAAGTTTCATTATGAGAAAATTGATATATCAAAAAAAATAATGTCTTGAAAATGAGCAATAAAGTAGACTGGTTGGGCCTCTTACAGGATTCGAAAATTAAGGAATTTAATGAATGGAGAATGGCCAATATCTTTGAGAAAATTGATCTCAGTGGAAAAGATTTTTCGGAAAAGAATCTTTCAAATGCATACCTAAACGGCATAAAGTGTAATGGGGCTAATTTGTCAAGCTGCAATTTACAAAGGGCTAATTTTGCTCAATCTGAGGTTATGGATTCAAACCTTGAGAATGCAGATTTGACGGATGCAATTTTTATTTACGGAAATTTGAAAAATAGCAAATTAATGAATGCAAATCTGTCTGGAACAAACTTTATGTGGTCGGATCTAAGAAATTGCGATTTAGGTGGATGTAAATTTAAAAAGACAGTCTTTGTTGAAGCTAAACTGCAGAATGCAAAAATAGATCAATTAGAAAATCAATCTGTTTATCTAAAATTTGCAAAGCTACATTAAGTATTTTTAAAATCTCATTTTTGAAAAGAGTATGTCATGTATATACGAGGCCCCCAATAGATTAATACGAATGAAATATCTAGATAGACTGGTTGGAAGTAGATAAAGTTAGAACATTAAAGTTGCTGGGTAAATGGTCAGTCAATAGGGCCATAGGCAAACGACGTCCACTAGTGGCTGTTTTCAGTATGACCCATTATTGTAACTTTTATTGTCCTATGTGTCCTTTCGGTGATTCCAATAAAGATGGACAATTAAAACTTGTTAGAGAAAAAGACCTAACTACTGAACAGTGGAAAAGTATTTTTGATAAAGTCTCAAAATATTGTGTCTGGTCAATTATCGAAGGTGGTGAACCAACAAGCCGACCAGATTTTATTGATCTTGTGAGATATCTTCATAGCATCAATATGCCTACTTCTTTGATTACAAACTGTTCTCTCTTGCATACTGTAGACCTTGAACAACTAAAAAAATACATCCAATTTATTACCTGCAGTATTGATTCAGTTCATGAAGAACCTTATTGTAAGGTACGTGGTGTCTCTACTAAAATCTATCACAGAGTCATGGAAAACATTGGACTCCTTAATCAAAGTAACATATCTCATTATTTCAACAGCGTGATTACCAAATTTAACACAGAAGAATTTATTGATCAAAGTTATTTTGACAAGGCTAAAGAGCTTGGATCAAACGCAGTTTCTTTAACCTTTGTCGAAGATAGAGCTGACGTTTCATATTCTTTATTACCGGATAGAAAAACTATGATAAAAGTTTGTGAAAGCATTTTGGACTACGGTAGAAAAAAATCATCACCCCAAATTATGATTCCGCCCGAATATTTTAAACAGATAATAGAGCATGGGCGTACTACTTTCGATGAGTGTGGAGTATGGAAAAGCACATTTGTTAATGCAGATGGTACTGTTATGGTACCATGTTGGAAATTTAACAAACCAGAGAACACTTATAATTTGCTTGAGCAAAGTATTGAAGAAGTCTGGAGTGCACCTCAATGGAATATCGCTAGAACTTGTCATGACTGTCAAGTACTAGGATGTATATGGTATTCCTCACAACCGATCACAACTTTTGCTAAAAACTATATGAATGGCCTGTCAAGGCTTATCAATCAACATAAACCCGAATTGCTTCATTGATTGCATAATCAGATGTCCATTGAGAACTGAAAATTTTGCACTTTAAATTAATCTATAGAATTTGCTTTACATGAATGTTTAACTTGTCTTTATCCCGATAAAGTTCACCAATAGCTTTGAATTCTCGTCCTTTTCTTATCAACTCTCTAGGACCGCGATAATCATAGTGATGCAGCAAAGCTTGCCATTTACCGTTAACCAGTACTATTGCTTTACCCATTACTACTTTTTCAATTTCAATCATAAAGACTTGTCCTTGAATTTTTGCCACATTTTCGGAAAGAATTGCCTTTCTGCCAATAATTTTTATTTTTTCTAATTTCTCGAGCATTTTTAATGCAGCCTCTATAAGAGCGTCGTCTTGTTCCAATGTTTTATGGACCAATTCGATATCTAATCCACTGTTTCCATGAATAGATACTACTGAATATATTTTCCTTGCAGTACGTTCTACAAGGCTTTCAAATCCTATCAGATTGGCATTAATAGTGGAATATGGAATCTTACCGCCGGGAATCTTTTTGACAATTGACGATTGCGACTTTCGTTTCGCTCTTTCTCCAAATCCGTCCAAACACGAGTCAAGAAATTCAATCTCATATTTGGTCATAGGATCTTGTTTCACACTCACTCTATGAACTGGTTCTAAATTGAGTGGTGTATTAATAGATGAAAGAACTGATTTCATTTTTTGTATCTTTTTTCTACTTACCTCGAGATAACGTTCATCAATCGTATCCTTTGTCGCAAGAATTAATACTGAACCAATGTTTTTTCTTCCAGTTCTCCCTCTCCTTTGGATATGCCTAATTTCACTTGGTATTGGTTCATAAAATACAACTAGGTCAACTTCTGGTATATCAAGCCCTTCTTCTGCAATAGAAGTAGCCACTAAAACATTAAACTCGCCTTCTCTAAATTTTTTCAATATGGAATTCTGTTCTTCCTGTCTCATTCCAGGATCCCCCTGTCTCTTTGATTGCCCAACAAACTTTGATGAGGTAATCTTGTTTTTTATTAGCAATTCAACTATGTGTTGTGCAGTGTCCCTATATTGAGTAAAGACAAGTACTCTGGAATCCATTTCTGATTCGTCTATAGCTAAATTACGAGCGTTTTTCGACTTAATTTGGGAATTAATTTGGGAGTCAAATCTTTCTCTTAAGAGTTTGATAAGATATTGAATTTTCGGATGCTCTATATTCAGTTGTTCGATCAGTCTTCTAATTTCTTTTATTCTCTTATCACCAATCAACATCTTGTGACTCTTAGTGTCTTCTGCCTGTGTTCTATTTAGAAAAGTTCCTAGAGAATTGAATCCTTGACTTTCCATTAATTCAATGCAATACATTAGTGAGAGGGCAATGGATTGTTGCATCAATGCGAAATATAATGATCGTCGTTGTTCTTCTGGTAATGTCAGTAAAGTGCGCCTTAATTCATCTCCAATAGAAATTAAATCTCTCTTGAAGATCCATTTTGAATTTTTTGTGACAATATTTCTGCTAGTCAACCAATTGAGTTTTTCTTCTAGCATCGTTTTCAATATAGATTTGACGTAGTGATACTCTGAAGGAAGATCAAACCATTCCCAACTAATATCAATGGGGTTGATAAATCGTTTTACGTCGGCATCTTCCTCCGTCTTATACTCTAAATGTTCAATATACAAATTATTACAAATATCTTGAATCTTGTTTTTTTCTGACCCTGGGCTGGCAGTTAATCCGAGAATTAATGGAAACGAACAATGTCGTACATATTGATCTGCTATGAAAGTATAAGCATAATCCTTTACTGCGCGATGTGCTTCATCAAAAACTATTAAAAAAAAATTCTCTAGTGACACCCTCTTCTCTTTTATGTCGTTTCTTACTACTTCTGGTGTCGAGAAAACAAGTCTGATCGCATCGTTTTTCCACACAATAGTTCTTGTGTATGGTGGTATTTTTCCTGTAACTAAAGCCGTTTGATCAGTGGGTAATTTTATATATGATACAAATGATTTCCAATGTTGATTTACGAGTGGTCTCGTGGGCGCTAATATCAGGATTCTCTTGTCCTTGTAATTATACAGCGTATTGATGGAAACAAGTAACGATATGATTGTCTTTCCTAATGCAGTGGGAAGAATTACGAGTGTATTCTTATTCAGAGCAAAGCTGGAAATATTTTTTTGATATTCTCTGAATTGTAGTAAATTCTTTCTAAGAAGAGGATGATTAATGAATGTGGTTTCATCATTCAAAGACATAAATCAACAATTTTCATATACTGAATTAGTATTAGTCAAAATGACAAATTGTGCAAAATTCACGTTGACCTTGGCCATTCTTATTATTCTCTTTTATTATATTTCAGATCTCATATACATCAGTTTCAGTAGATAGTGGTTTTGTCTTTTTTTCTGGATTTACCTCATCTAGACTGGCGGCCAGTTGGATAATTTTCGCATTAGTAAGAATATTGCTTATTTGTTCTAACTCCGAGCGAGATCTAATGAGTATTCCTCGCTTCTTTGTTGCTATCCCCGATGTGTCAACTGGATTGACTTCCAAAGCTATGTATGGAGGTCTACTCTTGTATTCGGGAAGTTTAATCAAAAATACTCCAGGTATGCTGGTTGCTTTTCTCTCCCAACCTTTACCTTCTTTCAAAAATTGAGACAATCTTTCGTCTTCCATGTATTATTAATTCATGTAGGTATTTTTAAAACCTACGTTGCAATAGAGTACAAACTAGAAATTATGATATACCGTGCATGTCAATTGACGAATATTATTTAATATTGTGCATTATCATGATGTAAATACTATCTATCATGATGTAATATTGATTACTACCAAGCTTTATGTCTGTATTCAAACGCAAAATAGGTTTCAAAAATCTCCAATAACCCTTGTTTTGTGTCGTGAGATCATGATGATATTTTTGATACTTTAAATTTCAAGTTACCAATTAATAGTATCCAATGACGAGAATATCACTGGATTGTACCTAAGTTGCGAAGAAATGAATCAAAAATATTCCATCTACGGATTATTTCAGATCCCATTGGCCAATTGCAATTTAATTCCAGGTTTCATGGGAATTCAATGGATGTGCTTTCTAACTCCAGTATTGGAATATAAATAGAATGCGTATCATTTCCTATCTTTTCAACAAAATTGTACTCTCCAGTTAATTGTCTTAATTCTATGAATTTCATGCGTGGTTTTTCCTTTTCGACTATATAATGAACTAATGTACCTCCTAGGGCGCCTGTTTCGATAAACAGAATTTCTTCTTGCCTAACCGTTATATGATAAAGCATGGGAGTTAATCCTAATGCAGACTGAGAAGAGAACAATATTACTTTCAACATGTCGGTCAAGTTCTTGTATTTCAGAAATGTTGTTGAGGAATCATCCTTTGCCATATCAATGATAGAAAAGTTACTTGAATTTCATTGTATCGTTTTTGATTGTAATGATTACGAAATTGTTTTGAGAAAAGATTGTAATCAAAAAACAAAATGAAACTAATTCAAGGTTTAGGATTACAGAGTTCTCAATGAAATATTATTGCAAAAGTCGTGATATCGAGAGAAAAATAGCAGTGATTGCAATGCCTATTAGAAGACAGTACTTGAACGTGATGACTACAATTCAAATATAGGATTGTTCGTACTAACATGATATTAAGAGAATGACTGAAAAGAGAATATTATTGCTAATTTCATTTTTTGTATTTATTGCATTCATAAGCTACTATGCTTTCATGTCTTATACTCAATTTGCGTCAGCACAAATATTGACACTTGAAAACTCTACTGCTCAGGATCCACTATCTCTGCCAGATCTTTTTACAAAGGTTGAAAATTCAGTAGTACAAGTAACTGAGGTTGATAATTCTAATGAGCTCGGATCACGACTGGGTTCGGGATTTGTCTACGATAATAAAGGTCATGTAATTACAAATTATCACGTTGTAGTCCCAGCTTCGAACAATAATAATGACGAGTTGCAAGTTACTTTCCTGGATGGTAATGTTTATTCTGCAGATCTTGTAGGATTTGATCAGTTTGCAGATTTGGCCGTCATTAAGGTAAAAAATATAACTTCCGATAAGTTAACACCACTGCCCCTAGCCAATTCATCTGCCTTAAGAATAGGAGAAACGGTTGTCGCAATTGGAAATCCCTTTGGATTGTCGGGTTCAATGACCGTAGGAATAGTAAGTGGCTTAGGTAGGCTATTGCCATCAAATGAAAATGGTGAGAATTTTGCTGGAACAACAACATCATTCTCTATTCCTAATATTATACAAACTGATGCTGCTATAAATCCAGGGAATTCGGGAGGACCTCTCATTGATACCCAAGGGAGAGTAATTGGAATTAATACAGCAATATTTTCTAATACCGGTGTGTATTCAGGAGTTGGATTTGCAATCCCCTCTAACACCATTAGCAAAGTTGCAACTTCACTTATCCAAACTGGTTCATATCGTCATCCATATATTGGAATAGTTGGGTTAAGTTTAGCTCCTGATTTATCCAAGCAAATTGGATTGACTCAGACTAAGGGGTTTCTAGTAACTAGTATCACTGAAGGAAGCCCCGCCGAAAAAGCTGATTTACAGGCAGGGTCTACTACAAAAACGTTTAATGGGAGGGAAATTAATACTGGAGGAGACATTATATTAAAAATCGATAACAGAGAGGTCACAAAGATTGACGATATACTGGCGTATCTTGAAAGCCAGAAACAAGTGGGAGATCAGGTACATCTTACCATTCTCAGAGATAATGCAATTAGGGAATTGGATTTGGTGTTGGGAGAAAGACCCAGTCCCGATAAGATTGATTCGTCACTAAATGATTTTCCAAACAGACTTCCACCCCAGAATGGAGATAGTAATGATCCGGAGGAACTATATGACGAATGCGTCGGTGTTGCGGGAAAAAGCTTTTGCGACTTTCTATTCAAAAGATAATGTTACCAATCAAGGATTATACAGCATATGTATTTGCTCTACAGATTATACATTCCTCAAAACTTAATAAGATGAACATGCGTCATCCAAGTTTTTCTGATTTTACATACCATTTTCCTGAACGCATTCCCAATACTATAGCTCCAATATAGTTACCTTTTTTGTACACCTTACCAAATTCTTTTCCAAGACCAAAAAATGAAAGTAACAGATTATCTTTTTGATGGTAGCCTGATTCTATAACCTTCATACTTAATTTGCTACTTGACTTGATAATTATCTTGCGTGCATCAGACCAATTACCACTCCATGAAATGATTTCAAAATTTCCGAAGTTCTTTGATGAGATCTGGTAACCTTCCAATCGTGCCTTAAAATACATTTTTTTCTCCTTGGAATAGGAATTCATCCATTCTATGGCCCTATAGCCCATTCCGCCTTCGACTCCGAAATTGTCAGTTCCAGCCAATTATGTAATTGTTTGAGATTAATAATTTTAAACTTTATAAAAATATCATTAATTCAAAATGAAAAAGAACATTGATTGGGAATGAAAATATGTTCTTCAGACTATCAATAAAAGTGAAAACTGGTACAGATTTGAGTCTGTATGTAGGACTTGGAAATCTATAAAGACAAGGCATCAAAAACGAATGATTTAAGTAAACAACTGTGCATAAATTCAATATGTCGAGCGAAGTGAATATTCGTGAAAGTCCAAATCATTTCATAGTTCTCGATGCAATATCAAGAGGAATGAATAATATCGACAAGATATCAAAGGTGTCAAAGTTACCCAAAACTGAAGTTGAATTAATAGTAAATGACCTTGTTTTTCAGAGATTGATAACAACTAATGAAAAGAGAGGGTTCTTTGGTAGGAAAAAAATCCAATTAAAAATAACTGACACAGGTATGAATCTTCTTGGAAATAAGAAGAAGGAATTACAGGACAAGGTCCAGGAAATGCAACAATACTACGACAACGGAAACAAAACACAGCTTGAATCACTTATGGATTCTAATAGAGCATGGATGCCGATGATGCTATTTTCGGGAATAATGAATATCCTGTTCTTTACTTCTATGATGTCGTTAATGGGTTTAGCATTGAATCCTATGGAAAGCTCTCTTGCTCAGGGGGATGCAAATGCCGAAAATAGTGGCAATGCAGACACTACTTCCGCAGGTAGCGATACTAACGCTGATACTTCCGGCGTGGATTCCCAAGCAGGAAGTGATACTGGCGGATTTGATGGCGGCGGATTTGATGGCGGCGGATTTGACTTTTAGATAATATTACACGAGACCTGATTGTCAATTAAGTTACTAACGTATTTAGATGACTCGATGAAAATTGTGAAATTGGAATGTGTAATGCAAGAATTTTTTGGATTGATTCAGCTGTAATCAAATTAGATTTATTTGCTAGGCAAGTTATCGCTTTTTATCAGTAGGATTGGATGTTTTGCTATATTTCTGAAGCGTCTCTACAATCCAATTTACATCAGTCTTGGTTTTAGCAAGATTTGCAATTTTTATACAGTCCCTAATGTCTTTTGATTTCATTTCATGCCATACTTGAGAAGCTGCCTCTGTTGCAATGTCCTTTGCGATTCCCTCTTGCCCAAGCATATGAATTGATATATCTAGAAAATTTTCAAAATTGTACTGTTTAAAGTGTAACACCATAAATCTAGAGAGTAAAGGTGTAAGCATGTGGTTAGTTTCATTTGTGGTAGCAAAAACCCATGTTTTCAATTGGGTGTTTCTTGTTTTCATATGTTTTGTTTCTGCTATTATACCAGTTTCCATAAGACTCAGGAGAACTGTCTGATCCTTTATTGGCATGTGTTCAATTTCGTCAATAACCAAATATCTCGGACGCTTTTCAAATAAATAGTCAACCATTCCAGATTTTGTGCTGTGTGTGCCTAGAGTAAAATAAGAACGCTCAAGTTTCATGCATCCTAGCATAAACAACGTTTTTGCTGATGCAGGTGGACCTACAAGCAAAATATGTATGGGTTTCTGTGATTCGAATGACAAGAAAAATAATTTTTTTATGTCCTCGTATCCAATAATGTTATCAAATAGGTTATATTGCATTGCAGACTTGTTTGGATTGCCTTTTATGGTATTACCCTTCACAATTACTTCGTTTTTGATGGACATTCCCTGCTCATGATATATTTTGATCTGAGTGATTATAGACATTCCTACAAAATCTTGATGTCTAATTACTCTAATTTAGTAGACGAAAATTGAATTAGGTTGTAGACTTGATATACCATCTAGATAAATTAGTTACTCACCTTGGTTTATCAATACCATCCGATTTTCATCTTGAAACTTATGTAGATAAATAGGAGATACTTGACTAGAACGTAGAATTTATTTTTGGTAAACTTCCTCAATCTCATCATACGGTATCTAATAAATGACATACTTGCTAACTATTAGTACCTATTATTTATGGTTCCCTATTAATTGATAGATACTATGATAGATTGTGATAAAGACAAACACAAGTGAAATTATTCAATTATCCCTTCAATTGGTTAGAATAAATCATTATTGTTGGTATGACAAATCACCTTAACTAGGTAAATTATTATAGACATCATTAACAATCAAGTCTCTAATGCTTCGTAGCAAAAACCAGAAAGATAATGGAAAATTACCGAACAGATCTAAGGATCTTTTGACTGTAAAATGGGAAAATAATCAAGTCATAATGATTGATCAAACAAAATTGCCTGGTAAACTAGTATATGTTAGATACAACAGATATGAGGACGTTGCTAGAGCGATAGAACGATTAGTTGTTAGAGGAGCTCCAGCCATAGGTGTTGCAGCGGCATTTGGAATGTCATTGGCTGCAATTTCGAGTAAAGCAAAAACTAAAAAAGCTCTGCTCAAAGATCTTAGAACTGCCTACAATAGGTTAAGATCGACGAGACCTACTGCCGTTAACTTGGTATGGGCCCTGGATAAAATAATGAATGAAGCATCTTCAAAAAATGAGCTTGAAGATATCAAAGAGTCTATTGTTCATTCCTCTCTAAACATGGCAACAAACGATATTACAACTAATAAGCAATTGGGCAAGAATGGTGCAGAGATGATCCATAACGATGATGTAATACTCACACATTGTAATGCAGGTTCACTTGCAACGGTTACATATGGTACCGCATTGGGTGTACTTAGAGCAGCCAGTGATATGGGTAAGAATATACAGGTTATTGCTACCGAAACTAGACCCGTAATGCAAGGTTCTCGATTAACTGCATTTGAATTAGATCATTATGGCATAGATTGTAGTTTGATCCCCGATACTGCTGTAGGACATTTAATGTCTAGTGGTCTAATTAACAGGGTAATTGTAGGTGCAGATCGAATTTTGAAAACTGGTCATGTCTACAACAAAATTGGTACCTATCAGGTTGCTGCACTTGCAAAAAGACATAACATTCCTTTTTATGTGGCCGCCCCCAGTTCGACGTTTGATTTAACAAGTAAGATCAATGAAGTAGTCATTGAAGAAAGAAACAAAAATGAATTGATGAAAATGGGTAATAAGTTATTAGCTCCAAAGGGAATCAAAGTTCTTAATCCTGCATTTGATGTAACGCCACCAGAATTGATCACAGGAATTATTACCGAAAAAGGCATTATTAAACCACCATATGAAAAAAGTATAACCAAAATTGTAAGACATGGATAAAGTATTTAATCTCTAAGTATATTTTTATTATTGGATGTCAAAAAGTATTAGTCAAGAACAAGTGTATTCCGTATTAAGGAGATGTATGGATCCTGAGATTCCCGTTAATATAGTCGATTTGGGTTTAATTTATGGTGTTAATATAAATGAATCAAATGATGTCGATATTGAAATGACAATGACAACAAGGGGTTGTCCCCTTCATGACACCTTAGTTAGTGATGTTAAGCGATATATCGGAAAAATCGATGGAGTAGGGAACATTAATGTCTCTATTGTTTGGGATCCGCCATGGAATATAGAAAGAATAGAACCATCGGTCAGAGAAAAACTAGGATTTGGAAGACCAAAGTTAAGGTTTCAAGTTGATTATGAAAAATACCAACCCATGATGAAGGGCAGATTGGTTACACAACAGGACGGTTCCCTGATTCTTGAAAACGAGAAAGAGCAGAGATTTATGGTAAATCAGGCAATCGTTGATTTTTGGAATAGTTGCGATGGAACAAAAACAATTACTCAGTTAGCAGATCATTTTTCATCCAAATTGGGGTTGCCTAGACAACAGGTCGAACAAGAAGTAGTTCAACTTGTCCAGCAACTACTTGAATCTGAATTGCTAAGACCTCAACAATAAAACCATAAAGAAACACATATTGTGTTCCCAAGATAGTATCGTTTCAACAACCTCTAAGTATCATAAAGTTGTAGTGGAATTAGGAATAGGAGACGGTCAATTACTAGAAAAGCTTGTGAGGAATCAAAAAGGTACGAACACATGCTATGTGGGTATTGAGATTGACACAAAACAAATTCAAGTAGCACGTGATAAATTGCGAGAGAATAATGTTTACCTGATTAATGAATCTTTTGAAAAAGTCCTTTCATGTTTTCCTGATTATTATGCTGACGAATTCATTTTTGTCCTCCCTCCTCCAAGCTATATTGACAGGGCTAAAGAGAGTCTATGGATTTCATTCTATCAAGACATCTACAAAAAATTGAAAGAAAAAGGAACTCTTACAATTGTAACAGAAATAACGAATGATTTGTTTGAGCCTATAACTGATAATGAGTTTAGAACTTGGAAGAATTGGTTGATTTGCAAGTTCGTTAATCTTGGTTTTATGATAAAGGAATCTTTTGATGATAGTCCCGTATATTACAGATCCCACTATTTAGAACAATTTAGAGGCGACCGATCACGGATAAAAATAATTACTCTAATTTTAATAAAACCTTCATTCTAAATCAACTTAGCATAACTACTGCTTTTTACGTCCTATTAATATGTAGTAACATAACATGATCGTTCATACAATTTTTTGAACAAAATATTGAGCTGCAATCATCGTAGGCACATGGAACAGGATCTTGATGATTAAACCTTTTATTGCAATAAGTGCAAAAGGATTCTAGTTTCATAATGTCATATTTTGGAAATATATTTCCACAATTTCGTTTCTCTTTAAACCATCTAATATCAACACTTTGTTTCTCAGCATAATTCATTACTATATCATAAGCTTCATAGAATCCTTGGGCAAAAAATTCTCGATAAGAAATCTTCATATTCCTTTTTCTGGAATCTGTGAAAGAGACAATCCATTTTTCGTAAGGAATGGTATTTTTTTCATCTGCACCTGAAACGATATGCCTTTCTCTTTGCTCATGGTTTTTCAACTACTTGAATTATATTCTAACATTCAAATATATTTTTACTCTAACCAAAATATTTAGTAATGTTGGAACATATGGATTAGAAATGGTAGTCGTGTTTCATCATTGAGAAGTTTATAAGAAGCCTGATTTAATAATTTAAGATTGGAAAAGACATGCGCATATTGTGGAAAATTTTTTCTTAAGGAAAGCTGGCCTCATGTAGAGGGAAATTCTAATCTAGGTGTATTGAAAATAGAGAATTTTTGCTGTGAAGAACATAGGAATTTATTTTTGGAATCGGTTTGAAGTATAATTGATTTAATTTCCAAACACCTGACCAAGATTATTGCGCATACTACCCAAAAATCCCTTTCTACTCTCTTTCTTTTTAACGTGTTGAAAACACTTGTCACACAAAGATCTCAAATTTGAAGGTCTGTTGTCTTTCAAGGAACCATTAATGTGCTCAAAAAAGGGACCATTAGTACCTCTAAATTTAACAGAACATTTTTGACACCGATGATGCGACCTTTCTAGTACTGTTTGTCGTATACTAAGACTCAAGCTCTCATACTTCTTCTTATCAACATTTCCAGTGTTTCCGCCGCCAAAAAATGACAATGATCAGTCTAACATATAGCCAAAAATAACTTTTGCTATCAAAATTCCTAAATTCTATATAAATAAGATAGATCGAAATCGGTTAAAATATTTATCTTTAGTACGTGAAGATTGAACCACTCACCGAATGTAAATAATATACATGCAACTATCAGTAGTACACACCAAACGGGTACAACCATAGCGAAATACTAAACAGATATCAAGACACGTACCCTAGTATTCTGTTAACTTCAAGAAAATAATATAGCCCCTTAGAATGGTGTGACTAATTCAAATGGCACGTCAAAATTTTCTAACGTACATATAGCTCCTGGCATACAAACCACTCCATATACAATGACGTTATTACATTCCACAGTATTAACCTCATTTTCTGAATTATTTTCACACTTATTGATTTGTTGTCTTTCAGTATTTACTTGCCCTTTATCATCTTCATTTTCCTCATCCTCTGCCCTAACTTGTTGAATTCCATTGAACATTACGGTTGAAACCAATGTTAGTGTGAGTGCTGACATCAGAATTACGGTCATACTAGCGTTTTTCATTACAATGATTTTTTATTTATGATATATTAGAAGTGCGTTACAACGATTAGTAAAAAAAGATGAGGATCTTGTTGCTAAATTTGAATGTCTTAATATCTTCTATAACAAAAATGCAGAAAAGTTAAAGTTACTCATTGAAAACTGGATTTAGCGAGAAATATTAAAGTGGACCGAGTGGGATTTGAACCCACGACCACCTACGTTTCCTCTGTAAATGATGGAATCGTTTACATGCAAGGCAGGTATTCTACCAGGCTAAACTATCGGCCCTATAAACACAATATTTTTTTACTTGATAATTTAAGTGCTTTCAATTAATCCAAGCAAGTGGTATGTTACTGTTGCGCGTCTTACATAAATTTGAGACTATCGGTAAGTATGGATTACATAACTAGATTGATTGCGTTACCCAAAAAAGAACATGAATCAACCATTTGAAATCACTTTGATTTCCATGATTAATTTCCAGTGCAAGAAATATTTACCTAATCAAAGTCAGAAAGTTACCATACAAATCAAAGTTTTGAGATATCTCATTTGCATAGCTGCCAATTAGATAATTGCTATTCTTAGCGAAAATGCTGGTCGTCAGTTAATCTCCTTTAACGGGATAAGAAGGATTTCAATAAGAGCGTTTTTTACAATCGCCTACCCGATTTATTTAGTAATTATCTAGTTTTGGGAATTTTATTGATTTGACACAAATAATGAAAATCAGCATTGTCATTTATGAAGGAACTTTATGAAAGGTGAAAAATGATTTGAAAATATTGTGTTCAGTTATCTGCAGGATATCCATCGAAAGTTTCGCTAACAATAAAGAAATTTCAAGATATTTTATAAGGCTTGATTTCCACAATTTAATTTCACGGTTATATCACATATGAATGAGAATGTGATCGAAATACTTTTAGCACATGTCTAAATAATTTGGATTATGTCCGCTCTGTTGAAAGATCGTGTTTGGGTTATGTTATCAGAGGTGGCGAAGAGAGGGGTTTATCCCTTACATGGATCCAGATTAGGAATTTTCAGAATACCGGTAGAAATAACAGAACGTTCTGATATTAATGCCATAATTAATAGTTTAAAAAGTTCTGGCTTCAAGGTCGATTCGTACGCAGATCGAATTTATGTTACAGATAGATGGACAGAAACCGGTGTTGATGCAATAACCCAAAATGAGGTCGAAGCAAATTTAGAAATTACAGTTGAAATTGTTTCAGGCGATGTTGTGGACATAATATATCAAATCAAACCATTGGAGTACTTTGGTGATCACTATTGGATAAAAAATTATAGACAAAAAACAGATACCAGAGCGAAGATAATTATCGACACAATAATATGGAACTCTAAAATTGGCGATAAACTTATGGATCATTACAAAAAATCACAAAAATTATCAGCTGAAGACGCACTGAAAAAATTAGATGAATTAACCCCGGTCAAAAAGAAACCAATATCTCGAGATCCTTCTACCGCACAGGATGTAAAGTCCCCGGAACGATCATCTCAATCACAGGTTGAAGTAAATGCACCATCAGTTACACCGCCTCCACAAGCTCCTCCCGCTATAACAGGTGGAGATACAACCATTTCACTTGTTGGGACGGGAAATTCATATTCAAAGATAGATGGTCCAATAGACCCTGAATTCAAATCAAAACGCCAGGTAACTGGAAGCTATCAAGGAATTAAGGTGTGGGGTCCAGTCGATCCACCAGGTCAGCTTGGTATCTGGGGTACCGAAGTTACAGTAGATTTCGATATTTGTGTAGCTGATGGTGCCTGTATTGAAGCATGTCCTGTGAATGTCTATGAGTGGCTGGATACACCAGGACATCCTGCATCAGAGAAAAAGCCTTTCATGATTAGAGAAAAAGATTGCATTTTCTGTATGGCATGTGAAAATGTTTGTCCTCCTCAGTGCGTAAAAATATTCCAAAAGGGTCAATAATGTCAGCAGGCTTGCAGTGAACCTATAAATATTTACCCGTACATTTTTACAATAGGAAGTGATAGAAGATAATATCAGAATTCAGCGGTTTTTTGTACTATATTTTGATGGCAATAGCTTGGATAATGACAGTTTACACTTTGAATTTTAATTATTTGAGTTATAGGTCTACTAGGAATTCAGTGAATAATAGGAATAGAAAGAAATTCAACTATTCGGCTGAAACATGCCCGCAAGTCACAATTCAGCTACCGATTTATAATGAAAAATATGTGGCTACGCGTCTAATCAATGCAATTTGTCGTATGGATTTTCCAAAGGAACGTATGGATATACAGGTGCTTGACGATTCAGACGATGAGACCACAAGTATTATTGAAGCTTTGGTTGAAAAATACAAAAAGGAAGGATTCAACATATCAGCTTTTCGTAGAGTAAACAGAACGGGCTATAAAGCAGGAGCTCTAAAAGAAGGACTAAGATTTGCCAAGGGTGAATTCATTGCTATATTTGACGCTGATTTCATTCCTTCAAGTGATTTTCTAAGAAAGGCTCTAAGTTATTTTGACGATTCCAAGATTGGCCTTGTTCAGGGAAGATGGGGCCACATTAATGAAAAGTATTCAATTTTGACAAAGGCTCAAGCAGTATCCTTGGACTTTCATTTTTTTATAGAGCAAAAAGCAAAGAGTCTCACACACCTTTTCATGAATTTTAATGGAACAGCTGGAATTTGGAGAACATTGTGTATAAAAGATGCAGGGGGTTGGCACACAAGCACGCTTGTTGAAGATCTAGATTTGAGTTTCCGCGCACAGATGAAAGGCTGGAAATGTATCTTTGATGAGGATCTAGTTGTCAATGCGGAACTCCCTGTTCAAATGAATGCTGCAAAGCGTCAGCAATTCAGATGGGCAAAAGGATCCGTACAGGTTGCTAAGAAACTTTTGATAATGTTATTATCTCACAGAAAACTTTCTATAGATACTAAAATTCAGATATTCATTCAACTAACCAAGCACATCATTAATCCACTATTCCTCTTACAGTTCCTCATATTTCCCATCCTATTGTTGCTGAATTATCAGATTTATGATACTGCTTGGGCTCCAGCGCTTGGTATCGTTGCATATCTTCTACTAGGACCGGCAACATATCTAATAATGATTAGAAAAATCTGGGGTGAAAATTGGAGAACAAAAGCACTTCAGTATTTGTTCATGATATTCTATGCTGGTGGAATTTCCATTAACAATTCTGTTGCAATATTTGACGCATTAGTTGGAAAAAGGAATGAGTTTCTAAGAACACCAAAATTTGGAATAATGGAAAAAAATCAAGATTGGCATAATAACAAATATGCTTTACCATTTACAAAGACCACTTTGTTAGAAATCTTTTTTAGCGCATATGGTTGCTTTACAATTGCTATATGTTTGTTATCTGGAAATCCCATATTTGTACCTCTTATGTCAATACAAACAATAGGATTTATTTACGTAGCGTACCTCAGCATAATTCAATCTAGAAATATTAATGACAAGACAAGTCTCTATTTGGGACCATCAACTGAATATAATTTACAAGATGTAAGAGCTAATGATCCGTTAACTTGACATTGTTTGTATGTTCATCAACATACACAGTCAGTTGACATTCAGGCCTAGATGACTCCGGCTTCTCTTAATTTATTAGGTAAATAAGTATCAGCCAAATATTTGAATCCATATTTGAAAAATGCATCCAATTCACATTTCTCTTTT
Source organism: Nitrososphaeraceae archaeon (assembly GCA_035620895.1). Lineage (GTDB taxonomy): Archaea > Thermoproteota > Nitrososphaeria > Nitrososphaerales > Nitrososphaeraceae > TA-21. The sequence continues at coordinate 84,280 of DASPFY010000042.1, forward strand.
CGTTCAAGAAATAGATTCAATTCCTTCTTCCAACGTTTATCCTGAAGCCATGGTTTTTTCTTCATATCGTTTGCTCTGTTTAAATCCTCCGGAGTTGCTGCAAGTCTAGCAACCTTTGGTATATTATATTCGTAAATATCAGAAAACATCATGCCTAGTACCTTTGAGTTAGGTGTTACCAACCTGTCACTATCATAACTCAATGATTCACTTCCTATTTTGTAACGTAGTGCTATACCCAGTCCCCACGGATCGGCATCAGCAAAGATAACAACCGGCATTTTCCACTTTTCATTCAACATCTTGACCATCATTCTAGTTGCTCTATCTGGTTCTCCCGATCCTGTCAATAGTATCGCATTATATTTTTGTATGAAGCCCGATTTTCTTATATTATTGAGTACCGTATCTTTCTCGACTACCATAACAAAATCCGCCTTTACCTTTACAATTTCAAGATCTCGGATGTTGGTAGGTATTAATTGGGACGTAGCCCTACTTCCTAGATTGCAATCAATCAGATCTCCACCCACGCTAAGAGTTATTGGTCCAGAAATCATTCCTTTGGGTTTGGATGTCACAGAAAATTCCTCTCGAGGAACATTTGTCAAGAGTTCAATTGCCTTTATTGCATCGTCAGAGTCATCCTGCCCGTTCCAGAATTTTTGTTGATTTTTTTCATCTCCAACTGTGCTTAAAGTGGCATAATACATACCTCTTATCGTACTTTCCATTTCTTCGTCTAATAATTTTCTTATGGCATTTGCCATGACCAAATATTGCGCAAAAGTCGGTATCTTCTTTGAGCTATTAGGACCAACCTGAACAGTCTTCTCTCCTATAGTAAGCATCCTCTTCTCATCTGACCAGACAGTATTATCATATCCCACTTTCGGAATTTCAAGACTTGGCATAATACCTTCAACAAGAATATCGTCTCCTACATTTTTCATTATTTTCCTGATTTTATTAGTTATTTCTTGATGCCGCTTATCTTTTAGTACCAAGTTCTTTACACTTTATTTTTTAGTGATTTTGCGAGGAATATTAATTTTAGCTGTCTTACTTTTGTTACTCTGTTTTGATACTAATATACTAGATCGAGTATCGAATTTACTCAACTTATTTTTATTCCCATTATCGTTATTCACTGTTTTCTTCTTATCGCCTGGATCATCTCTTTTTTGGTCTGAATCTGGAAAGATTTGTTTAGCAATGTTTGATAATTCCCCGCTAACATATTTCTCTGCCAAGTTTTGAAATGCTTTGGAAAGTTTTTTTGAGTCAATTTTAATTGATTCTGATATTGCATTTACTATGAAGGGTATATAGTGCTTATAGAGCCGTAATTTGTTTTCGTCCTCCTTTATCTTCAGTTCTCTTCTTATTTGTGCACTTACTTTTCTATAAAGATCTGAAAGACAGGATTTCATATACTTTTTCAGATCGCCTTCGGAAGCAATGCTCTCCTTTCCTGCAGTCTTATATGGTATCTTTGTGGAACATATATGAAAGAAAATATGGATCGGAAGATATTCTACTGTTCTATCGGATCTTGTTTCTATATTAGAAAATTGTTCCTTAACCTCTTTTTTTGAAATCCCCATCTTGTTTATTCCTACTTCAGAAATTACTTCTCGTGCAACATCAGAACCTTCATCGTATAGAAGTGGGATTTTATTAGCAAATCTATAGAGTTTAAATGAAGGAATATCCCCTCCGTAAGCAATTCCACATTCAACAATTGTCGGCCTATTATTCACAACGCAAATTCTTGAAGAATAAGATGTCAACGAAGGTTTTAATATCTTGGCAGATAAATGAGTATGATTTCCAGAGGTGGATGTCTCCTTATTTTGAATAATTGAATATTCATATGTCATTCCTACAGTCAGGATTTTTTCCCCGATTGGACTCAAATGGTCTGTATTTGGAGACTGAAATTTTGTATGCTTGCAAATATTTACGACCTTAATCAATTCGTGTTCGTCATATTGGTCTGCAGGTTTTACGGTCAATCCTGCTCTATTAATTATATCTTTAGCCTTATCGTTTGACATTTTTTGGAATGAATTGGAGAGTATGCCTTGCAGAGTTGTCTTCTGATTCATAAAATTAAAAATGGCCTTTTTTAGAGTTTTAAGATCCATATCAGAGGGATGTGGCAATACTTCCCTTGAAGGATTTGGCATTATCTGTGTTCTTTTCTTGAACGTTACCTTTCCTTCATCTGTTTCAAATATAATGATCGCATATGGGTTAACAATGCTTGTTTGACTAATATAGTCATAGATTTTGTTTTTGGTTACAGGAGATAATTTTGCACGCAATATAGCTTCTACTTTGAAACCAGATTCACCTTGTATTTGCGATTCACCATTTTTTACACTCTTTTTAAAGAGAGTGATTGGTTTATTTGTTCCAATATCCGTCCTGAGATCAAAATAATATTCTGATTCTTCTTCTGATTTAGACCATACCTTGAGAGGATGATCCGTATCCTTAGTAGAAAATGCTGCTATCATCTTCAATCCAACGCCAAAAAGACCCCTTTGTTGCTTCTCTACGTATTTGCCAGAAGTTAAAAATGAACAAACTGCAACGGGAACTTTCTCTGAAGGTATTCCAATGCCGTTATCCTGACAAGATATGGTCCACAGATCATTAAGTGGATCCAGGAGTTTTAGGCTTAAATGAATAACTGGTAATATGTGATTAATTTCGCATGAATCCAATGAATTTTCTATCAACTCTCTCACCGACATATACAGAATCCGTTCTCCAGTAAAACCTGCCAATGCAGAATTATCGACAAAAAATTCTGATTCTGCTTTTTTATTATAATAGATTTTTGATTTTTGCTTTTGAGGGATTTGCAAAATAGTTTTGGTCTGTTTTGTTCCTTTCACTAAGACTTCAGTTGTGACTTTTGATGTCAATTGACAAGGTTTGTACGTTACTAGATTTAACTTTTTATCAAGAATAGTGAGATTGTTGTGATAATAAATAAAACATCCTTATATTGAAGACCCGTAAGGAGTTGCCTCTTTTTTCAGTACTATTATTTTATGAGAACTAAATTCTAACAATATCCTGTTTTTACCTTTAAGAATCACTATAAAATCAGATCCCGTACCGACTATTTCACCACCGAAAAGATCTTTAATGTTCATCTTACCATATGCAGTTCTATCACTTATTAATATTGAGACACTTACTCAGTTTCCAGAGTGTTTATGGAGGTAAAAATAATAGTTCCCATTTACATTTTTACCTAGTTAATGGATGTTGAAAGCAGAATAGGCCTTGTATTTCGAGAACCTACTGAAGAGGTTGTTGAGATACAAGAATTAAGGAAAATATTTGAAACTAATGCCAAACCTCGTCATTACATTGGTTTAGAAATTTCTGGGAAACTTCATTTGGGAAGTCTAATTTTGACCGGTTACAAGATAAATGATTTCATCGAGGCGGGCATATATAGTAATGTGTTTCTCGCAGACTGGCACACCTACATAAATAATAAGTTAGATAATAATTGGCAAAAAATAATTGAAGTTTCCAAATACTATACTGAGGCCTTCAAATTTTTTTGTCCAGGAGTAAATATTATTTTAGGATCAACTTTGTACGAGAATTATGATGATTATTGGAAGAATTTTATGATCTTTAGTAAACATATGACGTTGTCACGAACCTTAAGGGCATTAACTATTATGGGCAGGTCAGAAAAGGAGAAACTTGATTTCTCGCAATTGATGTACCCTTCAATGCAATCAGCAGATATCAAGGCATTAGATTTGGATATCGTTCATGCTGGAATGGATCAAAGAAAAATTCACATGCTCGTAAGAGAAATTTTCCCAAAGTTGGAATGGAAAGTACCAGTATCCGTTCATCATCATTTACTCCCTGGACTCAACGAACCGACAAAATTTGCTCCCAATGTGAGTGAGAAAGATGACAACCGATTATCAAGTAAAATGAGCAAAACTAATCCATTAGGCGGTATACTGATCCACGATGAAGATAGTACAATTAAGAATAAGATATCAAAAGCTTTTTGTCCCATTGGCATTTCAGAAAATAATCCTATATTAGAGATCATCAGATATGTGATATTCCATAATTTTTCGGAATTTCAGATTGATAGGCCGAGCAAGTATGGTGGAAATATAGTCTATGATAATTATATGAAACTTGAAAAAGATTACAATCAGAATAAGATTCACCCAAAAGATCTGAAGGACGCAGTTTCCATTTATCTGAATAAAGTAATTGAACCAATTCGAAATCATTTTAGTAATTGGACCATTTTGGACGAACTTTGAGTTCATCTTAAGTTACAAAGGATTAAATTAATATTAATTGCCATATTCAAGATATTTTGAGTAATACTTGCGATATTATAATTAAAAATGTTAATGCTGTTATTCCCTTTAATGGTATTGTCAATACCAATATTTTAATTGAAAATGGAAAGATAAAAGCCCTAGAAAAAACAATCGGAAATGTAAGTGCGCATACGATAATTAATGCAAAGAAGAGGTATATCTTACCAGGAGTCATTGACCCCCATGTCCATTATGGGGTTTATACTCCAATAGATAATGCTGCTATAACTGAATCTACCTCGGCTGCGACTGGAGGAGTAACGACAATAATGCGAATGATTAGGTTGGAAGGTAGCTATAGAAAAATTATCAATCATCTCCAAGTAAGCAAGGATACTCACATTACCGATTATGGAGTACATGCATCAATTCTGGAACCCAAGCAAATTGAGGATATGAGTTACCTCAAAAGTATCGGTATTAATTCTTTTAAAATCTATATGAATTTAGGATCCCATCTTAAAAAAATTCTTGCAGATCTCGACCCTGGTTCATCTTCGCTAAAAGAAATTGAGGTTGATATGACAGACAAGCTGCTCACAGAGATCATTAAGGTTGGTTCATCCTTGAATTCTATTGTATTAGTTCATGCAGAGGACCCCAAAGTATGTTCCAGGAATATACAAGAAGTGCGTAACAAGTATGAGCAAGTCAATTCAAATATTCTCAAGTTATGGTCATCATTAAGGCCAGAAGCGTCGGAAGTTAGTTCTATTAGGAAAATTATGAAAATTGCATTAAATTATGAGCCTAATCTGTATTTTGTTCACATAGGTTCATCAGAAGCTTTGCATGAAATTCACAGACATAAAAGATTGCATAAAAACCTCAGAATTTGGATTGAAACATGTCCTCATTATTTAACACATAGCACCGATTTTGATGATATTAGGGGTAAAGTAGTCCCTCCATTGAGATCAAAAAATAACCTCGCAAAGTTATGGAATGGTATAAAATCTGCAATTATTGATACTATTGGAACAGATCATGTTGCCAATGAGTTCAAAAGAAAAAAAGCTGGGGGGAATTTCTGGAACGCACCGTCAGGATTTTCAGGCTTAGCAACAATGCTACCGGTAATGTTAAGTGAAGGAGTAAATAAGAAAAGAATCGATCTTATCAGATTATCTGAAATATGCAGTGCCAATGCATCCAGGATCTTCGGATTATTTCCGAAAAAAGGGACTATTATGGAAGGATCAGATGCTGACTTAACTTTAGTGGATATGGAAAAAGAACAAACGGTAACTCCTGATATACTAAATTCTCATTCAGACTATACTATTTACGATGGTTGGAAGCTCAAGGGATGGCCAGTTATGACTATTGTGAGAGGAAAGATAGTAATGGAGGATGGGAATATAGATGAAACATATATTGGTCATGGTAACTTCGTTGAAACCGCCAAGACCTCTCAACAAGAGTTAGAATAACAGATGTGAATTTGTATTTACAAATCGTTTAAATTACATTTTGTTATCATTATCCACAGTTCTTGAAGAACATTTTAGAAGTGCGAGAAGTTAAAAAATATTTCCCAATCAATACGAGTCTTTTTTCTTTTGTGAATCCAAGAAAAAAATATTATAAAAAGGCATTAGACGGCGTCAGTCTAAATATTCCAGAAGGAAAGGTTTCCGTTTTAGTGGGAGAGTCAGGTTCTGGTAAAACTACACTTGCTAGAATAATTCTACGAGCGATTGATCCAGATACAGGTTCAATTGTTTTCAATGGAAGTAATATAACCAGAAAAAGTGGTAAAGATCTTTGGAATTATCGCAAGCAAGCTCAAATGATCCATCAAGATCCGTATAGTTCACTAAATCCATTGATGAAAGTATTTGACATTATAAAAGAACCAATTGATATTTTTTTTAAAGATTACTCCAAAGAGGAACGTATTAATAAAATCCTTACGGTATTGGATGATGTAAACCTTAAGCCTTCGGCAGAATTTGCTGAAAAATATCCTCATATGTTATCTGGGGGTGAAAGACAAAGAGTTGCTATTGCCAGATCACTAGTTATTGAGCCCAGATTGATTATAGCAGATGAACCCGTTTCAATGCTTGATGTCTCAATTAGAGCCCAGATACTCCAGATAGTAAAGCAATTAAGTATTAGTCGCAACATAACTGTATTCTACATTACCCATGATTTGGCAACATCAAGATACATTGGAGACGAGATCTCTGTTATGTATGCTGGTAAGATAGTTGAGAGTGGAACGATAGACAGAGTGTTATCAAATCCACTGCATCCATATACCCAGGCATTATTAGATGCCATTTCAGAACCAAAGTTTGACAATATTGACAAAGAGAAGGTAATTAGAATTAAAAACTTTGATTCAGCCCCTGCAGAAAGTGGTTGTAAATTTTTCAACAGATGTCCTTACAGCATGGAAATATGTAAAAAGGAACCAGAACTTGAAATGAAAGAACACGAACATGATGTATCTTGCTTTCTTTACGAAAAAAAATGAAACCCAAAGATAAAGAAGAAAAACCCGTATCATTCAAAATCATGAATATCTATTAGAACTTAATATCAAGTCAAATCAACTGGAAATGTCGGTACCAAAAAAAATGAAAACGAATGGATGGCGTTTTAATTTTTAAGAATGGATATCGTCCTAGTTTTTTAAGGACATCCTTCCATCTTTTGTATGAAGTAACCGCTTTGTTGTATGCTGTCTTCGACTACCTTTGGAGCTTCTTGAACATGACAAAATTGGCATTCTTCTTGAGTCATCGTCTGACCTTCTTGACCAGCATCCTTTAGATATTCCTTTCCGAATTCAATTGCTTTTTCATGTGGAGTTGAAGATTCCACTATAACGTCAAAGTGCATAATCTTTCCATCTTTTTTTGTTACATATGTATCATATACTGCACATTCCATGTCAGTAGGGTACCAACAGTCGCTATTTATTCTATTCAATACCTGCAAAAAATGATTCCTCTTTATTCACAATCATAATTATTATAGGCCAGCGATTTCATAATGTTTGTGGACTTAACGAAAGAAGAAGAGGATGCGCTTGATGAAAAGCAAGGCACAGTCATCTCAACCGCATATAAAATATTGTTATCTATAGGTAAAGCAACCAATGCAGAAAAATTAATTCCTGTAGAATGGGTTCACCTTTCTGGTGTCAATTATAACACAATTGGTGATGCAGGAGTAAATTTTCTCACCGAGTATAGTCAAGAAGCGCGATTTCTAGTTCCGACAACAATTAATCCGATGGGATATGATAGTCATAAACAGAATAACCTGTCCAGCAATTTCAAGAAACAGCAGGGCCAGATAACCAAGGCATATGAGAAAATGGGTTCTCTGCCTTCATTTTCATGTATTCCTTATGAACTATTTCAATTACCAGATAGCGGACATAACGTCAGCTTTGCAGAAAGTAATGCAGCAGTAATGGCAAACTCAGTATTCGGTTTACACACAAACAAAGAAAGTTCTCTTAGCGCTTTAGCTAGCGCCATAACTGGTAAGGCTCCCTACTCAGATCTCAGAATTAACAGTATAAGAGATCCAAAAATAAAAATTAAGATAGAGGCAGAGCTCAAGACGGAATTGGATTATGGAATACTGGGTTATTTTTCTGGTAATTCGGTAAAAGAAAGCTGTGTTTCTTTTGGTCATCAAATTAGTAACATAGACATGTATAAGACCAAGTCTCTAGCTGCTGCCTTGGGTACTTCAGGTGTATGTGGAATGTTCTCTAACAAGGAAGAATATGATGAGAGTATATCTTATGGAAAAGAGGAAGAAAAATCAGTAGTAGATGAACTCAACACCACTGATTCTGGAGATGTAATAGCATTGGGGAGTCCTCAACTAGGAATGTACGAATTGGAGTTAATATCAAATATGATTGGCGGGAATAAATTCTCTAAAAAATGCATGATCTTTTGTCCCCGGCCAATCTACGAAAAATCTTGCAAATCCGGAATAGCCCAGAGACTTGAAAATGCGGGCGCGAGTATAATTTGTGATGCTTGTACATGTTTATCACCTCTGTTATCATGTGAGGAATACGATGGTGTAATTACAAATAGTGTCAAAGCGGCCCACTATCTCAACAAATCTAATGGGGTATCAGTATGTCTGACGGATTTAAAATCCATTGTTAGGAATTATACAAAGTAATAGATCTGCCATGTATTATTCTCTAAGATGCAAAGTAATCGTAGGAGGGAGAGCAAAAGGAAGAATTCTGTCAACAAAGCAACCCATCAACTTTTTGTCTTCAGTGGATCATTTGACCGGATTGATAACCGATAAGGATCATGACTTGTGTGGAGAATTGCTTAAGGACAACCTTTTGGTTTTTCCATACGCCGTCGGAAGCAGTGTTGGTGCTTACTCGATTTTTGCGCTGAAATCCAATGGGGTATCACCATCAGGAATAATATGCACTTTAAAGACTGATATTACAACGGCTTCAGGATGTGCAATTGCAAATATACCATTACTAGAACTCTCTAAAGATCAAGAAATTCCAGAAATCGTAAATTTCAGTGAAGGAATAGTAGATGGTATTTCGGGAGTCCTGCAAATCAAAAAGGTTTAATTTAATTTGGTTTTTTTATTTCAAAAGGTGCATGGCATTTGACGGGCGACCAGATCCAAACAATGGATATGAAGAGAAAAGTCCATGCACCGTTTAGGTTTTGCAATATGGAGACTAACTTCGTCGTAGACTGTAAATAATAAGAATTTATAAAAATTAGCTGAATATATTTGGGCTAGCCTATTCAATCGTTATAAACTCAAGTTTTAATTATTCTAAGATTCCATGATTGTTGCATGTCATTATGCGGAGTTACCGTAGCCATTACATCAAGCCGGAGAGCTTCTGAACTTGCAAGCTTAGTTCGAAAGTTTGGAGGTATTCCATATATAGCACCAACTATAGGAATTAGAAATAATAATCCGCTAAATTCTGAGTGTATTAAATTTATAAAAATCATCAAAAACGAGAGAATTCAATTTTTCGTATTTATGACTGGTGTTGGTGTATTTAATCTATTTCAAAATATTCAAAAATTACACCAGTTAGAAACCGTGATCGAAAAGTTACGAAATACTGTAGTCATAGCAAGAAGTAACAAACCAGCGATGGAACTAAGAAAATTTGGGATTAGAACCAACCTTGTTCCCGACATCAATACGATTGAAGGGGTATTGAACCTATTAGGAAACTTTGATATTAAAAATAACAACATAGGGATATTATGGCACGGTGATTACTCACATTTATTTAGGGAAAAGCTTGAATCTTTAGGTTCAAAAGTGTTTGAATTTTCATCATATACTTATTCTACAAGTCTTGGAAAAAAGAATGCCAGCATGTTAAAGGAAATGGGATATGACTACGTGCCTCCTAGCGAAGAGAAAATTGGAAGGCTCATAGAAGACATAATGGCAGGAACTATAGACACAATCACCTTTACGAGCCCGCCTGCAGTTAATGAGTTCTTTGAATTTGCAAAAAGAAACAACCAGATTAATGCGTTAAAAGAAAGGCTAAACCACAATCTACTTGTTGTGTCTGTAGGGCCGTCTACTTCAAAAATGCTTGCGAAATTTCATGTTCTAGTAGATGTCATGCCGACTACTTACCGCATGGGATCCATGGTAAAGGAATTGGCCGATTTTATTTCGTCATATTGATAGCCTATTTCGTGCTAGATTGCGAAATTGTTATGAAATTCACGTAACATTTTTTATGAGGTCTCACCAATAATAAGCAAATTGTCTAATTTTTGCCCTGAATGTGGTGGGGAATTAAAGTTGGATACTGCTACCAAGAATTTCATCTGCAAAAGCTGTGGCCTTTTTGCTTCCAGGGAAAAAATGGATGAATTAAGGGATAAAACCTTTAGAGATGAAGGCAATGATAGGAAAAAATATCATGATGACTATCTTGATTGGTGGACTTCATCCAAGAAAGACAAGCAAAGAATGTAGATTAAAAATTCTACAAGGAGTCCTAGTTACGGAGCAGCATCCATTGGTACCATATAATCTTCCTTTCTAGTCTTTAATGCAGTCATGAGTTCAGTCTCAATAATTCTGGGCAATTTTCTTATTTTGTTTACAACTATATCACGCATTTCTTCCAAGTTTTTTGCTCTTATTTTTAAGAGAAGATCAAATCTTCCATGCATTTCATGAATTTCGAGAACCTCCTCTATGGATGAAAGGCTATTTGTTACTTCATCAGCGGTTCCTGGTTCGATGTTTATGCCCATGAATGCCAGGTGATCATAGCCGAGTTTATTGTTGTCCAAGGCTATGGTGAATTTTTTGATAATACCCGCGGCAATTAGTCGCCTGACTCTAATATGAACAGTAGCATCAGATATTCCAATTTGTTTTGCAATTTCAACAAAGGGTAGTGAGGAGTCTTTATTCAATATATTTATGATTTTGAGATTAATTTCATCAATAACATCATGGCTAGCCGTCAAATCAAAAATTACTTTGTAGTTATATACTTAAATGCTTTTAGAAATTGTTTCCTCGAGGTCCAGTGATAACTTCCTGCACCGTGCTATTTACGATAAAAGGTATTAATGATCAATGCCCCCAAAGGAATAACAATTCCGATGTCAAAAGTGTGCAGTAAATGCAAGAAAAATAATTCCATTTATTTAAGGCAATATTCTGGAGAATTTTTGTGTAAGAAATGCTTTGTCAAATCGATAGAATACAAAGCAAAAAGGACCATATCAAAATATTCAATGATAAAACATGGTGATACGGTGGCAGTTGCGGTCTCTGGAGGTAAAGACAGTCTTGTGCTCCTGAATATACTAAAAAACACATTTAATGGTTCAAGTCCTGAGCTAGTAGCCATAACTGTAGATGAGGGAATTAAAGGTTATCGAGATGAATCATTAAGCATTGTAAAGAATTTTTGTTCCAGCATAGGCGTGGAAAACAAGGTAATGAGTTTTAGTGAACTTTTTGGACTATCAATGGATAAGGCCATGGAGGTTAGACCATCAGAGAAAATTTCATCATGTTCCATGTGTGGAACTTTTCGGAGAAGGGCAATAGATCTCCTTGCAGAATCTTGTGGAGCAAATATTATAGCTACCGGGCATAACTTGGATGATTACATCCAGACATTTCTTATCAATTTGTTTGCCGGCGATGTGGAAAGAATCGGATGGACATATCCAGAACCAGTAGAGTATGGGGGTAGTAATTTAAGGAAAATCAAGCCATTAATGGAAATATATGAAAGAGAAATTGTAACGTACGCTATTCATAGCAATATTCCATTCCAAACAGAAGAGTGTCCATATAGAGACGAAAGTATAAGAAGTGTCTTTAGGAGTCATTTAAATAATCTTGAGAAAATTCATCCTGGCATAAAGTATAATGCATACAATTCAATCTTGAAAATCGCTAGGAAGGTAAAATCTGCAAATACAAGTTCAATTAATGCTACAAGTGTAGATAATGCGATTCAGCAGGAACACAGACGATGTTCGGTATGCAACAGAGACTCTTCTAATACAGTATGCTCAGTCTGTCGCACATTGAATTTGTTAGTTAAAGGAAATTAAGCCTGCTTTCTCCATCAATGCAATTTTGTCTAAACATAAAAGTAAAGAAAACTTTACCTAGGTAGGTCACGTAGTTGATTATTTGTATAAAGTCTTAAATTAAATTCTGGTGCGACTAATCGTATTGTCTATTTTGAATTCATTGTTAAGATAGTCAATTGATTGGTGCTTTCTTCACCGGAAAGATACCAATCAATTCCTTGAAATTAGTAATGTTAATTGCAAAAAGTTTAGTCTTTAGCAAACAATCAGATTGTGTTTTTGTTAACAAGATACACAAATATATCTAAATTGTGTAATATTTTTCGCGGTAGTAGGTAGGATTGGGGTGTTAGCCGTACCCCAAACCGGAAATCGGCTTTATGCTGGGATCAGTAACTACTGGGTAAATCTTTAGATGTGAAGTGCCTGCTTGCTAGGCTGATATGAAACCACGCCGTGTCGGATGGGTATGAGCAACGATATGTGCGAAGGCATGTGCTTGATTGTGAATTGTCGAAATGGATGAGGTCCGGGAGGGTGCAATCCTAAGGCAGCATATCCATGCTAGCACGTCTACGTGATTGATCTTGCAGAGCTTGAGATTGGGCTTTACTTCTATAGTGGTACCGGTAGGCTACTACCGCATTTGAATGTTACATCTTTAGGCAATTACCTACAGCCAATGTTTAATCTGTAGGAAACCTTCCGGGGATTCGCCTTTTAGTAATTTAATGAGTGAAATTGCCTGGGGAACTGATAACACTGGCTTGTGGAAATGATTATCCGTTCCGATCCGAGGACAAGCAACTTGGACAAAAGCATCTATATCTTGAAATGACAATAAGCGTTCATCCGTAATTTCGGTCATAGCAATTAACAGTATTTTCTTGCCTTCTTCTTCCAGCAACCTCTTAAGTTCTAGTGCCTTAATTTTGGCAAATTGTCCTTCCTTTAATCCAATAATTATTCCTATAGTTTTGGCATCCTGAGCCTTAAACACGGATAATATCGCCTTCTTTTCGAGTTTCTGTGCAATATCGTTAATTTCTGAAAATTCGTTAAAATAAGGATCCAACATGAATGTAGGTTTTTGGGTAACGATTGCAATACTGGTAGAATGAAAAATACTCTGCCCCAGGAATATGTACGCATCAACCTTGTCTTTGGAATCATAAGCAGGGTAGAACTCGCAGCCAAAAACCTGTGCATCGTTCAAGTGTCCCTTACCCCTTCCGATAACCACTTCATACCCATGATATTCAAAAATCTCCCTCACTTTTTCCACGGATTGTAGATATTGACTATTGGTCACGAGGGAAACCTTACTAAAATTCTTCTTCTTTAATTCAAGTGCGCATATTTTTGCAATTTTACCAAAATCTATATCATCAAAAGCATCAATCATTACCACTTTATCTCCAAACTTTTCCATGGCGATGGTATGTCCAATGTTGAATAAGATATCTACACCCAAAGTCTCTGCAGCATGAATATTTAGATCGCATGAACCCCAAGATGTATCTCCAATTACGTACACCGGAATCTGGTACTTTTCGGATAATCTGTGCGCACAGCTTTGGATTTTCCTTAAGATACCATCCGGACCATCTAATGCGACAGAGCGTGGTTTTTTTTCATCAATTGTGGAGTGGATCTTTTCTTCATCGATTTGGATCAATTAACTACTCATCAAACAATTCAATTAGTCTAATTTTAAGATATAATTTGGTTCCAATGGGTTTGATAAAAGTTTACTTGTTTCTCTGAATGTCTATAGAGTAAGTGGAACTGGAGAATTCAGGTAATTTCACATCGTCCCGTTCTGGTCTAATGGTAATTCTGTCTCTATCAGGTCTAACCGATATGCTGATTTTGTTCAGGCCTTCATTTGTACTAATAAAATGATCAAAATTAAGGTTACCAAGATCCGATCTAATTGAGTCAGGTAATTTGGGTTCGAGACAAATGTTATTTTCAATCATGTTTGGTTTGATGCCCAACATCAGTTCACGTAAAGCATAAACGTACAATCCAACTGACCATGCCTGAAGAATGCATGAATTAAAGGGCTCTGGTCTGTCTCCACGGTATGTTTCAGCGTACATGCCATTTTCCGAAATAATACGATCAGCCATAACCGAAAGATAGTCAAGTGCCTGCTGAGTTCTTTCGTTTTTTATTTCACTTATTGCTGCCCAACCAGTAACAAGTGGCCAAACAGCCCCATCATGATAAAGTGAAGGATGATATTTGGGATCCGAACTGCTCAACGACCTCATGCCCCATGAGGTAGTCATATCATCCTTTTCAAGTCTTTCCAGTACTAATTTAGCCTTGTGTTGATCGATTACTACTTCAGTAAGCAACATAACTAATGCATTTGGACGAATACTGCCATCTTTTGTCAAATCCTTACGAATAGTATCATTATAAAATCCTAGTTTTGGTTCCCAGTATTCATTGTCAAACTTGTCTCTTAATTTTTGGGCAGACGAAAGCCACGATCTTTCATGTTCTTTATCATCAAGAATGTTTGCTAACTCGCTTCCTATTATCAAACTCTCATAGAACAATGCTTGCACATCATTTGCGCTCTTTCTTCTATCGATATGATCCATCCAAGTCGAATCTTGAATGGGTAATTTTTCTGCCGTCCCGGAAAAACCGTGTTCAATAAATTTATCACCGTCAATATCTTTAAGAAATCCTGAATTAACTAGATCGACTATCGATCCCCATCTTTTTGAGAGATATTGAGTATCTCCTGTACCATGTACATATTCACGAATGGCCCACGGAAACAAAAAAGTTGAATCTGCAGATCCATATGTTGTATTGTGTAGGAATGTTCTTCCACTAATTACCATGGGTAATTCTCCCTTCACTGCACCATTGTGGGTATACTTTGCTTGGCGTTTCAAAAAATTTTCTATAACTCTCAAGGAGAAATCATACTGCCCCATGGATAGATATCCTCTTAGCGACCATCCCGTATCACGTGCCCAATAATTGGGAAACCGTGGAAGTCCTGCACTAATTCCTTCTCCAAGATTATCATAGTTTGCCTTTACGTATTCAAGAGCAGTCTTCGCCTTTTTAAGTGCCTTTGCTAATTTAGCAATTGTCGAATTTGGAATTGAACTAGAAGATGTATGATGTATTGTAAAAGTAGATGTTGAAATATTATTATGATGATTTTTTGTCACTTCGTACAATTTTTGATAATTATCTCTCATGTTTTTGTATTCATTTAGGCAATCCTGAGAACTGGTGAAATCACCAGAACCTATCAGCGCTATTTCCTTAGTTAGCCCTTCCTCAAGCTCTACATCATAAGATAATTCCAAATCATTATCAAAAGAATCTGTGAGTATTTTGGACGGTTTCAAATTCTTTGGAGAAATACCAATGGTGCCAAAGTAGTGCGCTACCCCTTTTTTTGCTATTGTTCTAATCTGTAAACAGTTTTCTGATTTATAATATCTTGAAAAATTGCTTTGAGAAATCGCTGCTAATCCATAACTTGTAATGTTACCATCAATTAGGAAATGCACTCTAATTTTCCTAGTAGCCTGCTTCTTTTTATTTGAGCTGAATATTTCATCAATTTTTTCGGAATCAAAATTAAGTATCTGAATAAAACCTTTATTTTCTATTGGAACGAATAAAGTTCTTTTAACATGAATTCCGGCGACTTCGTGATGAGTAGATAAACTTCCATTTTCATGTCTTGAAGAAATGACAAAATTTGGAAGTCTTTTTCTAACGCCTTCATCTACTGAAATTTCTACAATTATTCTTCCAAATGCTCTGGCAGGAGGTACATATAATCCTCCATTATCATACCTTGCACCCATCCAAGTCCAATTTGCTGAAAGTGCTCCATTGGAGGAACATACTATGTATGCCTTTTTGCCCGAAAGTACCAGCGGTGATGCAAAATTCATAAACATTGTCTCGCCGTAAGCTTGGCTGTCTGATTCTTCTGGCAAATTTGATGAAATAATTACTTTTTCTTTCCTATTGCTCGTAAAGTCGACAAAGGTAAATGGAATAATTATTTGTTCAAATCCCTCAAGCTTACTCATTATTGTTATTTTGTGTTTCTTTTGACTGTCTAGTTCCATCCCTATAATCAGAAACCTGGCACTTTGAAATGGTTTGAATTGAATTGGTCTTGATTCAGATAATGCTGATGCATTTACTATTGTGTCTGATGTGGCTATTTGAATTGATTTTTTTGATAGTGGTAGTTCATCAACATAAATATCAAGGGATACAATGTTTCCACCCAATGGAACAGGTGGATTAATAAGAGAGAATATAAAGCCAGTTTCCTTGACATTCTCATTCATAACAATTGCATTTTTGAGGCTCCCTTCAAGATATGAAAGGACAGTGTGAGTCTTGTCAAGCGTCCTTGTCATTATGTTTCTCCAAAACGTCTAGATAGGAAATATTCAATATTCCTCATATTAATTGGCATTTTAGCCTATATTAAAACTATTGATCGAAAAATCTGTTTGTATAAATAACTTTATAGTTTATCTAATATTGTTTAACAACGATTTTATGAAATATTTCTCATGAAAAGTGATAAATTGATTGGGTAAAGTAAAAATAAGAAATCTCGAAATTGGAAACGGAAAACCGAAAATAATGGGAATTATTAATGCTAGTCCTGAATCCTTTTATAAAGAATCCATTGCAACAAGCAAGAAAATTATTTCTCAAAGGGCTATTGAAATGGAGAAAGAAGGAGCCGATTTAATTGATATTGGCGGAATGTCTACCGCCCCTTACGGTGATACGCTTGTTTCAGCAAATAAAGAAGTTGAAAGATTGCGAAATTCTATCAGTGCGGTAAAAGAGGTATGCAGTATTCCACTCTCAGTCGATACACCACGAGCAGAAGTTGCTAAAGTTTCCATTGATATGGGAGTTGATTTAGTCAATGACGTGACTGGACTTAAATACGACGAAAAGATGAAGTCTGTTGTTTTTTCGTCGGACTTACCTGTTATTATTGGAGCGTATGGAGATAGATCTGTCATTTATAATTCGGGGGATATTACTGAAACTATCGACATTCTGCAGAAAAGTCTAGTTTTAGCTGATGAAAGTGGAATAAGTGAAGATAAACTCATTGTAGATCCCCTAATCGGCTTTTTTAGAGAAAGTGGAAATAATCCGTTTTTTACAAAGATATCTCGCCAAAATTGGTACGATAGAGACATAGGGATTATATCGAATCTAAAGCAATTGTCAGACCTCTCAAAACCAATTTGTATCTCAGTTTCAAGAAAATCATTCATTGGTCATTTATTCAAATTGACCGAGACAGAGCGCCTTATACCTTCAATTATTCTCCAAGTTATCTGTGCCCTAAATGGAACTGATATTATACGGACTCACGATGTTAAAGAGACAAGAGTTGCACTAGAACTATTGGAACGTATGTCAAAGTAATTGTCCACACGAATTTGGCGAAATATATCCTCCGGGTAACTCGATGAAACGGATTAGAAGAAAACGCTTATAATCCCAACGCAGATATAAAAATCAAGGAAATATTGGAAGTAAAAGAAGGTTTAACTTTTGATGATGTTCTCCTTATTCCAAAACGGTCTCCTATAATTTCTAGATCTCAAACAGATCTGAAAACAAAATTATCAAGAAATCTTTCCTTAAATATACCACTAATTAGCGCAAATATGGACACAGTTACTGAATCTAACATGGCAATTGCCATCGCACAAGAAGGAGGAATAGGCATTATCCATAGATTTATGACAATAGCAGATCAGGTCGATGAAGTATTAAGGGTAAAGAGATCAGAGTCTGTTATAATCGAACAACCCTATACTATTTCGCCTTCTAAAACTGCAATTGAAGCATCTAAGATAATGCAAGAACTCGGTGTCTCGGGCTTATTGGTCATGGATAATCACACAAAAAAATTGGTGGGAATAATTACCAACAGAGATATCATGTTTCAATATAATACAGCTACCAAGGTAAAGGATCTGATGACTTCTGATCTTGTTACAGCAAAGCAGGGCATTTCCATTGACGAGGCAAAAGAAATTCTACATAAAAATAGAATTGAAAAACTACCTGTAGTCGATAAATCAAATAATGTCGTTGGACTTATTACAAGTAAAGATATAATGAAGATGGAACGATTTCCCTTGGCTTCCAAGGATAAGAAAGGTAGGCTACTGGTTGGCGGAGCTGTTGGAGTAAAGGGTGACTATTTAGACAGAACCGAAGAATTGCTGAATGCAGGAACTGACATCATAGTTGTGGATATTGCGCATGGTCATAGTGACAATGCAATTAATGCAATACATATGATAAAAAAGGCATTTCCAAAATGTGAGCTAATTGCAGGAAACGTTGCAACTGGAGAAGGAGTAAAAGACCTAATTAAAGCTGGGGTTGATGCAGTAAAAATTGGTGTAGGTTCTGGATCAATTTGCATAACTAGGGTTATCACCGGTTCTGGGGTTCCACAACTAACTGCAGTTGTTGACGGTGTTAAAGTTGCAAAGGACTATGATATACCAGTGATTTCTGACGGCGGAATAAGGACATCTGGTGACGCAATTAAGGCATTAGCAGCTGGTGCATCCACAGTAATGATAGGGAGTCTTTTTGGAGGAACTGATGAAAGTCCCGGCAAAACAATAGTCAGGCATGGAAAAAAATTCAAGATGTATCGTGGTATGGCCTCATTTTATGCATCTCTCGGTAGAAAGTATAGAGAAGAGGGATCACAGGTTATAGACGGAGAGGACCCCAATGACTACGTGCCTGAAGGAGTGGAGGCGATGGTCCCTTACAAGGGAAGTGTTACTGATTTAATTAAGCAATTTGTTGGAGGAATTAGATCGGGTTTAAGTTATTGTGGGGCAAAAAACATTGTGAAAATGCAACATAACGCGGAATTTGTAAGGATTACTCATGCGGGGTATACTGAAAGTCAGCCACATGATGTGGACTTGATGTAGAAACATCACACAATGTCATATTTTTATATACACATTATTTCAAAATTCTTATCCAGTATCTATAATTTCATAATGTGGACGTAGTGTACTGTGCTTAGTTGACATTAACATTTCGAGATAGTAGAACAATTCAAATTATCGAACCTGAAAAGTCAAAGACTTACTACTTTCCACACCCGCCTGTAATGCAGCTCCCAAAACTGTAAAAGTTCCAACCTCGTCTGCGCCGATTACAAAAGTAGGTGAGAGTTTTCCATCATTGTCTGTATAATCTATTACGACATTTCCTGAAGGATCTGTAATTGTGAGATGAACAAATATACGCTCAAGTGGCTCTCCTGTGGTTGGGTCCGAGGCAATTAATGTTACTGTTTGTTCCTCTCCAGGGGCAATTGGATTTTGTTTTATACTAATGTTGAGGTTAACTAGATTTAAATTGTTATTTTGAGGAACGTCAGCTTCAGGGACTTCAGCTTCAGTTACGTTAACTTCAGGGATATTAGCTGTTATGTTAACTTCTTCAGGAACATTACCTGTATTGGTTCCATTATTTATCACTTTTGTTACAAGTTCTGTGGCTTCATCTTCTGTGAACTTTTCTGTTTTAACAAGTTCATTAATTAGATTAACTTTTGTTACGAATTCTTTTGCTTCATCTTCTGTGAACTTTCCTGTTTTAACAAGTTCATTAATCAGTTTGTTTTCATTATCATCAGTGGTTGATATAACACTGGAATTTGATGTGCCATTGGTTCCGGTAGATGCAGTTGTGCCGGTAGTGGTATTAGTAGTTGTAGTAATTGGAACGCTACTATTTGTAGAGTACTTGTTTTTGAAATAGTTTGCATCGTCAACACAGTGTACTACTTCTTTATCAGTAAGACTATCTCCTACTTCTGCTGCTAGGTTTATGCAATCTTGCAAGCTTTCATCTGTATCATCATAAATGACGCTAGCTTCCATCGATTCTAGAGGTATATCTTGCAATTGTTCATCACCATCCTTTACGGCATCTGCAAACTCTTGGAGATCGTCATAATTATCCAAAATTTGTTGTTCTTCGTGCAAAGCCACAATTGGGATAATATTGCCAACAAAAAAGAACGTTTCAACAATAATAATTATTAATACGATTAGTGACGTTTGTATCGATAGTTGCTTATTCAACATTCTAAACTTCAAAATCACCATAATTAAATTTTTATGGATATTTATGAAATATGTTTAGTAAAATATTAGGTAAATAACTATGATTTTTTGAAATAAATTGGATCATACGTCATGATCATAATGCGGCTTTTGAAATTATTGAAAATTGATCGTATTAATTATGAAAGTTTTTATTACCTCAAATAAGTAACAAATGCCTATATTTTACTAATCATTATGCTTTGTGTTAACGTACTTTTTAATTTAAGTAAAACTTGTCAACTACAGAGTCAGTATTTGCAAATCCTTATCTTGGGATTCCATTGTTTTAGTGTACTTTAGTGATAATTGGCGTACGTTCGCATTCTTTTCCTTTTGCCAGATTTAATCCGTTACTAGTTAATTGAAACTTTCATAACTCAAATTATTGTACTTGAAATGTTAGAGATTTTGTGCTTTCAACGCCAGCTTGAGATAAGGCGGCTGAAATTGTAAAGTTCCAATCCCAATATATCCTATTTTAAACGCACGTGTGAGATTATCCTCAGTTCGAGTCTAATTTTTTACTATAGCTCCAATGAGTCCTTAATTTCGAGTCCGATAAAAACTCGATAAATCTTTTTACCCATAGTGGAGTTCGATGCCGCAACCGTTACTACGTGGCTTTTACCACGAGTTATGGCCATTTCCAACAGTAACGTCAAGATCTATACTGTGTAGGGCGACTATTTGGGAAGTATTGGTTTCAAGCACCTCAAGAATATTCAAGGAATCATTAGTATCAGGTACAGTGGGTTCGGGTTAAGGTATAGATTATGGAACTTTATCTTGAGGGACCCGAACCTAAGGATATTTATCACGGAAATAGTTTGCATCATCAAAACAGTGTACTATTTCGCTGTCTCCTAGGTTCTGACCAATTTTTCCTGCCAAGCGTATACAATCTTGTATATTTTTATTAGCCTCTTGATAGGCCCCTGAATCTATGAAGTCTTTCAAGAGTATCTCATCGTCATCTAAATTGCCATTTTTAATATCAGCTACCAAGTCTTCTAGCTGATCATACTCTTCAGCGGCGTTTGGTTCAGGTATAGGTTCAGGACCTTGTTGAGTAGCATTGGTTTCAGGGACAGTGGGTTCGGGTTCAGGTATAGGTTGTGGTAATTTTTCTTGAGGGACGCTAACCTGATATTTATCGCGGAAATAGTTTGCATCATCAGAACAGTGTACTATCTCGCTGTCTCCTAGATTCTGACCAATTTTTCCCGCTAGATCTATACAATCTTGGGTTTCTTTATCTGTTCCTTGATAGGCACCTGAATCTTGGAAAGCATCCAAGGAAATCTCATCGGCGTCCAGGTCTCCATTTTTGATATCATTCACTAGTCCGTTGAGATCATCATACTCTTCAGGATTGTTGGTGTTACTAGAAAACTCATCGTCATTATTTTGATTGTCAGATGATGCGGTATCATTGGTACTAGTATCTGTTCCAGAAGTGGCGGGTGAATCAGAATCTAATGCACCTTCAGCAGTTGATGCGCCATCGACCTCATTCTTCATCACTCTTGTTACGAGTTCTGTGGCTTCACTTTCCGTGAACTTTCCTGTTTTCACAAGTTGATTAAACAAAATGTTCTCTTCATCATCGGGGGCTGATGTATCGGTATCGGGGGCTGATGTATCGGTATCGGGGGCTGATGTGCCAAAACTGTTGGAAGATTGTATCAACTTTAGGGAGATTTCTTTCATTTCTTCATCTCCAACTTTTATGGTATCTGTAAATTGTGCGAAATCAACATAATCATACAAGATTAGCTCTTCCTTATCGAGTGCATGTATTGAAATGTTAGTGTCAACAATGAAAAAAGCGCCGAGAGCTATAATTATTCCATATAAAAGGGGAATATTGATTGATCCGACGCTGTGCATAGATTAAAATTTAAAAATACAATACATAAATCTTTGTAAGATTTGTAATATTTGATACCCCACAAAAATATTATTGATGAGAAAACACACTGTTAATTAATACTATATTCTTTATTTTTGATATTGACTAGGAAAAAGACCTTCTATATTCTAATGATAAGTGGTGTTGCATTCATTGTAATTGGAGCCGCTTCAATGATTGATTCAAATACTCCGAGAAAAGTAGCCATAGATAGTACATTGCAGACCAATTTGACAGACGTTATTACACCTATAATGAATAATGGAAGTGTGGGTAAAATCACAATTGACGGATCTAACTTCAATTTTAAAATTGAAGATCCGAATAAATTGGTTATCGTGTCAGTTTCCAACAAGACACATTATCAATATGATTTGGTTGCTAACCATGAAGGGGAATATAGATTTGAAACAAAAAATATTGGGGATACCGTACTTAATATTGATGGAGAAGTAGAAACTAAGGCCTCTCCATTGGCTTTTGGAGGTCAGATGATGTTACTTATAACTGGTATCATAGTTCTGGGAATTGGAATGAAAGCCAAATTCGCATGAAATAAATGAGGACTAAGTAATTATTCCTCTTTGATAGGAGCCAAGTATCCTAATAAATGTGCATTTCTTTTCGATATTAGCCAGCATTGTTTTAACATTATCTTCTTCAATATGACCTTCAAAATCTACATAAAAGTTGTATTCCCACGGTTTTTCTTTGGTTGGCCTTGACTCGATTTTTGTAAGATTGATCTTACCATAATCAAATTCTTGTATTACTGAAAATAAAGATCCTGGTGTATGCTTTAGTCCAAAAATCATCGAAGTTCTATCAGTTTTAGTAGGGGTAGTTGTTAGATTAGATAGCACCAAGAATCTAGTAAAATTGTTTCTCCTGTCCTCTATATTTTGATCAAGAATCTTCATATCATAAAATTCTGCCGCCTTCTTGCTTGCAATTGCTGCAGTGTCGAGAATTTTTTTTTCTTTTATTAGTCTAACCGATCCAGCTGTGTCATATGTAGGTATCGCATCTAGGTTTTTTTTCTTGATATAATTTCTACACTGCGCTAAGGCTTGAGGATGGGACAGAACCTTCGTTATAGTAGAAGTAGTACTATTTGGTAATGCAATCAGACAATGATTAATCTTCAAAAATATTTCACCGCTGATTTTTTTTTCAGTATCCAGTAGCAAGTCATAAATTTCATTGACAGATCCCTCAATTGAATTTTCAATTGGAACTACTGCACAATCAATACTATCATTTCGTAACGCATCAAAGATATCTTGGAATAGATTCATTGGAATAGGATCTGAATCAGGGAAAAATTTTGTGGCAGCAATCTCGCTGTATGCTCCATGATCCCCTTGGAAAGCGATTTTTTTCCTTTTCAAAGTATTTGCTATTCTAAAAGGTGTTAATTCATATATTTTTATGTTATACTCTTGAAGAATCGGCTTCAGAATTAGGCATACCCAACCGTGTCAACTATTTCACATTATGAAAAGTATTTAATGCTTAACACTTGAAATTAAGATAAATGCAACTAGATCAACAATGTATTGATCCTTTAGACAAACAACTTTTAAATGATATTCAATGGACTTTCCCATTAACAGGTAGACCATATCTAGAAATAGCAACAAAACATGGACTTTCGGAAGAAGATGTCATGAGAAGAATTTCATTAATGAAACGAAGTGGACTAATAAGACAGATTAATGCAATTTTTGATACGAGGAAATTAGGTTACAAAAGCGCGTTGGTTGCATTTGCCGTTGAAAAACAGAAACTTGATTCAGTAGCTCAGGAAGTCAATAAGCATCCGGGGGTCAGTCACAATTATGAAAGGGACCATGAATTCAATATGTGGTTTACGTTAGCCGTTCCTCCTGATGGAGATTTGAAAAAAGATCTTGAACAAATGGCATCGCTTAAAGGTGTGATTAAATTCCGTCTTCTGCCAACTCTCAAGTTATATAAAATAGGAGTGAAACTGGACATGGTAAATAGTGATCCTAGCATATTGACGCCAGACGACAATATAAAAAAGTTGGATCAAAAAAAATTTGAGCTTACATCAAGAGATAAGGAATTCATAAGGGAATTACAAAAAGACTTGGACGTATCAACAAGACCATTCGATAATTCTGCAAAGAATCTTGGAATCACCTTAGATGAATTATTCAAGAGGGCTACACAATACGAATCGATTGGAGTAATGAGACGATTTGCAGCAATCCTACGTCATAGAGATGCCGGATTTACTGCAAATGGCATGATTGTTTGGAAAGTATCAGATGATAAGATTGATGAAGTTGGGCACAAATTAGCATCATTTCCTCAAGTAAGTCATTGTTATAGAAGGCCGGTATATCCTGATTGGCCATTTAGTTTGTTTAGCATGATTCACGCAAGAACAGTCGAATCTGCCAATAAGATAGCCGTCGAACTATCGAATTTTGTTGGTATTAATGAATACAGGATTCTCTTTAGTTCTAGGGAGTTCAAAAAAGAAAGGGTAAAGTACTTCGTGGACTAAACTTTGTTCTAATAATTGTGAAATTTTTTTTTCAATTTTTTTGAATACATCAAGCATGGGTTATGATTTCTAGTCTTATTCCACCCTGATATTTTTCATAACATTTCGCATTGATTTGTTACTAAATTTTAGTTCTATGAATATGAAATTATTTGTCCGATGTTTAGAAATTGTCACTACTAATACATGGTCATGTTTACGGTTGTCAGAACAGTCATGATTAAACATATATCCTAATTTATTATGTTTCAGTAAGGATAGGAATTTATTGTTTGTAGAATGTATTTGCTGATTAAGCGAAGTTAGCCCAGACTGGTTAAGGTACGAGCTTCCCAAGCTCGGGATCGCGGGTTCAAATCCCGCACTTCGCAGATAAAGCGATAATCCAAATGTCTTATCATTACAAGTACTAATGACCCATACGCATGCCCATACATTAATTGAGAAATGATTTTCTCTAACATATTACATTTTATAGAGCCACTTCAGATAAAAAATATTTAATTAAACTCTTTGAGATGAATTTTACTCATTTATATGGCCGTCAAACCAAAAAAGTATTTTAGCATATACTTAAAAAGATGTGTTGTCATTCTTTTTAATATACCTTGAAGCAGGTCATTACATTTCACTCATACAAGGGGGGTACTGGAAAAACAACTTTAGCAGCCAACTTGGCAGCATTGTTAGCTAAAAAGGGAAACAATGTCTGTATAGTGGATATCGATGTTTATGCTCCCAGCCTGCATACATATTTTGGTGATATTGTTCAAAATAAGATAAAGAACACATTAAATGATTATATTGTTGGTGCTTGCGGAGTCGACGACTTATTGGTTCAAGTAACGCCTATACCGCAAATGGCAGACAAAGATTCTCAGAGTGGAAAAATTATAGGTTGTTTTTCAAGTCCAAAAAGAGAAGATATTCTAAAGATCGAAGGAGTAAAAGAGGATAAGAACAGAATGAGTATGCTAAAGAGATTTATTAACTTTAGAGAAGAGTTAATCGAAAAAAATGATATTGATTATATAATCATGGATTCAAGTCCCGGAATCAGGTTTTGGGCAATAAACGCATTAGCATTATCAGATATTGTATTCCTCACATTAAAAATGGGAGATATGGATTTCGGAGGCACTAAGATGATTGCAAATGAAATATTGGCCCAATTCAAGGAGCAGGGAAATACCAAATATTATCTCCTTCTCAATAGAATTGCAGGTTACTGTATTCCATCCTTGCAAATAGGCGAGTCTCATTCTGGTCATTCTGAATCAAGTTTTACGACGCTAACGCCAGTTGGAGATGATTTTGTCAAAAAATTGACTTCTGAAACAGGAATTGATGTAATGACATCCATCCCATGTTATTGTGATATTCAATTTGCCCAGAAGGAATTTCTTACAGTACTTATGTATCCGGATCATCCTTTCTCACAACAAATACATCATTTGAATTCGCTAATAGAAAATTAGGAACGATTGATTTGTTTTTGTTTCGTAGTGGACACAAAAAATAGGTATATAGATCCGACTTGGTATAATATCCAAAATGGCCATTCCAGGACTTGCAGAACTCACAGATGGGGTTGAAAATATTTCGCCCACTTTGTTTCTTCTGTCTGGTCCACCTGGAATAGGAAAGAGAGATTATTGTAGAGAATTCCTTGAGGAGGGATTGGGATCGAAAAGAAGATGTATTTTTCTTTCTTCTAAAATTACAGATAAAGAAAATATTGAATTATTCGATATGAAGGGCGGGAGTTTCGAATCGTTATTTGTCAATCCGGTTCTCTTAAACGAGACACCCGATGAAAAATCTCTAGAAGAGACGTTGATGAAAATAACTTCATATCTTTCCGAAGTTCGGGCTGATGAATCGCAGGATCGGCAGAACAGTAGCGAGAAGAAAATCGATGACAACCTTGTTTATTTTGCCATGGATTCATTAAATCATTTTTGTGACATATTTGAAGTTAGTTCAATCAAGAAGTTTCTGGCACCATTGGTTCTCCAGTTAAAGAAAAGAAAAACTATTGGAATCTTCACTATTGATTCGCCAATATCAACAGAGTATCAACCCATTGTCTCCTTTTGTGATGGAATAATGGAAATGAAATTTGAAGAATCAAACGACTCCCTAATTAGAAAGATCCGATTGCTTTCTATGGCAGGTCATGCAATGACAAAACCAACTTGGATACAATTCAGTATCGATAAAAATGGAAGGTTCACATTTGCAGATGATCTACTTAAATGTACACTTGATGGGAGAGTCATACAACATCCTCCAGTTTATTACCTTGATCTACCATTCCATTCAGAAGGATGCGCAAAAACATATAGAAAATTTATGTCTGTTTTTAAGGATCTTGACCCAAAATATGAAGTTTTGAATTATAATTTTTGCTTTATAGATATCGTAGGATTATCCAATCCGCAGTTGGCAGTACACAGGCAGAAGGAAAAGATAGTAAGGCTAAATGAATTTATCAGTTCTTGTAATTCATTCAGGAAGATTTCTGACGACCTGAAGATAATTCTTCCTGCCGGAGATGGTATGGCTATAGGTTATGAGAACAATCCTGAATTACCATACAAACTTAGTGTCGAATTACATGGATTTCTACGCAAATATAACAAAAGAATGACTCACGATAACCAGATCAAAGTCAGAATTGGACTAAGTTCTGGACCAGTGTTTACTGTTTACGATATATCAAATAGACTTAACGTTTGGGGTCCTGGAATAGTAATGGCCAGAAGGGTAATGGACCTGGGTGACAGTTGGCACATTCTAATTACCGAAAACTTTGCTATGCAACTGAAACCGCTATACGAAGAATACAAAAATAATATCAGATTAATTGGATCATATGAAATTAAACATGGGCAGAAGATAAACGTCTATTCTGCATATTCTGATGACTATGGGAATCCAGAATTGCCAGAAAAATTCAAAGAAATCTACACGAGGCCATAACTGACTTGACTACCAAATTTAACCCATTCTGATATTTCTCGGAATTCTGATAAAGATTTCTTTAAATTATCCATTAAAGTTTCTATGAATAAATCGTCAGTTGTTGGTTGATTATGAAGCATAATAAAAAGAAGGACAATAATACAAAAAAGGACAAGTCTCTCAATCCGAGAAAAGAGAGAGATGATAGAAGCTACTTTGCGGTAACTCGCAAGAGGAGAAATAGGAATCTGATGATAATTGTGCCTGTCGTGATAGTGCTTCTCGGCATAATGGCTTATGCAGTAACTGTATATTCTAGCCATTTGGAAAGACCCGGTCAAAATTTTGGCCCTCTTGGTTCTGAACATGTTCATGCAGCATTTGCAGTAAAGATTAATGGTGAAAAGTTAGATTTTAGTCAAGAAAAATACCAGGTGCAATCCCAATATATCCATGTTGAGAATAATGATGGAAATACTTTGCATAGACATGCTACTGGCGTTCCAGTTGGGGAATTCTTTGCTAGCCTAGGTATGAATGTCACCGACAGCTGTTTTACTCTTGAAAATAAAACAAGTTATTGCAGTAACGGAAATTCAAATTTGGAATTTTATGTAAATGGTAATAAAACAAACTCAATTGCAAATTATATCCTGAACGAAGATGACAGAATATTGATAGCTTATGGAAATAAGAATGCAATGGAAACACAACAAGATTTGGATGCTCTAAGACTTACCGAGATAAAGAAATAATCATCTTCAAAATTTTCAATTTCCAATTTTTTTTGATTGCGATCGTATGAACTGTAAACCGATAAATAATATTTCGATTTTAAATTTGTAATAAATCTGGTGCCAATATGGAATAAAGTATTAATCCAAAATAGAGTCATTATCGGTATGGTCGAGCCTGTGATTCTTATTTCCGCGCTCGCCGGTGCAGGATCTTTTTTTTCTCCATGCATATTACCAATTTTGCCGGCCTTTATCGCATATCTATCGGGCACTACACTCAATGAAATTCAAGACTCATCAGGACAATCACTCAAACTACGAAAGGCGACCAGATTAAATATCTTTTTAAACACCGTATATTTTGTTCTGGGATTCTCTCTAGTGTTTGCTGTCTTGGGTGTAATTCTAAATAGTGTCCTGATGTCCATAGGGGTGGGCTTTCAAAATGTGTTGACTTATGTTGGTGGATTAGTTATAATAGGATTTGGAATCTATTTAATACTCTCCACAAGGTTAAGACGTCTTAATTTTGAAAAAAAATTTGCTTCTATTCCTAAATTTAAGACCAGCTATATTACATCATTTGTATTTGGAGCTGCATTTGCGGCGGCTTGGACCCCATGCGTAGGACCAATATTAGGAAGTACTCTGACACTGGCCGCGACGGCGCCAGGAGCTGCCTACAATTTATTACTGGCATATTCACTAGGGCTTGGTATACCATTTTTAGTAACAGGCATATTTTTTTCACAAGCTACAAACTTAATAAGGAAATTGGTAAAGCACCTAAAATATTTTAATCCTGCAATGGGTATCATGCTCATAATACTTGGAATATTAGTATTTACAAATAGTCTCAGCATACTTGGTAACTTCCCTCTTGCCAATGAAATTATTAATATTGAGAGGGGATTGTAGCTGAATAAGGATAACATTAGTGCACTTTTAACTGGGGTGGGTGTGGTTTCCCTTCTAGTTGGATTTTCGATTTATTTCAATAATCCTGAACTGAATAAATCTTATCTTGGCGGTAGTAGTGTACAACTAATAACATCAGATCCAAACAGCAATGAAGGGATTTCAAATGTTAAATTATCAATAGACAAATCTCAGTTCAAAAAGGCCCCAGAATTCAGTCAAATAACATCATACATTAACACAAACGAGACCAAGTTATCTGAACTGAAGGGAAAGGTGGTATTGGTTGACTTTTGGACATACAGCTGTATTAACTGTATTAGAACGTTACCGTATCTTGTTGATTGGAATCAAAAGTATTCTGACAAAGGATTGGTCATAGTTGGAATTCATGCTCCGGAATTTGAGTTTGAAAAAAACATAGATAATGTTAAACAGGCTGTAACAAGATTTGGAATTAAATATCCTGTACTGTTAGATAATGATCATGGAACTTGGAACGCCTTTCACAACAGTTACTGGCCGAGGAAGTACCTCATCGATTCAGAAGGCTACATTCGATATGATCATATTGGAGAGGGAGGTTATGTTGAAACTGAAAAAGCTATAAGGAACCTACTGACAGAAAGATCTAATCAACAGGGGATTGAGATATCGAACCTTAATCAAACAGAATCAAACGTTCCTGGTACAGCATCTGTCGATTTCAACCAAATCAAAACACCTGAATTATACTTTGGATACCAATATGCTAGAGATCAGCTTGGAAATATGGAAGGACTCAACCCTGAAAAGGCTGTCAACTATACAACACCAGGTTCTAATCTGGAGCCTAATGTCATCTATCTTCAGGGATTATGGAAAAACAATCCAGATAGCATGGAACTTGTCGGACCTGAAGGTAAAATCATGCTGGCATATTCGGCAAAGTCCGTCAACATTGTAGCAGGCGGCAAAGGAGAAATAGTGGTTAAGGAAGACAGTAACGATAATCAGACAAATAATCCTTCTAAAGGGAATGATGTTGATGCCAACGGAATGTTAAGCGTAGACGGACAGAGACTCTATAATATCGCTGACCATACGAGCTATGGAAATCACAACATTGAGATAAATGCGAAAGGACCCGGTTTTAAAATATACACTTTCACATTTGGATAATCCATTACAGCAAGTAATCAATTTAATCTGGCATACAACCTGACGGTCTAGTTGACAGTTTGAGAACCTAGCTAGGCCTCAAGTCAGTTTCAAATAGCATAATAAAAAAATAAGAATTATAACCACTAACTGAGAAGGATGTTAATTGAATTTGGACCCTGAATCATCAATACAAGTTACTCTTCCTGATAAATCTATTGCAAACGTGAAATTAATTAAAAGTAGGAGAAGCAAACGCATGTGTATTAGGGTCGACCGCCACGGAATTTCAGT
The DNA here is from genome assembly GCA_035620895.1 of Nitrososphaeraceae archaeon. Classification (GTDB taxonomy): domain Archaea; phylum Thermoproteota; class Nitrososphaeria; order Nitrososphaerales; family Nitrososphaeraceae; genus TA-21. Next base: position 114,968 of record DASPFY010000042.1, read on the forward strand.
CTTCTTTCCAGCCAACAAAGATATTGAAACAATAAAAAATTTCATAAGTGATAATAAAGCATGGATTCTGAAAAAAATAAAATTTTATACAAAATTAAATAGCAAGCTGGAATATGGTCTTCTTCAAAAGGATGAAATTATTTATCTTGGGAAAAAATATAAAATACAATTCACCAAAGATGCATTGCAATATGCTGTTATTTCTGAAAGTCTAATGAAAATAACATTTCATGTAAAGGATAGACGAACATATAAGAGAAATATTGCAAATTGGTATAGGGAACAGACAAAGAACCTGTTGGACAATAAAGTTCCATTTTTTGGAAAAAAATTATCGATATCATATGGAAAAGTGAGGATAAGAAATCAAAAGTTAAGATGGGGCAGCTGTTCAAAAGATGGTAACCTAAATTTCAACTTTCTTTTATCTGCGCTTCCCACAAATATTATTGATTACATCATAGTGCATGAATTATTTCACTTGATTGAATTTAATCACTCTGATTATTTTTGGAAACTGGTAGCACAGGCATATCCTGCCTATGAGAATTGTCGAACTTGGTTGAAAAATAATGGGTCATACTTGCAAATTGATTAACCATGACAAACAGTTCAAACGTGAGCTCGCTAACTAAATAAAAAATTTTATACCTATAGTTTATCAGCTTGGCAGATACGCAGATTAAGGTAGTTTTATTTTCTTGTCAAATAAATTTGGACCAAAATAAGATTAGTCAATAATATCTATCAATATTAAAAACATGGGAATTATATATGAAATTCATAAATATCAACATGATGATTTTCAATACGTTGTTGCTAGTACAAATAAATATTCTGAAATCAAGGTAAAAAATGATGTTGAACGTATGAACTCTATGTTAAACGAATCATTGAGAACAATGGGAATAAGATATGTATTCACGGTCTCTGATACGTCGGATTCTCTGTATAAAGAGCGCAAAAAGAGGAATTCTTAATAAATAGATTGCTTAATTGCCCTACATACTTGATTTTTGGCAAGATTTTCTCTCAAAATGGGAGAAATTTTAGGTTTTTCTTGCTGCTTTCTTGCTGGTTAATACTATTTTTTTCGGCTTCAGAAATTAATAGTACTTTACTAAATAAGGTCGATGCTCAAACATCTGGAAATTATCACTATGCTCCAGGCCTTAACCTTACAGGTTCCAATTACCACGATGTAACAAGTACTAATTCATTACAATTATCTCAGTTTAGTGTTGCTGCTTGGTTTAAGACGTCGACTAACTTTGCATCCGATGCCATTATAGTAAACAAGGGTGGCCTTGGTAGCGAAAGTCCAGGTCAGAATATGAACTACGGAATTTGGATGACAAAAACTGAGAAAATAGTAGCTGGATTTGAATCAACGACTGCGGCCGACCGCTTTGTTACTTCTCCAAAGACATATAATGATAATCAATGGCACTATGTTATAGTAACATATGGTGGTTCCAGTGTCATCTTATATATTGATGGTGTAAGGGTCGCCGCCAAGTCTACAAGTGGCGCATCCCCTGAAATCTCCGGAACAAAACCAGTACGCATAGGGGCCAATTCCAGGGTTACTCCACCAGGAAACTTCTTTACAGGACAGGTAGATGAGGTACGAGTATGGAGCAACGACTTAGCACCACAGCAGGTCGCAGACGCATTTGCTGGTATCTCCTTCAATACAGAAGAACAAGTCCTTTATCTTCCATTTGGTTCTAACCCGCCCCCAGTTGCAAATAACCAGGCCATAACTGTCAATAAGAACACACAGCAAGCCATTACCCTTACTGCGACAGATCCTAATAATGACCCTCTGACGTATTCCATAGTAACGCAGCTAACTCATGGTACATTGACAGGTACTGCCCCTAATCTCAATTATAATCCAGATACGGACTACGTAGGGACTGACAGTTTTACATTTAAGGCAAATGATGGAACTACTGATAGTAACATAGCCACCATAAGTATAACTGTGCAAGCACCAGCTAATGACCCACCAGTTGCAAATAACCAGGCCATAACTGTCAATAAGAACACACAGCAAGCCATTACCCTTACTGCGACAGATCCTAATAATGACCCTCTGACGTATTCCATAGTAACGCAGCCAACTCATGGTACATTGACAGGTACTGCCCCTAATCTCAATTATAATCCAGATACGGACTACGTAGGGGCTGACAGTTTTACATTTAAGGCAAATGATGGTACAATTGATAGTAACACTGCAACAGTAAGTATAACTATCGAAGATGTAAGTTCATGTACAACGATTCTGCCTATAAGCGGTGTAATTGCAAGTGGTTATCAACTAGGAAATCCTCCTTCAAACGCCATTGATTCTGATCTTAATACAAGATGGGCCAATGATGGAGTCGGTTCATGGATTAGTGCTGATTTGGGGATAACTCAAAATATTTGCAGTGTTGATATAGCATGGTATAACGGAAACGCACGTCAGTATCATTTTATTATAGCAACATCTACTGATGGTAGCACATTTACCAATGTGTTTAGTGGTGATAGTAGTGGTACTACACTAAGTTCTGAAAAGTATACTATATCTAATACTGATGCAACATATGTAAGAATAACTGTTAATGGTAATACTCAAAATAATTGGGCCTCCATATACGATCTTAAAATATTTGGTTCAGCACTATCAGGAAATTCTCCACCAGTAGCAATCAACCAGGCTGTAACTACAGGTAAAAACATTGCTAAAGATATTACTCTTACAGCAACCGATCCAAATAATGATCCTCTAAACTATTCTATAGTAACACAGCCAGCTCATGGTACGTTGACAGGCACAGCCCCCAATCTCAATTATAATCCAGATACGGACTACGTAGGGGCTGACAGTTTCACATTTAAAGCAAATGATGGAACTACTGACGGTAATACAGCTACCGTAAGTATAACCGTAGATGATCCAAGCAAAGATCAGTTTGGAATCATAAAGTTGTATCCGACGAAGAATAATGGAGAAGAATGGTTCATAAACATGGATAATCCAATTGGCGACAGTAGATTTAATCCTCAAAACACAATTACTAAGAACCCTGATGGATCGTGGAAGATGAAAGCGACGCAAGTACGAATGAATGTTTATACATCCACTGGATACAATTCCGCTAATATTCCTACATTGGATCATAGTGTTATAGCTTCGAAAGGCTATATGCTGGCATCCAATGACTGGAGAAATTTTGAAATGACACAGTATGTAAAAGTAAATACCTCTCCAAGTGATGATAATTTTTCACCTTATGGTAGGGGCGGTAGACATACCGGCAGTGGCGCACCTGAAGGATGTGAGGGTTCTTCTATGAAAGGCGATGTATTCTTTTCTGGAAAGGTCAGGTTTGCAAAAGAACAATGGCATGTAAGCTATGTATTTACAAGTCTTAAAACCGCAACAAGTTCGATAGAGGATAAATGGATTGGAATAAAGTTCATTGTTTACAATTTTGTGGAAAACAACAAAGTGGTTGTAAAAACAGAACTTTGGCTCGACATCAACAATAACGGTAACTTTGTAAAATATGACGAGAATGTAGATAGGGGAGGCTGGGGGACAGAAGGTGTGGAGTGCGTTGGATCACCGGACCAAATCATAAGCTGGGGTGGACCTATTACTACATTTAGATGGGATACAGCAACTGATGTTGACTTTAAGAACTTAAGTGTCAGAGAAATACTCTCTCCTCAATAAATTATGAATTAGCCAGAAATGCCATAATTCTGCTTCTAAATCATCCAGGCATAGATAAACTGAGACGATGACTGATATCTACTGTTGAGATAAATGTTTAATTTTTTACAAAATTAGCCATATTAAAAATTTCAAGGTTTTTATGTATGTGGTTAGATATTATCATGAAACGTGAATGTATAAAAGATGCCTGATACTAGCGTTGTTAATCCTGATTAGCGGCAGTGTCATTAATTTTAGTTTTCAATTTTATGATAATCATCAGACTCTTGCACAAACAAATGAAGAACCACAAAATGAGCCACCAGAAGCTGAAGATCAAAAAGTATCTGTAGATGCAAATGATAATGTAAAGATTACCCTAGAGGGTAAAGACGATGATAAGGATGACGATATAGAATTTGATATAGTGTCAGATCCATCTCATGGAAAACTCGATAATT
>DASPFY010000043.1:0-32071 GCA_035620895.1 Nitrososphaeraceae archaeon
GTGGTTGCCAGATGCATATGAGGGAGCCCCCACCACAATTGCTGCGTTACTTGCAGCAGGTACAAAAAAGGCAGGTTTTGCTGCTGCTATCCGTGTAATTGTTCTGGCAATTTTTGTATTGCATTTGGACTGGGCTATGACTCTGGCAATAATCGCAGTAATTACAATGACATTAGGGAACCTGGGAGCTTTGATTCAAAAGAGTGTACCAAGAATTCTTGCTTATTCAAGTATAGCTCAAGCGGGCTACATAATGATCGGTCTAGCATTGGCTCCATACAGTGATCAGGCTCTTCCAGGTTCGCTTTTCCATATTATCAATCACGCTGTTATGAAATCGGCTGCATTCATTGCGGTTGCTGCAGTAGCAATTACACTTACCAGCTATAGTATTGAAAAGTATCGGGGACTTGCAAAAAGAATGCCACTCACAGCCATAGCCTTGTCAATATCATTGTTGGCATTGGCGGGAGTCCCTCCTCTTAGTGGTTTTTGGAGTAAACTAGTATTATTTAACTCCGCAATTGTTACTGGACCGGAAGTTTGGTGGGGCCCTTACTTGGCTATTGCTGGGGTTTTGAACAGTGCCCTATCACTTGGATACTATGCTTGGATAATGAGAAAAATGTACATGGAAGATTCGCCTGATACAACTAGAGTCAAAGAGCCAAGAGCGATAGCTGCAGTACTCATTTTTGCAATGATATTCATGGTTGGTTTTGGTATATGGCATGCTCCAATCTTGGAATTTGCTACAAACGCAGTGCCAAATCTTTCTCAACTTACCGCAGTATTGCCGTCCGTTCCTCTAAAATAACGGTGTTAGTGGCGCAAGGACCATCTTGTAAAAAAAGTAAATAGTAAGCAAGTAATCGCTCAAGTTTTTATATCGGGTTTATTTCCTTCATAATCTTTACTACTTTGTCATCAGTTATTTCTTCAAAGTTATCATAGAATTGAGCAACCGAAGTAAAATTACTAGTAGAGGGTATCAGTATTGTCACCACTTGATCCACCTCATTTTTCAAGAGCTCGACCGTTTCATTAGGCGCTACTGGGATGGCAATGATTATCTTTTTTGGTTTGCTCTTTCTTATCCACCTTGCAGAAACAACAAGCGTGGCTCCTGTGGCTGCACCATCATCCACAAGAATTACGGTTTTATTCCTTATATTGTATTCTTCCTTTTTTGGTCTGTAGAGTAAGGTTCTTCGACCAATTTCTTGGATTTGTGACAACTTTTCTGTCTCTATATAATCTTGCGGAACTCTCAAAGCCTTTACTACGTATTCATTAAGATAAACAGTATCCTTATCCATTATTGCTCCTATGCCAAGTTCCTTGTTGTTAGGAGCTCCCAGTTTACGAGGTATTACGATATCAAAATAATTTGCAGATCTGTTCTTATAGATTGTATATGCCAATATCACTCCTCCACGTGGAATTCCAAAAACTACTATCTCTTTGACATTTTCATCTTTAAGCTCATTGTTTAGTTTGGATATGAGAAGCTCTGCTGCATGTTCTCTATCTTTGAATCTTGTAACGGAATTATTTTCAGTTGGCATAGGAAAATATATCATATAATCTATCTATTTTGCTATAAGTCTTTTCAACAATATACTCAATGATTTAATAGGTGAAAAGTTATAAATTATTTTTATATTAAAATCCTATATTCAGTAACATATTGAAATATAAAGTACATATTGTACCCTTAAGTTAGAAGTGCGAATAAATTCAATAAAGTACAAATTGAATTACAATCCAGCCAAGTACGACTATAAAACTATGATGTATGTGAAGGAAGATATCAAGTATGATAATTTCACTAAAGCTCGCGAACATCAATGGCAGTGTGACAAATGTAAATTTACATTTTCAAAATATCCTTCTCTTAAACAACACAAAACTGAGAAACATTCCTATTAGAATAAGATTTCCTCATTTCCTAAAATTTGCCTCGTGAAAACTAGGATCTCAGGTTGTTGTCTATGAAAACATTGATCATTTTTGTGATTATTGATAATTTAGCCTAAATTTAGTGTCTTTTTTCATGAACCTAGGTTACTCTCTGCAAGCTTGTAACTTTTGATAATTATCTCAGAAATCATTCTTCGATATGTATATTAGATCCCAGGTGAATTATCGTTCCAAGCCTTGGTCAGTGTCCTAATAGCATTTGCGATTATTTCAATTTTGATCTTTGCTTCTATTATGCCTTATTTTTCGGTTAAATCTCAAGAAGAATTTGCAGATACTGAGTTCGAAGAAGAAGGGAAACCGAAGCTTTTTGATTCAAACCTGAAAATTGCTACGATTGCAGATGGGTTAAGTACTCCTACAACTATGGCCTTCGTTGGACCAGGAGATATTTTGGTACTTGAAAAAGATACTGGTATGGTAAAAAGGATAGTCAATGGTAAAGTTCTCGCAAAACCTGTCCTTGATGTTAATGTTGCTAATTCCGTTGAAAGATGCATGTGCGGAATAGCTGTTTCAAAAGATAGCTCAACGACATATGTATTCATTTACTACACTGAAATTGATGGCAATGATGGTGATGATAAGGCTGGAAAACAACCAATTGGGAATAGAGTTTACAGATATGAACTATCAGGTGACGTGCTAACTAATCCGTTACTTTTGATGGATTTGCCTGCCAGTCCAGGACCTCGACATAATGGGGGTGACATAATGATTGGCCCGGACAATAATCTCTATGTGGCAATTGGCGATGTTGATGGTTCATTTAAGGGATCAGCCACGGAGACTAAGGCACAGAATTACGAAGATGGTGTTGATCCAGACGGTAGAGCTGGTATTTTGAGGATAACGCAAGACGGACAACCCACCGATGGCATTCTTGGGGATTCAATTCCTTTGAGAATATACTACGCGTATGGAATAAGAAATAGTTTTGGCATGGACTTTGATCCTTTATCTGGTAATTTGTGGGATACGGAAAACGGGCCTGGAAACGGAGACGAAATAAATTTGGTCCTGCCTGGGTTCAATAGTGGATGGCAACAAGTACAGGGTTTGGCAGCATTGGAAGATTCCTTTTCAGAATCTGATTTACTGGACTTTGATGGAAGGGGACAGTATAGCGATCCTGAACTAGTTTGGGAAAATACAGCTGGACCAACTGCAGTAAAATTTTTGGAATCAACTGAACTTGGAACTACATATGAGAACGATATGTTTGTAGGAGATGTTCATAATGGCAGAATATACCATTTTGATCTCACCCCAGATCGAAAGGACCTAATTCTTCCACAAGCACTCTCATCGAGAGTTATAGAAAAACCATCTTCTCCAGGAGTAAGTAGTATTGTGTTTGGTGAAGGATTTGGAGGTATTACTGACTTAGAAATGGGTCCCGATGGTAACCTATATGTCGTATCAATTGGACTTGGTAGCATATTTCAAATCAGTCAGGCTTCATAATAACATGCTCTTGTCTCTATATTAATACTAGACTTGTTACTAAATCCAAAAAAATTGAAAGGCTTTTAGATGAACAGATAATTCACCAAACGCTATCAAGAGGTACGCATAAACATCGATAATGTATTATGAATAATAACATCAATGTATTGTTACCAATCTAGGATATCCACAGAAAAAACCTTTGGAGATCAATAGGTTTGCATTATATCTTGATAATATTCTTTCTTCTAGATTAAAGGACCCAGACAACGCAATAAATTAGTACTATTGTTTTAATATTATTACGATTGATTTCTAAATCTAGATCGAAATTAATTTCCTTTGCTTGAGGAACAAAAAAGAAAAAGGTAGAAATTTATAGATGAATGAGTCCGCCTTGTTGCCCAACATGAGGCGATTGCCCAACATATCTCCTTCTAAAGTGTCCAGAAGGTCTCTTGGAGAGCAACTCAATAAACCATGCTTCGTGTTCTACTTCTTCTTGCATAATTCTCTGAGCAATATCATAAGTACGGGGATCTTTTCCGGCGGTCAAATCACATACTTCGCCCCATGAACGTATTGCACATTGTTCTGCGCCGAGCAATACCTCTATTATGGAGGTTAGATTTTCCCAATTTTCTGGAAGATAGGCGTCAGGACATCCTGCCTGATCAGCAAATTTTCTAATATCTCTTGGTAGAGAGCCTCCAAGTTCATACAGCCTTGGTACCATGGCTTCAAAGTGATTTCTGTCTTCGATCCTTGCTTCTTCGACTATTTCCTTTATACCCTCGCCATCAAGTCCAGTGCAGTGCATCCTTAAAATTGTATAATAATAATATGTAGTAAATTCAGCACCAACACCTTTGGTTATTAATTCTTTTAATTTTTCAACATCAACTCCATTCTTCTTTATAACCTCAATCGCAACTATATTTGGAACCTTACCCTTTGTATCACTCATAGCAAAAAAATAGATAATATTCTATAAAAATCTTCTTATGGAATTATTGAATTACCCAAGTTTGAATTAAAACTAATTTGTGAAGAAATTTGTCTATTTGCCTTGTATAAACTTGGTTATCACTAGTGATCAAATTATTTAATATTTGGTTATCCATGATACATTTTAGCGTTCTGTAGACGGAATTCTCCCTAAGTTTTACTCTTAACGCATGTTGTCTCAGGATGAGCCTCTACGAAAGCCTCACAATCATTTTGTCTTATGAAGCACTGAAATATGTCAGGACCAGATGCGCAATAACTAATTCTTGCTTGGACGGCATTTGGAATTGCAAATACAATAGTTGCAGCAACCAGTGTCAAGGACACTAGGACAAATACTGCAATTGAATTCATTGTACGGAAGATCACTATAGTAATATAAATGCGTTACATTACAAAAGAATATTGGATTGGATATTTTATCAAGTATGTAAAGATCAACAAATGAAATTGACTGCCATATAATTTCATAACCTTACTAAGCAAGAAAATATTGTAAAACAGATTGTCAAAAAAAATGTAAGGGTTTAAGTGTATCTATGTGTATTTCCTGCTACTGATCCTATGCTAAACGGAACGATTTATCAAGGACCTATCCTTACTATGGAGAATATGATGGCAGGGATATTGGGCTCAGTAGATGGTGCAGTATTAATGAGACCGCAACCTTGATTGGTAGCAGATACTGACATCACTGTATTTATGATATCAGTCGCCTTCAATGGCATAATTGCTTGTGATACGAGGACAATGGTATCATTAACTGTATTGACTGAACCGCGAGTGTTACTATTTGCTACATATTCACCATTTTGGCTAAGCCACAAATCAACATTACAAGTTGTACTACCTGAAGTCTTTCCCACCTGACCTGCTGCAACTATTAGGTAAGATCCATCTTGATTGACAATCACATCATCTGGGCTTCTAGTGGTACTGTGTGTAATACCCCCATTGGTGTAATCGTTTGAGTTCATAGGAACATATACTGGCTTAGTAACATTTGGTTTGATTGATTCAGTATGCGATAATTGTGCGGCAGGTGTAAATGCAGGCTCTTGCGCAAAGGCTGGTGACGGTGCAATTAGTATCCCTAACATAGCGGCTAATCCTAAAGCAAACACGCCTAAGGTAACCACTTTTTCGTTTCTTCCGAGTCTCGACATAACGATTTTCTAGGAGTCATAATACTTAAGATTTAAGGGAAAAATGTTATGTATAATAATTCGGGATTTTGCTACTATTCTAGTATAATAATCAAGAATAGGCCCCCCCATAGATTATTCATTAGATAAAGATCAAATTAGTTATGATGATTTACTAGATGGTCTTATCTAATTCTGCTCTAATATCTGAAACTTTATGTTTTTCTTAATACTTCGATGTCTTGTTTTCTGCGCATTGAAGATACTGATCAGACAATAAGTAATCGAGTTGTAAGCAAATTTTAATACTCTAAACTACTCTCCATAATTTTCACCAAAAAGTTGGTTTGAAGAATGGAGTCTACAGATTTGACGTATATTAGCAGTACTGAGGCGCTTAGACAACTAATGCTATCTAAAGATAAAGATATAGTAAAAATTTCTCCTAAAGGATATGCACTGAGTAACGGAATAGATTACTGTTGTGTTGGATTAGAATCCAATAAAGGAACAAACTACCTAGTACAAGCATATGGTAAGGAGGCAAGGGAATTATATGCGGAGGCCACCATGATGATCAATAATGCCAATAATGTGGTATAATCCAATGCATATTGCTTCGCAAAAACTCTATGAAACCACATGTGACTAATAACTAGAAACCTATAAAATATTTACTGCAAAGCATTTATCAATTTCTGCTTTTGTCCATCAATCTCAACTGTTCCATTCGAAGTCTGACATATCTGGAAAGAACCTATCAATTGGTACAAATTCACCCCCTCCAATCTCGCCCTTTGGAAATTCCTTTGTAATAATCGTTACGAACGTTCCTCCATCAAGCATCAGTCTGTGAAGATCTCTTAGAGATTTGCCCTTTAGTTCTCCCTGAAGATCATCAGACGTGATACCACCTACCGCGACTGTACCTTCAACTTCGTGTTTTTTATTTAGCAACACGCTTGCCTCCTCGAATTTGTCTTTTACCCTAACTTCTTTTGCTTCATGCAATAAATCGAAAATAATTCTTGGGTCTTCGTTATCATTACCGCGGCTGTATAGGTATATACCGGTGATGTTGTCAATATTATTCACATTAACATTGTAAACAAGTTGTTTGAAATCTTCTCTAAATTTTACACCAATGAATCCATGAGCATATGTATTAGGAGGTGATTGATCATATGCTTCCAATACGCTCCAGTACCGATCCACTTGTACTGCTTCGGCTGAATTAGAGTAGATCGTCCCCGACAAAGTTACAATAGCAATGATCAAGAGAGGAACCAAAATACTCTTCATTAGTAACGTGTCTTCAATGTCGATATTCGAAGGCTTGCAAACATGCATAATTTTGTCGAAATATGATGTTATCTTGGATTTATTCATTAAGATTCATATATAATATTTACAGTATTACCTTTATTGGTTTCTGTCTGATAAAGTTTTATTCAGAATCAGTTTATAAAGTAAATGAGTATGAACTACTTTTAGTAAATTACCTAAAAAAGGGATTCTACGCTTAGGATTTGGAGAGTAAGCATTCTATATGAAAAATCAATTAGTTTGTCAGGGGACAATATTTACTTGAACTGATTCCAAAGTCGCTGATCCATTATCATCAATTGCCTCTACACTAAAAACATAGGTAACGTTCTGTGTAGGAATAAATGCCATCGATTGTTTATCCTGTGAAATATTCATATTGACAGGGCCAGATTCGTCCTCCTGATTCCAAATAACGGAAGTTACATTACCATCTGGATCTGAAATCGATGCATTTATGATAACAGTTTGGTTAAATACCCCTTCTATCGGTGATCTGACGGTGATCATAGGCGGTTCGTTTACGTGAACATCTACCTGTCCGAAGCTCCATGTACTCAAATCAGAAGAAATAGTGATGATTAGCATTGTTAAAGCGATTAGAAACGCTTGAATAGATATCCGTCTGGCCTTACTGTATTTTGTCACAAATTAAAGGTGAGATAAGATCCTATTAGCCCTTGCTATAATATGGCCCAAGTTAACTTGATTGCACGTTAAGAAATAAACTCCTTTGTAAAGCAATTTATTAATTGTATTAATTCGGAAAAATTGAAGGTAATTTTTATATCTCAAGTTATTGTTAGCTTGGTATGTGTTTTATTGACAACGATGGAAATATCATTGTACCTAAAACAGTAAGGCCCCTTATGGAATACGAACCAACTATTCTTGGAGAGAAAAAAGGATCAATAAAACAATACAGACATGGCAACTTGCATATACGTGAATATGATAATTACTATAGTGTTCATTATGATAAAATAGATCCCAGAAATGATCCTTTTGGACATATTTTGGTTGATGCTTCAAAATATTTTCCAGGTATTATGATGTTATCTGCTCTTTCTGATTACCTCGTTGGCAGGGAAAAATGACACAAGTTGAACGTTAAACTATCCCCATTAATACTATTGTCCTCCCAACCTTTTGAGATTACTATATGCATTTCCGATATGAAAAAGGTGAAAAATACTGTTGATGGAAGATAGCAAAGAAATATTAGACTCTGCTATAGAATCCGATAGAAAAGAACCTACATTTGTATTTAAGAAACCATCTATTTGGCTAATAATCAAGACGATACTAAAACTAATTCCTGTCATAGTGTATCTTAGGAAGGACAGGAGAGAATGGGTGAAAAAAGAAGGCAAAAATGTAAATGAGAAAAAATTCAGAAAGCATGCAGAAAGAGCCCTAAAAACCTTCGTCACACTTGGCCCTTCATACATTAAACTTGGTCAATGGTTATCATCTAGAGCAGATCTTTTGCCTCAACCTTATTTAGATGTCCTAGAGAAGCTTCAAGATGACGTTTTACCCGAACCATTTTCAGACGTTAGACCAACTCTTGAAAAGGAGCTAGGCCCGTTAGAAGATATTTTCGAGTATTTTGACCCTTCAGCAATCTCTGGAGCAAGTTTAGGTCAAGTATATAGAGCAAAACACAAAGAGAAAGATGTAGTAGTTAAGATAAGTAGGCCAAATATTGAAGAAACAATTGGACAAAATATCTATATTTTAAGGAAACTGTTACCCTTCGCCACTCGTTTCATTGACGAAAATCTCAGGTTTTCAGCAGAAGGAATGCTTTCTCAATTCATTGAAACAGTACATGAAGAAATGGATTACACAATAGAAGCAAGAAATTTGATACAGATAAAGAATAATTTGAAAGAAGATAAATCGGTCATTATTCCTAAAGTTTATCTTGATAGGACTTCACGCCATGTAATTACAATGGAATATTTACCTGGAACTAAAGTTACCGACATAAGGGGTTTAAATCAAAATAACATCGATAGGGCAAAACTAGTCTATCGTATACATCGACTGTTTTTTAAAATGTTGCTCCGTCACAGTATTTTTCATGCCGATCCTCATCCAGGTAACATTTCTGTAAGTGGCGATGGGACAATAATACTTTATGATTTTGGGATGGTTGGAAGACTTGATGATGAAACTAGAAGAAAATTGGTAAGACTATACCTGGGACTTGTAGATAAAGATCCAGTAAGAACTACTGATGTGTTAATAGAACTGGGAACACTTGAGACTTCTGTTGATAGAAGGTTGGTCGAAAAGGGACTCGAATTGAGTATACAATCATTGCATGGTAAAAAGGTGGATAGGATGGAAGTAAAGGCACTTCAAGACTTGGCAAATAAAACGTTGAGTAGATTCCCGTTCAGATTGCCCAAGAATCTTGCTCTATATATGAGAATGGCCTCAATTCTCGAAGGTATTTACCATTATCACGAGGTAAAGTTTCAATTTGTTCGGGTTTTAGTAAGTTTACTCGAAGAAGAAGGATTAATTAAAGAAGCATACGTAGAAGAATTTAAGAGATATGTTAATAGATTTGCAAAGGGTATAGAGGTATCAAGCGAATTGGCGCCCATGATAAAGCAATATTTAACTGAACAGAAATTAGAAAATAAAACTAGAAACGTATCAAATGTTCTTCCTATGAGTATTATATCATCATCTATTTTTATTGGATCAACATTTATCTTTCCTTATGAAAGGAATTTCGCTTATCTTGGATTTGCATTATCTGCAGCGGTGTTAATTGGCACTTTTATTTTTAATAAATTGAATAGAAAATGATGGGCGGAATTAATCGTTACTCGGTATAAACTCAGGTCTATACCTATAATCTTCATAGAATAAGCAACTACACCTTCATAGCGGTAAAAAAGAACTCCACATTTTTATTCTATTTTTTTAACAATATCAGCCTGAGTAGATTTATATTTAATTTAGTCTCTATCTCAGTAGATTTATATTTAATTTAGTCTCTATCTTTATGAATGAAACTATTACACGGAAGTCCAGGATTTGGTGTTCAACTCTCAGAGAATGAAATAGTAAAATTTCTGTCCAATAGCAAGTTAAATCTCCATCTTGGAACCATTGATTCGGATCAGTATCCGAACGTACATCCTACGTGGTATCTTTATGATGATTCTAAAGATGTAATTTTTGTAGAAACTGGAAAACAATCTAAAAAGACCAATAACTTGAAAAGGATCGATAAAATTTATTTTTGTATAGATGAGGGAAATCCTCCATATAAAGGCATAAGGGGTAAAGGGGATGTTAAAATATTGAACAACCCCGATACCAATCTTCCAATAGCAGAAAGAATAATGTTGAAATATCTTGGTAGTATTGATCATCCTATGGCAAAAGTATTACTTGAAAATGTAAGAAATGGAAATTCAGTAATATTGGAAATCAAACCAAAATATTACTCTACTTGGGACTATAGTAGAAATAGCTGAATGATGTATTGATGTTTATAAGCGTTGAGGAAAGAGGAATTATTATTATTAAGCAATACTAAAAAACCCTTCCTGCTATTTTTTAGCAGTTTTAAGTTAAATTTTAATCAACTATTGGTGATTTAGGGTTAATTTCATGAACTTTAATGAAGTTTCTGAATCATTTGATTTCGCAATCTCCAAACTCATGATCACCATCTGCAATATTAAAATTAGATATTCTGTCTTCTCCAGAGCCACATCTAAAGTAGTCGCCTCCTTGTCCACCACTTAGAGTATCATTTCCTTGACCTCCATAAAGTCGATCATCGCCGGGGCCACCATCAAGAATGTCATTATTGGATGCGCCATACAAAATATCACTGTCGATTCCACCAACTAGTCTATCGGGACCATCTCCTCCGTGGAGCTCATCGCTACCTACGCCTCCATCAAGAACGTCCGTTCCATCTCCACCAGAAAGGTAATCATTGCCATCAGATCCATTCAAAATATCATTACCGCTCTCCCCTTGAATTTCATCACTGCCTGATAGTCCATTCAAAATATCATTGCCTCTAAATCCTCTCATATCATCATCCGTGGCAGTTCCCATGATGTTGTCATTTGCCACAGTTCCCTTAATGTCTACGCCCCAAACTATTGAAAAACTTGTTAATGTTGCAGAATTCAACAAAAAAATTATGGTTAATACATATGTTAGTTTTACCATGATGTTCTAGTCAAGTTAATCTTTACACATTATAAATATCTACACCATGCAAGGTATCTCCTAGAGTGGACTTTAAATATGCAAGCTGCAACAGATTCAATCAAAATACAACATTTCTATAATTAGATAACTAGGATGATTCAGATTGCGGAAAGTATTCAAACTAAATACTAAAATATATTTTTTCTGTTTTGAAAATGAATTAGGACTTAGTCGATACTCAATACAGAACCTCAGAAAAAAACGAATTTAAGAAAGACAAAAACTTGACTATCATTTTATTTTACCACCTATCCGCTATAAGCCATTTGTATTAATACAATGGCTTCAATCCAAACATAAGCAACCAGAGCCAAAAAGCCGCACATTATTCCTAATCTGATCTTATCTCCTAATTTTCTCATTTTTATTTTATTACCATCGAAGATATATCAGAGATACCCAACCAACATACTAGCACAAAACCCTAAAATAAAAAGATTCATTTTAATTACAATAGTTCTCTGTCAGTAATAGAGTCTTGTTTGTATACTGTTCTTTCATCAGATCGCCATACATTATAGAATGGCAATTATCATCTGATAAAGCAAATACATTGGCTAGCGTTGGAACTGCTATCAATATCAATATCAATATCACGGCTATTAATAACGGAATATTCATTTTACTTAACTTGTTGTGATCCATAGCGGATTGAATACAATACTATCCTTGAAAATAAACAATGTCAAAAGTAGTTAACCTCTTACCACAACGAGGGTATCAATTCATCTCACATTAGGCTTTAACTTTCTTATGATTGACCTTAAACTGTTAATAGTCTTTTTACCTATATTCAAATATGAACCATGAGAATGTTGACAATACTAATATTCGACGGGGATTCTTTCGTAGAAAATTATTCATGGCGATGATAATAGCCCTATTTGTAATTGTCATATTTTTTGTTTGGTTCTTTTTTACTTCCGAATCAAATAACGATGTCATTCTACCCCCAAATATATCTCCTCTCCCTCCTAATCCATGACTAATTGCTAATTGCCGAATTCCATCAAATCTAGGATTAGTAATTTCTAACTTTTTTATAATTTGTTAATTATATACATTGCAACCCTAGCCAAAAGATAGAAATTAAAAAATATGGAACTATTTTTGATTGCTCTATTGAGGCAGGGGCCAAATTTCTAATAATCCCGCAATGAATATTCTATTATGGTAACAATATTTCCTTTCTTTAATTCTTGTTTGATATCAATATCCTTCTCTTTTTCAATATGTTCTTTTAATTTCTTCATGAAAGGCTCGATGGATGATAGATAGTTACTACTTCACCACACTGTAAACATTGCATTTTATGAGGTCTCGTTTGTAAACAGATTCTTCTTGTTCACGATTAAGATAAACTTCTGCATCTTTAATTTCTTGTTGTAATATTTGATCTACTGTCAATACAATCGATTCGACTAGTGAGGATATAATATAAAGTGTGCGTTAAAGGGAGGACCACCAAAATTTAAAAACCGGTAGGATTGGTGGAGCGTTTCATCCAGTCGATCTTTGGTTTGGAATTTGAGAATTCTTTAGCCGCTCTTTGGGTTCGATACATATACCTGACTGTGAATAGGATACTTGCAAATATGAGAAAGGTTGCAATGACAATTTCATACATTATTACGGAATCTGCCATGCCAGAAATTATTGACTTGTCAGTAACGTAATTTAACGGCCTGTTCGTAAAGTTCTATAGCCTCTTTTCCATATGCTTGCACCGAATAGTCAGTTCCATCTTTGGATTTTAATCCAACATAACAATAATCCACCCCATTCACTAAGGTATAGCCTTTGGGCGAGATTCTAACTACATGGGCCTCATTCCCTTCGGATCGTAATAATTGTCGCAAGGCCACTGTACTACCGTACATCTGTACACCGACATCAGAAACAGTAATTTGTTTTGATTCCACCAACACTAACACTATTAATTACGTCACCAGTGAATATAAGATCTAATAAACAATGTTTATGATTTATCATCAAATCAGCTGATTTATCATAATTAGAGCTTATAACCAAAGCCGGCGGGTTTTGAACCGTAGTATAATTTTATTCCCACCGGCCAGTGTATGATTGGTGCTTGCGTTACTTAATCTAGTACAACAGAGACGGTAATATTTTATTTTAATGGATTGACCATGAATAATTAACTACTTTGTTCCTGCTCGAAACACCAACTGTCTGCCATTAAATCGTTTTTCTGTTCTGCTTCACATGCGTGGCGGTCTCCAAAGCAAAATGTGCCTCCTTTCTCTGAATCGTAGCAATATACATTATGCGAATCTGCAGAAACGACTCCTGCTAGCATGGTAGCGAAGATAGCCACAAAGTTAAGCAAAATGATATTCATGACTCTCAATACTAAAGTTAAGACATCATAGGATTAATGTCTATAGTTAGAAATTCTAATTTATTAAAGATTAGATATACAAAATTTAATTAATCTTAATATTCCACATAGGAATAACCAATTGAGTATGAAATATAAGGTAAATCTAAATCAAGAGATAGTTATTATATTTTCTTCAATCCTGGTAGCACAGGTGTCAGCTCTATTAAATCTGTACGCTGATTTGAATTTTCAGAATCCATACATTCACGGGCAAGGAAATGATGATGACCTCATTACTTCCGTCAGTACAGGTACCAATGCTTCATCTATTTCATCTGCTAATCGTTCTGGAATAATGTCTGAAGATGTGGTTCAGCATTTCACAATTTCATGTAATGATTTCAAAAAATTATTCGATGCACTTTCTGTGCTAGATATCGGCAATCAAGTTTCAGAAAAAAGCATAAATCAAACGACATTAGATGATGTAGAAAATATCTTTAATATCTATGCTGGAAATTGTTCTGAACTCGACGAATATGAGTTTGAATAGTTGCTTGTCTGCGTGCAACTGGCTATTACATTCCTCTCGAAATTAAGTATTTTAAGTCACTTTCTTACTCTTTTTGAATTTCTTTAGTAATACAAATGATATGACTGAACCAGTTGCAGCGGCCGTGATGATGATAGGAAACCTTAGGTTAGCTATTTCGGCTGAATACGGTTCCGAAACACGAATTGGGAAATCAAAGCTCACTTATTTATTTGAGTCATTAGAATCTCCCAGTGTAGGATTATCTAGAATGTCAATACTTAGGAGAAATATGCCTGAGTTGTTAAAACTATAGTTATACGAGAAATGTCCGCTTGACAATAATATCGGTTGTGTCCTTACTAATTCATTTTTTTCATCTGATATTCTAATAACAATGGGTGTATCTGTTATTGGATTGTTACTAACTGTAGTAATCATAATATTGATGCGAGTTTCCTGTTCAGAAATTGGGTCTTTGGGTACGGCATTAATGCTGACATCATAGTCTCCAATTCGCTGTTGTAAGGAGTTATTTAACAAATCTGCGGATATTAATTGCACAGTGGATAATGTGCAGATGACAATTAAGATATATGGAATAAATAATACTATTCGTTCCAAATTATTATTCCAATGTAACCCGTATTATTTCGCACCATGTATTAGATTTCATTCTGGATTATATTGACCGCAGATGTTGGACACCTGTATTACTATTGATTTTCATAAGATTCGCATGTCTTGTTTGCTCTAAAATGAACATTTCCGCTATCTGAGACATAGATATTTCCAGAAGAGTCTATTGCAATATCGTGGGGAATAAGGAATTGATCGTCTCGACATCCAAGTGATCCCCACTTTGAAACAAAATCGCCTTCACTGTTGAATTTCTGAATACGTACATTCCTAGTATCTACAACATATACATTTCCTTCTTTATCGGTCACCACGCCATGATTTTCATGAAAGTGACCGTTCCCATATCCAAATCCTCCCCATTTGGTGGTAAGATTACCCTGATTATCAAATTTTGCAACATAAGAATTGTTTCTACCATCAGTAACATAAACTGAATCATTTGAATCTACAGTGATATCATGTAAATGAACGAATAACATTCCAGGAGAATACGAATTCCATTTAGTCAAAAACTTCCCATCATTGCTAAATTTTTGAACTTCAGGATTATCCTGATCACTTGTATACACATTATCATTTGAATCAACGGCAACTCCCCAAGGTTTAATGAATTGACTATCTCCTCTTCCTTTGCTACCCCACATCGTAATGAAATTACCTTCACTATCAAATTTCTGAATCTGCTGGTTAGCGTAATCAGCAACAAATATGTTGCCGTTTGAATCTATAGCCATGCTCTCAGGTTGCAAGAATTTTCCCGGACCTTCTCCTTTACTGCCCCACATACTAATGAGATTACCTTCACTATCAAATTTCTGAATGTTACATTTTTCAGCATCACTTACGTAAACATTTCCATTCTGATCAATCGTAATTCCATGTGCATGTAAAAACTGTCCTGGTCCTGTCCCTTTAGTACCCCATGCAGAAATCAATGTGCCGTTACTATCAAATTTTTTAACGTAATGGAATCCTGGAAGGTCGTCAGTAACAGGCCCTACTCCATCTGAATCATTCTCTAACGAAACATTACTAACATATTGGGATTGGTCGTTGTTGTCCTTACAATTGAGACTCTTTGCATCTTCTGATGTTTGAGAATAAATCGACTGAGAACTCAACAAAGACACGCTTGATAACACTAAAGCTAATGATAGCAGAACCACAATCATCTTTAAATTAACGTTCAAGTCTTTTAATTCTCGAATTTTCATAATATGCTTATCACCAAGCTACGGCCTCAATAGAGGTCATCGGTATGAAGTCTTTAGTCACCAAATATAAATTTAGAACTAAAGAATAATGAAATTCAAGATTAACGCAATAGAATATGTCGCAGAATTAGATTTCATTCTATCACAAGCATCGCTTTTCATTTTCTAATCAAGTATTTCAAAAATGTACTATAAACTATAATTTCATCAAGCTTGTTAAACTATGAAAATCGACATGATGTACAAGAAAGTTGTAATTGCAGCCGTTATTATCGTTGTACTATTAGCCATTGTGTTCGTCTAATCTTACTACAAATCCGTTCCAGACGATGATGAATTGGCTTCAAAAAGAAATGCAATATTGGAATATCTCAAGGAAAATAGAGGAAGTAATTTATCCAAAGGATTCAATAAGGATATTGTAAAATCACATTGAATTGGTTCATTTCAAAGTTTCAAGAGGTTAGTATCCTTGTTAATCCACCATTCAAGTTATTCAAGACTGAGATTCCATTAAAGAAAGAAATGAAGTATCTTCGTTTGGTGTGAGGCTATGTTCATTAACATAAGAATTATGCCAAAATTCTCGTACTAATGATAAAAATATGATTATAGCATGTTGATAAGATTTTATAGATCTTCCAAATATGAGATTATATTTTATTTTTGCGTTTCAAGAATACTACAATTACAGCTATAACGGCTAATGATGGTACTAAGTAATATGCTATTAGTTCATGAGTGGGTATTACTTGATTTGGATTTGCAGCTGATATATCAAAATCTGCGGAAAGGGGTGTTTGAGAATATGTAGCATCGCCATTAATTCTGACAAGTAAAGTAACTTGATAATCCCCAATATCTTTAAAAGTATACGGAAATGTAATATCACTAAATTCATAAAACTTAAATGGAATGTTTTGAATCATGGAACCATTTACCCTATTTTTTATGATAAGTGACGCAGTGATGTTATTTACATTTTGATTTTCCTTATCTAGAATACTAAAATTTAGTAAAGTTGAGTTGTCACCAGCAAATGGAAGCGATGGGTATGGTGCAAATATTATTTGGTAGTCACCTATATTCTTAGTTGTTCCAAAAAAATGTCCTGATGCAAATTGTGATCCCTTGTATGTATTCAAACATAAAAAAAGGAAAAATGCTAATAGAAAAAGCTTTTGTACCGACATAAACATTATGTGTTAGAAGAATGTACGGCCTTATTTTTAATTCATTCCATTTCAATCAGTCAGCAACTTGTTACCCACTGATTGGGAGTACAATAATAATGATCAATCATCGCTTGCTTACGATATCTACAATTTTCCTTGCATCAATTTTACCATGAATCTTAAACGAATACTATTGATACCTATTGTTGGCGATGATGTTGATCATTCTCGACATTGTTTGGATACCAAAGAGGATTGCAACAAGGCATAAGAAGATCACAATGTACTAGAGTCATTGTTATAAAGCGAGTACTCTAAAAGATTTTTTTTAATGATAGTTTCCTAAGTTTATGAAAAAAATTTCTCCGTTTGGGATTTTTGCAAATCATCGACATTAAGTTTGAAAACAAAATCATACACTAGTATTGCATTGATTGAATACTGAATGTTACTGAATTCGGGATATTACTAAATTAAATTTCAAAAAATTCGATATCTACAAATTAGGAAATTTATTGATGGGGGCCACCTACCATTCCCTTTTTAAATCGGAGTAAAGTAAACAGATATGCTGCCATTACAATTCCGGCAATACTTATTCCAAGAGTAGTCAATAATATCAAATACAAAATATCTGAGTCCTTTTGCAATCCTACAAGAGATTGTTGAATATCGGCCATTTCATTTCGTGACATATTGAGATCATCTCTACTTTTTTGAATGTCATTTGACAACCTACTAATTCCGTCTTGAACCTGCTGATTTATGTTATTAGTACTGGTGGAGTCAATAGAACTGTCAGGGAAGGAAAAAATAGATTTTGATTCTACATCTTCGATCTTAAATTCGCTGTCAACTTTTTGTCCCTTTACATCACCTTGAAGTATCAAATTATATGGCCCTACCCTTGTAGGGAGTATTTTAGCTTCATATCCACCATCCGTCGTTGGAGATGGCTGAAAATCTAATTGTTTTGTTATCGTACCATATTTGGCAGATAATGTTAGATTAGCTAACGCATTAACAACAGGCGTTTGCGCCCCGCTAGTTCCCTTACTAACTTGTACAACAATACTGTTCATATCAGAGGCCAGAGGCGGTTCTGACAACCAGCCAGCCTCAATGGTTGTATTCCCGAAAGTCTTACTAGTATGTGCAAACGAAGTTTCAGGATAATTTATAAAAACTGCAAAGGATAACAGAAAAGAACCAACTACAAATATACTAATTCCTCTTAATTCCATAGACTAAATTACATCCTCATACATGTTATATCCTTTATCCTCTATTTTCGATTATTGTACTAGAAAAAAAGGAATAATAAAATATTCAAATCATCATTATTCACATGGAGATATATTGATTCTTAATTTTCCCTTCTATTCAATTTCTTCATGTTTTCATAAAAATTTGGCTTTAATCTTGGTATTATGCATGACTATCCTCCTTGGTTTCGGAGCTATCCACACGTCTTTTGGACATGCTTTTGTTATCGATAGCAGTCCCTCGCAATCGGGATCCATTGCTACATCTCCACAACAAATAGATGTTTTCTTTAGCGAACCTGTTGACTTGCGGTACAGTAGTCTGAAGGTATTGGATTCCAATGGAAAACAGGTAGACAGAGGAGATGTCCGTTACTTGCAAGACGATGAATCTAAATTGACAGTTTCTGTTCCACTATTGAAAGACGGTACCTATACTGTGTCAACAAATGTATTGTCTCAAATCGACGGTCATGTTACGGAAAATGCTTTTGTATTTGCTATCGGACAAGCGGTACTACCCACAAACGTATCTAGTGCAGGCCCATCCTCTACACTCTACTTACCAGAAGCAATAGCTAGATTTCCTACTCTTGTAGCCCAGGTAATGATTGTCGGAGCAGCATTTGGGAGCCTTTGGATGTGGAGACCATTATCGAAAATCTCTTTTCTCACTGAACCAACATCTCAAATTAGACTTATAGCAAATAAAAATTTAGCAATTTACTATGTAATTGCCTCAGTAATATTAGTTTCTTCGAACTTTGCTATTTTGTATTTTCAGGGAATTGCAATTAACGGAAGTGTAATTGATGTACTTGGAACTAGGTTTGGGACCGTACTGTTAGAAAGATCATTAATATCATTCATAATTTTGGGCCTATCTTTGTATGAATACAGACAATTTAGGAAAAAGGAATCTCACACGTTCTCTAGATTGGAAAGCTTAGGTATTCTAACAATAGGTATAATATTACTGTCTACAACCAGTCTGATTGGGCATGCAGCTTCAGGTAAACAACTAACACCATTAATAATCGATTTTGTACATAATTTGACTGCCTCAATATGGATCGGTGGCACCTTCTATCTTGCGTTTGTTCTGATTCCTATAGTAAAAGCGTCAAAAATGAACTTGTATTACAAGTTAGCGACACTGTCAGTATGGATTCCTAGGTATTCCACTATAGCGGTAACATTATTGGGCATATTAGTTATTACTGGTCCATTCCTATTGTACATACTTGAAGATAATTTGAGTTTGGTTATTGGTTCACTATATGGTACCTTTTTGATCGCAAAGCTTTCACTAGCAGGATTAATGGTTATTTTGGGAGGGTATAGCAGTGTATTTATTTTCAACCGGGTAGTTAATTTATTGAAACCAGCTCAAGTTGTTGGTATCAGGCCTAGCAATTACAAATTACCAAGCGGAGAAACAGATAGTGAAAGAAAAGCAGAATCCACCATAGTTAACTTTAGAAGGGTTCTAGTGATTGAATCGATTCTTGGAATCGCACTTCTGCTTAGTGTCGGTCTATTGGTAAATACTGGAGTTCCCGAGAGTGAAATGCAGAATCTGTCTCAAGCAAGTACTGCTGGGTCAACAGAGATCGAACACTATGAGTCAACTCGATTCGTTGATAATGATACCAAAATTGGTTTGTCAATAACTCCATTCTACGTTGGTAATAATAATTTTAAAGTGTCATTCCTGGATGTTAATGGAAAACCCATTGAAGTACAATCAGCCGAAATAAAATACCGACAAATTGAAGAATCAATCGGTCCTATCACTATAGATCTAGAAAAGCAATCAACTGGAGTGTTCTCAGCTAATGCTTCGTTTGGTATACCCGGACTATGGGATATGGAAGTCCAGGGTATTCCAATAAAACAAAATATGTCTGGTATTGTAGCATCATTTGATGACCTGCTGGTAAAACCTAATTTTGATGAGTTAATATTCAATGTTACTGAATATCCAATATCCAATACTACTATTCAACCATTATATCCCATTTATGACAACTTTAGAAATTACATCTGGTTTGGTGATACCATTATTGGAAGCGGCCGCATTTTTGCATTTGACATTAACAGGGGAGATTATATTGAACACAAAATTAATGGCACAAGTATCGTGACCTTGATGGCAATGGATTCGAATAATAGTTTGTGGTATGTAGATCCTCTTACAAAAACTATAGGCAGCTATGATCCTTCTACAAATGTTAACAAGCAATTTACCTTTCCCACATATGTGACTCCATCAGGAATTACAATAGATTCAAACGACAAACTTTGGATAACTTCACCCGGATCAGGAGAGGTTATGATCTTTGATCCGAAAGTAGGTAACATAACTCAGAAATTACCTATCAACGATAAAAAGGCACGTCCATTTGCTATTGTTTTCGACCCTGTCAATAATTTAGTATGGCTAACTGATGAAGCAGGAAAACTAGTGAAAATTGATCCTGCTAATAACTATTCTATGACTGAGTATTCACCAAGTGGTAACAAATCATTATTAAGCCCTACTGCGTTGTTGATTGATAAATCTAGTGGAGAAATATATATTTCACAACATGATGGTCACAGAATAACTTCTTTTAATCCATTAACAAAAACATTTACTGACTTACCAATAATCAATGAATCAGGATTGCCATTCGGAATGGCATATGATAAATATGGCAATTTATGGGTCGCTGAACATACAATAAACAAGATTGCAGTGATAGACACTCAAAAATCAAAGATCAAAGAAGTAACGCTTGAAACACCTGCACCATTTGTTCAATGGCTTACTTCTGATTCAGACGGAAATATTTGGTTTGCTGAACAACGAGGAAACTCATTAGGGATGATAGAACCTAACGTTGGACCTATGACTCAACAACAGAATCAGGAACAAGGTGAGAGTCCTAGCTTAATTACGACATCAAATGTTGGGTTGAATATCAATTACCAGAATTTTGTTGCACCCGGAATTCTAGTTGTGATTATTTTGAGTGCTTTTATGTACGCTAGAAGCGTCTCGAATCTAAAGACAAATATTGCAAATATATCAGAACAATAGATTGTCATCTGAAACTGGATTTTCTATATCGCCTACTATCATATATCCACAGACCTTGATATTCAATAATGGAATCTGATAAATTACACAGCGAATTAAAAATTTTGAACTGAGTGTTGTATCAAGTTAGTAATTACTATCCATCAATAGTTTTGAATCTGCTCGTTTGGCACTAGAGATGTTTTATACAACTGAGAACCTACCGTATAAATAAATCATAATTAAGAATTCGATTGGTGTACCACAATACTATTATTATCTTGAATCATTAAAGGACTGAATGAACAATTACTTCAGATTTGTACTCCTAGGACTGATATTATTAGTTGCGTTTAATTTGAACACAAGCAAACCAATTTTTGCTCACACTTTTTCCGGAGATGAAAGCGCTTCCTTTTTGTCTGCCGTGGAAATGATAAAAATTGACTCACAATTAGCAGCAGAAGAGGTCGCATCGAACATTTCTATTGCGAAGGATCATGCAGAACATACAACCAAACATATAACAGCAAATGATACAAAGGAAATAAACGAAAGAAACCCTCGACTTGCGACCGAGCTTAATAGCACGCTAACAGATTTTGTTAATGCATTTGAAACCGGAACTCCATCACAATCAGAAGTTACCGATAAGGTCAGTAATATTAGTGATGTATTGTCTGAAGTTGTAAGCGCTAGAATTGATCAAGAACAACTCGATAACGTTACTGTAAAAGCACTAGTAGTAAATGATTTGGTAGGAGAAGGCTTGGCACATTATGGAAATGCCCTAGGCATGGAGGAAAGTGAACATGAAGAAAATCAAGAGCATGAATCTGCCTCAAATGAAACAGAAAATGGTAGTAATGAAAGAGCAAATATTGTTAATGAGGCAGACTACGAGAGTGCGAAAGCGGCAATATCGCGTGCAATCGATATGTATAATGAAATCAAACCAGGCGAAAACGCAAATTCAACTGAATTAGGAACGTCGCTAACTTCACTTAAAGACGCGATAGATAGCAAGAGTACATTTGATCAAATTGACAAGATAGTAGACGATAAAATTAGCCCCTTGCTTAATAACATATTCGAGTTAAATTTGTCTGAGGAGGAACAACATGGAGAGGAAGGTGCACATGCAGAAGAAGGAGAAGATCATGCGGAGGAAGAGGAAGAATCACACTCTTCATCAGAAAATGAAACTCATGAAGCAGAAACTGAAGGATGAAAGTAAGCTGGATCTACAGTTCAATTATTTTTTTACTCATTTTTGTTTTACTATCAAAAAATGACCTAGCAAATGTTAGTGCCGTCATTGTTGAAAACAATCCATTTTACGGATTAAGTAGTGAAAAGATAAAAAGTGTTGAGTCCACCACTGATGATAAATTGATAAAAATTAAACTAGAATATGCACCTGAGGCGATTGAAATTGGTTCCCCAGAATTTTTTAAAGTGACTTTATATCATGCCGATACAAATGAGATAGTGTTACACGCAGATACTGACATTGTAGTATCTAAAAACGGTAACGAACTTTATAAGGCATCAAATGAATTTTCACAACCTTTTGTTCATACTCCGAATGGAATAGTTCTCTCGTCCTACAAGTTTCCAGATTCAGGACAATACGTGATCTCGGTAAAAGTCCTTGGAATTAATTTTATGCCTGTGAACCCAAATCAGGCGAGTTTTACAACCAACGTTACTAACTCTAATGATAAATATTTGATAGAGATAACAAAATGAATTTGGTAAATTTAGAGTGTCACAACATTTTAAGGAAGATGTAAGGTTTGAGACAGTTATTTTACGAGCTAAGACGATATCTTCTAGTTCTCCTGTTTTATCTTATTTTCAGTATATCAGTTTTCAGTAATAGTGATAATTTTTATAATGATAAGATATATGCACATCTTTTTTCTCCAAATGAGACTGCCACCTTTGTATCTGTAGTGTACCAATTACAAACTGAAATGCAGCTCGTACTAGAGAATTTGGCTAGTAATAATGTGTCACTGGCTCATGACCATGCAAATAAGGCAGCTTCCCTTGTGACCCAAAGGATTTTGGTAGAAATAGCAGAAGATAATCCGAAATTGGCCGGTGATCTTAGAAACGCATTGATTCAGCTTCAAAGCATATCATTAACTTCAGAGAGCCAAGTAAAAAGCACAAGTCAGGTTGTAAGTGATCTTAACGAAAGGTTGAATGCGGATGCGCTTGTTAGAATGGCACAATTGCAACCAACCTCCTCAAACTTTTTGGAAGGATTTACAAAGACTCTAGGAACCATATTTGGTGGAGATGAAAAAGAAACAAAGGAACGGAACGCAAAGATTGAAGCATTAGCTCTTGCCAATGTTATCGATAGTGTACTGACTAACTATGGTAATGCATATCATGTTGGATTTGATATGACCAATATGTCAAATATGGTTATGACTGGAAAAAATAGTAATGCAGTTCCCATGGGGATGAACAATTCTGTAAATGGAAATAACTCTGCTACTGACAATATGAACATGAATATGAACATGAATATGAACATTAATATGAATATGCACACAGTGAATAGCTCTTCCAATACAACGACACAACATGGTGGTGAAATGAGTGATGGATACTCACTAGTTAATGTGTCAGACTACCAGAGCGCACAGGCACTGACTATAAAAGCATCCGAAATCCTTAATAATAAACTTAAATCTATAAATATTAACGACAAGAACGTAACAAGCTTTATTACCAATCTGGATAACGGTTTGACTCAACTTAATAATTTGATTGCAAATAAGGATTCACCTCTGGATGTCATGGATGTCGTTCACACGCAAATTCATCCAAATTTACAACAAGCCTTCAGCTTGCAGTTGCGCTAAGTAGTGCCATTCTAATCTATTTTTTTTAACCAACCTTCCATTTTTTTACTACGTAATCTGGAAGTGTATGATTATGGACATCATTAAAATATGAATTAAGCATATTTAAAAAACTCATCGTTAGCATAGTTACCATAATAGATATGATAGTATTATTTTGTATTTTATTAATATTTCAGCATGTCTGAATTATGAGAACACATCATTTTGAATCAGAGGTTTTACTAACTGAGTAGTATTATGTTTCGAATAGTTTTTGAGATCCAATACGTTTAAATTCCCTGATAGTTGCTGTGCCATCATTTTCTTCATCTAGGTGTATTGAATCCATATGTTTCTTCGCATTCATCTTTGCGTCAGGTCCGCCAACAAGCATTTCAATTCTTCTACTGTAACATTGCATTAGTAACGATAGTACGTAAGTTCTGTCCCTTGTGCCAATTTTGGCGTTTTGTTTGTCCTCAACAATCTCCCATAGATTCTTGATTATTTGGTTAAGTCACGATATGTATATTTGAAATTCATTAGGTATTTGTTCCTTTGCGTAGAGATATAGTGAACTTCTTGCCTTGTTTCGTAATTCTTTCAGATCTCTACTGACAGTTGACTGATTGACATTAAGTTTATCTGCTATTTCTGATTGAGAATATCCTTTGCTGTGGAATAGTAGCACTTCAGCTAAGCGGTCCTCGTGGTTAAGGTCTTCCTTTTCGAATGAGTGCGAATTATCTTTTTCGTGGTTACCAAAGGGGGAGGGTTTATGCATGCTTGCTCTCAAATTATGCATCACTATGCATGAAGGATATTTTAATTTTGTTGTTAGTTGCTTATGGAGCTACTGAATCTCAGTTATCAAAATCTTATGAAACTCTTTATAGCCGTCTACTTAACATCTTCTACGAATTCAGGATATCCATCTCAATAATTCCTGGAAATGGTTCAATATTTGCCATATCATTATTTAGAGTAAATAAATCTTGGATTCGAACTTCAATCCTGATATCATTGCTCCCACTACTTATTGCATTAGAAATTTTAAATAAAGTTAAATGATTAGATTGTAGTCTCTTGAATTCATTGTTTAGGATAGATGGTACAAAATCCTTTGATTGGTGTCCAGTATCACTGAAAGTTGGCACCTATCAATTTATTTATCTATACTAATATCGCTAGCGATAATCGAGTTTATTCACTATAGATGTACCAATTAATTTAAATTTAGTAACAGTATTATAAATTTCGTGCAATCACAGAGAAGATACAGGGTACTAGACAATAAACTGAAATTCTTTGCACTTACTACGATTATAGTTTCTTCTCTTATTATACCGTTAACCATTCCTCATTTTTCCCATCAATCAATGATATATCATATTATCATTCATATTGTGAGCTTGAATATTGCAGTTTTTCTTGGATTGGTATCAATTTTTGCATATCTAAAAAATAGCAGCAAAAGGATGTTTTTTATGGCGCTAGGATTTGTAACTCTTGCTATTGTAGAAGGAATCATGCTATTGTCTTCCACGGGTAACCTTGATAATGTAATTTTACCATCTGTAAATATCGAGTTACCCCATATAGTATTACTTGTGATGTTAACTTTATTTGGATTGGGGTTGTTAAAGGCAAATTGACTGCTAGCTTAGATTTAGTTTACAACAAGTCTTCAAGTCTATATTTTTTTGACACTTTGCCCGAGCTACAACAAAAGTTGTTATTGTCTATTGATGAAAATCCTGGCATCCGATACAGGGAACTGTTAAGATTTATTAACTCATCAAATGGGGTTCTTTCATATCATATTAATAGATTGGAAAAAATGGATCTTGTAATTGTCGAGAGAAAGCCCAGAATGACAAGATTCTTTCCACGTAATATTTCAAATGAAATTATGGGAGTTATGGGATTTTTAAGAAATCAAACTTCCTATGAAATCATAAAACTTCTTCATGATAGGGGACCAACTTCTCAACAGGAAATAATAAATTACACCAGGAAGGCAGCGTCTACAATTTCGTGGCATATGAAAAAACTATTGGATGATAATATTGTTTGCATTAAAGATAAAAACATTATTTATGATGGAAATAATGATTTTGGCATTAAGACACAAACACACCATAAGAAACTAAATCTGTATGATTTGCTAAACAGAAATATTGTAAACGGTCTGATCTACAAGTCCAATAACTATATTGACAGAACGATAAATAACTACTCTGACATAATGGATTCCCTCTAGATAATCCTTCATTTATTATCTATCTGGATAAAGAATTTTCATTTTATACCTAAAGGGCAAGTGCAAATCAAAGAAACAATCATACTTTGCAATATGAAAATACAGTTGAGTTGCGTTACAAAAACACATAAGTATCAAAGTGTTTTCATACGTCATGGATCCTCTAATCGAGAAACCTGAAAAAATTGCATTTATTGCATACAATATTGGAATCTATGAATCAATACAAAAATTTGCTTCATTAATCTTGAGTGGAAAGATAAACAACAATATTGACACAAACAAAATAGCTCAATTGCTATCTGAGACATTAACATTTTACGATGCCGAACTAATTTCACAACTAATTAATGTACTTATAGGAAGCAATCCAAACTCAACTATTTCAAGAATTGATACCAATGAAGTAGATAATGTAATTCATCAACTCAAGGCCTGTGGAGTTTCTCTACCATGAATGCCTATCTCAATAATTCATTTCATTTGTTGAATGTCTTAAAAATAAAAACTAAATATCTCGTATTCATTTGAAAGGAATTTTAAAAATGACTTAATACGAATTCTATTTTGATTCGTGAAATTTATTTTCGCTACAGTGATTTATCAGAATAGATTAGGATTATTCATAACTATAGCTTATACCGTCTTAAATATTATTTACTACCAATATACGCTATGGAATCATTCGGAATAATTGAAATGTTGGGATGGTATGTAGTTGGCTTTTCAGCAACAATAGTGACTCTTCAAGTAATTTCGAAGCTAAAAACCTTGAGAAGAAAAGAAAAGAGAACGGTATATCTACGATCTTCACATAGTATCCTCAAATAAGGATCAAGTGTGGTTGATATCTGAATCCACTGGTGTAATATGGACGCATCGAAACGATTACTAATGTTGCCTAATACGGGAAATGGAAAAATTACGCGATATCCTGAAAATCTGCGAAAATTGGATAATGGTGTGGAACATTACTTTGTAGAAGTGACTTGCAGTGATGGAATTCAATATGGATTACAAGCCTATGGAAATGAGGCAATATCCCTATACAAGGAAACAATGAAAAGTCTTGGAAAGAATACCTGAGATTACGAACTAAAAATTTTCATGCTATTTATCATTCCCCACCTTCTTTGTTTTCTTTTACTAATTTAAGAGAAACTGAATTTATACAATAACGTTTGTTAGTAGGCCGTGGACCATCATCAAAAACATGACCTAGATGCGACCCACATTTTTTGCATGTTATCTCAATCCTCTCCATTCCAAAACTATTATCTGAATGATATTCTACATTGTCTTGCTTAATCGGTTCAAAGAAGCTTGGCCAGCCAGTTCCTGAATCAAATTTCGTGTCTGACTTGAATAATTCATTGCCACAACAAATACATTTGTAAACTCCTTTATCCTTGGAATAATAATACTTTCCTGAAAAGGGTATTTCCGTAGCCTTATTCCGGCATACCTCATATTGTTCTGGCGTGAGTTTATTTTTCCAATCTTCCTCTGTCATCTCTTCGATTTTGATATCATCTTCAAACATATTATTTCTTAATAAACATTGGTATAAAAAATAATTGCCAATTCTGGCTCGACTGTTCATTATAGTGACAATTCATTATCCTCATAATGCTCGCGTATTTTATGGCAATGTAGGATAGCAACACAATTCTATTCAAACTGATAAAAATAACTATGAAATTTTATATCAGGGATTTAGAACATCACTCTGAGGGCTGGTAGTTCAGTGGTACGAATGTTTGCTTCGCAAGCAAGAGGTCGTGGGTTCAAATCCCACCCAGTCCATTAACAAAGTGGGTTCATATACTTGACTAGGTTATATCGTCAACAGTAGGAGTTATCAAAAACAATGCCAGTCAAACTGTCAACAACAATCAACAAAATTAAGTTGCCTAGGTTAACTATGTTATTTTACTATTTTTTAAAATAAACTAAATGAAATAATAATAATATTCATTTTTGCATGCGCAGCACAACCAATAATTTACTTATCATACCGTGATCTATCGAGAATTTTTTCTGCCTCCAATTTCCGGTAATCGTAAGATAATTTTCTAAAAGCCGGCTTATTGTTTGGCCATCTGAGCAAGATCAAACAAGGTGTAACGGCTTATTCGGAATGCACATTCTAATAATACTCTGACATTGTAAAATTATAACGGTACTCATTGAAGGTTCTTTTACGCTTTAGACAATCCCAATCAAAAACCGTCTTAACTTTGAAGGCGGTATGAAAAGCTGCATTACCAAACTAACAGTTAGTTTCTTTGGACGTGCAGAAGTAAGTACTGCACTTTGTAGCTGTACTTTGTAATATTCCAATGTTTCCAATGCTTTGCTTTGCTCTGCTATTAGAATTTATCAAATACATACACTGAAAACTGACGCCCAGACACTAAATTATGTCTTTTTGATATCTGACATTATTCTGGGATAATTAATTAACATATTTCATGTTATGACGGCTTTTTGTTACCAATGTTTTAACGGCATTGAAAAGCTATCATATTTACTGCAAATGCAATTAGAGTCTAGATTGACCTACAATTATAGAGACATAGGTACAATCTAATAGCTAAGAAAGTGTGGCTAACCAGGAAGTGGGAGAAGTCTACTGACAATATTACTGACAACGGATGGCAGACATATTCATTCAAAAATGGCTAGGTTGGAATCATGTGAGATATGAATTTAGAGTATGCAATGGACGTTGATGAGAACATTAAACCCGAAGTATTAGAAGCCGGCGTCTCAGAAGCAGACAGACAATACTTGAGAGTGAGGCAAGATTTATCCGGTAGATAGAGTATTACTATCATTATATAACATGCCGTGGAGATGGTATCCCAAATTTAATAAAGTTGTGAGAGCTGATGGCACGGTAGCCAGATACAAATCACGGTGTAAAAAATGGCTGAAATTCCATAAGCCGTATAAACCGCAGAAAAGGGGACTGGAAAAACCGTCATTATGGTCTTCAAGGTTTGGGCTTTTAGATTTGTATAATCGTAAGGAACAACAACAGCTAAAATGTCCTTCTGGTTATTCTCTAAGTCAGTGTTTTAATGTTTTAGGTAAATTATGGCATGGCTATCATAGAGCCAGAATCGAAAATGAAGGTATTGAAAAGATGAAAAAATATGCAAAAAAGATTCAGGAAGTACAGGAAGATATGGGAATCAAGACAACATCATTCCCACATCTTGGACTGTACGGCGACCAGCTGGTTCTCGATGACAAACAAAAGAAAAGACTTGTGTTTGAAGACCACTCAGCACTTAAAGCAAAACTGCAAGCGTATAAGAAATGGCAGGTCGAAAATTCTAAAAAGATTCAGGAATCACTACAAAAACCTGACCCTCAAAAAGGAGAAGAAATTGTTACGTTTGTTGATGATAAATATCCCCTAGAAGAGGAGGAGATAACGGTACCTCACCTGTTAGAGCCGGATGAAGAAAAAGAAGAGGAGCGAATAACTATTACAGATGAGATTCCTTTTCGTAAGGACTACAGGAGTTTGCCAGATTGAGCATCCATTTTAAGATAAATTTTTCTTAAGGTCATTGATATTTTCAATAAAAAACTCTGATGATAGTATGTACCAGTCTATCCAGTATTGTGTTATATTTTTGATATAATTCAAAATCCTAGTGTTGGAAGAAAGTTATAATCTCTTCTCATTGATTGCTGACCAAGACCGTATGCGGTCACGATATATGCATTAGAGACACTCGATTAATAATATGATACTTTACTGCTGATGTCACCTATTGCTGATTTAATAACTTTGGAATCTTAAATTGCTATAATACAAATTACGTCTGTCAAAATGATATTTTTTCAGCGTCATTGAATTCGTACTTTTTTGATAACTACGGTCATTGGAAATGCATTATTACGCAGAAATGTCAGCTGAAAAATGAAATATGCGAAAGGTGTAAGAGGTAACCAAAGGCCTGTTTTTTTCATTTTAAAATGTAATTGTTGTTAAATGATAAACATATTACGATAGTTCTATGTTAATGTAAAATGGTGGAAATAGTTGTACATCCGTTTCTAGTAGTGCTTGATAATAAAACTGTCAATAATTTAGGCAATGACATATCAAGAGAATTTGGAGATATCAAAGTGACGGTTGCGACTCCCGCCAACGACTCTAATTTGGTTCAACTAAAAGAAGCATCTTCATTTGATAAGCATAGCAATCAATGGGATTCGTTCAAGATACTAGAATGGCTTCTTAAGAAGCTTTATCCTAAAAGAGGAACAAAGATACTTGGAATCTTTGACATAGATGCATACTCCGATGGTTTTGATTTTGTCTTCGGAGAAGCTTTCTACAGAGGAAG
Organism: Nitrososphaeraceae archaeon; assembly: GCA_035620895.1. GTDB lineage: Archaea > Thermoproteota > Nitrososphaeria > Nitrososphaerales > Nitrososphaeraceae > TA-21. Next base: position 30,908 of record DASPFY010000043.1, read on the forward strand.
AGTAGCGGCAGTCTATCTGTCTAGGATAAAGCAAGAGTTCTATAGTCTTAAGCCAAATCGGGCGTTATTTTACAAAAGGATGGTAAAGGAATCAGTGCACGAGTTAGGACATACTTTTGGATTACGTCATTGCAAGAATTCACAATGTGTTATGTATTTTAGCATCTCCTTACTTGATATCGATAGAAAAGGGAGAAGTCTGTGTCCTAGTTGTGGTAGGAAATATTTTAAATTGAATTAATTGAGGAAAACGGAAAATCCCAATGGTGACAATATAAATTGGACAAAAATGGTTTTTTGGTTTGATTTTGAGAAGCATACGATAATATCCTTAGCCTCCATTGCTTTTCTCTCATTAGTAGGGCTTCTAGTGTTAGTATTCAAGTAGTAGTAACTATACAAAGACTTGTCGTAATTATTACTATAGTCTATGCATACGAGCTTTCACACTTAGTTCATAAAGTACAATTTTCAAGTAATAGTCGTTTAATTGGGAATAATTTTATGAATCATTGCCCCTTCATCTTGAGCTGAAAGTACATACAAATAACCATCTGGTCCTATTTCCATATCCGTAATTCTGCCAAATCCATTTGCAAAAGTCACATCTGTTAATTCTCTAAAATTGTTGGCTATCTTATCTTCAAGAGAATCATGCAATTGTAATCCAGTTCTTTCCTCATCCAAATCAAAATTGTAAATGCTGCCAGTATTGGCATCCCCCACAAATATATCATTCCTATATTGAGTACCGAGCTTGTCAGAATTTAGAAATTTTATTGCTGTTGGAGCAACGGGAGGAATCCACATGAATTCTGGAGAACTATACTTGCCCTTACCATCAAAATCTACTAGACCTTGTGGATTCAATGATAGTTCTCCCTTTTCATCAAAATTTGGTTTCCATATACCTTGAACACCAACCCATCCACTGTTAAATCCAAGTTCTACCAAATTTATTTCGTCTCCGTAGTGCGGCCCATTCTCCGAGTCCCATAAATTACCAGTTATTGGGTCCCAATCAATTCCAAAACTATTTCTTATCCCATAAGCATAATACAAATTCAACGGAAAGCTGTCTCCAAGTATTCCTTTTCCCACAACCTCTCCATCTTGAGTAACCCTAAGTATCCCACTTCGTCCATCAGGATAACTTCCATTTTG
>DASPFY010000044.1:0-14514 GCA_035620895.1 Nitrososphaeraceae archaeon
AGATCTCTTTTTATCCAATGGTATATAACGTGATAGACGCCAGCTTCATAAGCTCCCAAAGAACCGCCTCCTTGAAATACTAGCGCTCTTTGCCTTCCAAAACGAGGCATTTTAATACCTATTACCATTAAGAACTAATGTGACTTTCTAATACTAATAATATTTTCTAATCAAGTTTGATAATGTATAGTATTTGAGGCAAAAATACATTTAATATACTCATCTTTTGCTATTGATTGAGCTTTACCTGCAAAAAGTTCCAATGAGAAAACTTACTCGTATTATCGATTATTCCTCTATATTTAGAAGATAGCACATATCAACTGCAACTGATCAGTTTCTTTCGCGAAAATAGTTCTCTCTTGATACAGTAAAACGGAAGGGATGAATCTGGAATTTCAGATGGATCCCATTTAGAGTTTCTAATAACTTAGAATGTTTTTTATCCATTAACTTGTTAGATAAACCAGAATTTATTCTTCTTCCCAGTTTATGATATGTTCGTTAAGTGGAGGCAAAGGACCAGAAAAATCCAAGCCATATGCTTTCATTGCATATTCACGAAACCTTACAGCCCATGGATGAGTTGAAGTTGCAAATTCTTTTAACATAGCATCAATATCGTTTGTCTCAAGGCTGATTATTTCAAGATCTGGAGATCCACTGCCTGCCGGACTACGCTGGATCCAGACATTTTCGCGGGAAATTCCAGCAATCTTGTAGAATTCATCGTGTTCGTTGTCATGACCACAATGGTCAACCGCAAATTTTTTTGCAAGTTCTATACCTCCTTCAAGATAGGGTAACGCCAAACAATAATTTGTCATAAGAAAACATCAGATGCTGTTTATTTAAATATTTTCAGAATGACTGCGAGTTCGACTAAAATAATAAAACTGACACGGAGTCAATTCGTTAACAAAATGTATTCCTAGGTAATGACTATGATTCACTAAATTAATGATTTTAATCTGCTGGAAGGGACCGATCTGAAATTTCATACGAGTCTTAATTAGAATTTCTTGACATATTATAAACAATCGTAACCCTACGTCTAAATGCTCTTGAGATTTTATATAAAACTCATCCATTGCGTTCAGATGAAAGAACATACAAGTAGCCATCTGGTCCAATCTTCAGATCAGTTATTCTACCAAATTCATTTGAGAAAATGAGATCCTTTGATTCTTTCTGGTTGTCGACAATTTTATCGTTTAGAGGACCGTCTAACTTCACTTCAGTGCTATTGTCATTCAGACATACTATCAAGCCTGCTTCTTCTCTTTTTTCCTTTGTTTTATAACATCTACTATATGTGTTGAGAAAGCACCAAGAAACCCAGCCCCAAACAGAGAAATGACCTGGCCGTAACTAGTCCAAAACTCTTTAAACTCCTCTCCAAATGAGGGCGGATTGACTACTGTTATTGTCAGATTTGGTTTAATTGTAAAATAACTCTGACCCAAGATTGAGGCATTAATACTTGGAACTCCTAACTTTCTAGATTCCATTGATACATTGCCTAAAATTGGTATCATGTACTCTCCAGGCTGTGCATCTTGTGCGACTGATATGCTGAATGGTACAGGGCCTACACCAAAAGAGGGGGTGTTATCTCTATTGGGATTGAATTGTATCGAAATCCAAGATTGGTTATGTTCAGGAATGAAATTCAGTGCTCTTGGCAGTAGCCCAGTATTAGATAACAATTGGGCACCAATGTCCATAGTCTCTCCCTTAGTCAATACGAGGGGATTGGGGGATGACGAAAGTGAGAACTCTGCTGGAGGAACATCAATCCAACTTGTTATATCTATGATTTTGCTATTATCATTATAAGTCACCATTGTATAATAAGCTACGCGGAATTTACTAGGAGAGGTTATAGAGGTTAGATTTATTGATAGTGGAAGGACAGACTTGTCTTCAAAATTGGCTCGATTCCTTGTTTCAGCAACAATATCATGAAAACCAGACGAAGAATATTCTATGAGAACACTGGTCTCATTATTAGTATCGTTTGTACTCTTTATTTGCTTTTGGAAATCAACATCAAACTTGCCTGTACCAATCCTGTTGTCTATATCTACTAGAACGCCATATTCCAATTCTCTGACACCAATTTGGGAATGATTCTTTAGGGTCGTCCCATTACTCCACAAAGTGGCATTAAGATTCTTACCATCGCTGAAATGAGAAACACCCAAAATATCCATTGGATTATCATAAATTTCTCTTTGTTCAGGGGATAGATATGGGTTAACACCTTTATTTATGTAAGCGCTCTCTTGGATACCATCTCTGATTTCTTGTCTGGGAAAAGGAATTAATTCTCCATGCACAACTGAGATATATTGAGCACAATAATTCATCAGAACAATTAGGCTAAGGAGGATTAAGCCAATTGATATATTATGACTCGTAATTATCATGTGATTGTATCTTTTGACTGCGAATACTCGTTTATACCTTTTTTTATTAGACATCCTGCATTTTCTTCAAAAGTGTCATTCAATCTCTTTAGGAAGAGCAAAGTCATTACCGGTTAACGATACTCTGAAGAATCAAGTGAACCTCGTAAAACGTCAGCAGCACTACATAGATGAGATTTAAGGACCTCAAAAGAAATTTTCAGATTGTCCAATGGGTAATTAACAGATTTAACTGCTTTTTGATTGTGTGATTGTTTGTACAAATTCTTTATCATATCTTTTTAAGACTAATGTTTAAAGTATATGGAATAAATATTCGTCACTTAAATATCAATATTACCAGTTGTAACAAAGGACCAGTTACAGTATAGTTACGTCCAATAAAAATTAAAACCATTACCGTAATCAGAATAGCCGATTTGGAATAAAAAGTTGAAAGACTCTAAATATGAACCTGCGTTATTGACTAGAACTGAAATTAATTGGCTTTAAAATAAAATTTGATTATCAAATGGCCATCAATGCAAGATCAGAATCCACAGCTTCTGTAAGATTATCTTCTATAGTAAGGTTGCAGAAAAGCTTTAAGCTACCGGGCGTATAAAAGTGTAACAAACATTTGCCCTTAAAACAAGTTTTCAAGTCAGTCTGGAGAAAACCCTTTCATAATGGAATCTGTAAATTTGAAGAAATAGTTGGCCAGAATGATATTAAGTTTATTTTAAAGAGAGCGCTACTATCTAGAAGACCAGTTCATATATTACTGGTGGGTTCACCTGGTTCAGCTAAGACTATGTTCTTGACAGAAATAATACAAAATAACAGAGCCTCTTACTTTGTAGTTGGAAGCAACGCTACCAAAGCAGGTTTAGTAAATCAGTTATTTGAAAGAAGGCCAAAGTATCTATTAGTAGATGAATTAGAAAAGATGAGTATCACAGACCAGACATCTTTGTTACACTTGATGGAGACAGGAATTATTTCTGAAACTAAAATTAACAAAACAAGACAAATGGAACTAACTTCTTGGGTCTTTGCTACTGCTAATTGTTCTGAGAAAATAATTAATCCGCTTTTGTCAAGATTCGCGGTACTGGAAATGCCAGAATACACCTTTGAGGAATTCTATGAAATAGCCGTTACTAGACTTAAAAAAAGGGCGTTCACCAACTAACTGCTAGATTCATAGCGGAGAAAGTATGGTATGAATTGGGCTCAAAAGACATTAGAGATGTTATCAAAGTAGGACGATTGGCAAGTTCCAGCGAAGATATTTCCTTCGTTATCAGAGCATTGAAAAGACACTGAACTTTCTAGATTTCCTTGACAATAGCCATAGTGGGATAAACTCGCCGAAATACTGGATTATGTTCATATGCTCTGCAATTAATGCAAGCCGCCCAGTGAAAGTTGAATAGACTTTTGTGGGTGAGGGGGATTGTGTATTAGGGTTTGTCGTGTTTCTCTCCTATTCAGACAAGATACAAGATTTCAAAGGCGGCTCGATTTCAACCTGAAATACGCGAAGTACATTAAAAACGGCTGAAACGGGTAACATTCATACCATAAACACATGACGCATACTTGATTTAAAAGAAGGCGCGCGCCATGGTTATCAAAAGAAGACGCTATCTATAGCGCACCAGCCAGAATTATCATCCAAAATACGTATTATCCGAATTCTGAGAGAAACTACTCCCAGGGCATGCCCTCTGGTTTTAAGCGATAAGCATCAATACTTGGTTTATTCGGATAGGCGGCCAAATTCGGGTGTTCACGTTGGCAGTGGTTATCGTAACCTTGTTTATTATTTGGTTTGAAATCGCAACGATAGCATTTTGGGGGATATTCGCGGTTGATATCCGATGATTCACGTGATGCATTTGATGCATCTGTAGAGTCTCGTGACTTTTTTCCCCTATGTTTCTCATTAATTTTTTCCAAATCGATTTGAGAATTAGTGTTGAACTCGTCTGATTTTTTCCGGTTTATGATCAAAACCTTCTTTAACGTAAATACCACATCATTGTTAGTGTCAGAAGGTTATTACGATACAGGCTCTATTGATGGTTTTCTACAAGAATTAGATAGAGAGAAAGCCAAGGTGGTCATCGCGAAAGAATTTAGGAAATTTAGGAAACCAACAACAGTCATAAAAGGCCTTGAGAGTATGACTGATGTTGCATCAATCACTAAAGAATTGAAAATCAAACTTGGAGCCGGAGGTACTTATAAAAATGGATTTGTCATTTTGCAGGGTGATCATAGAAGTGCAGCCAAAGACTTTCTCATTACAAAAGGAATTAAGGAAGATCTAATAGAAATCAGATAAAGTTGTTTATTTTACTTTTTCGATTAATATAAAATAAATTGGAAGGGATTTAATTTGTTTACAATGTGAATCTTCATCAAACGAATTTACCAAATTATAGACTTATGCCAACTGGTCAAGATTAATTGAAATGAAATTGCTATTATAAAATATATGTATGCAGATAGTCATATGTAAAAATTTCAATTTGATATTCGACTCAGTTTTGCAAGTGATACTATTTCGTAAATCTATGTTCTTTCATAAACTCGTCCAGACACTCCTTGCAAAGTTTAAAAGATTCTTTCTCAAACACAATTTCTTTTTTCTGATCGCATGAATTACATCTCGAATCTTTCTTTCTTCCTTCGACTTCACTAGCCTTGGTTATCTTAGCATCCACATTAACAAGATTGGTTACTGCACTTTTAAAGAGATTGTTTGATAATTTGTTTCGAAGGATTTATTGAATAATGTTCATTTTAATTTTTTTCTCAGTCGATTTTCTTTCTTTTTTTCTATTACTTTCCATTTTCGTAATATTTCATCCCAATTACTTAATTCTCCTTCTGATTGCTCTATTGCCTCTAGAATATAATTCGCAAATTCTTCAAGGTCTTGTTCAATATCATCCATCTTCTTGTTTAGTTACGTCTCCTCTTTAATCCTACTCTTGTATAATTAACAATTGCTTCGGAAGGGATTTCCATTGTTTACAACGTGAATCCAAATGTAAGGGATGCGTTAAGATTAAGTTTGAAAGGTCACCGTACAAAGTAATTTATGTAGATTTGGAATAAAAAAGAAGGAGAATTGTCTTTTGTCGATCCTTGTATTTTGCGTTAGCAATTCCATTATTATTATTTCTTTGTTATGATTTGATCTATTGCTGTCAATCCAGTATCGTCTCTTGTCATAAGCTGGATGCTATATGTACCATTCAAATCTGTTACCAAATGTGGTTCGGCAGAATTGGGATTAATAATTGTAGCATTACTTTGATTGGGCTTGGAGACTATGTCCCATTGATATGTAATTTGTCCAGAACCCGCAGACATTGTACCATTTAGAGGCACTATATTTTGCGCTATATCATCCTGTTCAATCTCGGCGACGGCTATTGACGGCATTGGATATATCTGCAAACGGATACTATCATTACTCATATTTCCATGCTTATCTCTAGCAGATAGAGTTACTTCATGTAAGCCGGGTGATAATTCATCAAATGAAATTGAATGTCCGAAGCCAAGAACTCCTTGCTTATCTGAGATCCATGTAAGTGCGTTCCCGTCAAGCATTCCGTCCTCAAGGTCCAAAGCCTCGCCGGTGAAAGTAATATTTTTTCCGTTATCAAACGTTGAACTGTCTGCTGGTGAAATAATACGAACATTGGGAGGCTTTGAAGGAATGCTGAAAGTCGCGTTAGAGTCGGCTATATCTGTGTTTATACCGTCGGTTGCAATTACTCGGAAGAGAGCTTGATCACTACCAGGAAGTTCTTGTAGATCGACCTTGTAGCTGGTTTCGTTAATTGCTGAATTTATAGTTTTCCAGTTTTCCCCGCCATTGGCACTATAAAGCAAAGAGTAACGTAATTTGTCATTATTACCATCACTCCCGTTCCAGCTTATCGTAATGTTTCCTTGAGGCTCTAATGCTTCGCCACCACTAGGAACTACCATCTTTACTTCAGGACTACTAGTGGAGACATTTCGGAGCGCTAACGTTTCTCCATCCTTGGAAATGACTATCTGCTTTACTCCTGGAAGGTACGGAACCATTTCACCTATCAACGCTATTTGGTCTTCCCCTGGCAATCTATCTGTATAATTCTTGGGTTCGAAAGGATATTGTTCAATTACTTTGCTATTATTACCTAGGAGTTCTATAGTGAATGAACTATTTGCTGGTCTAGCCGTAAGCGTTAGGCCTGGTAATAACTTGAAAGGCTTTAGATCAACCGAGCTCTTGTTAACATTCAGGTTACCGACTACGCTTAGTGTCATATTAGTTTCCTTTGCGACCTCCGAAAGGTTAGATAATTGGGATGAACTTGTAACTAACAAATTTCCCACGAAATCTTGGGATCTAAGTTCGTTCATGATCCCTCTGTATGTGTAATCGGATATCCATTGAAAACATCGATATGTCATAACGTCGGTCCATTTTGATGGACTTTTAACATCTGGAGAGACAGAAATACTTGGTTCTCCTACATCAAACCCAAATAATTCGGAAGTACCGATCAATCCACCACCATAAGGATAATTCTCGTCATCGTTAGGCTGTAGTAAGTCATCGCGTGTGCATAGTCCGTCACCTGTGTCGGCGTATCCGGGATGGTGACGTCCATACATATGACCTGTCTCATGACCACCATACCAATCATTATAAGCTCCATCGAAATCCCATCCCCAATCCCCGGTCCCTGCGGGTCCCGAACCAACTGGGCTAGGGATCTCCAGCGCACACCCTCGCATAAAACCACCGGTATCCGACACGACCCCGTAATATCGAGTATCACGATTGACGCCACCATTAGTAGTATCCAAGACCCAGCGATCGTGAAGATCTGCATCGACATCGTGGCAATCAAAAGCAGAATCAGGAACGCCATTATAACCCGTCCCAGCATCTGTGGTCACTCCTCCAAGAACTTGAGCAGTCGGATAGGCCCGTTCTAGCCAAGAAGTTAGATGATCGAAATCTGTTTGAGTAGGAACTATGGTATTTGGAGGAGTTATAGTGTACGGTATGCCTATTATTTCAATTCTTGCTGAGGGAACTGAATCGAAGAAATTTAAGTTGTTTATTTGACTACTGGCTGAGTGTTCGCTCAAGTTGTCACAGCCGGACAGTCTCCATGCTGCTGTAACCCTAACATCCTCGCAGGGTACCAATGACGCCGTGCTTCCTTGAACTCGACCTTCAATATATGGAGTAACAGAAAAATGGATCTGTCCTGGGGAATCTATCCAATTCAATGGTATTTCAAAATTCAGAGAACCGTCTATGTTTGCTCTTTTAGGAAAGATATCATTAGAGTTATTTACCTTAATTGAGTTTAATGATGTAACTGTTCCAATAAATTCTCCGCCTTTATGGAGCCCGGGAGCTGTATACGCTGCCAGAACTCCGGTTACGTCAGTCAATTGATTTGTGGGACCATTTACTGAAAAATAAACCCTGGCAAATGTACGCTTATCTGTTATTAGAGGTATTGAATTGTCCATACTCTGAATAGCTTGTGTGGCTTCAATACCCATGAAATTTAATCGAGTTCCAGGCATGATGGGCCTAAATGTTACTGTCCTATCAATCTGCGTAGAACCATGACAATTTTGTACTTTTAATGAAACAACGTTATTTCCCGGAAGTAACAATCCTCCTAGGTTTGTGGCAAACGAGCCACCGTTTGGTGAAATAATTGACGGTAACAGGTTTGCGGTTCTGGTTTCACCCGTTGGTAAAGTCGCCGTTATGTTTGCTTTTTCAATTACGACTTCACTGAAAACATTTCCATCAAGAAGGAACGAATCAAATTGACTAGACCCACCACTTACTGGGTGATTTAGTAAGAGAGACGGATTTTGGGTGGTTTGACATGGTGGTTCAGTACCTACAGCATTAAATTCTAAATCATCTATAGTCAGGGAGCCTGAACAAAGACAAGTTTCGGGATCGGCTATGTTTACAAATGCACTACTAATTCTAGGGCCATTCGTGTTAACTTCAAGAGGAATGCTTACTTTTACAGGACTAGTGCTTGCAGGTATGGACTGTGACGACTCACCCACCTGCACACCGTTACTATCAAAAGCTTTCAAAACAACCTGCTTTGGTTCATTAAAAGCAAAATCAGAACCGATCCACAATTTTATATGCTTTTGTGGAGTAGTAAAACTAACCCTTATTGGTGAACTGCAGAATTCAGTGGCAATAGGACATGACTGGATGGTCTTTACACCAGAATGCGCAAAGCCTGGTGATTGACCAAAGTCTTTTACCGACGAACCCTGGAAAATCACACCCAAGTTGGCATATTGATTGAAAATAATTTCGCGGTCAGCAAGATTCTCAAAATCAACAAGAACAGGACTCGGTTGTGCCCATGCTTTTCTTACGTCGAGTTCTGATGGAAAGACGCCTGTTAATGACCCTAGTATGAGACCGATAAAAAGCAGAGTTAAAAAACTTGTACCTAATTTAGGTATCCTCATATCTATTTAACAGCTAATCGCCGTATTTAAGCAATTTTTCCTACTAAAAATTTAGATCTTCTCGAACAGATCTTCGTAAAGAAAAATTCTGAAATAAATAAGTGATACTTATTCTCCGATAAGTGATCAAAGGATCAGTTTTACTACTGCAAATAAATTTTATTAGAAGCGATGCGCAGTAAAACTCTAGGATAGAATTCGGAAGGGATTGACATTGTACGCAGTCTGAGTCTCTTGTTGGATTATAGATCTTCTAATTATGAGAGTTTAATCTTCTAGCATGAATGAAAAGTGTTTCTGTTCTTATAGTACTCTCAACTAGGGTGGTGATTGTAACGTCTTATTTACGTCCTGAGCTTGAACTCCTATTCCAGTTAATGGGTTAGATAGGTTTAGTCTAGTAACGACAGATGGTGTATTTGTATCTGGAAAGTCTGGAGGCAAAACATCGTTTGATGGTGGTGGTTGCGTTGCACATATTATTGCGTACTCTACGTCAATTATTTTTATCGCATTTTTATTTCCATTTGGTGCTCCAAGGAAATCTAATACCTTTTGTTTCAAATTGGCCACTTTCTGTGGATCGTCTAGAACCTTTATATCTAGTTCCGTATTGGCGGAAACATTAGTCTGCGATGCTAGTCTTGGATCCGTTACCATAAATACAATTTTATCCCAATGCTGTACACTTTCCACTTTACAGACAGTTGCCTCTACATCAGATTCTGGTTGTGTAGTTATGTCTATTTCCCAAGAGGGGTAAAAAGCATTGGGCTGCGAAGCTAAAATAGTGTTATATGGAGCGTGACCCAAATTATACAGGCTATGGAAATCGGTAACAAGCAAATTACCGGCATTGTCAGTATCTATTCCGGAAACTTCTACAGGTAACGTAAAGACATTACCTGTTGGTACACAAAAATCCCCTATACTTGAAGGAGGATGGTATTCAGTAAGCTGATTGTAAGAGCTGTTAGTTCTTGTAAGTATTTTTCCGTTAACTATTGCAAGCGGACCTGTCCAATCTCCGTGGGTTCTTGCATAACAGGAAGCTAGAACCGTTCCAGTATTACTATCTATTTTAAATATCACCGCTGCAGGATCGTTATCCAATTGTACAGGCCAACTACTTATTCCCCATAGGTATCCAGAACTATCAAAATCTAGTGAGTTTACTCCGCTACGATTAAAACCAAATGGATCAGGTATTGTACCTATATCTGCTCCACCAGTAGGTGCTATTTTGTGTATTTTTCCGTCTCCTTTGAATCTATCTATAAGGACTGTATACCAAAGATTAGTCCCGTCGGAAGCAATTCCTCTACCATTTTCCCATTCCCCTTCCGATTCACCGCTGTGGGTTGGAACCCTAGATATAGCAGTAGTAGTGTCTGTTGATGGATCAAAATGATGCATTTTCGCTAGAATTGCCGCTTCTATTCCCCAGATGTCAGACGAAGAAGTACCTAAATGTGTAGCAAATACACCTCCGTTGCTGATAGATATAACAGATAGTAATATTGATGCTAGCGTTACCACAAGAATTGTGTTCGTATATCCATGTCTAGTTTTATCAGTTCTCCGTAGTAGTACCACAATGATCAATCACGGAAGGACATTAATAAGGATGTAGGTTCTTTCTGGATTGCATTTCCATCCAGTTTTGTAATCCAAAACACCAATAAAAGCCTGTATTTTCAGATGGGTCTAAATGGCTAGCTAAAAGGATTGGTTAGGGTCATGTTGTTTATCACGTCGTCCAGCAAAGAACATTTTCATTAATCTTCGAAAATCTCCTTCACCACAAAGATCTTTCCTGCCAATACTAAATCTATGGAGGGTAAGATCTTCAAAAATATATAATGATGAAAATATTCCGATAAAAATCAGTTTAACAAATGGAGGAATAGAACCTATAGTTAGAAAATAAGCTAATACTAGTAAACCTATCACACCTAGACCCCATACCCTAGAACCCTCATTCTTTAGTAATTCTACAGAAATTTTACTTTGTCGTTGCACCCTGTCTTGTTTCTCATTTAAAACTGAATCTACACAAACGTGCCAGTTACGTTTGAATAACCTAACATCAATTGCTGTCCAACCGCATCCAGGTATTTTTTTAATTCATATTCTTCTCTAGTCATCACTAATTTGGTAAACATCACATGTTTTGATGAATTCGATTCAATTTATTATATGATCATGCGAGCAAGTTTATATAATATTAATTGAAGAGCATTGTAATGGCGATATTTCCAATGTCTGAAGTTGTTTTACCTACGATAAATATTAATCTATAGAAATCTATAATAACAATACCAAACTATCCTCTAAATTATAATGATTATCATTCTAGATACCGAACGAAATACAATTTTGTCAGTTATTCTGGCAGGCATACTTTTGTTCTCGCTTATAGCTTCAATTCCTTCTCCTATGGCAAAAGCAACAATGTTACCAAACAATGCATTTGCTCAAAACTCCAGTACCTATATTAATTCTTCTTCAAATATAATCGTAGATGCGAACCGGAACACTACAATCAAAAACAATACTACGCAAACAGTGATTGATGATAATAATACCAGTAAAACACAGGAATTGGAATCGTGGTCTAACAACACTTTATTTTTTAAAAATGAAATTAAGAATGAAACGGGATTTGTGTCAAACGTTACTAATGGTACTGGAAATGTTTTTAATATTATCAATTCAATAGGACAGTCCTCCGGAGCAACAGGTGATTTTAATGGAGATGGAATGGATGATCTTGCTATTGGGGTACCACGTGAAGATGAAGAATTTGCATCTTCATGTCAAAATAATGTTCTCATAAGTAGTGTTATGGCGAGCGGTAATGATGGAAACGTCCCACAAAATGTTCTTGATAACAATCTTGGTACAAGGTGGTCTAGTTTTGGAATCGGTCAGTCTATTACAGCTGATCTAGGATCGGTTAAAAAAGTTTGTGATGTTGCTATCGCATGGTTTAATGGAGATTCACGACAGTATAGCTTTGATATATCTACATCTCCTGATGGGACTACATTTACTGATGTCCTCAACAATGTTAGTTCAGGTACTACAACCCTCTCTGAATTCCACTTCTTCTTTCCTCCCATAAATGCAAGGTTCATAAAGGTAACTGTGAATGGTAACACTGTAAATGATTGGGCGTCTATAACAGAACTTGATATCCGTGAAATTTCATGTACAAGTAATATGCCTATAAGTAGTGTTATGGCGAGCGGTAATGATGGAAACGTCCCACAAAATGTTCTTGATAACAATCTTGGTACAAGGTGGTCTAGTTTTGGAATCGGTCAGTCTATTACCGCTGATCTAGGATCGGTTAAAAAAGTTTGTAGTATAGACATTGCATGGTTTAATGGAGATTCACGACAGTATAGCTTTGATATAGGTTGGTCTGTTGATGGGACTACATTTATTGGTAATCTTAGAATTAATAGTAGTGGTACTACATTAAACTCTGAAATATACAATTTTGGTATTTCCGAACTTGCAAGGTTCATAAAGGTAACTGTGAATGGTAACACTGTAAATGATTGGGCGTCTATAACGGAACTTGATATCTTTACCCCTCCACCCATATTTGATTCGGGTGCGGTCAACGTCATTTACGGCTCAACAGTAGGTCTTAATGGTACTAAATTATCTACAGGTAACGGCGAATTTGACCAAGTATGGAGACAGGACTCTTTCGGAGGTATAGTTGAACATGATGATCAGTTCGGCGCTTCTCTAGCTGTGGGTGACTTTAACAGAGATGGGTTTTCAGACCTGGCGATAGGGGCACCAGCAGAGGACTTTTTTAACGGAGAGGATACAGGTGTGGTAAACGTGATGTATGGTTCATCTGATGGCCTCCACCCCACTGGAATTTCTCAAGGTAATGGCAGACATAGTCAAATATGGACTCAGGACTTCTTAGATGGTATTGCTGAACCCGGCGATCTGTTTGGCTATACATTGAAAACTGGTGACTTTAACAGAGATGGGTTTTCAGACCTGGCGATAGGGGCACCAGCAGAAGACATTGGTACTACCATCAGGAATACCGGCGCCGTCAACGTGATATATGGTTCATCTGATGGCCTTCGCGCTACCGCAATATCTCAGGGTAACGGCAGAGATAACCAGCTATGGACGCAGGACACTCCAGAAATTAGAGATCCGGACAATTTTGCTGAAACTGGCGATTGGTTTGGCTCCGCACTGTCTACAGGTGACTTTAACAGGGATGGAATAATAGATCTGGCCGTAGGTGTATCAGACGAAGATTTAGGTACCATTATCGGTGCCGGTCAAGTTATGGTGATATACGGTTCATCGAACGGACTATCAGGTACAGGATTATCTCAAGGGGACGGCAGGGTTCACCAGGTGTGGAGACAGGGTAGCAATGGCATTAAAGATAATAGCGAAAGTGGGGACAGGTTTGGTCATGCACTAGCGACTGGTGACTTTAACAAAGATACTTTTGCGGATCTAGCGATAGGAGCCTGGGAGGAAAAAGTTGGTAATAATATATTCACCGGTGCAGTCAACGTAATATATGGTTCATCGGATGGCCTTCGCGCTACCGCAATATCTCAGGGTAACGGCAGAGATAACCAAGTGTGGATGCAGGGTGTCGATGGAGTTAACGACGATGCTGAGGCAGGGGACAGATTTGGTACCACATTGGTGACAGGTGATTTTAACATAGATGGAGCATCAGACCTGGCGATAGGAGCTCCTTTTGAGGATTTAGGTCTGCTTGATGCTGCTGGTGCTGTCAACGTGATATATGGTTCATCGGCAGGTTTGTCAACTATAGAAATATCTCAAGGCAATGGTAGAGCTGATCAGATTTGGATGCAGAATGTCACAAATGTTGAAGGTGATCCTCAAGGTGGTGATCTTTTTGGAATTGCATTGGCTACAGGTGACTTTAACAATGATACAATTTCGGACTTGGTGATAGGTGTACCGGGTGAGGACGCTGATTTCTTTGATGCTCCTGCTGCCGGCGGCGTCAATGTGATATATGGTTCTTTAGGCCTAGTCTTCGGTTCGGGAGGCTTGAGTCCAACAGTTCCGCTAGGTGGTTTTGGAAGGGCTGATCAACTATTGACGCAAAATAGGGCGAGTTTTTGGGGGGATCCTGAACCTGAGGATCGCTTTGGAAGTTCGCTTGGCTAGAATAGCAGTTTTTAACTACATAAGGATCTGAATTTCCTGTAGATGGACACTAACTGGTAAATTATTTTGTTACTAATCATAGTACCTAAATAACGGGCCCGGAGGGATGGGTGCCGATAATGGTGCAAGTCCACCGCCAGTACCCACTATTTTATAGATTCTAGGGCTAAGAGCTGTATCTCGATTGATCCATTCTTCAAAAGAGTGGAATTATTTCGAACAAATTTACCATATTTTGTAAGGACCTTACTATATTTAGTAAGATGGAAAAATTCGATTAATTCTTCAAACAACGGAATTCCTATCAAAATATAGTGGGCCGGAAGGGATTTGAACCCTC
>DASPFY010000045.1:0-97368 GCA_035620895.1 Nitrososphaeraceae archaeon
AGTTCCTGAAGTTCCTGAAGCTAACATGACTGCTGAAGTTCCTGAAGTTCCTGAAGCTAACATGACTGCTGAAGTTCCTGAAGCTAACGTTCCTCAAGTTAATAATTCAAATCTTGTTAAGCTCGACATTAGTGTAAAACAAAATCCAATTTCCCCTGGAGAGGAACAAACAGTAACGCTAACTGCCTCGGATCCAATTACAGGAGAACCACTAAATCGTATATTTATTCATCTCACAATTAAAGATCCTTCTGGAAATATTGTAAAAGATTATACAGATATTGATGGAAAACTCTCCCTTACTTTCGTAATCGGTGAAAATGATGTTGGAACTTTTACAATTTTAGGAACCGCATCACAGGCGGGTGTGGAAAGTATTAAGTCTTCAACTTTTCAAGTTCAATAATAATTTTAATATATTATCTCAAATTAGTGTTGGGAATATGATCCATACTATAAATTATATTCCTAAATAACTAGATATAATGAATTAAATTAACATTATGTAATTGAAAGACATCATCCTCTCTATCCAAAATACACAGATTGAGACACTAGGCAATTTCAAGGAATTGTTTGAATCCGACGGGTATAAGATCGAGACTATAAACGTTAAAAAAGAGAAAATTCCCCAAGAACCTGATAAATATGCAGGAATAGTAATTTTGGGAGGATATATGTCTGTATATGAAACTTTACCCTATCTGAATGAAGAACAAGATTTGATAAGAAATGCCAATCGTCTTCAAGTTCCTCTACTTGGAATCTGTCTAGGCTCACAATTAATTGCCCAAGCATTAGGTGGTAAAGTGTATAAAGGACAGCAGAAAGAGATTGGATGGTTCGACGTAGTAATAAATAATGAAGGAAAGAATGATATCTTCAAAGGGATAGCTAATGAGAACATAAAAGTCTTCCAATGGCATGGAGATACCTTTAAACTACCAAATTCAGCTATGCTTTTGGCCTACTCCAATTTCTATCCACAAGCATTTAGACTTGGTAACTCAATTGGAATTTTGTTTCATCTTGAAGTAACGTCCCAAATGATTCATAATTGGACACAAAATTATGGACACGAGATGAATGAAGTTGGTATAAGAGCAGATGTTATTTTAGATGACAAAAATTCTGAATTTGAAAGTCTGGCCAATAGTTGTAAGGTTGTGTACGCAAATTTCTCCAAAATGATAGCTGCCTATAGAAATGGAAAAAGGAATTCTGTGATGAATCGATAAGATCATAAAATGCTGTCCAAAAAGTTGTAGGATTAATCTCTACCAAGGATGAAGTAGATAAGTGGACATTACATCGAGTGTGAACAGTTATCTGACCCCTTAAAACAAAAATATGCAGAACCCCTGGATGTAAAAAATACATCATAAATCAAATATTTTTATAATTTATCATCATTAAGATGTTTGTTGTTATATTTCTAATGTCCGATAAGCTTTCATGATAAGTTTTTTATATTCAGGTGTATTCACTATTGGGGGTGCCATTTAGTGATAATCGATGAAAATGATCAAATCACAAGAAATGAAATTGGATATCATACTACTCCTATCAAGCCATTACCTTGGTGGTATGAGTATTATAAAAGAATTAGATTGTTTCCCTGGTGGACCCGATATAATATCGGTCTAACGAAAGAGGCATCTCACAAGGATAGGATCTTGGAATTAGTTGCAAAAATGGATTTTGATAAAAAGACAACATCAAAAATTATAAGGCATGCAGTATCCGAATTTTCTAAACACGGATTAGGATCGGATTATCCTGGCTATCACACTATCAATCACAATCTTGAAGTTGCATATATTTCATTATTGTCGGCAGGAAACCAAAAATTAGAAAATAAAATGAGTAATAAAGACATCAAAAATCTTTTTGTGGCTGCACTTTTTCATGATTTTGATCCAAGAAAGGAATTTGAAAAACCAAACGAGGATAATATTGAGCTGTTTATTAGAAACGATCAAAAATTAGCTAAACTTATTCACTCTTTTGATATTGATCTGAATATAGTGATTGCGTTAATACATAGAACAACATATCCATTTGCAGGAACACAAAAGGAACATGCGCTAAAAAGAATGCATGAATTATTTTCCTTGGCAGGTATCCAAAAAGATGATACTAGTACAAGGCAGCATTATGAAAAGCTCGGGTTGTACTTATCTATCTGTGACCGCATCGCAGGATATTGTTTGGGTGATTTTAATTATGCTAAGGAACTTGCAAGGCGCAATGCTCGAGGCATTGGATGGCATTCGCAGGTCATTAATGTAAAATCTGTTGAATACTTTACGGCACTTAAACAAAAAGATGATAAAGACACCTTTGAGAGAGTAATACAGAGTTTACCAGTTGAGTGTAGAAAAAATTTTTTTGATAATGTTCAAGGTTTTAGAGAGGCTTGGGAGAAAGAACTCGAGATAAAAGCATCATTACGCAAGAATGAACTCAATTTAGTAACAGCTGTAGAAAATATTATGGATGTAAAAAATAAAATGACTAAGGATTTGTCTGACATGATTATGAGGATACGTTATGAATATTGTTCTCCAACAAATTTTAATGATAGGGAATTTCGAAAATCACTCTATGATCCAAATACTATTCTGATCACGCTTAGAATTAATAGTAAGGTCGGAGAAATAGTTGGATATGTAAAAGGAGGTCCGTTGGAAAAACACAAGCCCAAACATGGTATATACGATGAAAATTTGGGTAAAATGGATAGTATACACATGGAGTCGCTCAGACGTGGTACTAACGATGAAAATTTGGGTAAAATGAACTCAGTTTTTATGGAATGGATTGCTATTAAAACTGGGTACCTGGGAGAAAAAGGAGGTCATATGCTCAGATCCGAATTTCTAAAGGAGGCTAGAAGGCGTGGGTACACATACGTTACAAGCTACTATCAAAGGGAACTTATTATTCACAGAAAGAACAAAGGAGAACCAATTGAGATAGTTCAACAGTATGATGCAGCTAAGATTGATTACTATAGACTAGACTTGTCCCAATTAGTTGAATCAGTCTTATTAAAATAGGCTGGCAGGGTGAATATTAAAACAGCCGTAGATAACTTGAACATTTTCTTACTTACTTTGTCACCAGAATAATAAGACCGACGCTTAAATGAAATACGCAGAGTTGAGTTGGCAAGAACAATGGTTCCTCCTCCAAGCGCCGGCAGCGGATCAATGAAGAGTCTGAAACTAAGATTTCCAAAGAACACTGCCTATAATAGAGGAAACATTTACGTCGTTGAGATTCTAAAGCAGATTTGCAAACAATGCGAGAAACAGTTACCTGCATTTGCATTGGAGCCTGTCCGGAAGACAATGGAAGAGCTGGATGTTATCTTTCGACAGAGACGTAAAGGATTGGTCATGACCCAGAGGAAGAACCTCATTGTAATTCATGCAGACAGGATACGGACCTTTGGAAACAGGTATACGCTGGAAAGCGATCCCGATGGCTCCAGTATTGGTGTTGCGGTCACAGGTTCTGGGAGATTGTACGATTTGTTCATTGATGTTTGCAAAAGCGGAAATGTCCTTATGAGTTACAAAGGCCAGGCAAAGAAGGCTCCCGATGGGAAAGAAAGTGTGGTCGAAATGCAACTTTCAATAATTCCATCAAATGAAATCGACAGCGTTTACACGTACTATTATACCATTCGTAAAGATCATTTGAAAAAGGCAGAATTGGACTCCTTGAGAAAAATGGAACTCAAGATTAATCGACTCTCGCTTTCTCCGGAGCCCTATGTAATGACTGGCGAGGGCAAAGCATGTAAAATTACGCCAAAGGAGTTCAAAAAGATGTTTGGAGTCAAATTGCTAAAGTCATCTGCGCTAGCAGACAATCGCCATACAAGGCTTCTAAAAAGCATCAATAATTCATATCGCAGGTTGCGTCCATATATCGACGGCCACTGTTCCTATGACGAAGGACTCAAAAGTGGCGACCTCCGCCACGTCTCACAAAAGTCGCTGCTGGGCAAGATCCTGGGTCAATTTCACTCCGGTAAAATGCACCTGCCCTGGGTTGTAATTGTCAGGGTAAACGAGCTGGTCGGAAACGGGTTGGTAGCAGGTCAATACATCGCATCTGGAACGATAATAGGAGAATATACTGGAGTGATTGTGAAGGTGGCTCCAATAGTGACTAATGAGAGAATGGATAACACATATTTTGCACCCTATTCTACAGACGAAGTTCCCAGTAGCGAGATGTTTGTCATAGATGCAAAAAAGGCTGGAAATCCTACCAGGTTCATTAACCATTCAGATGATAATTCAAACTCTGTATGCGTGCCTGTCTTTGATGGAGAAAAATTTCGTTTAATAGTTGCGGCTACAAAAGCCGTCCCAGACGGCAAACAGATTCTTTTAAAGTACCGTCTCAGTTACTGGTTAAATCCCCGCATCCCAAACCCAGTCCCTCTCTAGCATATCCATATTCCATATGGTATGACATGAACTATGCCCTTACCGTATTACTGTACTCTGAACTGATCCAGTTTAATAACTTGGACGATATTAGAAGTATGTGTCTTTTCCAAGTGATATTTTTGCAAGAATGTTTACTGATAAGAATACACAACTGCTATATCCTAAAGAAGAGGTTCCAAGCCACGATGTAGCAGACATTGTACAGACGAACATCTTCAATGTTATGCTGAATAGAAGATCACAGAGAAAATTCGAAAATAGAGATGTTGAAGAATGGAAACTTGAAATGATTTTTGCAGCAGCGGATACAGCGCCAACTGCAGGAGGATTCCAAGGTTTTGAGATTTATCACATAAAGAATCAAGAAATAAAGAATAAGCTCGTTGAAGCTGCCAATAATCAACCATATGTAAATGCACCTGTAGTACTTGTATTTTGTATGAACCCCAAGAGGATAAAATTAAATTTTCCTCCAGAGACTATCAGAAAATTTTCTCAACAGGATGCCACTCTTGCAGCTGCTTATTCTCAATTGGCTGCACATGCTTTGGGATTGAGCTCTATATGGATAGGAATGTTGGACGAAAATAAGATAAGGGAAGTACTAAGTACAGAACTTTCTCCATCATCAATTCTTTGTGCGGGATATCCCGTAAAGATGCTTGTACCAAAACCAAAGAGGAATCTCAAGGATCTAATTCATGAAATCTAATTCCGTCATTACATCTAAAATTTACTAATTTCGATTCTTAAAGATAAGAACATGAATAGAAAATAAATTTACTATAATCTTCTGAATCAAAACCTCAAATGTTATCTATTATAAGTAAATCCACCAGCATGAACAGTCTAGTACAAAATGAGGATTAAATTCCACGATATAGTTATTTTGCATTATCATCCTCTTGTCCTATCTCGTTGCGAAATCTATTCAGGAATTCTTGAATTCTTTTTAATTGAAGATTTATAGAAATTATAAAACTTTCAAGATCGTTATCGTTTTGTGGTTTACCATCTAATACTACAGTTTCACTAAGATTCAAGAATGCTTCAATGTACGACAAAAAATCCAATCTCAGGGTATTGTCTTTAAGTTTGTCTCCTAGTTGCCTCGTGGCATCGTCTATCTCATGAATTCTGTATTTGGCAATAGGCATGAAATTTTGCTTTATAAAATATTGCAACTGCTCGCCCGTAGTATCTCCTGAGATGTATTCAGTTAAATACTCCTTTAATTCTTGTTCTTTTTTCTCTATATACACCAAGTGATCGATGATCCTTTTACATTCGAATGTTTTTTTGGATTGTTCATCTAATCTTCTTTGCTCCAATATTGCATCCACTCTGGATGTCATTGATGAAATCTTCGACAGAAGCTCTTCGGCTAACCTTGAAGTTCTAGATTGAAGTATGAATAACAATACTGCAATTGCAATTCCTATTCCTAATTCAATGATTACAGCGATCCAGTTGGGTATATCAAAAGCCAATTCAGATCAAAGAACTCAACTTATGAATTTATATTTTGCAATATCGATTTTATTAATTCTGTGAATTTACTATTTTTGAGCAATGAAGCTCTTTCTATAGGTCTAGTCCATCAGTGATTATTCAATACAGAAATGGAGCTAATTTTTTCAAAATTTTTACGTTATTTCGTATTCTGATGTAAGTTATTAAATAACAAAATCCTAAATTTGATAATGCGAAGAATTTATCTTTACTATTCTTTGATTGGAGCAATCTTTGTAGTTGCATTAATTTTTATATTTATAAAACAGGAATCTAAAGTCCCATATGCCCTTGAAGTTGACGCTACGAAGGACACGACTGATATCGCAGGTACTTTCTACAGAGTAAGGGTTAATAATATTGGAACGAATCCACTCTCAAATATTAGTGTGTATCTGGGAAAAAATGATGTCCAATATTTAGATAGTCTGGCGTCAGGTCAATCATTTTTCTTTTATCCAAAACCTGAAACGCATATAGAAAAAATTATCATAACCACAAAAGAAGGAGTTAACGTAACCACGGATTATCGTACTCCATTGAAAGGAATTGGTTTACCAGGTAGTGGTAGATAACATAAACACATGTTTTGAATTCACTTAGAGAAGATAGGCCTGCATAAAAAATAATAAAATATAGATTGTTATAATCTAAAATCATGTGGTCATGGGCTCTAACTTGGGGTTGTGTACCAGAGCTATCTGGAAATTGCATGGATATGACCAACTCATCAAGTACTTATCTAGGAATCATTGCTGGTGCAATAATTGGTGGAATAATTAGTTGGTGGATTTTCGATAGACAAAAGAAGACTTCTGATAAGCAGGATTACACACTAAATCGCATTGAACAATTAGAAAATTATAATGAAAAACTACTAGAGAAAATCAAAGTAATCGAGGAAAAAAATGAAAAACTACTAGAGAAAATTTTCGACTTGAACAAAAAAATTGATTCTTTACTTGAAGGTCATTAAAAAAGGACTGACTATAGTAAGATGTGAAATCTAGAAAAATTGTGTATTAATAATCGTGATTATCTATTTCTTGATAACTGTCGAATAAATTTGAATAAACTAAAGTCAGAATTGTTTACAAAGGAGTGGGACACCTTTATAAGCATGCTTTAAATACATCAAATATCAGATCTTGACCGAACAACCCGCAGAGAAAAAATCGTTCAAACAACAGTATATTGCATTCCTTATAACCTTCGGAATAATTGGATTGGCTATTGCCTTCGTTATAGGTCAGGCAGTATCCAAAGTGGTATCGTCATTTGTTAAGGACATTATTGATCCTACTATTGGTCTATTCTTACCAGGAAATCTTAGTGACATGTCTGCAACTGTTATAGGTATATACGGTACGCCCTCCGAATTCAAGTATGGTGATCTAATTTCAAACATTATAGAATTTATCATTATAGCATTACTTGTATTTTTGGCCTACAAAGTACTAGTAAAATACAAGGTAGTTGAGGACAAAACTAAACCAGAATCAGAAGAGAAGAAATAAACTGGGGCATAATTTTCCCCTGTCGTTTTGCAATTAATCTACCCATTCGTTAATATCAGTTTTTGATATGTAAAGGTGTTTTTTCGTATTCGGGCATTGTGACGATATTTCGATCGTTAAATTTTAGGTCTCGTGAATATTCTAATCATAGTATCAATAATTTCAGATTTAGGTGGAGAATGCATATAGTACAATCCTGTTACCTGTATTGTAAGCTAGAAACAGTAGAGGATACTGTGGACGACCGAAGTTGACTTCCTTGATTTTAAAATAAACCCTAAGAAAAATTAAAAAAAATTTAGGAGATTCCCAAATTAGGGAATGAAGATACGGCTATGTTTAATTCGCCCTGAATTTTTCTAATCTTGGTTGCATACTCTGACATTTTGGTATCGTCGTTTTGTACCTTTGCAATTCGATACCCTTTCCAAGCTTTTCTCAAAGCTCCCCAACTTTGTCCTACAGTAAAACCCTGGTTACTTACACTTGCTTGAACCTGATTTACTGGTTGACTTGTTGTCGTTTGGTTTTCTTGAACTGAGGCTAATGCCATGCGGTTAAGAGAACAGAAATATACTTACAACGAATAGTCAGTTTTTTGAAATCATCTAGTAAAAAAAATTAGAACATTAGTTGACCTCAAGTTTTACCGCTAAAACTTTGGAAATATTGAAATGCCCATCCACGAAAGTATTGAATATTTCATAATAAATTGACCTACTGTCCATGTTTTTTATATAAATTATAGAAATTAATTGAATTATATTAGTATTTCTTCAATTTTTCATTAAATCTTTGAATAACTTCGTGCATTTATTGGCTAGTTGATCAGTGATATCAATAAAATCCTGAATTAGAAAAATTTTCATGACAAGTTTTCACTTGTGCATTATGTGATCTTCAGCCAATCACTATTGAGGATCTGGTTCCACAACTAAGGGATAAGGATTATCACTTTACTGTAGTACCAAATGACATAGTGCATATGAATAATGGAATAAGGCATTATTATGTTGAAATTGAGTGCTACGATGAAAACTTTGTGGTAAATGCTCATGGCAGTGAAGCTGAAAGACTATTTAAAGCCGTCCATTCTATTTTTGAATAATAATCCTCAAAAAGGACCAACTATGCTTGTTAATAATTGATATAATTTCTAAATTGCAAAATTGAAGTACCGAAACTTATCACTATTTAATAAATATAAATAAGCATTGTATGCTTAATTCTACTTTTTCTTCTTTTTAATATTTCTAAGCAATCCTGGACTCATCAACCATCGAAGCTCGCCCCTAGGAATATTACCTCTCGTTAGTAACCTTATTCTCATAATCCCTCCTTTCTTCAAGTCTAAATTACATGGACTTGATTTTCCCCTATGAATCATATCATTAGCTATTTCACCGAGAAGTGGTTGATGTCCGACCATAAGTACAATGTATTCTTCTTTAAGCTCTGATATTTTTCTATATAAATCTGTCCTTTTCCCCTCAGGAGCTAACTCATTCCATACTTGAACTTTATTACCTATGTTGAAGACTTTGGATACGATCGTAGCCGTTTCATAAGCTCTCTTGAGTGGACTTGTAAGTATCAGATCAAATTTTAAACCAATTATCTTTAAGGCTTTCGCAATTTCAGAAATCTCGAGTTTCCCAGTTGATGTTAATGGACGTTTTCTATCACCAGCCGAAGAAGCAGATCTTTGTCCAGCTTCACCGTGCCGCAAAATGAATAATTCCATTGTTTTTAATCAATGTACTCACAAATAAACTGTTTTCTAACAGGTATACCCTAATTCGATACAATTGAATATACATTTCAATAATTGATTAACACTCTAATCAGACTGTACTAATAATATATTCGATGCTGATATCAATTTGGCACCGGTTGATTTCTATTCTCCTTTTTAAACTTCACTATATTCGGTCTTGCGGTATTGACAGTTACTAATATGATCTTGTGTTGAATTAGCACCTTTGAATTAGCACCTTTCTTATTGAATTCTTCCGTGAGCGATATTCAGTCTTTGGTTTCATTCTCATTTAAGCAGATAAGGCACAAAAAAGGTAACGCTTTCATTCTAGATCTAATAATTCTCCAGGAAGATCGTGAGTTGTACTAATACAAGTGGTACATGACTATTTAGAAATAATGAGGCTTAAAAATAATTTGATTTATTACATTTAGGAGAAATGAGTAAAAGATGATTTCTTATTAATTTACAACATTCTCACTGTAGTCAATATGTATCTATATTTTTCATTTTGTAAATCATTTTATCGTGAAACAGACAATATATTCACAGCTTCCAAGTCTAGGCCAAAAGGTGGGTTAATGGTTGTTTCTTGTTCATCACAACTTATAACCCCATCACTTTTCTTTCCAGTCTGCTTTTATATGATTGAGGTGTTGCATCTAATGGCGAATCCTATTATTTTTGGGTGGTAAAAAGGCGTTATTTAAGGATGTAAAAGGACGGTTTACTTCGAAATTGATAAAAGCCAATCTGTTAAATTCAGGTAAAGTGGGATTGATTCATAACACATGATCCGAAATCTCAAAGCATGATACTTAATCTAAAGAGTATTTTTCATAGATATGTAATACTAATTACGAATTAAAATTACACTAGTTACTAGTTTAAGGTAAAAGTTTTGATCTCAATATTAATCATAACAGAAATAGCAACGAAATGTCGAAACTTAGTTGAACCCAATAGACTACGAAGCCAAATTGAAACTTCTTAACTTGAACAAAAACGAATCTGGAGAAATTCCTAGTCGTCTCTTAGAATAGTTTAGGAATCGTTCAAATAGTAGTCTCCTATGATCATTTTCCTTATCTATTATTTCTTGAATTTGTTTGGATGATTGCGGCATAGACTTTAGGTAACCAATTGTGAAATCAGAATCATGAATGGATCCAAGATTATCTTGAATCTTTTTAAGCGATTCTCTAGTTTGTACTGCAAGTTTATTATTATTTGGTAGTAGTTCTAACATATATCTCAACTTTTTGCAAGCGATCCTTAAATCATGCATTTTCTCTAGTTCCTGAGGATTAGAAAGTACTGCTGGAAATATCGAATCGATAGTGGATATCAATCTTGATACTATTTTTAGAAACCTTTTTTGAAGTTCTTTCTCTGTTACACCTAATTCGTCCAAAATTGTAGCAGTGTCTATACTTTTTAGTGGAACTGCAATGGTCTTTGCTCTTTCCAGTTTCACCAACCTTGTTTTTTTCAAATCCGCAATGATGTTGTCCCCTTGACTACTTGGAGGATATTTCTGCAACTTTTCAATAATAATATCAAAATCTCTAATTTCGCTATTAATCTTGAATAGTTCCTTACATTGTAGGACGTATTTAGATAAAGAAGATCCATTTCTATATTTCTTAGGCAATGTTGAAAAGGTAGCGTCAAGCCGTCTAATAGAAGTTCTAATATCATGAATTTGCTTTGCATTGGGTTTCTTCAGATATTTGTTGATCTTATTATTTACACTTTGAAGATTCTCGCTTAATTTTGTTAAGAAGGGTAAGAGATTTAACACATTTGTCTAAAATTGACTTCTTTCTTTTATTAGTTTATTTTGTCGTTTATTATAAGTTAACTGCAAACTGTGTAATACTGCAAATGTTATCATTATTCGCATGAACGTACTCTTGCTATTCGCCGATCTATATCACTCTGCAGAACTCATTTATATTCATGATTTTCTATATAGTCAAAGTTTTTTCTATATCCTTTGATTATGAATTATTTTACTATCTATTCAATTATGGTAGTTTAACGGGACTTTTCCGTACGCCCTATATGAGTTCAGTAGTGTCCAGTTACTCTATTAGATTCGTAGTCGAAAGTAGTGCCCAAACCTACTATGCTTATGATGCATAGATCTCATCTTTTCCCCATTCCTCATTCAGGTTTTCACCTTTAGCGTTACCAGTGAAATTGAATGTTCCATCTGGGTCGACAACACCACCACCCCAAGCGTCAATGATCTCTCCATTGGAGACCGGATCATCCCCATTAATTTCCATCTTGCCTCTTTATTTGCGGCGAATTCGAATCCTGAACCGGAGATTTCTACTTTGTAGTTACCGGGAGACGTCTCTATTGGAGTGATAGGCAGCGTTACTTCTGGCATGAGGTTTATCTGCTATCGCTATCGCCCTATTTATTGTATCACTGTTTTGAATAACTGTTATACTAGCTATGAATGCATTTCATGTTAATCAAATCATATATCAGATTAGTCTTCATCATAACAAGGACTTTCTACCGTGCTGTCATCTTTTTTAGCAATCTCACAATTTCCATTCTTGTCAAAACAATAGTGACCATCACCAACCTGATCATAACAAAAATGAATGTCTGCATTTACTGAATCATGACTCATACTGAATACGCCTACGAATGATGCAGAAATAATGACACTAAATAAAATAATTTGATTTATTACCATTTATGGAAAAGAGTAAAGATGATTTCTTATTAATTTACAATATTCTCAATATAGTGTCAACATGGATCTATATATTTCGTTTTGTAAATTGTTTTGTTGTCCAACAGGCGATAGGTACTGAAGGACAATGATAAGCCCTTATTCACTTAGCGTTAGGATCCGTTTCCCAAATCCCAAAGCTATTATTCTCTGTATCAAGGCACACAGCAAAATAACCCATTCCTGGCACAGGTTTTTTTGGGACCATAACTTTACCTCCTAACTGTTCTACTTTAGCAGAATATTCTTGAACTGATTTTACATCAATATAGTTTGTCATTCCTTGTTGTTGAGAATCCTGTCTTTTCATCATGCCGCCGCCAATGGACTTATTCCCCTTGTCATCTGTGGTAGATATTACTAAATACTCATGTCCTTCTGGTAAAGCTTCCAGACCAGACCATTTCTCAAAATTCCATCCGAATAACTCATTATAGAATTTCTTTGATCTTTCGATGTCATCAGAAGTAATTTCAAAGTGAACTATAGTTGGCATATTAATTAAATTCAGATATGACTTAATTAAATTTTGATATTCTCTTGCTTGTGACAAGTTGAGACTAACGAGCCTCCAATTGTAAAGGCGCTTCATAAGCTCTGGCATATCTGTTAATGGCAACTGTTACTGTATCATTTACCATCTTTTTCTTTCAGTCTCCCATGTCCTAATTAGACCTTCAAGACTCCACCTACAAGTACCAATATCGGAACGGGACCGGAGGTTTGTGAGTCATTTTTGACCCTAAAAAACGGTTCAAGAATTATTGATATTACTAAAAACCACGGACATTAGATAAATGTCTTCATAATAATCGATACCAATGCTGCAACGGCGGCACTTGCTGGTATAGTGATAATCCAAGCATAAACTATTCTCTTGCCTACACCCCACCTAACAGCCGACAGCCTTTTCGTAGCGCCTACACCCATTATAGCACCCGCTATTGCGTGAGTGGTACTAACCGGAATGCCTAGCCAAGCCATCGACGTCAATATGACACCCCCTCCTGTTTCGGCACAAAATCCCTGATAAGGACGCAGATTCGTCAACTTGAAGGCCATCGTCTTAACTATCCTCCATCCTCCAAAGAATGTACCGAGTGCAATAGCGGATGCAGCAGCCAATATGACTTCATAAGGTACTACGAATGAGTCAGAGTCAAGCATTCCGCCTGCAATTAATAAGGCTGTGATAACTCCCATTGTTTTTTGACCATCGTTAGCACCATGAGTAAGGGAGAAGAAAATTGAAGAAAAAACTTGAAGTCGACCGAAAATCCTGTTAACATGTGATGCTGTCTGGTTTCTGAAAAAATACATAACTGCAATCGCTACTCCAAACGCACAGCCAAAACCCAGACCAGGTGACACCGGTATAAACAGAAGAGTTTTTTCAATTCCTGAAAAAACTAGGGCTGATGTTCCTCCTGTTAGTAATGCTGAACCAATGAGCCCTCCAATTAATGCATGACTACTGGAAGAGGGAAGGCCGAAGTACCAAGTAATGAGATCCCATACTATAGCCCCTATTAAACCTGCAAATATTACTTCTACTGTAGAAAATGAGGGTTGTATTATTCCTTTTCCAACCGTTGCGGCTACAGCAGTACCGAAAATGAAAGGTCCAGTAAAATTGGCAACGGCCGCAATACCTACGGCATATAATGGCCTAAGTACTCTAGTACCCACGATGGTGGCAATGGAGTTGGCTGAATCATGAAAACCGTTGACAAAATCAAAAAAGAGGGCAGCTGAAATCGCTACGTAAACAGAGACTTCAATGGGAAGCAAATGAATCCTCAACGATATTTTAAAGCAATATCTTCAATTACGTCAGCAACATCTCTGGACCTATCGAGCGCATTCTCGAGCGTTTCATAAACTTCCTTTAATTTTATGATGTCAATTGCATCATATGTTTCAAATAATTCAGCAATCGCAAATCGATAAACGCTATCTCCATCATGTTCACACTTGCTGATGGCTTTAGAATGTTCTAATAATTTCTCACGCCTTCCCTTATGTAATTCAGTAACTGCGCCGTAGATTTCTTGGGATGCTGTTTCCAGTAGCATAACGAATTCCTGCATATGACGAGGCGGCTTCTGGATTTTGAAAAGAACCAGTTTATCAGAGGTACCATAGGTAGAATCAAGTACTTGGTCGATGGCGCTGGTCAATTCGGAAATGTCTTCTTTGTCAAGGGGTGTGACGAATGTCTTGTCTATTATAGTAAATAACTTATGGGTAAACTGGTCACCTTCATGTTCCAAGTTTTTTAATATATTGTTTTTTTCTTTTAGTGTACCGTAATCGCTTATCGACTCAGCTAGAACTGATGTTGCCTTTACTAGATTACTTGCTTGATTCTGCAATACAGTCATGATTTCAACATCATTTGCACGGACCCAGGAGAGCCAGCCGCTAGTCATTAGACTTCGTTGTAACTTTGATTATAGATACTTTTCCAATCTCTCGGTTCATCGACTATTGAATAATTAGAACCAAACTTGCATAGATGTATCTATTTTATTAAATTTGAAACACATGACTTCTAGTTTGAATTTAATTAAAAATAGCCCTTCGAAGTTGGAGTAGAAATAGGAAAAAACTCGAGATAATCTGACTTTTGTGTAGTCATCAGAAACACCGATTAAACTTGTAGCCATACTATTAGTGGAATGTTTAGGCAACAGGGAACTCATTAATTACTTGGAATTTTGTAAATATTATTCTGAGTTTTAAATTAAATAACCATTCCGCGTACTATGTCATGAAATCAAGGAAAAAAGTTTAGATTGACTTAGATCCTTCAAAATATTTCCAATACTCAATTTTCTGGCCACAGCTATCGCATACATATATTTCACATAGTGTTGGTTTACTAGAGTTAGGTGTAACTTGAACCGTATCTTCCAGAGAAAATGAGTCTGAGGAACATTTTCTGCACCAGTGACTAGAGGGTAATCCTGATGATTTTGTACTTCTTTGTTCGCGCAGATTGATAGAATTTGACATAATCATTGCACTAGAGTCAAGATCGATAAGGCCAGAAACAAATACAGTGTTTAAAGTTACTATTATGGGAAGTAGGAGAACAATATTTTGCTCATGAGTCCTAATTATCATTGTATGATATAGAACAAATATCATTAATAAGAATATCCATGGGAAATTATCTGATATGGTGCTTAAAAACAGAAAATTGTATTAAATTAGAACATCGATTCAATCCTGCATCATATTAGTTACCAAATTACTATATTAGAGAAATTTCAAAATACCATTTTACGGTAGTTAAAACGTATTCTGAAAGATATCCAGTGAACACTTTTTGTTCAATTTTTGACTATAATTAGTGAAAATACCTAAGTAGTTGGATGATGTATGTTATATTGGTGCATCTTGTTAGTAAAGGTGGACAAGATAATAGAAGGAAATAAAATCAAAGTTGTTGAACTTGATATTGATAATTACGGTTCTGTTATACCCCTTAGAGAGTTAGAATTAAAGCTACCCGAAGACGATTCTGTCATCAAAGTCCTATCATCAACTGAATATGCAGCGATATTTACTGAAGGCGATAATGACGAGGGTGATGATACTATTATTTTGGCCAATAGTGTTTCACTTGATGAATTGAATGAGGAAAAAAAGAGGGCAATAGATACTATGAACAAGAAATAAGGTGCATCAGCATCAGCTGTTAAATACAATTATGATATTTAGTATGACAAATTGATATAGATTGGATCTCATCAATAATTTCCTGGAATAAGAAATCCTTTTGTTGTGCAGCTGTTAAATATAGGTACATGAAGAATCAGGACTTTCTCAAGAGGGAAGAGCTAGAAAATTTCCTTACTCAAAGTGGAATAAGGATTGATGATTATGTTATTACGGCTATGGATGTATCGACCGAGGTTCATGAGGGCATAAAACGGGAGGACAATCAATCACCATTTCTTGAAACACATATCTGGCCCGTTACAAGGGATGTAGTTAAACACTATCTTACGGTTAATCGTAATATAACTGGCGTAGAAATAGTTTCGTCAATATTACACGATGTAATGGAGGACAATGACAGAATACTTGATTTGTATAAAACAAAAGAATATGGTTTTGATGCATATCTAAAGTATAGATTTGGCATTAGAGTCTACGAGATTTGTATGGATCTAAAGATAAAACCTCTTGAAAATTACCCTGGGGACAATGATCAGCAAAGGCAATTGGCAAGATTTCATGATTACTGCAAAGGATTAAGCTCTGCTGAATATGATATGAAGGTTATAAAATTGGTAGATAGGGAAAATAATATGAAATTCATCAGTAATATATCAAAGTCAGATGGAAATATAGTGAATAACAAAATTAAGAGATATTTGCGTGAGGCTGAAGATTTCTACCTCTCTTTTGCATTGTTGGAACCAGCAATGAAGGATTTATATCTTAAACTTAGGGAATCATATGAAAATTTAAAGTCATTGAATATCACTTAATTGTCTAAATGTTCTCATCATAAGGATTATAGGAAACTCAAAAGATCAAAATAAAAAAAGAAAGGTACGGTCATTCGCTCGTTTCTTATCCTTGAGCTGAAGCTGTGTTTGAGCAGTGTTTTCAAAAATATGATATTGAAAAAAAATTTGAATTATTGTGTTTGGTTTTGTGCCTCGGGGAAAGGTAGTTCAAAGAAGGGGACACCACTGGATCCAAGCGCATAGGGCATTTGCCCATTCCATTTTGTAATGGCCTGCCATTGGAGGTACTCTGGGCTTTGTCTAAGCTGTTCTGTGATAGTGTTTATTGCTGCTGCTTCTCCATTGGCTCTTTCAATATTTGCTCTTGCCGCTCCCTCGGCTTGAGCAGCAGTTTGATTTGCAACCACTTCTACTGCCCTTAGGTTATTTTGTTCAGTAAGGAATTTTTGAAATGCTACTACTTTTTGTTCAATCTGTGTAGCAAAAGCCTCGGAGAATTGAAAATCAGTGATGAAGGTATTTTGTGCTTGAATACCATTTGTAGCTAGTGTACTTCTAATGGCATCAGCAATAACACTTTTTGCTGTCTCTCTTTTTGTGATTAATTCTTCTGCATTAAATTTGGCTACGCTAGCTTTTACCGCTTCTTGTATAGTAGGAGATATTACACGGTCTGCATAGTTAACCCCTAATACTTGATAGATGTCATTTACTTCTTGTGGATCAATTCTATAGTTTAATGCAATAACGGTCTGTACTTCTTGCAAGTCGTTTGAAGCCGCAGTTGCTTCTGCCTGGAATTTTTGAGTTCTTACCTCCATTTGAATAACTTGTTCTAGAAAAGGTATGATGAAATGTACTCCCTCTCCTAATACCCTATCTTCGACTGCCCCAAGATAAAGAACAACTCCACGATGACCTGCTTCAACAATTGCTATTGATTCAGCCATCACTATTATAATTATGATTACTGTAATAACTGCTGCAGCGATTTTAATTTTATTACCACTTGGAAAACGTGGGGAAAAACGTGGTGCTTTGTAGTATGACATGCTTGATTAAGTTAAGGTTGTAAAGTATTGTATATATGTTTAGGTTTAATTCTGATCTTCCTTTCTTGTTTTAGTCAAACTTAACTCTCAGAAAATATCATAAATTTATTTTTCCATGAGAAAAACAATATTAACGTTCAAAGATATTTGTTGCTCTCCCGTCAGTATTGGAGTTGATGGTGCAAACGCTTCATTTTTGAGCGATTCGGTGGCATAAGGTACTGGTCCGGGAAATAATGGTGTTACTTGATCAATACTTGCTGTCCTTATTCCTACAATTTTGTGTCCCAGTGCTGAAGCAGCAATAGCTGCCTTTTCCTTTGCATTTTCGATAGCATCTGTTATCAATTCGTTCTTAATTTCATCAAGTTTTTTATCTGACAGACTAAAATAAATGCTATTTACATTATTGGCACCAGATGAAACTGCAATATCAATCCAATCCGATGTGTCATTTACGTTGCTGCTGTCTATCTGTATAGAATTGCTAACGGTAAATCCAATCAATTCGCCTTGGTTTTTATCTATAGAATAATTGCGATTTGGAGTGATAGTGAATGATGATGTACTGGTTTCATTCTCTTTAACTCCTGCTGTTTTTAGAGCATTGATGATTTTGCTCATCAATTCAGAATTTGCGGCTAATGCAGCTTTTGCCGTAGTATTGGTTGTTTCCACACCTAGTGATACTGTAACTTTATCAGGTTTTGTTTCAGCTGTGGCAGAACCTGTAACAAACAATGTTTTGTTATCAAGTGTGGATGACTGAGCATACAAAGTGTGCTCATTGATATTGTATGAGTGAATCAACAAATATAGTGTGAATGTGGTAGTAATTGCTATTATTGATATCCTTATAGGATTTTGTTTTGTCATAATTGAAAGATAAGGATTAACTGCTATAAAAAATTACAAGTATTGTATGGGGTTGGAACCCAAAACATTCCAATATTGTATTGGATATTCGAATTACTAGTCATATAATTAAATTTAAATATTTTTCAAACTTGAAAAGATAAAAGATATCAAATAGTATTATTGTGGTTCATGTATACTTATTATTATAATAAAGGAATCCACATTTATTATTATGATTTAAAACTGGTCAGTGTCCTTGCAAGACAGTCAGCGTAACTTTTAATGAGGGATTACCTTGTAAATTATTTATGAAATGGTTCGGAGGCCATGAAACTGATAATAAGCCTAAACTTTCGACCTGTAAATATTGTAACACGAAATTCGAGGACAAGGAAAAATTAAAGAGACATATAAGAAATGCACACAATGCAAAAGGTGATACATTATTTGAAAATTTTACCAATCTGGAATTATTTCATCATACAAAATTTATCTGCGAAATCGATGAGTTGAAATTCAAGACATATGAGGAATTGATTCTTCATATGAAACAAATTCACCATCATCAAATTTTAAAATGTCGTGATTGTGGCAGGGAATTTATTCATGAAAAAGACAGACTTCATCATGTTAGAGAAGATCATGAAAAGAAAATAGATTATAGAAAACACAAGGATTCTTACAGATAAAGACATTCTCTTCAATGTATTAAGAAATACCTTTAATATTCATTGTGTAACAATATGGTAACAAATTATTATTTATGTTACTATCAATGTAAAGTTGAATTTAGTTCAATCTAATTGATTTGCTTACAACTTGATTTATATCTACAATACAATTTTCAATATTGTTAATATTTCATTATCCATGTTTAAATTTAAATTTAATTTACTTTATGTACAATTCCTTTGCTATTAAAAAAGTTTACAATATTGTTTACTGCAATTTCTGACATCTTAGATCGTGTTATAAATGTAGCACTTCCAATATGTGGTAACAATATAGTTTGTGAGAATTGAGTTAATGGATTGGATCTGAAAATAGGTTCAATTTCATAAACATCTAAAGCAGCGCCTGCTATAACTTTATTTCTTAGGGCTCTAATCAAATGCTGTTCATTTAAGATTTTACCTCTCGAAGTATTTATTATAAAAGCAGTTTTTTTCATTAATTTAAATTTGGATTCATCTATCATATGAAAACTATCCTTGTTTAGCGATACATGAATAGAAACAAAATCACTACGTTGTAGCAATTCCTCTAGTGAGACATAAGTTATACCCAGCTCTGATTCTATTCTACGTTTGCGAGTTTTACTATAGTAAATTACTTCCATGTCAAATCCTTTTGCACGTTTTGCTACAAGTGTCCCAATTTCTCCAAGACCAATTATTCCTAGAGTACTTCCATGTACATCGTACCCAAGAAAGAGATCGGGCGTCCATCCAAATTTCCAATTTCCATTTCGCACATAACTGTCTGCATTGACAATATTTCTAGCCGCAGTTAGAATTAACGAAAAAGTGAGATCTGCTGTGGTATTAGCTAAAACATTTGGTGTATTTGTAACTATTATTTTTCTTCTTTCTGCCTCTTTAATATCTACATGATCATATCCTACACTATAGCAACTTATTACTCTAAGATTTGGCCCTGCAGC
Source organism: Nitrososphaeraceae archaeon (assembly GCA_035620895.1). Taxonomy (GTDB): domain Archaea; phylum Thermoproteota; class Nitrososphaeria; order Nitrososphaerales; family Nitrososphaeraceae; genus TA-21. The sequence goes on from DASPFY010000045.1 coordinate 20,079, forward strand.
ATCCATGACATTTGAGTCGATTTTATCACCTAACATGCACATTAATGCATCCACATTTCTAACATTTTCAAATAAATCTTCCCTGTCAAGTACGTCCACTCCAGGATTCATTTTGACTTGAAAATGTTTTTTCAATATTGATGGTCCTGGTTCGGGTATTTTTCTTGTTATATACACCGTATATTTGTGAAATTTATCCATAAAATAATTGATTTCACTAGTTTGGGTTATTAATATGATATGGATTTGGATTTATTTCGAATTTCGTTACTCAACTACTACTTCTCATTACCTTTTTTGAAAATAATATCTTTAACAAAATAATTCCAAAGTAATATGGTATATTATAGAATGCTGCAAGTGCAGCTACTTGAGAACCAAAGAATTGTTGTGCAAAAACAGTTACCAGGATATTGTTTACATAACTCATGGCAATAAGCCCTGAAATTTTGTATTTTAATGATGATGAATCTTTATTAATGAGATACAAAACGAGATAACCGGCTATTGCAAATATAGAAAATAATAGAATGGCAATCACAGTTGTAAAAATAACAAAAGACGATTCAAAATAAAAATAACTCGAAAATTTTGAAAATATTACAAAGTTAATCAAATCCATAAAGATGATGGACAACGGCAAAGAATTCTTGTTTATACTTGTTGCTAATTTGGGTAAATATTTTTTTATAAATCCACTCGCTACGAGAGGAAAAACTAGAGATATTACTAGTAATAAAATCATATCAAATATTGGAATCGAAAATTCGGTATTATAAAAAATATAGACTAATGCAGGCAATATGAAGGGGACCACAAGAGATGTCACTATTACCATTCCTACTATAATAGAAAGTTTTCCTCCTACATAATTGGAAACAAACGGGGCTCCAAGTCCCGTAGAGATTCCGGATAATAATAGTACTGACAGTGCATATTTTGGGCTAATAAGATTGGTAACAAAATACATTGTTACTGGTATGATAATCACTTTCATAATAGATAGCATCAATAGAAATTTAGGTTTTTTAAAGGTTGAGACCAGATCTTGAAGTTCAAGTTGGATTAAATTTAGAAATAACAATAATCCAAGAATTACCAAAATGTATGGAGAAAAGAGCTCTCCTATAGAAGGGAATATGATACCAAATATAGTTGAGAATAGAATCGAAATTGAGAGCACTAGGAGGACTTTAGTATCATAAGTGGTCAACTATACTGATCAACTATTACATTACCATAAATATTTATCAATTGATTATAAAAAATCAGGAAGAAAATGAAATTTCTAAAACAACGTATAATTAACTAGAGGGATATCATGAAATAATAAATATCACGCTATGTCGATAAATATCATGAAAAAGCGGAATATAGTAATGATAAATATTTTGTTACTAATTATAGTGACATCAGTTTATACATCAGTGATGGGACAAACTGAAGAAACTATATCTAAAAATAATACAACGGTTATCTCTATTAATGGTTCATACATTAAAGATGCTCTTGCTTCTGTGCATAATGATACAATTCCCCACTATCTTAAACTCTCAGAAAACGAGATAAATGAGGCATTAAAAGATCTACCTGGTTGGATCATACTTGATGATAAGTTGCACAAGACCTTTACATTTGTTGATTTTTCTACTTTATTTGAATTCATGTACCAAGTAGCCGACGTTTCCCAAAAATTAAATCATCATCCAAACATGACATCAACATGGAACACACTGACATTGGATTACGATACGTGGAGTTTAGGACATGTAATTTCCAATCTTGATGTGAAGGCAGCTGGCATTATAGAAAAGTTATATCAAGAAGGAAAATATGCAGATATCGGTAGTTGAATGATATGGTGTGGTAAAGTACAGCAGACAGAACTGCAAATAGTCTGGTGTCAAAAATAGATTTAATTCTGCTGTTTCATATGTGAAATAATTTCATATAGTCTATTTGGATCTACAAGATTACCTTCGTCAATTCTAATATGAGCAGACTTGTGTCTTCTAAGGTATGTTTAATAAGGAATCTTGCAGGGGATGTGGTTTTTGTTTGACTCCCTTCGCTACCTGTAATATTTGCCAAGAATATGTTTCATGGATTTGTTGTAAATGCGATAGAATGGAGGATTGTACTCATAGCCATAATTATTGCAGAATTTCATTGAGAAAAAAAATAGGACCAAGTTTATTGAATTTACTCTTATTTGAGGTAATAATTAAAAAATGAACGTACCAGAACTCGAACAAATAAGAGCAAAGGCGGTAAGGGCCATTGACAGCAACGATAAAGGAGCTGTCTGCTCTTTTGAGTATTTAAATCAACGTTTTTTCAATAACTTACAGGATTCGATAAGGGCACAAATAGGTTTGTGTGAACAGTTATTCACACAGACAACACGGACTTATGAAAGAAACGCTATAGAAAGGGAAACATTAATTTTGAAATTAATTCTTGACCTGCTAGATTATTGATGAAAATACTAGCTGAAATAACGTAACACAGGATTTATTTTTGACAATTAATTATAGCTTGATCAATAAAGAGTCTAAATCAAGTGAGATTAAGGAATTAATTCATGATTTATAAAATAAACGATACGCATTTGGTATCATTCCTCAAAAAATAATACATATGAATAATGGAATAAAATATTATTATGTCGAAGCTGAATGCAATGATAGTAAAGTTATCACAAGCGCTCATGATATACAAGCTGAAGAATTATTCAAAGTTCGTAAACATGCATTTTTGAAAAATAATATATCACAATGATTATGGAATCTTGCTTGTTCATTATCAGTTGTTTTTGCAATATCACAGTACTCTCCAAACCAATCCACAAAGTATACAAGGAATGATATGATTAAAATTATGAGAGTCCCTTGAAGAAGGATACAAAGACATTATTGATTCTTCGGCACGCCAAATCAAGCTGGGAATTTGCGGAATTGTCAGATCATGATAGACCACTAAACAGCCGCGGTAAGCGGGATGCACCACGAATTGGTAGAAAGTTGTTGAAAGAAGGCCTTATCCCACAATTAATAATAAGCTCTCCAGCGGTAAGAGCCTACTCTACTGCAAAGAAGGTTGCCAAAGCCTGTGGTTATGTTGGAGAGATTACAGTCGACTCTTCATTATATGCATCAGGATATACAGAATATCTGAATGTATTGCAAATTCAAAATGATCAATATGACATTATAATGCTAGTTGGACATAACCCACACTCAGAACAATTATTGGAGGTATTAACAGGAAAGATGATTACACTGCAAACATGTACCGTTGCATATGTAAGGCTACACATTAGAACGTGGAAGGAAGTAAAAGCTCAAACTAAGGGTGAACTGGTCGATATATGGCGACCGAAGGAATTAAATCTTGATGAATAATATCGATATAGCAAATTAGTAAGCAAAGATTCAGCAGTGTTCCCATATGTTGAAACGGTGATCGCTTTTAGCATCAAATCAAATAAGCCATTTATTCACCAGATTTCTAATCAAAAAAAGCAGGAATTGCGTCTATTGAAAATAACCAAAAAACCTCCTCCTTTTCATGCTAGCTCATTTTTTAGCCTGTATCAAATCGAGTACAGTCGTAAGATCTTTTCCAATTCTAGCCATTTGCGCTTGTATCTGTGATATTTCAGATTCCATCCGTTTGATTGACTTGGAAATCTTTTTTGCTTTCTTAAATCTAATCTTGGGTTTTGTCCTATTGTATGATTGTGTATCCTGTTTACTAGAGTTGGATTTGTTCTTTTTTAATTCTAATATAGTTCTCGATTTCGTTGGATTATTCCTTGATTTTTGACTTGCCATTAGCAATTATAAGATATCAAACTACTTATTCTTTGATCTGGCAATTTCTGTGGGAATCGTCAATGTGGCACTTTGTTTTTCCGTCAATCATGTATAATTGATTATTTTTGTACTGATGCATTCCCTAAACTTGCATTATTTTCATATAAGAGTTGAGATTCTTGTCAGAGAATTTAAAATAGAACGATACCAAATGAGATAAGATATGTATTAAAAGTTACCGTTGAAGTATATATTAACATCCAAGTGATTGAATAAATAATGATTCGCGAAAGCTAATGTGTATGACCGTGTGCTATCTTGATTGCAAGCCAAAATCTTGATGTTTGGTCAAAACAAGAATAGCGAAGAAAGGTGGAAAATTCGATCAACATTATTGTTTATTTAGTTAATTTGAAACTTCTTATGTTTATCAAAAATGAATCTGGGGATATACCTAGTCGTCTCTTACAATAGTTCATGAATTGTTCAAATTTTAATCTCCGTTCATCATTTTCCATATTTATTATCTCTTGAATTTCTTTGGATGATTGCCGTAAAGACCTTAGGTAATCAATTGTAAAATCAGAATCATGAACGGATCCGAGAATATCTTGAAGCTTTTGAAGGGTTTGTCTTATCTGTACTGCAAGCTTATTTTGATCTGGTAGTAATTCTAACATATATCTTAACTTTTTGCAAGCTATCCTTAGATCATGTAATTCCTCTAATGCTAAAGGATTAGTAAGCACAACTGGAAAAGTCGATTCGATATCAGATATCAACCTTGATAGTATTTTATTATATCTTTTTTGTAGTTCTTTTTCTGTTACGCCAATTTCGTCCAAAATTGTGACTATTTCTGTGTTTTTTAAGTTAAGTGCAATGGTCTTTGCCCTCTCTAGACTTGCATTTCTTGTTTCCTTCAACGCTTCAATGATGCTGTCTCTTTGAGCATTTGAAGGATATTTCTGCAATTTTTCATAAATAATATCAAAATCCCTAATTTCGCTATTAATCTTAAAGAGTTCCTTGCATTGCGAAACATATCTGGATAAAGATGATCCATTTCTATATTTCTTGGGCAATGTTGAAAAGGTAGCGTCGAAACGTCTAATTGCAGTTCTGACATCATGAATTTGTTTTGCATTGGGTTTCTTTAAATATTTGTTGATTCTATTATTTACCCTTTGAAGATTCTCGCTTAATTTTGTCAAGAATGGTAAAAGATTTAACAAATTTGTTTAGAATTATCTTTTTTCATTTATTAGTTTTTTAAATATCCCAACACTAAGATTTTATTTCTAGATTCTTGTTGCAAAATTGCAAAGCAAGTTGTTCCTTTATCAGGGCTCCTTGACTGTTTCATGTGAGCTGAATGGTATTTCATCGTATCGCTATGGATCTGTATCCTTCAATAAATCACTTACCTTTCTAATACCATTTGCAGTTAATTCGTTTTTTTCGTCGTAATCACTCTTTGGGTCTAATAATTTATTGTTGAAAAGGTTTCTGATTGCCATTCCGGTTTCTAATTTGCTATGTGGCCAAGACATAAACTCAGGGAATTTAATGACTTGATCCACAATTTTGTCAAGTTTTTTTTCATTTCCACTTTTTTTGATTCAATCTCTACTTCAGAAAACCGGATTTCATTGTTACTATTTAATAGTATGCTGGTTGTATCAATATCAAACTCAAATTCTATCTGTCCAGAGATCTTGTTAACCGCGTTTAGGATTTCTCTCATCGTTTTTCGATTTTGTATAATTATTAATCCAAGATTATTGAATGTTATTTTGGGATCGTTATCATAGGATCGTTCACTACTTTGAAATCTTATATTCATTCTAACTAAATTATTAGCTATAATATTAAATGCCTCTTGAGACCAGAATCTCTCTATCTCAACCCTTTCAGAATAATTTTCTCTTATTTCTTTCAAAACCTTAAGCGTTACTTTGTAAACTCTTTCTTGCAATATCCTTACTCGCAACTGAATTTTCTGAGATTCTAACTTTTTATCTCGAGTATCATAGTACAAATCATGTATCTTTTCAGTCCCATCTTTTACTGGCTAATAGGAACTTCTTTGAATTATATTTTGAATTTTTTCAAATATGACTTCTCTGTTGCTAGATAAAAATAGCATTGCAGCTTCAACTTCAGACATTTGGTACATTCATGTATTTGCGTCATTGCTTTTAATTTTTTGAATTTTCCTTTTTTTCTTTATATCCGAGATCCCATACCTCAATTGCGTTATTCCAAAAATAATCACGTAAATTACGACTACATTTGATACCAAAACCAATATTAGCCAATCTATAACGGCTTGGCCAATTGACAGTAATATGGTGTAATTGGTGTAATTGGTGTAATTGATCCAAAAAATCTGTTTACTGAACCAATGGTTTGAGCTAGTTCTCAGGAACCAAATTTAATTGGTTTTCCCACCTTCTAATCATTCTAGAATTAAATATAATAGATACCAATATGATCTATCGATGAGTTGAAATTTTGATCGAGTGGGATTCACTAATTGTTGAAATGTTAATACTGGCAGCAATAATTTGGTTTGCAGTATATCTTGAACACTGGGCATACAGACATTCAGAAAAACAGAAGGAACAGAAGGAAAGAAGAAATCTGATCATCTTCATTGATGATGATTTGAAGCAGAGACTTAGGTTTATAGACGAATCGCAGCAATTCAAGGATTATAAGGCATTTTTTACTGATATGTGGGATGCTGTCGTTCTTGCAGGAAAACACTCGTTACTTCCGTTTAACGTGTTCCAAAATTTACAACGAACCTATTCGTGGATGAAATATTATAATAATGAACTTGATGTAACTAACAAAAGAGACAAGATCGATGAAAAAGTCTTGGAAGAATTGCTGCAAGACGTAAGAAAGCAAATCAATGGATCATTGACGTTACTGGAAGTCGAAGGAAAATAAAAATATCTATAATTAAAATATGAATATAGCTATTACGAGTTTATTTCAAAACTATTTGTCATTCTGTAAACTTTGCAGATAATCATCAATCCTTTTTTGAAGATCTTTATTTATTTCAAGTATTGATCTATTACCATCTATTGATATTATGTTATATCTTTTCTGCATTCGTGTAAATTCTTTTCTTAATAACTTTTGATACAATACGAATGATTCTAGCATGTTATCTGATAATCTAAGATCGGTACCTGATTCATAATAATCTAAGTATGAATTCTTTCTGAACACTCTATGTACTAGTTCATTTGGATCAACATCAAGATAAAATACTATATCAGGTCTCAAAGCAAAACCGTAGAGATTTCTAGACCATGAGCTACTTATCCCGCGTACCGCTTCTCTTGCCATTAGTGTATAAATATATCTGTCGGAAAGAACCATGTATCCTGATCTTAATCCAGGAATGATCTTGTTCTCTAATTGATCAGCAAAATCTGCTGCATAAAATAAACTTATAGTCCTTCTTCCTAGAACAAAATTTCTCTTTGCTTCCAATATCCCTCGCCCTATTAATTCGGAACGTCTGAGCCCAGCGTTTAATACTGCATGACCATCCGCTTCAAGTTTCGATGATAATAATTCTATTTGGGTGCTTCTACCCGAAGCATCTGGACCTTCTATTACGATAAATCTTCCTTTAATTTCAATATCCTCCAGATAAGGAATAGCATGTCCATAAAAAATTGTTTTTCTCATTTTCTTACCTTGCAATGATTTTATTGCTCTAATATTCAGGGCCTTATAGACCTCCTATTATTTTTAGTTTATTCAAAGGTAAAAGCTTCATGATAATCGATCTCAAATATTTCTGTGACTCTTCTATTTCCCTTGTTCCATCTACAACAGTAAAGTTCTCCGATGATGATAATGCTTCATATTGGTCAATAACTCTATTTTGAAAGATCCTGTAACTCTCATAAGGATCATTACTTAAGTTTAAATCCATGCCGGCTTCATAATACTTCAGCCTAGGTCTCCCAGAAAGTATTCTGTCTACGGCTATATCTATGCGAACATGAAAATAGAATACAATATCTGGTTTCATTGCAAATTCATATATTTTTTTAACCCAATTCGGATTGCATCCCCTAACGATGTCTCTGGCATAAGCAGTGTAGACATATCTATCAGCAAGAACTACATAGCCAGCATGCAGGAGTGGGAGAATGTTCCTTTCATATCTGTCAGCAAAATCAGTAGCGTGTAATAAGGAGAAGGTAATTGGCGTCAACCGACCACTTTTCTTGCCCTTTTTTGTGATTTGTTTGACGGTCTCTGATGAATTCCATTCTGTAAAAAATACCGGTATATTCCTTGAAATGAGCCATTTCTCTAATAATCTAAGCTGAGTTGATTTTCCAGATCCATCTATACCTTCGACAACTATTAACTTGCCTTTTATAAGTGTGCTATTTTCAATATTATTCTTGTTGTAGGGCATATATATCAAGTCTGAGATTTTATCGAAATAATCCTATCAGAAGTCTTGAGTCGATTTGTACTATCTGGCATATGATATTGTACGGGAATATCAAAAATTTTGCTTGCTTTTTCAATTACTTGTTTCAGTAAATTGTTGGGAAATGATTTCTGTGTAGGAATTATGGTAAAAGTCATGTTTTGGTTTACTGTCAATCTTATCCTTATCTGAGATCTAGTCTTTATGATTATCTTGGCCAGGCCGAGTAGTATACCTATCTTTTGGACAGATTTTAGATTTTGTGGTTTTAGTAGGTGACTATACTTGTAAAAGAGTTCTTCTGCGGTTCTGATTTTTTTAGAGTACATTACAGATAACGCGAGTATAACTTGTTCTCTATGCGTGAGATGCGGGTAATCCTCGTCCAATATTCTGTAGAAAAGACTATAGCGCTTATTTGTTTCCGGTAACCTCGATAATGTATAGAGAGCATAGGAAAATATCTCAAATTCCCTTTCCTTTAACAATCTATGATAAATCATATCACGTGCCATATCATCAAGTCCAAAATTTGAAATATCATATTTGTGGGAATGATAAGAAACTATTTTTGCAATCTGTTTCTCTAGTCTCTCGATATTATGGTTTTCTAGTGTGTTGGGGTTTTGAATAAATGAAGCAAGAATCCCTTCACGTATACCATAACCGCTTATGATTACTTCCTCAAAGTCAAATTTCTCCATTATACTTTGAATTACATGAATGCCGGCAACAACTGTTTCAACTCTAGAAGAATCAAAGGACCATCGACTAGAGATTTCACTAGGTTTCAAGAAAGTAAGATCCTTGCGGAGAGAATCAATGGTTTTTAATGTTAATCTGTAATTATGTATCTTTTCAAATGGAAATCCTGAATGCTTTTGGTCGTATCTTCCAAGAGCCCGTAACGTTCCACCAGCTCCTACCAGTAAAGTATCTATTCCAATTCCATAATTTTTTTTGGTTGGAAGTGTATCCAGTATTCTTTGAGACATATTGTCGCAATCCTTCTTTGAGAAGGAACCATCTTTATTAGCAAATGTTCTTGACAGTCGTAACGCCCCTAATGGAAGCGCTTCAGCTTTCTTTATGCTAAAATCTTCAGTATAAACCAATTCCAAACTTCCTCCTCCTAGATCAAAGTACAAGCCATTTGGAATGCAGGTCATCATGGAAGATCCCAGATAAGAATAGTAAGCTTCTTCCTCTCCGTTTAGTACTCTTATTCTAAATCCAGTTTTCTCAAGAACCTGATCTATAAAATATTGGCCGTTTCTTGCCTCTCTAACAGCACTAGTACCTACACAGAGAACTTTATTTGCAGCTTCGAGTCTTGCAATATCACGATATTGGAGGAGAACGTCTATACTTTTAAGGATCGATTGTTCATTAAGACTGTCGGAATAAACTAGGGATTCTCCAAGCTTCACCTTTGTGCTTTCTTGGTGAACACCGATGAATGAATTATCTTTTCTTACTTCATAAATAACTAACTTGATTGTATTGGAACCAATGTCAATGATAGATATTTTCAATGATACTCCTTATACGTATGTTATGAATATGTATATATTTTTACTATATGAGTATAGAATAGGTAGATCCTATAGATCCTGCAAGAAGTCACCCTTGCGGGCTCTGAACAAAAAGTAAACGAGAATAAATGGTAGCGATGCAAGTATAAATGATTCTATAGATCCCAAGAGTGAGTGTATCGCAAGTTCCAGACCAAGGTAGAGAGTAATACCGGCGGGAATTAATCCGAAGATGATAAATCTATGGCTTCTACTCTTGAATTTACTTAAACTTCCATATGGGTACTGTAGATGATGATAGACCACTGGCATGACAAATAATGAAGCTGCCAAGGTTGTGGAATACAAAGCTACGATTAGAGTCAGCTTATCAATAAATGCAAAATTATTAGGCACATTTATGGCCATATTCAACAAGAATCCAAAGAGGATCCCCGAAAAGGTACTTAACAGGGCACTCTCTTTTAAGATTGTATCATATCGCTGGACGAGTTTATCATCCATCTCATGCTTATCATCAGCAGGCAAACTAATTCTATATCTAATATAGTAAATCAATGTTCATATAGATTACCATTGCATAATTGTGCTTAAGGTAGATTTCAAATCCCATTTCTTTACACAATCAAGTAAATTGTAATGCTTCTTATAATGGAAATCTATGTAGTTTCGCGTAAATGAAAACGCACTTTTAAATGTGACATTATAGAAGTTAAATTCGGATTAGCACACAGTGAGTGTATTGATTTAATGAAATGTGAAATTTGTGATACGGATGAAAGTATACCTTTTAGATGCAATTATTGTAACAAAGTATTCTGTCATATGCACAGAATTCCAATAAACCACTCGTGCGTTTCTATGAAAGAATATGTCGATAAAAAAAATATAATGTATGATGATACAAAGAATTCGAACTTGAAAAGACCGATATTAAAAATAAAATTTTCTAAAATAGAGATTCTCCATCTGTTAATTGCGACTATTTTAGTAACAGCCGTTGGGCTATCATTAGACAATTATAGATATGTTGCTTTGGAATTCTTAATTATATTTGTGAGTGCCTTCCTTGTACATGAATTGGCCCACAAGCTGTTAGCTCAGTTTTATGGGAGTTGGGCCGAGTTTCGTACAAACTCATATGGATTAATAGTAACTGCTTTTTCAGCCATCCCATTTATTCCATTCAAATTCATCGCTCCAGGAGCTGTAATGGTAAATTTATCCGATAGAAGTAAATTTGGAAGAGTTGCGTTTGTTGGTCCGCTTACAAATCTTGTCATGGGTTTTATATTTCTGATTATATCTTACCAATTTCCAGCTGCTGGTTACCTGTATACAGGAGCAATATTTAATTCATGGATTGCATTATTTAATTTATTACCATTCGGAAACCTTGATGGTCAGAAAATTTTTGGTTGGAATAAAATTGTATGGATACTTATGATGGTGGGTAGTATGGGATTATTTGTCATTAGTCAATATTAATAAAAAGTATTGATGATACTAGTCATTAGCGCCATTGTTGTTGTTGGCGTTGTTCTCATCACTGTTGACGTCATTATTAGCTATCTGGTTCTTGAAATGGTTTGGATCTTCAGTGCAGCGCACTATTTCGTAGTCAATAAGGTTACCTCCTATTTTTCCTGCTAGGTCAATACAATCTTGTGTTTGTTGATCAGCTCCTTGATAAGCTCCTGAATTTTGGAAATCATTCAAGGAAATCTCATCAGTGTCGATGTCCCCATTTTTTACATCATGTACTAGTTCGCTGAGACTACCATACTGTTCAGGATTATTGACGTTACTACTTGAAGAATCGTCATTATTACTTTCATTGTCAGATGATGAGGTATCCTCAGTACTGGTATCTGCACTGGATGTTGTTTGTGTATCCTCAGTACTGGTATCTGCACTGGATGTTGTTTGTGTATCACTTGACGTTGTTGCAGCATCAGTTCCACTGAGCATATTTTTACTCACAAATTCTTTGGCTTCAGCTTCTGTGAACTTTCCTGTATTCACAAGTTCATTTATCAAATTGTTTTCTGTTACATCGTCGGAAGTTGATGCTTCAGAAGTTGATGTAGTATCGTCGGAAGTTGATGCTTCAGAAGTTGATGCAGTATCGGTGACTGTGTCCGTGGCTTTATCAATAGGAGTGGTGGAGGTAGCAAAAGTCCCATTAGTAGAAACACTACTATTTGAAGAGTACTTGGCTTGAAAATAGTTCACATCGTCAACACAATGCATTACTTCTCGATCAGAAAGGCTGTCTCCTACTTTTGCTGCTAGGTCTATACAATCTTTCAAACTATCATCTGCATCATCATAAATGTCGCTAGCTTCCATTGATTGTATAGGTATTTCTTCTAAATCCTCCTCGTCACCATTTTTTACTGCATTTGCAAATTCATCCAAATCATCATAATCATTTAATATTTGTTCTTCCTTATGCAATGCTTGTACTGGAATGTTATTGTCAACAAGGAAAAAGGCTCCAAGACATATAATCGTTCCCAATAGAAGAGATACTTTTGTTATCGATCCCAAGTTCTTCATTGTTTCAAATTCGAATTTATCATAATTAAATCTTTTGAAATCCTTAAATATTTACTAACGAATTCTTTTTGTTTTTTTTATTATTTTGATTGTCTCTTCAAGATAATCTGAACAATATAACCATCTATATAGTATTTCCTTCATTAACTAATTAAAAGGCTAAAATTATCATTAGACATTAGCTTAATTCATGTAGAGCAAAATTGAAGAAAGAATAGAGTTGCAGAGATGTAGCATTGATAACATATTATATGAAATCAATATAGGCAACCGCAGAATGAAATAATGCTTCTTTATGGTTATTTGAATTTTGATACAATAATTATAATCCATCTTAGATTACTTCTTATGTTAGACTCCTAGCTAATGTCATTAGAAAGACAATATAGATAAGAAAACCTGGCTGTACTAATGCATTAATAGTAACAATAAACTTAGGCATTAACTTTAAGAATTCTAATAATTTATGAGTAAAGATGAAGTAATTTCATTCTTTAAGGCGCTGAAATCAGTCGATCAAATATATTTCCTTTCTTTACTATGTCTAAGTAAATCCAGTATTCTATTCTTTAAATCACTCTTTAATCCATAGGTCAATATTTTGATCCGCGATTGAATATCAGTTTCATGAATTCGCACAAAAATATGATTTTAAAGGAAATTAAAAACTAGTATTCTTATAATGTTTTGGAGACAATCAATGTTATCGTTGTTAGCACTTTTTTCATTTTTCTAATATCCATGTAAATAGATTTTAATTGCTCCTCAGTTGATGCGGATATTCTGGCAACAATATCATATACCCCTGATACCGGCGAAACTTCCTGAACACCATCAATTTTTTCTAGCTCTTCAACTACTTTCTCTGACGCAGCAAGATCACAACAGATCAATACATATGCATGAACCATGGATATAGTATAATATTATAGGGTTTAAATAAATACAACACCTGTAAGGTATATCACTAGTGATATGGATTAAAATATCCTATCTGATTACGATTCCGCTCTTAAACTTATTTCTTCATAAATCAGTATTTAGGTAGGCACAATAATGATGTCTGTGCAGTGTCTCATAGTAGATTTATGACGTGCAATTGATAATTATTGATTACTTTATCTAGAATTAGTTGAGATATTTTATAAAAGATTGCATCGTTAATATCTACTAAACTATGACAATTGGAACTTTGGGAGGAAAGCACAAAAGATTAATTGAGGAAATGAATGCGGTAGAAGTTCGGAAAATAATAAATGAAAAAACCGTTGCGATTCTAGTGTGCGGAGCTTGTGAAAACCATGGAGATCATATGCCATTCGGATCAGATTTTATTTTCCCTGCCGAAATTGCAAAAAGGGTTGCTACTAACATTAGTAATGTTATTGTTCTTCCTGCGATTCCGTATGGAGTCAGTTTGCATCACGATAAATTTCAAATGACTATGAGTATTAATCCCGAAACCATGATAGGCATAATTTCTGATCTTCTTTCAAGTCTTAATCAAAATCAGATAAGCCGCGTTCTCATAATAAATGGCCATGATGGAAATATTGGTCCGATAGAAATTGCAGCTAGGTCTATCAAAAACAAACATCCTGATATGACAATTGCATGTTTGGAATCTTGGTGGGTTCTTGTAGGCCAGTTAAAGAAAGATCTGTTTGAAGTTTGGAATGGACTTGGTCATGGTGGTGAAGCAGAAACTTCTGCAGTTCTTGCAGTTCGTCCAGATTTAGTAAACTTGGCCTCTACTCCAAAGGATGTTATTCCAAGATTGCCTGAGAATATTAGAATATTTTGGAAATTTGACGAATTAACTTCTACTGGAGCTACCGGTGCTCCTCAAAAAGCGAATATCAAAAAGGGCAACGAAATATTACGCACGCTAGAGGATATCTTGATTTCATTCATAAAAGAAATGGAATCATTAGATTGGAAATATGGTTTGTATTTGAAATAGTGTTTTTTCTTCAACATTCAACCTACAGTTTATGCTTGAATTGAATTCACATTAGTATTGGAATCAAAACATTTTTCTTGTTTTTGATTCTTGAATTATAGATTACTTTAATGTATACAACGAGAAATCACATTCTTCACAAAGATAGTAGAGTCTGTCAAAGTCCGAGCATAAAGTCATGACATTATAGCATCTTGGACATCCTATTTCATGTTCAATAGTGTCGCTAACTGTTCTTTCCTCTTCATGTTGATTTCCGATTCCTATAATAAATTGTGATTCCAGTTCTGCTTTATTCATTAGCTTATTTCTCTTTGATACTTTGTGTGAAGACACTTGTGTAAGTTCAAAAATGTGATTTATAAGATATGTGTAACTTTATGGAGAGGGGGAGCATGAAGATGAATTTCCTTTCCGTACCAAGAGGCTATAAACATGACTAATCTGGTTTATCCAATTTACAATGGGCAAAATAAAATATAATTGAGTCCATAATTGGATACATTTGACACTTAGAGATGACGCGATTAACATTCATAGAATGTTGAAGGGAAAAATCGAAATACGAAGTAGGGTTTCATTAGACAATGCATCCGAAGAAAGGGGGACATTAGGACTAATTTATACTCCTGGAGTAGCATATGTTGCCCTAGAGATAAGTAATCACAAAAAATTAGCATATGATTACACGTCAAAATGGAATAATGTAGCAATAATATGTGATGGAACGAGAGTTCTAGGATTGGGCAATATTGGTCCAGAAGGTGCTCTGCCCATAATGGAGGGAAAGTCTGTCTTATTCAAAGCGCTAGGAGACATTAACGCAATTCCATTATGCATTAACACTCAAGACAAGGAAGAAATAATCAGATTTGTTAAACAAATACAACCTAATTTTGGCGCTATAAATATAGAGGATATCGAATCACCGAAAGTGCTAGAAATTGTTGAAAGACTGAGTAAGGAAGTATCAATACCTGTTTTTCATGATGATCAACATGGTACTGCAATAATTACTCTTGCAGCATTGATAAATTCTCTGAAGTTAGTAAAAAAAGAACTTAGTAAGGTACGTGTTGTAATATCAGGTTCTGGCTCAGCTGGATATGGAATATTCAAGATTTTACAAACGGCAGGATGTAAAGACATTATTGTTACTGATACTAAAGGTGCAATATTTGATGGAAGAGTGGATATTAATTATCAGAATCCATATAAAAAAGACATAGCCAATAACACAAATATTGGAAAATTAAATGGGACTTTACCGGAAGTAATCAGTAAGTCAGATGTATTTATCGGGGTGTCTGGAAAAGCTGGTATTCTAAATAATCAAATGATAGAATCCATGAATAAAGATGCGATAGTATTTGCATTAAGTAATCCGGATCCTGAAATAATCCCTAGTTTTGCTCTAAAGTATGGTGCAAAAATTGTTGCAACAGGTAGATCGGATTTTCCTAATCAAATTAACAATGCAGTAGTATTTCCGTCAGTATTTAGAGCCTTGTTGGATCTTCGAGCAAATAATCTAAGTGAGTTTATGCTTGTATCTGTTGCGCATGCTATTGCGAGTATAGTCGGAGACATTCACCTTCGAAATGATTACATAATTCCAAAAGTTGATGACCCCAGAATACTTCCCATCGTCACAAAAACCATAAAGAAAGTCCTTGGTAGACATATTAAGAACAAAGTTGATTCTAAAACCAATACAAAAAATTAGTCTCTATAGCAGCATTTCCATTCGGTAGCCCAATTCTAGCACAGATTTGTAGAATTACGAGTATGATTCACTAATAAAAGATGCGTCTTATTAATAACATAATATTACTTATTTGAACTATCATCCAGCTTCTGTATCAGCATATCTGTATCATTCCAATTATTTAATTCAGTGTTATTCCAGTCTTCAAAATGAATTACTTTAGAGAGTATCGTTCTTTTCAACCAACCAGCCCTTTCCAAATCTGGTCTAACTTCAAATTTATTTACATATCCCAAGCAAAGATATGCAATCGGTTTAACATGATTGGGTATTGCTAAAATCTTGCGTAAATCTTCAATTGAGAGTATACTCACCCACCCCACTCCAATTCCTTCGGCCCTTGCTGCTAACCACAAGTTCTGTATGGCACAACAAACACTATATTCACCGGTTTCTGGTATTGATGTTCTTCCTAAAATAAATGGCCCAAACCTTTCAGGATCATATGTGACACAAATATTAATATCAGATTCTAGAATTCCCTCTAATTTTAGCCTGACATATTTATCTTGTCTATTAGAATCGTTATCAAGTAATGAAATAGATTTTTCTCGTTCCTGTGTAAAGGAATCTTTAACTTTTAATTTTGTGGTCTTATTCTTTATTAATATAAAATCCCAGGGTTGTGAAAATCCCACAGATGGGGCGTGATGAGCTGCATTCAAAACTTTAACAAGAATATCATCTGGAATCTGTTTATCAATGAAATGAGATCTGACATCTCTTCTAGAAAAGACGGCCTTGTATAGACCCTCTTTTTCAGTCATTGTAAAAGAATCAAGATCGGTAGACATTTTCTGTTGTCAGATCTTGGCTACGATTGTATGTTTCGTCATAATGACAGGCATCCCATGTTGGATGTGACATGAAAATAAGTTCATGACAGTCATCATTACCTTATTAACAAAACTGCACATGGCGAGTGATGTACAATTTTGCCTGAGACGCTGCCTAGTATTAGTTCCTTAAACTTTCCCAAACCTCTACTTCCCATAATTATAAGGTCAAATTTCTCTTTTTTGCTATAATCCAAAATTACGGAAGCAGGATTTCCCTGAAGAAGGAGAGTCTTTATAGTCAATCGTTTTTGAGTAGCAATCTCTGAACACTTTGATAGTATATCTTGATTTTCTTTTTTGTAGGCTTCTAGCAATTCACTTAACAGTTTTTCTGATTCAAAATGAGTTATTGGAACTTGTTCCATTACGTGAACTACAGAAATATTTGAACCTAATTTTTCTGAAAGAAGTAATGCTGCATCTAAAGCTCTGTAGGAATTATCTGATCCATCAACAGGCACTAGTATATCTGTAAACAATAAAAATTATTATTTTACTTGTGTCTAATATATTTAACATCTATTGCCGATATAATTTCAGTTTTAAAATTAGACCTCCTACACCATAGGTTGGTAAATGAACCATAAGTCTGAGCAATATAAAAAAAGAAAGAAAACTTGGGCTACTTGCGGATCCTAATTATCAATATGCGTAATCTGAGTCCTCAAAGCATCTAAGTACTTCATAGTCTGCTAGATTATTTGAAAGATCCTGTCTATTTTCTATGCACCCTTGTGTTTCAATATCTTCTTGTTTGAAGATTTTCGAATCCTTGAATTCTTTCCAATTCATATCATCGTCGTTATCCTTACCATTGTCAATATCTTTTACAAGTTCCTCCATAGTGTCATCATCATCCCAGATATCGGCATATACTTGGTCACTTGTTGCTACAATTAGGGCTCCAAACATTAGGGTCAACAATGAAGACAATAAAAAGATGGTTTTCACTGGTTGTTTCTTGTTCATTGACTCTAAGGGTAACATTCATCGTAAATAAATTAATACATTATAGTAATTTCATATAATAGCTATTCTGAATATAAATATCATATACATGTACTGCTTTAATTGGATTTATGTAATTTAGTTGCTACTTTATTGAAAAACTCTCTGAAGTTGGTTATCTATTTCTATAGAGAATTATACTTATTGTACAGAAAAATATAAAATAATCTAATTACTTTTATATATTTTCTAGATTTTCTAGGCCATTTGGGTCAACAAAGTTATACCATAAGTAAAACAAATTGCACATAATGTAATAAACATGATAAAACCAGGTTTATGAAAATATTGTCTGTTCTGTTCAAGCTACATAGTTTAGCACAAGAGGGGTCTAAATTACAATCCTGCTACTTAGCTCTTATTTTTATATACTCATAAGCATCAGTAGAATTTTCAAATGCGTACTGTA
The DNA here is from genome assembly GCA_035620895.1 of Nitrososphaeraceae archaeon. GTDB lineage: Archaea > Thermoproteota > Nitrososphaeria > Nitrososphaerales > Nitrososphaeraceae > TA-21. The sequence continues at coordinate 38,461 of DASPFY010000045.1, forward strand.
CTTTTTGAAATTGTTTACGAAAATTAGATACCGAGCTAGCAACCATCTTAGGATCTGACTTGTCTATTACTATCTGTTTGATAAATGAAGCAATTTCCTTCATGTCAGTTTCCTTCATCCCCAACCTAGTTACTTCAGGTACACCTATTCTAACTCCACTTGGGTGCATATAATGTTTACCAGATTTGATATCACCTGGCAGGAGCTGTCTGTTAAGAATAATGTTTGCTTTCTCCAATTCTTTTTCGATAGTCCCGCCATCTCCAAATTTGGAAACATCTACAGCCAATTGATGTGATTCAGTATACCCACGTTTTTCTCCCAAAACTGTAAAACCAAAATCTGCAAGCGATTCGGCAAGCGTTTTTGCATTCCTTATTACTTGTTTTGCATATTCCATTCCAAATTCTAATGACTCTGCTAAGGCTATAGCTTTACCTGCTACATGGTGGAGATGATGGCTGCTTGTATTGCCTGGAAAAATCGCTTTCTTAATGTTGTCTGCATATTTTTCTAGTGAGACAATAATTCCTCCTTGTGGACCCCATAGAGTTTTGTGGGAACTCATTGTCATAGAATCTGAGCCCTCTCCAATTGGATCTTGAAATTCTCCTCCTGCTATCAATCCGGCCACATGAGCCCCATCATAATTAACATAAATACTATTATCATGCATAAAAGTTGCCAATTCTTTTACAGGATGAGGAAAAAGAAATAGACTTCCTCCAAACATTGCGATAGCAGGTTTCTTATCATTTGCAATCATTTCAGTAACCTTTTTCTTGGTAGCCTCTACATCGATAGTCATATCTTCCTTTGAGAATGGATAATGCTCTATGTTGAGTCCGTGCACAAGACCAGCAGTTCCAGAATGTTCTTTTTTACCGTGAGAAATATGTCCTCCGCTAGGAATGGATGCAGCTAGCATATAGTCTCCTGGATTAGAAAAAGCAGAGTATATTGCAAGATTTGCAACAACACCTGAAGTGGCCCTACAATCAGCAAATTCAGACTTGAACACCCTTTTTGCCAATTCATTGCATATCAGTTCTACTTCATCAATGTAAACACATCCAGCGTAGACTCTTTCGCCAGGCCAGCCTTCTGCGTACCTATTCGCAAAGTCTGATACTATGGCCTCTCTTACAGCCGGACTAGGAATATTTTCACTTGCAATTAATGGAATAGAAGACTTGAACCACTCATGATGCTTTTCAACAAGATCAAATACTTTGTAATATGATTCTTTAGCGTCCATTGTAATGTTTATGGTGACTTTAATATCCTAATTTAAAATATTGCTTGTTATCTTGAAAGTGATTTCGCGGGTTTTAGTTAGCTGGACTGGACAGGTTATGATGTTGACTTATTCACAACTTTTAATTTACTCTAGATTGGACTCATATTGGTGGATAAAAATGATCTTAAATGTGCCCTGTGTGGTAACACGTTAACTTTTAGGTATAAATCTATGGAAGAGTGGAACATTTCAGGATATCTTTGTAGTATATGCTATGATAAAAAGTTAAGGGAATTTTATATTTCTCCAGATCGTAGGGATATTGTGAAAAGATAATTCTAGAAAAAAATAGATCGTAATTTTCCGGTAGATAAATATTGGACTAGCAGTCTTGCTCGGCTTTTACAAGTGAAATGAAAAGAGTAGAAAATCTAACGGTAAGACTTTTGTTTTCTACGCCTTGCTCCAGATCCACCAAATTTCTTTGATTCTGTCTGTCTGGGGTCACCTGATAGTAAGTGTCTATCAAATTCTGTTATTCTTTTACGAATTTCCGTACGCACGCTTCTTGCAAATGGGTGATCTTTCGGATCTCTCCCGCCCTTTCCGATACCTGTTAACGCTCGACAAATAGCAACGGTACTTGCAAATGCTTGTCCCATGAAACCGCCTCCGTGCACCTTGACACTAATATCCACCTTATCTCTGTAGTCACCAATTAATTTAAGGGGAACAAGTACCAATTCTCTTGCTACTTCGGAATTTAATAACTCAGCTGGTATATTGTTGATTCTAACCTTTCCAGTTCCCTTTGAAATTGTGGCAACAGCTCTACTTGATTTTCTTTGGCCAGGATAAAGATCTATTTTATTCATAACTGTCCAACCCGTTCCAACCTATCTGTTTTGCCAATTCACCAAGTGTAATAAAATATGATGAGGGTTTTCTAATTTTGGAATCTTCAAATGTTTCAAGCTTTGTATTCTTGAGTTCAGGTGGTATTGCGATATAAATTCTCAATCTCTTTAATGCTGTTATCCCACTAGATTTCCTTTTTGGTAACATACCTCTAACCATCTTTGTAAGGATTTTATCAGGTTTTCTTGGATGAAATGGACCATGTATGGGATTTGTAGCAGATGAAATTTCTAAATATTCTTTGTATATTTCAATAGTCTTGTACCTATTTCCTGAAATCATGCTTTTTTCTGCATTTACTACTCTGACATGATGTCCTTTGAGTAAAAGTTTTGAAATGTGTGAACACATTCTCCCGGCGATACAATCCTTTGCATCAATAGTCATAATCTGATTAGGTTTTTGTTTTTGCTCAACGATTTGCTTAACCAATTAATCTTACCCCCTTACCATCTGGATATTTCTTTATCAAGCTTTGAAGAGCGAGTATTTTTCCACCCGAGTCAAGTACTTTTCTTGTAGCTGCTTCTGAAATACCAAAACACCATATTGTTAGCTTGTGACTTATTTCGCCAGAACCCAATATCTTACCGGGTACTATTACAACTTCTTTATCTTTAGTAACGTGGGCCAATTGACCTATGTTAACTTGCCTTCTGTTAGATCTTGACCTGGAAAGCTCTTTTATTGCAGCTTTCCATATAGGCGCTTTATTCTTCTTTAATGCATTCCTCAGAGTCCAAATCGTATTGTTCAAAGTATCAGGAAACATGAAATATTCTCGCTATCCTTAAACCCCAATTAAATCTATACCTAAATATTCTTTGGTACTGACAGAGACTGAATAACACTATCAAATTCATTGATTTTTGATCCGAGTATTTTGGCCGCCTCTAGCACAATCTCTTCAGGTGTCAATGAGCCATTAGATTCTATTACAAGTATAGAATCTTCCTCCTTCTTGCTATCTTTTACAACTGCTACTGAGGTTGGCTGCCACTTTGCGTGGTTTTTCCCAGTCCCTAACCTTGCATATGCCTCGAACTTTAATTTTTGACCTGGAGCTAATGATACTATTGGTATTTCGTTGTTTACAGGCTTTACAACCTCGTCCTCAGATACTAACTCTGCAGAAGTAATTACTTTGGTCTTATCTTGAGACTCTGTATCTAGAACTAGAAGTACTCTGCACTTTGAACAACCAAGAGTGCTTTTACAATCACAAACATCTGGCATTACAAATCTTTCAAGGTCTGTTCGTAATGGAATAAGCCCTAGTCTATGAGCGATAGCCTCATCATGCATGACGGATGAATTTTCTAGTATTACTACATCATCAATTGCAAAAGTAGGAACTTGATTGATAGATAATCTTCTCAATGCATTGACATATTGCCTTGGAATATCATTAAATTCAATAACTATATGGTTATTATCTCTTTCAAGAATCTTAATCGTGTTCAATGCGTCCACGAAATTTTATTGACGTACACTTAAAAATCTACCGAAAAGCGATGTGTATCAAGTTGCTAAAATTCAAAAGATTAATGCCCTCTAACACTACCATAATTGTTCAAATGAATAGCATGATTAAGTTGGAATACTATGGACTATCTCCATATGAATTGGAAGCTATCTATAATACTTTATCCAAATTTTCTGGTGTAAGTGAAAAAAAATTAGAAGATTCCGAATTTCTAAGTCTCCTAGATATCGAGTTTCCCGTCCCTTATGATGATTATTTTTTCCAATCATTTGGTTTTGATAATTGGCAGAAGATAAAGTATATTCTTAAGGAAATGAAGCGTAGGAGAGGTAGAAAGGATTTCAAGATAATTTTATCATTTTCTGGAATATCAACAGACACAAATTCAAGGCTGCTGTTTTCCCTAACTAGTGATATTGGTCCTCAATTTGAATACGCACTTGAAAAACTAGCACATATGGTAGACTCTATTCACACGCAAGTTAAAAACTTTGAAACAAAGAGACAAGTTATCTCATATACATATGACGCAATCACTATGAAGTGGGTATTATCTGATAAGATCTAATGACTGCAAAGATCAAGTCAAAATGCATATTATGTGTAAGAAAGGTGATTCAGGAAAAATATTGTGAATATCATTATGAAGCAGCGCGGTCCTTAGGGGATCATTATGAAGTTTGGAAAAATCGTTATGGTGAAATTTCCTGGTATGAGTATCTTACTAGATTGCAAAAAATGAAGTATACTGGTAAATGGGTCAAAGAAGTCATTGAAATAGAGTTGGAGAATATTAAAAAAAATGATAAAAAAATGAGATAATGCTTGTTTTTGATTACATTTCTCCCATGCCAGGAGGCATGCCGCCGCCGCCGCCAGGAGGCCCGCCAGATTTGCTCGAAGCTATTACGTCATCTATTCTAAGGATCATGGATGCAACTTCTGTCGCTGATTTTATAATTTGTTCCTTGACACTAAGGGGTTCTACAATATCTAGTTTGGACATATCTACAATCTTTGCACTTCTTGCATCAATACCACTCCATTTGGATCCTTTTGCTTGTTTGGAACGTAGTTCTGTAAGTGTATCAATCGGATCCATTCCTGCATTCTCTGCTAAAGCAAGTGGAATAACTTCGAGTGCTTCTGCAAACTTGTCAGCTGCTAATTGTTCTCTTCCGGACAATGTGGAAGACCACTCTCTTAGTTTTCCTGCAACAAAAGATTCTGGTGATCCACCGCCTGCAACTATCAAAGGCTTTTCCATGACATCTTTAGTTACCATTAGGGCGTCGTGTATTGAGCGTTCTGCCTCATCAACGACCCTCTGTGAACCTCCTCTAACAAGAATAGTAACAGCCTTTGGATGCTTGCATCCCTCAATGAAAACCCATTTGTCGGTTTCAACCTTTCTTTCTTCTACGAGATCTGCTAAACCCAGGTCTTTGGAGCCCAAGTCCTCAAGATTATTAACAGTTCGAGCACCTGTTGCTCTAGACAATTTGGTCATATCACTTTCTTTGACTCTTCGAACGGCCAAAATGTTGGATTTGGCCAGGTAATGTTGAGCAACGTCATCAATACCCTTTTGACAAATAGCTACATTTGCACCTGACGAAATAATTCTGTCCACCATGCTTTTTAGCATCTTGTTCTCTTCTTCGAGGAACATTTTCATCTGATCTGGTGAATTAATGTTGATTTTGGCATCAAATTCAGTTTTCTCGATTTCTAAAGCAGAATTGATAAGAGCAATTTTTGCCTTTTCAACTCTTTTTGGCATTCCGCCGTGAACAACTTCCTTATCGAGTACGATTCCTTTAATTAGTTTGGTATCTCGCAATGAGCCTCCTGCCTTCTTTTCAACTTTGACATCATCAATGTCTACATTATGACCAGAGTTACTTGCCTCTGAAACCTGCAAAGCTGCATTAACAACCACTTCAGACAACTGGTCAGACTCCTTGGACACAAGTTTAGTCTGCATTGATGTTTTTGCTACCCTGATTAACTCAGATTTGTTTCCTCCGTCTATTTTTTGTGCTAACTGATTAAATATTGCAATGCTCTTTAATGCACTCTTTCTATATCCATCAACAATGATAGTAGGATGAACGTCTTTTGTGATTAATTCCTCCGCTTTCTCGATCAATGCGCCTGCTAAAACTACTACAGATGAAGTTCCGTCACCTACCTCATTATCAGTAGCCTTGCTTATTTCAACCATCATCTTTGCTGCCGGATGCTGAACGTCTATTTCTTTTAATATAGTTGCTCCATCATTAGTTATTGTTACATCCCCTAACCCATCCACTAACATCTTATCCATCCCTCGTGGACCTAGGGAGCTCCTTACAACTTCCGAAATCAATTTCGCAGCGGCGATATTATTTTTTTGTGCATCGCGTCCTTTCGTCTGACTTGCTCCTTCCTTCAATATCAAAACAGGCATACCGCCTGCTGAACCTTGTTGAACTGACATTTATTAGATCATATCTCCTAAAACTTAATGTAAAATCCAATTTTGGGATATTTTAAATTTGCTACAAATAGAAATAATATTGAAATCTAGACATACATTTTATCGAATTTTCCTGCCATCACATCGGCGTAAATCTCTTTTGCTGGTTTGTTTTCTACTTTAATGCCGCTGCTTACACAAGAGCCTATAATTTCCTTCACACTCGATTTTATGCTAGTTGCGTATGAAACATCAATTTTCATTTTAGCTATTTTTACTATTCCTTCCATGGAAATATTTCCAGCATAGTCTTTTCCTGCTGTACCCGATCCTTTGGATACATTTGCTTCCTTTGCGATTAAAGCAGTAGTGGGAGGTACGCCAACTTCGACGTTAAACTTTTTTGTATCTGGATCAATCTCTACCTTTACAGGGACTTTCATTCCATGAAATTCTTTGGTTTTCTCATTAATCGTATTAACTACCTGTAATACGTTAATACCCATGGGTCCTAATGCAGGTCCAAGCGGAGGTCCGGCACTAGCTTCGCCACCGCTTACAAGAGCAGAAATAGATTTTTTTTGTTCCATTTCAGATTACTTTTAGATTTATATTCTTTAATTTAATGGTTTTTGCACTCTCTATGAGGCCTTTTTTAAATAATTCGCATCCACTGTAACGGGTATTTGATATGGAGAATCTAACAATAAGACAGTTGCCTCTTGTTTTTCATAGTCAACCCTAGTTATCTTCGCCTTCATAGATTTGAATGGTCCGGCAATAACTTCGACTGTATCATCTATATTTAATTCTGTTACTACAGGTCTTTTTACCAAATAACTCTCAATGTCTTTATAGGGCAATTCTCCACGGATCTGACCTTTGACATGTCTAACCCCAATAAGAGCATCGTAGGCAATATTGGAGTTAGGAGCTTCGATTATTATGTACCCTTTAAAACTATCAAGTAATAATATAGAACGAACAGGTATTTTCTTTGAATTTATCCTATTTTGTGCCAAATTTACAACAATATGTTCTTGGCCGCCGGTTGTTCTTATTGCAAAAAATTTTGAATCTGACTCTTGGCTGCCGGCTTCTATTTGAAAGTTTTCAGCATTAGCATTACTATCATGTGATTTATCATTGGTTGAACCTAATTCGGAAGGATCAGATTCTAGTGAGTTTTCTTCATTTACCCTATCAGTCCTTTCGGAGGTAGTTTCAGTTTTCAGATCTGAGTTTTCAGTAAAAACATTGTCCAGCTCATCAAAATTGTCTTCTTTCTCTATAGTACTACCTTCCAATTATGTTCAGGATACGATAGTTTGTTACAATTTATAAGTTTAATTAAAAACCATTTTATCTTAAAAAGATAGACACATCCACAGTGGAACTGATAGACGACGATATCTATCCGCTGAATTTCCTCACGATTGCATATTTCTCCTCCTGGATGCAAGTGAAGATGCAAAATAAATGATAAATCCACATATCGCCATTATCAATCCATAAAGGGACAAGGAACCTTTGCTCAAATAAGTACCAATTCCTACGATTATAGCGCCCATAACAAGCAGAAGCATCCCCACTCTAACGTATTTTGGAATACTCTTAGACATTTTCTTACGTGAATTTTAATTTTAATAACTAATATAACTTATCATACAAGAAATATCCATAATAAAAAAGTCAGAAAAACATCACATTTTTATTTACCAATATATTAATTGTCGTTACCAAATGAAGATAGCAGTCGTTGGAATGGGAGTCGCAGGAGCTTATCTTATGAATGGCCTCAGCAATGATCATGATAACTACGTTAAAGGATTTGAAAGGATGCCTATTGAAGAACATGATGCGGTTTGTGCCTGGGCAACCTGTGAAAATATAATGCAAGATTTGGTGAGGCAGTGTGGTCTTAAGTTTGATGATTATATTTTACATGAGGGAAAAAGCATGAAGGTGGATATGAGTCACAGTAGCAAAGAGGAAAACAGTATTAATGTTGGATTGAAGGGAATGGTTACTTATGACAAGATAAAATTAATCAAGGACATGACAAGGGGTACTGATATCCAATTTGGTGTTATTCCAAGAAAAGAGGCTCTAGAGTCAGAGTTTGATCTTATAATTGATTCTACAGGCTTTCATCGCAATTATTTACCACGTCCCCAGAATGAAATGTGGATACCATGTATTCAATATAAAGTGAAATATCAGGACAATACCCCATTCGACGATTTTTACTTGAAAACTTTTCCCTCGATGAAAGGTTATTTCTGGTATTTCCCATTAGAAAATGGTTATGCACATATCGGAGCCGGAGATTATGAACGAAAAAATAACAATCTATTTGTTGTTGAATTTTTGAAAAAACATAAATGTGAAGTAATAAAGAAAGTTGGCCGACCGGTAAGAATAAGCCCGCCCAAAAATTCCGAACCTTTTACTGATGGTCGGAAAACTGTAGGTGTTGGGGAATCTATAGGGACTGTGTATCCTTTGCTTGGTGAAGGAATCATTCCTTCAACTTGGTGTGCACAATTATTTATCAAGCACATTACTGATTTTAATGCGTATAGAAGAGAAGTCTTAAAGAAGTTTCAAATTTATGCTCTTGTTTTCAAGTTCATTCAGATGAAAATTAATGGTAAATTTAATCTTTTTAAAAATGCTGTTGAGTTACTCAAGATTTACAGCCATATGAAGCATGAAGAAAAGAGGTACGGAATGGAAGTGAAATTCAAAGATTTAATGAAAATATCACGGATATAGTTTTGTTTAATTCCATTACTAACATCGATAACACCTTCTAAATTCTTCCAATTTAGAAAAAGAATGAGAATTATTGTCATTTACTTTAGCTTGGACTTTTTAGTAACGTCTTTCGTAGATATTTTGTTTTAAGAATGCCCAGTAACAAAATCAATACAACTACCAGTCCGATAGCTAGTGACGCCTTGGTTATAGAGGAGATTAGTTTATCAGTAGAATTATTGAACATGTTGATATGTAATGGACCTATTATGAATATTAGAAAGTATGAAACTACCATGATCATAATCCACATGATAAAAATAAGAATGAATAGTCCAAATAATCTCATAATGATATTATCCCCTTCATAAATAAATATTGTATAACTATTGATATGAGGGCAAGTAATGATGAAAACGTTCCTAATATGAAGATTCTCTTTATTATTTCCTGTTCAGACAATGGACCACTAGCAAGAATAAGTCTTACTAATGTTGCTGGTGCACTACTATCTTTAGATGCCATTAATCGAAAATCATCACATATTTTAACTGGTCTGGTTTTGACCTGCCTGTGCTCCACGATTTTTTTTACACTAGCGAGAAATAGGAAGGAATTCATTACTGCGGGTAGAAGTGCAATGACACCAATAATTTCTGAATTTCCTGCAATTAATATACCAGCATACATTGATCCTAATAGCAATGTACCAGAATCTCCGAGAAATATTTTGCTTGGAAATTTATGATAATGATATATTGCAATACAACCAAAGAGTAATGGTAGACTCATGAGGAAGACGTTAGTATTACTAAATAATATAACGCTTACTAGTAATGGTATCATGGTTATTATGATAAAGCCGCTTGCTACGCCATTGAAAACATCAATTGAATTTATAGTATTACCAACTATGGGTACTATTGAAAGAATAAGTAGAATGTATAGTAGTGGTATGAATGCACTATCAAATATTAAGCCAAGATAATTCCCGTGGCTTCCTAATACTATTATAGGAACAGCTGCCAGTATCAAAGCTACAGGTTTAAACCAACCTGGCATAGTTTTCCTGTCATCAATATATCCAATGAAAAATCCAATAATAGTTGTTAATATGACAGAGATTATTTTTATGTCTGGTATTAACAAATATAATATTATTTCGGCAATTACTATTCCTATGAGCAGGACAGGACCAGCGGGTCTTGGAATGAGTGGTTTTCCAGGTTTATGATAATCTATTACCTCACTCCCTTTCTTGTTTAGGTATTTAATAAAGGCAGGTGTAATAAAGAATATAATTAAAAATGAGACGGCAGATACAATAATTCCATATATGACAGTATTTAATAGATAAACCAAATTTTCAATCACATTTTCTAACTATAATGAAAATATCTTTTTTGCACTCATTTTTAATTCTTGATTTGATTTTTTAGTTTTCTTGCAAGTTTAACTCCTATTTTCGGTACTGACCCTAATTTTGATTCAGAAATCTTGTCAATTTGAGTAATATTGGCGATTCCTGCCTTATACAGAGACCTCGCCCTAATTCTTCCAATTCCCTCAAGTTGTATAAGCGGAATCAATTCTGATTTTATGCCATGTTTAATTCTCAACCGTAGTATATTTATTTCTGCTAATAGATCTTTTCTTCCTATCAATTTTGCAATTTCATAAAGACAGTATGAGAGCCAGTACGCTGTTTCAACCATCCTGTATAGATCACCAGGTTCAACCCCAATTTCTTCATTTAGATTGGCTTCGCTTGATTCATCGATCCACTCTAACAGAATTATCAAATTCTTTAAAGAGTAGTCATAATTCGAGAGTCCGTATGAACTCAGTTTATGTTTTTCAAACATTCTTTCAAAGTATTTTATTTGATTTTGCCTCAATGTCAATTTTGGATAAAAATCATAAGAGTCACAAATCCATTGTAAAAAATTTGTTCCGTCATTAATTTTGTTACTATTATAGTAATCCAAATTTTTCTTGAAGTGAATACCTGTTTTTGGGTCGATATATAACAAGGAAATGCGTTTGCCCAATTTAGTAGCCATTAGTAACTGATTCCTCATGATTACCAATCCCTCATCGCTCAGATACTGCAAAAGTGAGTCAATTTCAAAGCTAATAGTTTCATTACCGTAGTGTTTGGAGAGGAACGTTTCCTCAAAAAAGTAAAGTAATTCTGACTTTAATATTTTAGCTCTTGAAGCTATCACTCCTAGAACATGCACTCTCAGTGCGGTTTCGCTCATTAACTGGGACACGATTGGTTCTGGTTTTCCTAATACAAAATGATTGTAAAGATCCTCTGGATTAGTTCTTGAATCTGCGATTATGATAGCTTCTCCATATTTATCATAAGCAGGTCTTCCTGCACGTCCGCATAATTGTTTGTATTGTAATATACTCAACGGAATATTACCGCCATATTCATAGTCGTATCTAAAAATACTGGCGATCACAACACGTCTAGCAGGCAGATTAACGCCTGCGGCGAGAGTCGGGGTTGCAAATAGAATCTTTATTATGCCATTTCTAAAGGCATTTTCTACAATTTGTCTGCTCTTTATTCCTAAACCTGCATGATGAAATCCCACACCTTTGGTAACAGTACTTGAAAGTGTTCTGTTAAGTTCTGTATCATCCCCTTGTCTTAAAATTTCTACACCTACTTTGTGGGCTGAGAGTTTTGAGGATTTATCGAGAAATTTTGACAAAGTTTCCGATGTTTTTTTTGCTAATGAAACAGTACGTTTGCGTGTCTCTGCAAAAACAAGTGATTGTCCTCCATCGTTTGTAATAGAATCCATTGCAAGGCTAATTATTCCACTGGTTGAGTGATCTACGGTTCCAATATTATCAATTTCAAAAGCTGTACCATTATTCATGGTAACTTTACCATAATTATAAACACCTTCTATCAATTCAGTAGGGCGCCACTTGCTTTGAATTTGTTTGCATCGTAACCAATCAGCGACTTCATCTGAATTTGATACCGTCGCGCTTATTCCAATTATTTGAGGTTTTTGCGGCATTAGTTTGATTTTTGTCAATATAATTTCCAAAGTTGGACCTCGTTCACGTTCTGTAAGCAGGTGTATTTCGTCAATAATAAAGAGACCGACATTGAAAATCCAATTTGCATCATGCCTCAATATTGAATCCATTTTTTCATTTGTCAGTATAATAATATCTTTGTCAATCAATTCGGTTCCATAAGAGTCATAATCTCCCGTGGAGATTGCAATATTTATTTTCTTACTCTTAAAACAACTCAAATTTTTAATTATCTTAAACTCATTAAGTTTTTCTGTGGCCAGCGCTTTTAATGGAGTAAGGTAAACTACTTTTTTCCCCTTATTAAGAATATTTATCATTCCCATTAATCCGATTAATGTTTTCCCACTTGATGTGGGAGTTGTAACAAGGATATTGTTACCATTCATTACGCCTTTTGATAATGCAAGTTCTTGTGGGGGATATAATGAGTCGTAATTTAATAATCGTAAAAGCTCCTGTAAATATTTCGTCATATGGTCAAATTAAAATTATTCTATCTAACTAATATATTAATAATATTGAGATTATGATAAAGTGCATGTTGAAATTATTGACGAATGTGAATCTATGCGAAGTAATTTCTTTATCTTTCACCAACACAATATCTTTCATATGACAGGATAGTATCTGTCATAACTAGTAAATTGGTTGGTTTAGATTTCCATATTGAAAGTAAAATGGCAATTCTCAGTATTTGCACAATGTTGAACAAAAAACCTTATAAAATGCCGTCATTTATCACCTTAGTCATCCTAGTAGTAAAGTAGTAAAGGAAAGATTGGAAATCGAGATGTTATTAAAATGAAACAGTAATGAATTTGTTATGCCTTTGCATAAAATCCAGCTCTTCTCTCGTATATTTGTCCATTCTGCATAGCTTTTCTTATGAAATCTTTGGCTTCATCTTCAGTGAACTTTCCTGTTTTCACGAGTTCATTAATGAAATTCTTTTCTTCAACATCATTCTTGTCCTCTCCTGATAAACCATTAAAGACATCTGTGAATGTCTTTAATTTTGAAGTTTCACTAAGAGGTTTCCCATGAAGAACTCCCAGATCTACTTTGCCAGTATTAACATCTATACCGACAGTTTCTAGCATTTGTGAAACAAGGTATATTGCTCTATCAGCGTCTTCAGAATCAACATTATCTTTCAATAACAATCTAGCTCTTGCAGTAGCTAGACGTACAAGACCTTCCAGCTGACGAGGAGTTGCTGTTATCATCCCTTCTGAATCAACGTTTCTCATCTGCAGGTAATATTTTCTTAGAATATCAATTGCCTCCGTTGTGAGCTTTGGTTCAATTTGTTTGGCATAGGCTAGATATTTGCGAAATAGATCTATTTCTATAACAGACTGGGCTGCATGCTCTATGTCTCTATGAATTTCAAGTATGTGACTTGCGATTCGATTATCTTTTTCAGTATCAGCATTATCTCTGATAACGTGAATGATATCAAACCTTGTTAGTAAAGGTATAGGAAGTGGCTCTACGTTCTCTGTAATATTTCTAAATGGGTCGTATTTTCCATATTTAGGATTAGCTGCGGAGAGAATTGAGGTTCTAGCATTAAGTGTGGCTACTATTCCTCCTTTTGCAACTGAACAAGTTTGTTGCTCCATAACTTCATGGAGTGCAGATCTGTCTTCAGATTTGATTTTATCAAACTCGTCTATACACACTAGACCCTGATCACCCAATACTACAGCCCCCGCTTCCAGCATCATAATTCCGGATTTATCGCGAATTACTGCAGCTGTTAAACCTGCTGCAGTAGTACCTCTTCCAGATGTATACAGACCTCTTGGTGCTATTTTTGCAGCAAATTTGAGCATTTCTGATTTGGCAGTTCCGGGATCTCCAACGAGAAAGATATTGATATCCCCTCTACGATTTGAACCGTCGGCTAATTTTTTTGTTACCGATCCTACAATTAGTAAAAGAATAGATTCTTTAATTATTTCGTGTCCATAAACATGAGGTGCAAATGATGCTACTAGCTTGTCATAAGTATCTGGCATACCGGCAAGGGATAAGATCCGTTTTTCATCTTCGCTGCTTATAGCTATTCTATCAACAGTTCTCCCGTCTTTGTTTCCTACAAGTCCACCAAGATATTCTATATTGTTACCTTCCATTCGGAGTCTGAACAAACTTGTCCTTACTTGTAATGTCTGTTCTTGTTCAATCCTGACTATTCCGGTCAATAAAACCCTATCTCCAGGTCTGCACCGATCTACAAGATCATCCATTACAGTAACTTCTACATAATGTGGAAGTTGACCCGCAGGCAAGTCTTCTGGCAATTCTTGAAGCCTAACCAATTGAAAATCGGTAAAGAGACTATTCTCTGGATCCATTTCAAGCTCTTTTTCAGAACACTGAATACATCTTGTAGGTTTCTTTAGTGCCAGACCTTTTAGCTGGGCTTCGTTAAGTGTATTACAATTCAGACATGCATATGCTATCTTTTTGGCAAGTGGTTTAATTTCAGAAGTCCTGACCACCATGCCAGGAACGCTTATCAACTTGTTAATTACATCTGCGTTTATCTCTCTAAGTCCCTTTTGAACCGAATAATTTCCAATTCTTACTTTTATCTTGTCTTTAATTTCCTGAGCATAATCATAATGAATCTCTCGCAATATCGAGTTTACAGCTTTGTTAAAAGCGTCAAACATGTCATCAGGTGTATCAGTAATTAATTTTGTCAATTCTGGCTTGTTCGTATCTAAATCAATATAATCAACCACAACAAAAGTAGAATTTGATGCCATCATGTTGTTAATTCTGTCAAAATACTTGTAATTTCCTTCTCTGTCCTTAAATGCGCGCAGAAATGATTCTAATTCATCTGATATTGCCGAAGTGGTTTGCTGTTTTTGCTCAGTCATTTACTTGCCTAACACCGATTCTTTAAAGGCCAATGAAGATGTATTAATAAAGTTGTAAAGCTGCTTTTCCTCAGCAGATAATTTTGTTTCCATTTCTGGAGAAAGTGATGAAGCAGCTGCTAATTTCACAATTTTTCCCAGTCTGGAAATTACAAAAGAATTAAGTGATACCATTAGAGTTTCTCTTTCTTTTTCATTGAGACTTTTGAGAAAGTCATCAACTCGTATGTAAAAGTCCGCATCTATACTCGATATGTCATGTGGTTTTGATATTCGTTCTCTATTCAATGCCTTAGAAACATAACTTGACATTTCATTATCTTGAATTTCAATTAAATTTTTATTCGACAAAATTTTTGTGAGCCATCTTGGCAATAGCAGGATATCGCCTTCTTTGGCATCTATATTAATATAATTAATAGATATTTTTATGTCGGACTTTACTGTAACCCTAATCTCTTCGAGAAGATATTCAAGTAAGTATGTGCTTCTTAAGCTTTCAAATACGCTTTGAGTAAGAATGGTGGATGATGACATATTGGGAATATAGTCTTCGAATAGCTAGTAGATAAACAGTCTGAGAGGACTGAATATATAACTGATAGTTCGAACATCTTGTATGCCACAAGTAGAGGCAAAAAACTTGTCTGACTTAATGTGGGTAGAAAAATACAGACCTATTAAATTAGATGATATTGTCAACCAAAAGGAAATCATAGAGAGTCTAAAGAATCTGTTGAAGCAACCTGCTGAAATGCCGCATTTGTTATTTACAGGTCCTGCCGGAGTTGGCAAAACTACTACAGCTCTTTGTATGTCAAGACAATTACTTGGGGAAGACTGGAAGAGAGATACACTTGAGCTTAATGCCTCCGATGAAAGGGGGATAAAGATGGTTCGAGAGAGAGTTAAGGAATTTGCCTCGGTCTTCAAGATCAGGATGAGTGAAAAAGATGAAAGAAAATTTAGAATAATAATTTTAGATGAGGCCGATGAAATGACGTCGGAAGCCCAGACGGCCTTGCGAAGAATAATTGAAGATAGTTCAGAGACTACTCGTTTTGTAATCATATGTAACTATTTGTCGCAAATTATTGAACCTATTCAAAGTCGCTGTGCAATTTTTAGGTTTAAGAGAATTGAAAAAGAAATCATAGAGAATCATTTAAAATCATTATGTAAAAAGGAGGGAATAAAGTATGATGATAAAGCAATTTCTCAAATTTTTGAATCTACCAATGGTGACCTGCGTCATTCAATAAACATCCTTCAAACTGCATCTGTAATGGGATCGATTACAGTTTCAAATGTGCTCGCATCATTGGGACTTTCAGGAAAATCAAAGGTAAATGATATAATCAAGTTGGCAATGTCAGGTAAATTTAATGAAGCCAGGATCAAACTACTTGAATTAACTGCAGTCTATGGAATGTCTGAATTCGATTTTCTAAAGTATGCGTATGAAGCCGTGTATGCTTTAAAGTTGTCCCACCCTGAAGACTTTGCTTCTCTAATAGCTGAATATGACTATCGTCTAACTCATGGGTCACATCCTGAAATCCAGTTAACTGCATTCTTAGCTCAATTGTCACGGATTGGTGCCAAGTAGTTGAGTAGCCATTAGAATATAATTAAAAATTATGAAATAAATCAAAACCATTACATCAAGATTGCCAATAAGACCTAGTTCGGTATGGTAAATCAATAATCTTCTTCAAATTCTTCTCCACCATCTTCTTCTTCTACTTCATCAAAATCTTCTTCGAGCTCTTCTCTTTCTTCAGCACTTTTATAGGGAAGATCTGCTTCACCTGCAGAATTGCAAACCGGACATTTAAATTCAATTGTCTGCCCTTCAAGATCCAGAGGAAATTCCTTTGAGAAAACCTCGTCGCATTTTGAACATACCAAAGTTGTCTGTATATTGTCAGTACTGAACTTGTGCGATTGTAGTCGAAATATGGCAATTGTCATTTCTTCCTACCTATTGAAATAGTCCTTTTTTATAAGGATTATTGTAATTTTTACTATACAGTATGTATTTTAGGTTTAGAATCATATATCAGAGCTAACAGATGTGCTCGGGCATCATTTTGGTCAAATAGACCACGATTTGCTATTGTTATTATTGTACTGTTGTTTCTAACGCCTCGCATCTTCATACACAAATGCTCTCCTTCTGCAATCACAGTTACGCCTTTAACTCCCATTTTCATTATCTCGTCTGCGACTTCCTTTGTAAGTCTTTCTTGAATTTGCAATCTTTTAGAGTATTTCTCTACCAGTCGTGCAAGTTTCGATATCCCAAAGACTTTGCCCGAAGGAGTATAGGCGATGTGCATTCTCCCAAAAAAAGGAAGCATATGATGCTCACACATACTATAAAATTGAATGTCTTTAGCAATAATAGAATCAGTTTCTTCACTAAAACTAATTTCAAGCTCAGAATTCATGCAATACCCAGCAAAAATTTCTTCATACATATCTGCAATTCTTTGCGGGGTTCCCAGTAAGCCTTCACGGTCGGGGTTTTCTCCAAGTTGCACTATCAGCTCCCTAACGAGTTTTTCTATCTTTCTTTTGTTAAATGAAGTCTTTTTCATGTCCTATTCCCTTTAATTATCTAGCACCTATCTCTTTATGTAGCTGTGGAATAATCCTCACCTCAGGAAACATGGGTTGGACAACATCATATGTATCTAGAAGCTTATTAACAGTTGGCTGGTCTATTCCAAAACTAGGCTGAATTATGAAACCCAGAATATCTGAAGGTTTAATTTTCTTTGAAATGTTGTATAACAAATTCTTGAAACTTTCAAGATTTGTAGAATTAGTCACCACTATTTTAATGTAAGTGGCTTTGTTACTTCCGACTGCTAATTCCAAACATTTAATCTCATTTAATATCAAATTATCATATTCCTCATCTTCAACAACTTTAGAATCATCAGTTTTGAATTCAATCTTGCAAATATCAATATAAGGTAAAACCTTACTGAACAGTTCTGAATCAAAACATGATGATTCTATGTATGTTTTAAGGTTTGTCTGTTTTTTTATAAAATCTGCTAGTTCTATTACAGCTTCAGTTTGCAGTAATGGTTCCCCTCCTGTAAAATTTACCTTGTAAGTGAATGGTCGGAGTTCTTTAATAATTAGATCTTTAATTTCATCGATTTGGTAATCAGTTCCACTATCTAGAGGTAACGCATATTTTGTATCACACCATCTGCATTTTAAATGACAGCCCGATAATCGGATAAACAATGTTTTCTTTCCAACGAATATCCCTTCTCCCTCAATGCTAGTAAATATCTCACTGACTCTTGCTCTTGCCTTATTTTCAGTTCTTTGCATAAATTGTTTTATCCTCTATACCTGTTTTACTAAATGCCACCTTCCTATTTATACACGATTCGCATTCTCCACATTGCACTATGTCCTGATTAATTTTTTTACCATTAGAATAACAACTCCACGATTCAAATATTGTATCTCCTAGTATTTCATAACCCAATTTTAATAGCTCGCATTTAGTTATACCTTCCAGAGATGGCGACCATATGGATACCTTTCTTTTAATTCCATTTTTGATTTTGTCTTCCTCACCTATATTCAATGTATTTGTTATTGATTGAATAAATTTTGGCCTGCAATCTGGATAATTAAAATCATCAGCGTGAGCGCCGAATACAATCAAATCTGCATCAAGACTAAATCCCCAGGCTGTGGCAATTGTTATGAAAATTGCATTTCTAATGGGCACTACTATACTATGGTCGAATTTGGATGGAATTGATAATTTGCTACTGGTTAGTACGTTTGAACTACCATACAATTCCTTCATAAAATTAATGTCCACTATACGGTATTCATCTGAATTCAAGGCCTTGGCAAGCTTTTTTGATTGAATTATCTCGCGTTTGGCTCTTTGACCATAAGAAAATGTAATTATTTTTATTTTATATTTCTTGTAGTATTTGATATAAGCAGCAGCACAGAGTGAATCCAGCCCGCCACTCATTATGCATATTGCAATCTTTTCATCTTTCATGTAATGCGTAGATACCTCCAACTCCATATGATATTGCGACAAATATTCTAGATAGTGCCAATACATGTTGATGAAGTAAAACAGAAGAAAGTAGTACGTCAACTAGAAATAAAACTGGGATCATAATAATTGAAATTATTCCAACAATAAATTGTTCCTTGTTTCTGTAATTACTATAATATTTAATCAAAAGAAATGTGGAGATGTTACCAGTACCGATTCCTAAGAGTATCAAGTACTGTGAAAATGGGTGGAATATTGGAATAGCTAAAAAAGGTCCTGCCCAGCTTAGAGCATTAATTATCTTTGCATGAAAAGGCCATTCTATGCTATTTTTCATTCTGTTTCTTATGAATTGAAACAGATTATTCATTTTTGTAAAGGTTATTCCCAAAATCAAAGCAAATACCAAAATCCATGAAAGTAGTTGATAGTAAATTGGAACACCATGAGTTGATAAGAATTCGTTAATTATAGTTCCAGTTAGAACTGCTACAGCGATACTGATAGAAAGAAAGCCAAAAGCTCTAGATTCAATTCCTAGATTTCCAGGCAATGGTCTATAAACTTTATTTCTTTAATTTAAAGCATTTAGTGAATACTGTATGAATAGAAAAGGTTTACATTTGGCCGTACGTGATATCTTCCGTTAATCATAATGCATACTTGATTTTTGTGATAATCCTATCGCTGTTTCGATCCACATTTAGGACAGAATTTTGATGCTGTTTTGAGAGGATACTTGCAATTGTGACATTTGGTAGTCGATCCCTGTGTGAGATCCTTGAACATATCTGTAACTGCTCCACTTGGTTTGAACGAATCATCAGTATCTGGAAGGAAATCAGAATTGTTTGATTGATTGTTAATATCATTAATATACATCAATAAGCGAGGTACTGTCTTATTTTTTCCAGGAACATTAACTTGATCACCTAACCACAATGCAAATTTTTTTAATGTCATTTCAGGAGTCGAAAAAGTTAGGGAATGTGTAGACATATACTCTTCAGTGGCAGCTCTCCCATTAAAGATCTCCATAATAGATTAAAACAAAATGGAGTTTTTAATTATTGCGAATTCCCACACTTGGGACAGAATTTAGCACTAACAGGAATTGAAGACTTGCAATGGACACAATTCTTTTTTGAATCCTGGTTTTTAGCTTCAGGCTTAATTGTTATGTCGACAGGTTTGAATGTTGGCTCGGTTAGTCGATCAGGTGCAGGAAGTAAATATTGACTATCATTTGATGGTCTGTTGCCACCGATACTACCACCGCTGTCTACAAATGCATTGACTCCAAATCCAGAACCAGATGAAGGCTCTGCAATTCCTCCAGTTGGATTCTTTAATGATGAACCTTTGTCTACTGCTGATTTCATTTCCAATATTACTCTAATAGCTAGAAAATTTAGTGCAGAGAGAGTGATCATGAATTTTGCAATTTTTCCGAAAAATTCTTTATCACCAATTTTTCCTTTTTTGTAAAGTTGAGCATCATCAATAAAAGATTCATAATGGTCTTGAGTCTCGTTTACTAATTGTTTTAATTTTTCACTCAACCCTCCAAGCGTATCGACTCCAAATGACATAATAAGTGAATTAGCTATGCAGTTTAATAAAAGTTTGAATCCAGTAAAAAAGAATTAAAAATACTTAAATTGGAAACATGTGATGCGTATTGTTTTGATTAATTCAAATAGCCCCTGAATATTATACTTTGTTTGACCGGGATTCAAATTGATGGAGGGGTGGTCTAGACTGGTTATGATACCTGCCTTACACGCAGGTGGTCATGGGTTCAAATCCCATCCCCTCCATCCTAGTCATGTAATTGTACATTTTGTTTATAAACAACTAAAAAAGATTAACTTGTTTTACACACGGTGTACATTCTTATGGTAAATGTCATAGTATTTACCATTATAATAATTTTAGAAATATTCTACAAATAAGCAAATTCATGTATGATCATACATCAGCATACATGGTAAATTCATGTGGATGCGGACGTACAGCTAGTTCCATATGTTGTTTAGCCGCATCATCAATTATACGTTCAATAACACGTTTACTAAATATTGGTTTCAAGAATTCTGAGTCAGATTTTAATTCCTCAATTGATTCTCTTAAACTTGCCGGCAACTGTTTAATTTTATGTTCTCCTCTTTCAGCATCAGTCATCTTAAATATATCTGCATCAACAGGATCATTTGTTTTAGTTCTCTTTTTAATTCCATCAAGACCAGCAGCAACAATCGCAGAAAAAGCCAAATATGGATTACATGAGGGATCTGGTGCTCTAAATTCTATCCTTTTCAAGTATGCAAATTTTTCACCCTTATAATGAGCAGGAATTCTAATTATTGCTGATCTGTTACCAGTGCTCCAAGCAATGTAAACAGGTGCTTCATATCCAGGTATCAACCTTCTATAAGAATTGGTAGTGGGAGCAACAATGGCTGCCAGAGCTTTTGCGTGATCCAATATTCCACCAATGAAATATCTTGCAATTTGGGATAGCTCGGCATATTTGTCATTTGGATCATAGAATAGATTTTTTCCTTTATTCCAGAGACTTACATTGACATGCATTCCAGAACCATTATCCAATGCGATTGGTTTGGGCATCATTGTTGCTATCATATTATGCTTTTTCGCAATATTCTTGACAATGTATTTGTAACTTTGAACTGAGTCTGCTGTATTAACAAGGTTGTCGTAGCGAATATCTATTTCACATTGTCCTGCAGTTGCTACCTCATGATGATGAGCATCGCAAATTATACCGAAATTCGAACTCAGAACATCAACACATTCATGGCGATAGTCCATAAGAGTATCCCCAGGTGGACTTGGAAGATATCCTTCCCTCAACCTAAGAGTATATCCAACATTTTCTGTTGACCATGGTGCTTCACGAGAAGTTATTTCATAGCTCTGACTATGAAATGAGGTTAATGTGTTTACTTGAAGTTTATCAAAGACAAAGAATTCTACCTCCGGTCCCCAATATGAGACATCATAACCATTTTCTTTAACGAACTTTTCTGCGTTCTTGGCTATTCCACGTGGGTCGGCTAGGTAGGGCGCTCTCTTTTCGCCGCCCGATAGAATGTCGCATATGAGTCTAGCTGTGGGATACTTTTCTATCCATGGAATAAAGGCATATGTGGAAGGATCAGGCCTTATGATTAAATCGGATTCATGAATCTCTGTAAAGCCTTTAATGGAGGATCCGTCAAGTTTTGGTAATCCGTCCTTAAAGTCTTCCTTCCTTAACATATTAGATGCCATTGTGGTATGGTGAAATCTTCCGAATAATCCGGTAAACTGTAAATCAAGAAATTTTATTCCTTCTTCCTTGATCTTAAGTAGAACATCATCGCTAGTATGCGTTAAGGGCTCAAATTCTCCATTAACTATTTTATAAGGCAATCAGAACCGATTATATTATTCTCATAATTAAGTTTTAAATTGAGACAATAGAATTATGTTTGATTTGTAGAGTTGGGAAAGTTCTTTTATATTGTTAAAATATTTACTTGATTAAAATTTTAATAAACTGGTATTTAAATAGAAATTACCAAAAAGGTAGAAATTATTGGCGGAAATAGATGATAATAGCAGCAGCAAAAATTCTGAAAGAAAGATCGACTTAGATTTTATCATGGAACTGCTTAAAAAGGAAACGCAAATTCCAAAGATCCAGGGTATATCGCCTGATATTTATAAGAAAATTGCGCATTTGATAAAAGAACTCTCCATCCAAAAATATGAAGACCTAGAATTAGATGTGCACCATGAACTGATAAGATTGCTGGTACTATCTACAAAATCATTGATTGAATTAAGAACTCGGAAGCTTTTAGAAAATTCTAACGGAAATTTGTCTTCCACTCCATTATCTACTGATGATTATTCTAAATTGACAGATGAAGAGAAGTATATTTTTGAGGAAGAAAGAAAAGTATCTCAAAGAAAGGATTTGATCAAACAATCTTTAATCGATGGAAATGTGAATAATTTAGATTCCATATCGAGAATCATAAGGACCAAAATGATTATAATAAGATTTATGGAATCTACGGATCGATTTATGGGAGTTGATATGGCAAAATATGGTCCGTTCATAAAAGAGGACGTTGCGATTTTACCTTTCGAGAACGCAAGGTCCTTGATAGAAAGAAAAGTAGCAGTTGAAATAAACGATTTGCGATTTCATATTAAGGAAACATAGATATTTGTTTCATCATTATGACTATTAGTAGTCTCCTTGCCTCATAATGGAGTCGATATAGATCAGTATATTTTGCTCACGATTTACCCAATTATAGCTTTTTTTGCAATAGCTCTACTTGGCAAGAAATTTAAACTTGATGAAGTATTCAAGTATTTTTTCCAAGGTATTAGTTGTATTTTGTTTGCGATTTTTTATATAATCTTAATCCCAAGAGGAGGTGCCCAAGGTCTTGCCTTAGTTTTGATATTGTTTGGAGTCTTGTTATTTTTTATGGCCAGAAAGCATAAGATATCTCCAAAAGACCAAACTCCATAGCAATAACATTCATATCTCAAACTAGTCTGGTCTAAATTTTCTAGTTCTTGGTGTACTAATGAGAATACCTTCTTCGTCTATATTCAATTAGTCCCATTAACTGATATCCATACTCTAAATTATGTTTGACATGATTTATTCCATGTGAACCATGTGGAACAAATTTACCATCTAGCACATTCTCTACATATGTCTTTACCTTCCTGATTGAGATTGTAGCATGTTGTAGTTGTCTATCATTAAGTTTTCTTCCCAATTCTTTTTCAATTTGATGACTAAACTCCTCTGTTCCAATTAGTCTTGAATATTTTTGTAATTTGCTGTAATTTATGCACAAGTCAGTTATTTTCTTAAAATCTTGTTCTGGTATTTTTGCCAACAACTCATTCAGTTCATTCTTCTTCCTTCCGGTAATAACACTGAGGTTATTGACAAGATCTTTCTTGCTCATTATATTTTCCTTCACAGAAGAAGGTATCAAAGGTTGTAGGAAAGAATTATCATTAGGCTTTTTAGCATCTAAATTATCGGTTTTTTGCACATCAGCAACAATTAGTCCAGAAATATCCAATTTCTTATTTGCTGCATCATGTTTATTCTTCAGATAATATCTTTCCAATCCATAAAGATTTACCTTTTCACCACTGATGTCGGAACCTCTTCTAATAATTGAAATAATATTCAGAATGATTTTTGGGTAATAGTTTTTTAATTCATTATCAACATTATCGTAATTCTCCATTATGTCTTTATATATACTAAATATCGCATCGCTTACTACTCTATTCATTAATTGGTTTTCCGAATTTACTATTGTTTCATATTTCTTGTTATCCAAACCTCTTGCTCCGATCGTCAGAAAATCGCAAAGTTCAGCTTTTGAAAAAATGTATTTATTTTCATCGCATATTACAACTATTGCTTTCATAATATTTATCCAAAATTTATCATTTTCGGAAGTTTCCAGATTTTTCACCAATGAGGAAGTATCTTGTTTTATCTTATTGTTGGTTATTCGCAATTCATCTAGTGTTTGAGAAAGTATCCTTTCTGGATTGATGTTATTATTTTTATTTGTCAATAGTTGGTCACTGTTATTATGCTATAATACTAATTATAGTATTTGCTATTTAAAGTAAATTTCTAATAATTCGTTAGACTTGGATTTCTTTTTGATTGTGTTAATTTGCTCTTGATCTGGCAACTCTTAGGACATGACTATGATCTTGATTTGTACGATTCACATGCAACAACCTAAAGCTATGATATTTTTAATATTTTCCCCTTATTTTTTCGAATTACTGCCAAGAGCTGTTTTGAAATTTTATTGATTAGGTCTTTAACTACTTCTTCATTATATCCCTTAGAAACTAATTGTATTCTTACCGTAGGAATATTATTGACATATCCTCGTGGGTGGGTTTTTAGATATAATCTATCATTTGGGGCTGACGCAACTATCTTTGTTAGTCTAGATGATATCATAGCCTCGCTAATACCCTGAACATAGTAGTTAATCTCCCTTATTGCAAAATTGCCTATTTCTAGTTTGATTCTAGGTAGTATACTTCTTGTCGCTATTGCTTTCATTTCATTTGGAACCCCGGGTAGACATATGATTTGAGTTTTGTGAATAGAAAGTAATACGGCAGGTGCATTACCAACAGGATTCTGAATTGGAGTGGATCCTTTTGGAATTATTGCCATCTTCAATCTGGCCTTATTCAGTTTCACTCTTTGATGTCTGTCGGTATAACTTTTTTTAACCATATCTAATGCATTATTGTTCAAAATCAATCTTTTTTTCAATGCTTTACCAATTCCTAGTAAGGTCTTATCGTCATAAGTTGGACCTAATCCACCACAAACTATTATCCAATTGGGTTTCCTGTTGAGAGATTCTAATAATGTCAAGGGGATTTCATTCAAATCATCTCTGATTACTGACACCCTTCTAACGAATCCACCAATTTTCGTAATTTTCCTTGATAACCAATGAGCGTTTGTGTTTAACGTTATACCGGATAGTAATTCATTGCCAATGCATAGAATTTCAACAATATACATTAGAAGATCTTATCTGAAGCGGATTACATCATGCCTTGAGATATTGAAAATTACTGTGATAAGCCACATATTTGAAATGCAAACATAATATATCCAGCAATTCTTGTTGACTTTCTGAAAGGATAGAAATTGTTGGTGTCTTTTGGCATTAATTCATGTTTTAATGCAACAGCTTCTGTTTTTGATATTGGTAGACGTACTAATTGATCATCAAGTATGGTTTCCCAAGGCAATTGAACAGTAGGTTCTTTTTTTGTAGCAAGTATAGATACCACCCTATTTGTATTGGTTTTATCTAAAACAACGGAGTATTCATAATCATCGTTTTCATTAAATGGGTCATCAGTAGTAAATGGATCAATATCGATATATTTTTTAATTTGTTCTCTCAAAGAGACTGATAATTTGTTCATTATTACCAGATCTGTTAAAGTTAATGTTTTTATTTGATTTGGAGTTGGTGATTGTATTTCAGTAGTTGATAACATGAGTTGAAGTACTGATAAGTTGATCATTATATAATTTTTGATGTTTATTTGTGGTGAGGTGCTCAACATTTATAGAATTATAAAGATTATTAATACTAAATCCATTTGCCGGGGTACCCAAGCTAGGTAAGATATGCATGATTCCCTAAAAGGGGTCAGCCTCGAGATCAAAATTATGAATACCGATGCGTAAGCTGATGTTCGCAAGAACTCGTGGGTTCGAGTCCCACTCCCGGCGCCCTAATCGCAGTTTATGATTGAATCTGCAATGTAAACCCCTAGGTTACAGAGGAAGCTGGTTTGTACAATGGTGATTTCGCAGATTATGCTCTGTAATAAATCTCTTTGAATTCTTCTACTTTATCTTTCTTTCCTCTTCTTTTCTGAACCATAGGCCATTGTTGAGTATAATGTGTAGTAACGTCCTCTATACTGTTAGAAGAGAATGCCAATACATATTCATACTTCTTTCCCCAATTTTGCTCATAATAGTAAGGATGGTCAAAAGAAATGGGATAGTATAAAGTTGAATCAATATGCACCCATTTCTTATTTATCAAAGATTCGTTCCAACAATGGTCAAGATAATCGTGTACTATTCTAGTTTTAATTAATAACGAATTTACAATAGCGCCAAAGAGTATTGACCATTCACTACACCTACCGATTCTTGTTTCTGCAATCCTCAGTATTTTGTCATATCGTGGAAATATTTGGGTTGAACTACATACGTCACATATGTGAATTTCTGTTTTTCGAAATGTTGCTGAATTGCCATCTCCAAGTTGAACTCTCATTGGGCTATTACATCTTGCACATTGTGGTTCTTTTGGCATCCACTTCATAAAATTATTTTTGAACCAATGTAAGAGTGGCTCGAAAGATTGCTCGTCGGCAGTTAATTTTAGTACCTTATCTGGTACTAATTGTTTGACAGAATCCAAAACTACTTGATTATTATATTGCTCTGATATTCCTTTATAAAACCTAAAAGTCTGAGTATATGATGAGATTTGATTCAATTCAAGTTACTAATGTGAGATTTAAATCCTCCCAAATTTATATCTCTAGATGAATCTATAGAAACACGTCATTATTATATGTTACTCATATTAGGACTGGCTAAATATTGTCTATTTCTATTTCTCTTACGCCAAAAAATTCAGAAAAAAGAATATTATTGTGTTCTGGTATGTGACCTTGAGTACGACTTGAGCGTGCAATTTTAACAAAGTCAGGCTATAAGCTATTAAAGCAGGGTGCCAATCATTGTATAATGAAAAAAACATTGTATTTTGGAAGTATGGCTCTCGTGTTGGCATTTGCACTGATTTATGTGTCAGTGGCTAATGCTCAAAATGTGACGACAAACGCTTCAAACTCCATGGGAAATGCCAGTGCAGGTGCAAATCAGGCGGCAGGAAATGCCAGTGCAGGTGCAAATCAGGCGGCAGGAAATGCTACGAATAAGACTGACGGTGGATTCTTGGAACAATTAAAGAATGCGTTAGGAGGAAAGTAACTTTCATATTTACAATTTTTTTTGCTATTTCGCGCATAATACCGCTAAGACGTGTGATGACAAGTATTTATTTATTAAAATACGATGACTCCGAGAGCGTGATGGCGGTTCGAGTCCCATTCTCGTCTAGAACCTGTTGTAAGCTAACTCGAGCAACTAGTTTCAGCCAGGTTGCGATCTTAACCACATTGAGCAATTAATTCATTTTCATGAGTGAAGCATACATGTTCGAGTTTAGTATAGTCCTGAAAGGAATATTTGCAACCACATTGATATTCTAATACTTTTTTCTTTGTCTTGTATCCGTTCGAAGAAACTAACTCAGACATAGTGTATTAACACTAAGCACATATATCAACTTTAATTGAAGGCTCAATGCTGGATGTGCTTATTTTATGGATTATGTAAATTTACAACGTCAGCATTTGCTATAAGATTAGATTAAAATAGATCACACAACATCAAACATAAAGAGTGTAAGATATCCTTATTTTCAAGTTTTAGATCTTTTAGAAAAATTTTTTCTTGTTATTTATAGCGGTATTTGTCTCGTTCGGATTGAGCACGTTTGGGGTCTTTGTAAAGTATACATTTGGGACTGCTGAAACAAATCAACCAGAGTTTAATTTTGTTGCTGCAGGAGACTTTGGCTGTGGCAAGAATGCGAATAGAACAATAACAAATATGTTACTCAGAGAGCCAGAAGTGGTCATAGGATTGGGGACCTATCGTATCAAAAAACTGCAGACTGTTGGTTTCACGTTGTTTCTCCATTAGATACAGATGGACTACTAAAAATTGCAATTGGGGATAATGAAATGTTTCCTGCAAAATTTACCGAATATATGAAACATTTCAACATGGATAGCCCGTATAATTCATTTGACTATGGAAACGTTCATTTTCTCTCAATGGCAACAGCCAAAAATAAAGTGATACCGTACAATGAAACTTCAGAACAATATGAATTTGTTAGAGATGATCTCAAAAGAGCAT
This sequence comes from Nitrososphaeraceae archaeon, assembly GCA_035620895.1. Taxonomy (GTDB): domain Archaea; phylum Thermoproteota; class Nitrososphaeria; order Nitrososphaerales; family Nitrososphaeraceae; genus TA-21. The sequence continues at coordinate 66,983 of DASPFY010000045.1, forward strand.
ATGAAAATAACAGTATTAATTGGATAGTAGTATACTCGTTCAGATCCTTCTATTCTTCTAATACAACACACCCTGGGCTTGATGAATTGCAGGATCTGTATCATCCATTGTTTGATAAATATGGTGTCGATATTGTATTACAGGCGCACAATCATAATTATCAACGGACATACCCACTTAATTTTAATCAGACTAGAGCATTTACCCCATAATAACAGATAAAGATCCGGAGACATACGAATATGATCCGAAGGGGCCCATATTTATCACAGTCGGCACTGGAGGAGAGGATCTGTATAATTTTACGGGTCAAGCTCCCTTTGTTGTAACTCAATTTCAGAGGCATGGATTTGTAAATATGGATATTGTGGAAAATGGAACTAGACTGAATGGGGAATTTTATGAGAATAGAGAGAACACCGACAAGGATCATTTCACCATCAAAAAGTAGATCATAATTCAACGTGCATTAAATTAATTTCAGACCAACTAAAATTACTCATTAATTACATCTTCCAGCAAATATTTTGGTATTTTAGCTAATTGTTCCACTTTCCAATGACAGCTCCAGCAAAACCCACAAACAACACAGGCAAATTGTGTTCTTACTTTACATGACTTGCACTCTCTATATTCTGACTCAATACTGTTTCTCAAATACTCATGTTTTTGGTACTTGTTTTTTTTCCCGATTAGTCGGGAATTCATTTCAATCTATCTAAACTATGCTGAATCGGAAATATAACTCTTTTTTATCATAATACCAAATTGCATATCGTTCTTCACGACATGTCAAAAGATAATTTACAAAATTGTTTCTGTCGGTATGCTATTGATACCATGATACGATATTTGATATTGTGGTAATCTAATGTCAGATAGTCTCTTCAGATTTACATCGGATACTCAGATTATAATCAGCTAGTCTGCTAATTTGCTGCAGATTCACATTTCTAATGTTTATATGAATGTTATAAACCAAATTTGGAGAATTTGTGTAGTATTGGATATGTTATTTGATTAATGATCTATTTCCACTGTCTTCGGTCGCCTTCTAATAAACCAGAATCACCATGTATTCTATCAATATGTTTGGATAACTCTTCGTTATTGCTAAATTTCGATGAGCAATAAGGACATGAGACTTGAGGATCTGACATGATGATAGTATCTGGATCCGTTCAAATTAATTCTTTTGTTTATTGCATCAATATTTCATAAGATGCTAAAAAAATTGGATATGTTGCTAACACAAATTATCTAATGTTTATCGTAAGTTGAGATCAAATCATCATCGGTTTCTATTATCCATTCTACTAGCGTATCATCCAATTTATGATATCTTAGATGTTCTCTTCGTTTTTCTCTAATTATTTCTTCTTTACAGATTCCGCATTTCATGAAAAGATTTGGGAGTGGTAATGTCGAAGTACAATTTTAACATATATATCACTAGTGATATTATATAGTATTCCACATTAAGTTAATGACAAATTAGTGAATGCTGAATCTCAGGTGGATCAGATGACATTTTTATACGAATACGATCTTTAAATACGAAAAATAAAAGAAAAAAGGAAAAAGTAACTTATTTCTTATATTATTTTTTATATTCTTTGTTCTTTTATTGAGGTTTGTAAAAGCTCGCCAATTTCGTTATGCATCTTTAGGAAATTCAATCCTTTTTCTGTAGTTTTGTAGTTTTGTGAGCCTTCTAAATATTCTAGTAAATTATTTTCAATAAGTACAGAGAGATACTCCCTCAATTGAGCATAGCTAAGAAAGGCTTTGTACATGATTCTGGTTTTTGTTGCCCCACCATTTGCTGCTTCTAGGATCATTGCTACTATTTCTGTTCTACTTCTGTATTTCATATCAAGATACACTAAACTTATTTATTTTAATGTATTGGCACAATAATCTAGAACATAACTACATTCACGCGGCATCTTGGATTGTTATACGGTATATATCCGAATAATTTACTGTAATAATATGCCTAAAAAAGAAAAGATGTTAATTCGTTTGATTCATTTGTGGTCCATTAAGCTGTATCTTTAGTAAGCACTTCATTTAGCCAATTACCTTCTGTCCCATCATCTTGAGCATCACCGGAGACCGTCGGCCTTTGTTTTTCGTTGTTCTCAGTGTCATCAATTTCAGATTCCATTCCTACTTCACTAACATGGTCTTCATCTGCCTGAATTTGGCTAATGTTCTTATCTTCTGATTCATTTGAGACTATCTCTGAGTATGGTTCAGTAATTCTTGAGAGAAAGCTGTTTATTTCATCTTTTTCCAATTGAATTCGATCTAATAATTCGGTAGAATTTGTATTGATTTGTAGATACGTTTCTTCAACAATATCATTACTCCTATATTGTAACTTTGCATCGAAAATAATTGTTTTGATCGTAGTACTTTGTTTATCCAGTTCCCGTAGCCTTGAATTCAAAGTATTTACGACATCTTGTTCGTTACTTTCCAAATCAACCAATCTCTTCTCATATATTAAATGCAGAACTTCAGCGTCATCCTTCATTAGATCGTTTTCCGCTACCAAGTTTTCAAGTGCCTTTACTCTCTTGAGAGTAAGATTTTTGAGTCTCAGTAATTTCTGTGCGTCCATTCGCCACTTTGGTATAAAAATCACATAGTCTCCCTGGACGAGCAGCTGCTCATATGATAGCTTCTGCAATCCAGTTGAACCACAATCCACACCAACCGACTCTATAGAACCATCTATATCGGTGACTAATCCGATTACCTTACCCACATATGCACCGTACATGTCCTTTACCTGTTTCCCTACAAACTCGAGCTTTATGTCGCTCATGAGATTGAGTCGATATATGGATATAATGATGGCAATGTTAAAAATAATCAATAATTTAGTAGATGTTTTAATACTTGATGCGGTATTTTGAAATTACTGAAAACTGAATAAATATGTATAAGGATTATTTTGTATTAATATTATGAATTTTAACACTGATTATGATTTTTCGGCCAAAGAAAAATCAATACTCGACCAACATTTTTCTAATTCAGATAAGCATGTCTTTGCGATTACAACTCCTAGGCAAGTCGACAGAGGTGCACTGATGTCGAGATATTCTCGATCTGATAAGACAATGAGAAAGATTTTTTTGGATGAATTTGTAGCAAACCCGAACAGAGGAAAGGAATTCTATAGTAAGATATTGTCAGAATATGGTGATGATTCTGTTGCGGAATTGGGAGAAGCACAAATTGCCGTAGAGTGGATTTCAAACATTGCAGCAAAAAAGATAGAGGATCAAAGAATCGGATTATCCTATTTAGAAAAATCTTCTCGGTATATACCTTTTGATAAGAAAGTTGGTAACATGTATAAATATTATAGGGATGATAAAATACTTAAATCAAAATACGCAGATCTATATTTAGAGTGTTGTGATCACGCCTTTAATGTTTATAGTAAAAGTATCAATGTAATGGAGAGATTTATCTCAGAGATAGAACCAATCGCTGATTTTATGTATTTTGATTCAATTTCAAAATCAGAAAAACCCTTTTCCAAATTAAGAAACAATCAAGACATAGAATCGGCGAAGAAGGTATATCACAGTACGGTAAGATCCCAAACCCTTGATATTCTTCGTAATTTGCTGCCCGCCTCTACTCTTACCAATTTAGGTATAACTGGAAATGGTAGAGCATTTGAATACCTTTTAACAAGGTTATATTGCTCCGAATTGAAAGAGCTCAAGGATTTAGCTCATTTATTGAATTCTGAACTTGACTGTGTTATACCATCTTTTATCAAACGTGTAAATGAAAAACACGGAAAATCTCTTCAGTCATTCATGATGAATACCAACAAGGAGATATCAAAATTGACGGACAAGTACCTGGAGGATATTAAGCCTGATTTTGCTCCTGTGGATGTGAGATTAATTGATTATATGAATAGTAAAGATGCAGAAGTGAAGGTTATCTCTGCAATATTATATGAAAATGCAAAAGGGCAATCACTTCATGATATAACAAAATTAGTCAAATCATTTCCACAAGCTAGAAGGAATGAAATAATCTTGGCATATACAAAATTTCGCGGAAATAGGAGACACAGGCCGGGTAGAGCGTTTGAGATGGTTGAATATCTGTTTGAAATGTTTACTAACTTTGGGATGTTCCGTGATTTGCACCGTCATAGAATTCTTACTTTGGAAAGACAATTGCTTTCTACTAAGCATGGCTATGACATTCCTAGAGAAATTATTGATTCAGGTATTGAAAAAGATTTCAAAGATTGCATGTATCTTTCCAGTAATACTTATCAAAATATTGTAAAGACTATGCCGGTTGAGGCTCAGTACGCAGTTAATTTTGCTTATAAATATCCATATTTCATGAAGATAAATCTGAGAGAATTATACCATGTAATTGAATTACGTACTACGGCACAAGGACATCCTGATTATCGCTACATTTGTCAACAAATGTTTAAAAAAATCAATGATATTCACCCAATTCTCTTGAAAGGGATGAAATTTGTGGATCTGAATCAATATGAGCTTGGGAGATTTGATGCCGAAAAGAGAAAAGAAATGAAGAGAAGGGAATTATTATCTTCAAAAAATTAGGAAAATGCTCATGAAAAATAATTGTTCAAGAATTAGAATAAGAATTAGAACCATTTTTCTAATGATTGGTTCTTATTTTTGTCTGAATTTTGGACCTTTTGTAAGGCTGAATTAACACGATCTGATGAAAAGTTTTTTTCCGTACATAGAAACTCAACTAGCTTGTCATAATCAACAGGCACAAATTTAATATCATTGCTTGTAACATTCGCAACCTTTGGCTTCAAAAACAGTTCTCTAATCTCTTCATAAGGAACGTTAGACAACGGTTCTTGAAGTTGATCGATATTTTCCAACTTTGAATGTTTTTGTATTAATTTCAATGCAGTCTTTGGACCTATTCCCGGTATACCTCCACTGTTATAGTCCGTTCCTATTAAGATTCCTACATCAACTAGTTGCTCATTCGTCAATTTAGTCTGGTCAAGTATATCTTCAAGATGAAATATTTCTAGGGGAACATCGATATAGGCATTTCTGTTGGGAACTTTTCTTTTACCACTTATTGTGATATTTCTTACGAGTCGCCTTGCACCAAATAAAATAGAATCATAATCCTGACTTGCACAAATATGCACTAGATCGGTATTGGTTAAGTTTGCTGCAGTCGCTTCTCCTTCGGATGGAGCTTGTATTGTAGGTATTCCTAATAAAGAAAGTAATCTCTTTGATTCTTCTATCATTTTATTGGTCAAGACAGATGTTGCTTGACTATATTTTCTTGCTTCTTCTAGTTTGCCCTGAACAAGTGCCTTCTCGTATTTTTCGATAGCTATTTCCTTAATTTGATGTCTGCGTTGAATTTCATTAGTTTTTAGTGGGCTGGATACTCCGTCAAAGACATAGACTAGTTTGATACCTTCCGCAAGTAAATTGATATTACGATAGAAAAGTCCGCTCAAGTGGCTTGTTATTTCTCCATGAGAGTTAGCAAGAAGTTCCCCCGTAGATCCACGAATTGTAGCTAGAAATTGATGAATCGTATTAAAAGCATCAACAGCAATTATCTTGTTTGAAAGATCAGTTAATTTTATGTTAGTATGTGTCAGGATTGGTTTAAGATCTAAGCCCATTGATGGGATTATAATCACATGATCTTTGCTTTATTTTTTTTCTATTTTTCTTTTTTGTCAGTATGCGTAGATGAATTGGATGGGATCTGGAAAAAAGTAGATAAAGTAATTTGATTATTGTATTGCTCAACTATGAGTTTCCTTATGAATGTAAGTACTGTGATAAGCGTGTTGAATGTTGGTGTTTTATTGACATTGTTACTGATTTATACCAAGATATACATCAAAAGTAGAGCGGTATTTACAATTGGTCTAATTTTCTTTACGGTCATGTTGATGCTTCATAATTTAATAGCTGTATACGCCTACTTAGTTATGGCCCCGCTTTATCCAAATGATTTACTGCCTTATTTTGTAGCTATACATATAGCAGAACTTGTTGGAATTGTTTCATTGTTAAGAGTAACTCTTTGAGCGTAGATAATCTCGAATGAATCAGTATTTTACTAATTGATTACAATACGCAATAGACTTGATGATTAAAATTATTAAATTCAAAAAATTGTAAAAAAATGAATGTTGGGGTATTGGCTTAACCTTCTTCCCATCCCTTTGTGAACAGACCGCTCTTCTTTAGTGGAATAGGCTGACCTGGTGTATAATCCATTGGTCTCATCCAAAATATTGCTTTAGTTGGGCAAACTCCTATGCATGCACCATCTGAAATGCACCTTTCAGGATAGAATACAAAAGCTTTACCTCTCTTCCATCCCTCAACTGGTTTTACCCTCAATACATCTGGACCAAGAGAAGTACAAATTTCGACACATAGAGCACAGCCGATACAATGTTGTTCGCTAATATCTGGAAGTATTGCTACTGGCATTTAATTCACTTAAACAGAAGTAAAGTCGAAACTATTTAAACACTGTGCTATTTTATAACGCTGATATAAAAATGCTAAATTTTGAGTCGATTTGTGTAAGTAAAAATATAAACCCAAAGGTAGAAATTATATTTTTGAAGAGCTTTACATGTGGTTCGTAAAATCACAGTACTGGTACCGGTTATTGTTGCATGTGTGATATTGGGTGTTTTGGGTTTAACATTCGTTCCAGAGGGTATTAAGAATAGGAATATAGATTTTTCAAAAGGAACGATAGTTATCAACAATCACTCCATAAGCACCGAAATTGCTGAAACGCCAGCCGAACGACAGAGGTGGTTGACATTTAGAAATGAAGAACTGCCACTCAACTCCGCACTTCTTCTTGTTTATGACAAATCTGATCTGTATTCCGTATGGCTGTTAAATATACAATTCAATTTGGATCTAATTTGGTTAGATGGTGCAGGCAATATTGTTTATACGAAACAGGATGCACTACCGTGCAAGAATACTTTGGATGCTGCACAATGTACCTATAAGAATACAAAACCAGCAAGATATATTTTGGCAGCAACAACCGGATTTATCAATTATCATAATATCACAAAAGATTCGAAGATAAAATTAGTTTCAATATAAAAATCCTATATTGAATTTTGGTCTGATGTAATTATCGTTTAGTGATATCTTGAAAATCTCTATACACTTGTTTTATTTCTTCAATTGAAGCTTCGTCCTCAAGTGTGCTTGTGTCACCAATTATCTCAGAGTTTGTACTTATGGATTTTAGTAGTCTTCTCATTATTTTCCCACTTCTAGTCTTTGGCAATTTGTTGGTGAAATAAATTTCATTTGGAGTAGCTATTGGGCCAACTGTCTTTCTAATGTGATTCACAAGATCTGTTCTCATTTCTGGGGACTCTTTGTAACCAGCTTTAAGGACAAGAAATGCGACTATTGCTTCTCCTTTTTCTTCATCAGGTTTGCTGATTACAGCTGCCTCGGCTATTGCATTGAATGATACAAATGCACTCTCTAATTCCATTGTACCTAGTCGATGACCCGCAATTTTGAGTACATCGTCCGATCTGCCTAGTAACCAAATATAATTATCCTGATCTAAAAGGGCAAAATCACCAGAATAATAAAATCCTTGAAATTTGTTCCAGTATGTATTAATATATTTATCATCATTGTTCCACAATGTCATTAGCATACCTGGCCACGGTCTCTTAATAACCAGGTATCCTTTGTTATTGGGATTAACATCCATCCCTTTCTCATCCACTATGCCAATATCAACTCCTGGTACTGGAAAAGTTCCAGATCCAGGTTTCATGGGTATTGTATCAATACCTAAACATTGACTTATCATGATTCCACCTGTTTCGGTCTGCCACCATGTGTCAACGATGGGACACTTTTCTTTTCCAATCACTCTAAAATACCATAACCATACTTCAGGATTAATTGCTTCACCAACGGTACCTAAAAGACGCAATGATGACAAATCAAAACTACTAGGTATTGACAAGTCGTATTTCATGTATATACGCAGTGCGGTTGGAGTGGTGTACAGAATTGTGGCTCTATGTTTTTCGATCAGTGCCCAGTATCTATCAGGTGTCGGGAAATCAGGAGTTCCCTCATAGATAACACTTGTTACTCCGTGTAATAGAGGAGCATACACCATGTAACTATGTCCTGTAACCCAACCTATGTCTGCAGTGCAGAAAAAAATGTCCTCATTTTTATAGTCAAAGACCCATTTAGCTGTTGCATAGATATGAGTAAGATATCCTCCGGTACTATGCAGTACGCCTTTTGGTTTTCCAGTAGTGCCGGAAGTGTACAGGATATAAAGTGGATGAGTGCTTTCGACAATTTCAGGTTTGCAGTAGGATTTTTCTTTCTTTACTAATTCATGCCAAAGAAGGTCTTTTTCATTCATTTCGATTTCAGCAAATCCTCTTTTAAGGACAATTACATTTTCTATAGAGGGAGTTGATCCAATCGCACTATCGACAATTTTTTTCAGCTCAAGTATTTTTCCGCGCCTTATTCCTTGATCAGCTGTTACGATTACTTTAGATTTTGAATCATTTATGCGATCAGTTAGTGCCTGCGAACTAAATCCAGAAAAGATAACGATATGTGTAGCTCCTATTCTGCTACAAGCCAACATTGCAATAGGCAATTCGGGAACCATTGGGAGGTAAATTGTGACCCTATCACCTTTTCTTATTCCCAAATTACGCAAAGCGTTTGCGAATTTATTTACTTCTACATACAATTGGTTATATGTAAGGGTACGAACATCACCAGACTCGCTTTCCCATATTACAGCTGCTTTATTTTTTGTAATATTGTTAATGTGCTTATCAAGACAATTTACCGACGCATTTAGCAAACCACCTGTAAACCATTTTGCAAATGGCGGATTCCAATCTAGAATTTTATCCCATTTCTTATTCCATATCAAGTTATTTGCTTGTTGGTCCCAAAATTCCTCTGCATTTTCTAATGCATTATATCTTGTTTCCTGTAGAGTTTTTCCTTGGAGATTTATTTCCAGTGTCCTGTCTTGCGCATCATCCAATTTTGTTGTTGAGCTTTTTTGCTCTATCATTTAAATGTGTAATTTGACATTATTTGTATTAAAAGCTTGCATGGTTGGAGGACGAGTCTTGATAATTTGCATTGGTTGATGAAAAAAATAAATCCATGATGATGATGAATTGTAAATGTTGTTGGAATGGGATGAGCAGATAAAGGCACATCTAATGTGGATTTGGGGTGGAGAGGATGGGTTTATGAAAAGGAAAAGAGAGGGAATGCTTGTTGTGACGGAAAAAAATCTGATATTTATAACAAAGACCAACATGTCTTACAGAATTCATGCAGTACATTCAGAGCGACAGCTTTTGCGATTTAAGGAGAACAAGAATGTTTTTTTGCCCATTGAAGGTTATGGTATTACTGAATTAAGGAATGATGTTGAAAAAAGTAATCAAAATATCATATTCCCTTTTTCTCAAATTTTGGATATGTATTATCTTGAAAAAAGATGGGGTACAGAACTTAAAGTCAAAACCGATATTGAAGACAAGCAGAAAAATTACAACTTTGCAATTGTAAGGGGATGGGTGAAATATCCTGCAAAGGATCCTTTACAGTTCCATCATGTGGATTGGAACCCAGTAATAACATTATACAAAATGTCGTAAGTGATCCCATGTTTGGGTTCTTAACTAAAAATAGATGCAGGATGCAAAGAAAGCAAATAAAATACACAGTATCATAGCTAAAGCTGTGAGGGAAAATAGAGTCAAGAGCAAGAAGTTATTTCTTGTTGGTGTAGGCCCAGGTTCGTCAGAGTATCTAACAGACCTAGCAAAAGATGTGATAAGAAAATCCAAGTATTTGATAGGTTATAAATATACATTATCAATAGTTCGAGATTTCATTATTCCTCATTTTCATCAAGTATATGAGGTAACTATGAAGGATCAGGATGAAACTTATAATGAGGTGCATAAGAAAATGGGAGAAAACGAGTTCTGCGCAATTCCTTTCACCGGTGATGTAAACTTTTCAGAGTCTGAAGTTGTTGATAGATTATTAGAAATTTTTGGTAACGATAATGTAGAATTAATGCCCGGGATTAGTTCTATTCAAGTTGCGGCTGCAAAGGCAAAAATTCCATTGGATAAAGCGATAATATTGAGTTTCCATGTTACTGAGAATATTGAAGACAAGAAGAGGGAATTAGTTAAAGCAATTCAAGAGAAGAAAAGTGTGATTTTAGTACCCAGGCCCTGGAATAATAATGCAGAAAAAAATTTCATGCAATCAGAAATAGCATTGTATCTTAAAAAAGAGGGAGTAGATACTTCAAACTTAATAGTTTGGGTATTTGAATATTTGACCACTGCGGATGAAAGAGTGTTTAAAGGCAGGCTGAATGAACTAGAAAAAATGGATTTTAGTCCGATGTCTGTAATGGTGGTTGATCAGGTTAGGCGTAAAACATACTTGGAGTTAGTATGAGATTACTTTTGTTTTTGTTTTTATGCACTATTGTACAAAATCTACGCCTCCAGATTGTTTTATTAAATTCCATTCAATAATGGCGGCAAGAAATAATATTATTGCAACGATGCTAATTTCAATGCCGGTATGAATAAGATTTTCTTTAATGTTTGTTCTTTTCAAAATGTGAATTAACAACAAATAACTTCTAGAGATAGCTATCCCATATGAAACGAGCTCCATCATTCCAAATATTGTCAAAAAAACAAGTAATGGTGGTATCTGGATTGGTAAATCTTGAGTTATTATCATGAAAATATTACCAGTACTAAATCCTGAAAAGAGACCAAACGCAATTCCGATCCCTGGAATAAACATTAAGGTGGAGATTAGAAAGTTATTGGCGAATATGCCTATATTATCAATATTTTTTATTTTGTTTTGAAATTGTTCTTTTAAGAGCTCTGATGTCGATTCGTCAAAACTGATGGATGTGCCAATGGTAAAGAAAATTAAAAATACTAAAATACCAACTAGAAGGTAGAGAATTCGTTTTTTGAACTCGTACTTATACATGTATTCCAACCAGAGTGTTTGCTTTTTAATAACCTATGGATAAAACAAAACATTTTTAGCATTTATGATTGTTCTGTTCAATAATTAAACTTGGATTCTGTATCTATTGCATTGATTTATGCGATAAATAAGGGATATCAAGTTCATCCTGATGCTTTTGCCTTTCTCAAATCACTTGATTGTGATGTTGAAAAAATAATCAAGACAATAGTTGATGCTAAAAATAAGTTCAAGAAAAAGTCTCCAATTTTAATCGATGATATAAAAAATGTGATTTCTAGTGACGTGAATGGCCGGATTCATGAACCTGTCACAACTAACTCTAACACAGATGGCAATGATGAGAATTATAAGATTATCTTTGATCCTACGTACAGAATAAACTCCGAAAATGATAAGGATTTTTATAAACTATTTGATAGTCGTTATCGAAAAACTTTGAAAATTCTGTCAATTCGTTCAGAAAGCAGGCAAATAAGGAAAATAAAACATATTAAAGATCTTCGGAATAAATCCAGATTTAGTTCTCTAGATAACGAGAATGAGCGGGGAAAATTTATTGATTCTGCTTTTGTCGCAGGTTTGATAATGTCCAAGAGAAATAGAAAAAATGATGTAGAGTTGGTGATTGATGATACAACTGGCAGTATTCCCGTAATTTGTAAAACACAGGATTTGATTAATGAAGCTTCATCACTTGTTTTGGATCAAATGTTAATGCTAGAAATTTCGCTCAGTAAAAGAAATTCAAACGATTTTGTGATAAAGGATATTATTTTCCCTGATATTCCAGAGCATGTTGCAGCTAAATCAGGTACAGAGTCTTATGTAGCTCTCATTTCAGATTTGCATGTAGGCAGCAAATATTTCATGGAGAACGAGTTCAATGATTTTATAAGTTGGTTATCATCAGATGATGAGATTGTAAGCAAGATTAAGTTTGTTTGTATAGCAGGAGATATAGTTGATGGAATAGGAATTTATCCCAATCAGGATAAAGAATTGATAGATATAAATATAAACAAACAAATGTCGTATGCTGCAACTTTACTACAAAAAATCCCAAAACGAATGCATGTTTTTCTGATTCCTGGAAATCACGATCCTGGTAGGAGAGCTTTGCCACAAACTGCTTTAACAGACTTGCGTGATTTTCAACCCTTGGAAAATTTCAGTATTATTGGCAATCCCTCAATTGTAGAATTAAACAAAATCAAATTATTGATGTTCCATGGTCAGAGTTTGGATGATGTAATTGCCACAGTACCTGGATTGAGCTATTCAAAACCCGTGGAAGCTATGAAAATTTTGTTGAAATCTAGACATCTGTCACCAATCTATGGTAACCGTACACCAATTGCTCCTGAATCAGAAGACATGTTGGTGATAGAAGATGTACCCGATATTTTTCACGCTGGGCATGTACATATTACTGAAGTGGGTAGATACAAAGGTACATTAATAGTAAATTCTGGGGCATGGCAGAAGCAAACAAAATTTCAACAAACTATGGGTATCAATCCAACTCCCGGAATATGCATATTGGTTAACCTAGGAAGCCTCCAATCTTTTAAGAAAGATTTCAATCGTTGATGTTGTCTATGAAAGGGGACAATATTGGATCGTTTTTAATAGCTTGTTTTACGGATGAGATATGAATATGCAGTTTTATTCTTTGAGTCCTGCCATAGCGGCCTTGGCTGACTATATTAGTTGTTATTATTCCTAGTTGATCCAGTTCTCCTACAATTTGTGTCATCCTTCTTTGCGTTAGGGGTTCTTGTTGAATTTTTGAGCAAAAATATTGATAGATTGTATAAATTTCTCCTGTACTTCCATTCTTAGATTTTATTATTGAAAGTATTACTAATTTGGTGTGCAGAGTTGAGTTCCTCAAAATCTCGTAGTTAGTGTCGCTGTCAATTTTTTGTTGTGCGCTTCTTATATGATCTTCGCTTATCCTCAGTGTCATGGACCTTTCTGCGATTTCTGCAGCGACCCTTAAAAGATCTATGGCCTTTCGAGCATCACCTGTTTCTCTCCCAGCTATTGCAGCACACAGATTAATTACACCAATAGGAATAACGTTATCATAAAAAGCAAGTTTGCATCTATCAATTAGAATTTGCTTTAATTGTTCAATGCTATATGGATTAAAAACTAGTTCCTCTTCGCTTAAACTGCTCTTTACTCGGGGATCCAATTTATCCTTGAATGTTAAGCTATTCGAAATACCGATCAAACTAATGAATTGATCTGAAGAAATCCTTTCATTAGCTCTTGTAAAGTTATACAGGATATCATCACCTTTTCTATTAACAAGCGAATCTATTTCATCTATGACAATTACAAGTTTGATGGATCTTCGTCTTATGAAATCAAGAATTCTATCAGTAGCTTCACTCATAGATAGGCCTGTAAAGTAAACTTGCATTTTTCCTTCTTTATTGATACCCAATAATTCTGCAATTTCATAGAGAATTTTGTATGGTGTGTTTGAATTTTTTGCATTAATGAAGGGAACCCTTAGATTTATGTTCAATTCGTTCGTCTTTTTATAAAGGTGTTCGATAACATTTTTTACTACGGCCGTCTTTCCGGTTCCCGGTTTTCCAAAAATTAGCAAATTAGACGGACGGCCTTTTTTTAATATAACAGATAATGATTGCGCGATTGCCGTACTTTCCTTAGTCCTGAATAGTAGTTTGTCTGGTACATAGTCGATAGTTAAGACCTGCCTATTCTTAATTATGTTTTTATTTTTAATCGCACTATCAAAAATAGTGTTTAAGATGTCATCATCCAAATACACATACCTCCGACACCCCTCTCTTTCTCCTGTATCTCAATATAACAAACTCATTTAGTAAGTGGGATGTATATAAAATAAAAACTCCTAAATCAATTTTCTTTTATTTGTTTGTTAATTATTGTACTTTGTAGATAGATGAGGAATGGATCAAACTTCAATGAGAAATGCAGGGGTGGAGTGGTTTTAACTTTTGTTTAGATTTGTTAATTCTAAAGAATGAAAAGTCTCCGAAATAACCCCTTTATTTCCATTGCAGGTTTGTTAACAGAAATCAACAATGTTAAGAATCTGATATAACCCCTTTATTTCCACTGGAAAATATTTAGATAGAGAAATCATAAAATTGATAACTACAATAAAAAAAAGGTCCTAATTTTTAGCACGAATAATTAGTTAACAAAAGCTGAGCTGCTGGTTAACTTGTTAATCACTTTAATTGTTAAGTGTGATGTGATATCAAATCCCGATCTGTCAACTGCGAGAAAGAAAATAAAAATTGAATTGGAAGATGAAAATGGAGAAAGATACAATCTAACTCTACAAGGCAGTTTATCAAAAGAAAAGATAATGAATGTCATTGAATTCGTACAATTATTTGATAAAAATTCAATCGACAGCAGTTTTGAACATAGAGAAAGCGACACAAAACTTGGTTCCAAATTATGGAATTTGATTATTCAGAACTTTAAATACCACACATTTACTTCCTCCGATATACTAAGAATTTATCAGGATTTGTACTACCAATCCATTCAATTAAGCGTCATCTCTATCTATTTGTCTAGATTTTATTCGAAGAAACAACTGAAAAGATCAAAAAATGGTAAACAATGGGTGTACACACTTGTTAAAGAGAACCTGAATCATTATACAGAAAATTATGAGAATTCTAGCGACCCAAATTTGCTCTCCGTTCCAACAGTTTACGACCTTCATTTGTGATTTTGTATTTGAAAGGTCTGGAACTCCCATCTCTCATCACTATGTTTTCAGAATATAGTTTTTTTAACAATCGAGACGTATGTTCACGAGACTTGTCAATTTTTTTCTGAATCTCTCTAGACGTTAGCGGTATTTCAAGCATCCTAAGGATAGTATCCACAGTATTAAATCGCAACACTTCATCCTCATTTACATCATCCTTCCTTTCAGTGATAATCACATTCTTCGCCACAGGAGTCACAGCATGTGACATGCCTTTATGTGACCTCTTATTTCCAATATCACTCGTAGAAACAAACTCCTCCTGGTCGTTTCGAATGTTCACTGGGTTTATTTTCATTTCAATCATATCCAACTTAGTTCGTAAATCTGAAATAATCTCATCATATTGATCAAATTTATGAAAATATCCCTCAATCAAGATGTCTTTAAATTTATGACTCTCTTTTTCTCGTTCTTTCGATTCTCTGAAAAATCCCATATAGAAAAAGGCCACAAAAGATAACGTGAAAAGTGTGATTGAAATTAAGACATCTGATAATGAATATTGCAAGGTAAAATCAAATATATTCATGTGACATCATGTGATTTAGAGAGACATATTTATAAAATTTTTTCTATATCAACACCAGCTTACTAATCACATTATCAATCAAAGAAATCACATTGTCCAATGTGACAACATCTGTTTCATCACTTGATCTATTCAACATCACATTCAATTGATTATTCAATTTATCCAACACAGAAAATGTTTCAATATCGACAACATTGAGCAGCCGCAATAATAACAATGTATAAACAACCTTTCTTGTTTTCGTCCTACACTGTCCTAATTGTCTATAATACGCACCTGAAGTCATGTTTTTACCGGGTTTCGACTTCAATACTTTATTATAAATAATTGACGTTTGTTTCTCTGTAAATGTAGAATTTGCAATAAAATGATTCAAAAGCACCGAATAACTCAAACTGTTGTTTTCCATTTACTATACAAACTTGTATAGTACTGCTATATTCTAATTAACTTTTGTATTCATATATTCCATCATTAGTCAATACTTTCTAAATCTCATGAGATTATTATTATACGAGTAATTACTTTGAGAAATGATGGAAATACAAAGCACCGAAAAATACATTTTGAACGAAATCAAGAGACAAAAAACATTATGCTTTCCACTTATAGATTCTGAAAACACCTCCAAGACCATAGAATTGGCGAAAAAATTAGAACAGCTTGGAGCTTCAGCAATATTGGTCGGTGGTTCATCCACATCGGACCAAATTGAATTATCAAATTTTGTGACACAATTAAAGAACAATGTCAAGATCCCAATTATTTTATTTCCAGGAAATATCACAGGAATATCACCAGCTGCGGATGCAATTTTGTTCAATTCACTACTTAATTCTGAAAATCCTTACTACATAACAGGCGCACAGGCACAAGGCGCATTAGTTATCAACAAGTATAATCTAGAGGCAATACCAACTGGTTACCTTATCATTGGTGACGGGTCCACGGCATGGTTCATAGGTCAAGCTAAATCCATTCCTTTCAACAAATCAAATATTGTTGTAATGTACGCCCTAGCAGCACTCTACATGGGTATGCGATTTTTATATCTAGAAGCAGGCTCAGGTGCATCACAGAATATCCCACCGGAGATGGTAAGGGCTGTAAAAAAATTCTATAAGGGAATTCTGATAGTTGGTGGAGGAATTAATTCAGCTGAGACAGCCAAAAAAATATCAGAAGCGGGCGCTGATATCATAGTTATTGGAACGATGATTGAAAGAGAAAAGGATTGGGAATCAGAATTTGTTAATATTATGAAGGCAATAAGAAATTGAGCACTCATACCAAGGAAAACAAAGATGTCCAAATTCCTTCGTCTTATATAGAATATCATGAAAAAATTTCAGAATACATCAAAGATTCAATATCGGTTGCACAAGAAGCTAAAAGACATGGCCTTGATATATCCGAAAAAGTAGAGTCTCAGATTGGTTACGACTTACCGGACAGGATAGCAAAGATACATGAAATCGATATTTCAAATAGGTTAAGAACGCTTCTTCGAGAATTAGGAAAAGAACTAACAGCATTTAAGATATCCGAAGAAATAGCGCTCGGTAAATTTGGAGGTACAACCATCGAGGAAAAACTAAACAATGCAGTAAGAGTTGGACTTTCTGTTGTTACAGAAGGCGTTACCGTAGCACCTTTGCAAGGGATTTATGATGTCAAAATAAAATCTAATGCCAACAGAACACAATATCTATCGGTTTCTTTTGCTGGGCCAATAAGATCTGCTGGAGGAACCGAAGCTGCCGTAACAATGCTAATCGCCGATCATGTCAGGAAAGTTATTGGGTTAGATAAGTACATTGCGAATTCATATGATGATGAAATTAGTAGATATGTTGAAGAATTAAGGATATATGAAAGGGAGGTCGGCAACTTCCAATTCAAGGTTTCTGATAAGGATGTTATTCATTGTATAGGTTCGCTCCCTGTAGAAATTGATGGTGTTGACACGGACCCTGTAGAAGTAGTAGGTCATAGAAATCTGCAAAGAGTTTCTACCAATAGAGTTCGGGGAGGTGCATTGAGAGTAATGAATGATGGTTTGATAGGTAGAAGCAGAAAGTTATTGAAGATAGTTGAAACTCTAAAATTAGAAGGATGGGATTGGCTAAAAAGTCTTGAAGGAGCCATTCAAACCCCAGAAGATGATACAATATCCCACAGAATGACTGAAGTCATAACTGGAAGACCAGTACTTTCTATGCAGAAAAAAATTGGCGGTTTTAGATTGCGTTATGGAAGAAGCTGTAATACCGGATTAGCTACAATTGGAATTCATCCAACAATTCCGATTTTATTAAATTATGCAATTGCTGTCGGTACACAAATAAAAATAGATGCACCAGGTAAGGCTTCTACCATCGCCCTAGTAGACAGTATCGAACCGCCAATTGTAAAACTAAATGATGGAAGTGTCAGGAAAATAAAAACAATTAGTGGAGCAAAATCCATAGCTAATAAAATTACAAAAATTCTCTATTTGGGAGATATTTTGATAAGTTATGGGGACTTCCTCGAAAATAATACTCAATTACTTCCCTCATCATATGTTGAAGAAATATGGGCTCTCGAACTAGAAGCAAAACTAAGTAGTACGGAGCCTAATTCATACTTCAAAAGCTTTGATAGTGAAAGATTAATTGAGTTAGTACGATATCCATTGGAAAAAAAACCATCCGTTACTGAAGCCTTTAAAATTAGTCAACAGTTTGATATCCCTCTTTATCCTGGATACGTCTTTTATTGGAGTGCGTTAACAGTGGATGAATTTAGTATTCTAATCAACAGATTGCTAGAAAACAAAATGACAATAAAAGATACTAGTGAAAAAAAATTTCTTACTAATGATTCACAATTAAAAAAAATTTTTGAAAAACTCGGAATACTTCATTCTCTTTGTCTTGATGACAGCAAAATAAGAATAGATGATCATGATCACCTATACATCCTATCAAAATTGGTGGCCAGATGTATCGAATACGGATCGAATCTCGGTAAATTATTAGAATCAACTGTTCCGTCCAACTCTGATCCAAACTATGTTAAAACACATATTTTAGATTCTATTTCTAAGTTACTAAATGTTAGTATAAAAGAAAAATTTTCTTCTTCAATTGCTGTTCGAGTGGGGCGTCCAGAAAAAGCAGCCGATAGAAAAATGAAACCTCCCGTTCATGTCTTATTTCCAATCGGAATGAATGGTGGCCCAACTAGAGATATTCTGAAAGCAATGCAAAAACCACTTTATATTGAAATTGCCAATAGACTTTGTGCGAACTGCAAATCAATATCCCTTTCTGTTTGCTGTCAAGACTGTCATTCTAATACCCAAATTAGAATAATGTGCTCAACTTGTAGATATGAAGTTAACAGTGAGGAGCCAAACGGAGTTTGTCCTGTTTGCGGAAATCGTCTAAAAAAACATTCACCAACGAGTTATCCTCTGAAACTTGCAGTTGAAAAAGCAAGAAAGCATCTTGACATATCACCGCTTGAGCCATTAAAAGGAGTTAAAGCCTTAATGGGTAAAAATAGATGTGCAGAACCTCTGGAAAAGGGAATCCTGAGACAGAAGCATAACCTGTATACATTTAAGGATGGAACCATACGTTTTGATGCGACTAATGAACCTTTAACGCACTTTAAACCAAAATGGATCAAAACAGATATTACAAAATTAAGAGATCTCGGATATCTCAAAGATCAGTTAGGCAGTGATCCGGAATCATCAGATCAATTACTAGAACTATTCATACAGGATATAATAATACCCATTCATGCTGCAGAACATCTGGTGAAAATTTCTCAATTTGTAGATGAAGAACTGACACGATTCTATGGAATTGAGGCATTTTATAAAATAGATTCAATAGATGATTTGATCGGACACTTGATTGTTGGCTTAGCACCTCATACGTCGGTAGGAATTATCGGTAGAGTCATTGGATTTGTCAATTCCCAGGTATGTCTTGCTTCACCCATCTGGCATTCTGCAAAACGAAGAGATTGTGATGGTGATGCGGACTCCATAATGTTACTAATGGATATCTTTCTAAACTTTTCAAAGGAATATCTGCCTGATAGAATTGGTGGACTAATGGATGCACCATTACTTATTCAACCTTTAGTATTTCCACATGAAGTTCAAAGGCAAGCTCACAACATAGATGTTGATGAGAGATATCCATTGGATTTTTATAGATCCTCTTGGAATATGGAAAAAACCAATGTAATTGACAACATCGATCTTATCAAAAAGAGACTAGGACATGCAAAGCAATTCTTTGATTATAAATTCACTCATACCACTGACAATATTATGTTGGATGAATCACATAGTTTGTATTCAACTTTGAGCACAATGGAAGAAAAGCTAAAAATGCAAATAAGTACTGCCAAGCTAATTAATGCTGTTGATGCTGATGAAGTAATGTCAATGGTTTTAACGACTCACATCTTACCTGATATTATGGGAAATTTAAGGGCCTATTCATCACAGTCATTTAGGTGTACTAAATGTGGACAAAAATACAGAAGAATGCCACTGATTGGTAGATGCTTGGAATGTAATAATGAATTATTACAAACTGTAACACGGGGTTCGGTAGAGAAATATGTACAGACCGCATTAAATATCTGTTCAGAATTTAAAATAAACGAATATCTAACTAGCAGAATAAACACATTGCAAGCAGAATTAAACTTGTTATTTAAACAAGATGAAAAGGATCAGCACACAATTATTGATTTCATTTAATTTCAAAATAGGTATTGTCAATCTTTGAAATTCCGGCCAGTGCACCGACCAAGTACAGGATATTATGATTTTGACAAGAATATTTTGCTATTTACAATATAAACCAAAATCAAAATAATCAGAAATCATACAATTAGAATATAAAAGACTTGATTGATAATTGAAAATTATGCTCATAATAAGCGGTGAGAGCACTTTTTGAAGCAGAAAACAGCTCACATTGCTATCTTTGATACTTTTAAAACAAAGAGAAATAAATTCACTGGTGAAGCTAAGAGACAAAGAGGAATTATGACTCATCTTGTTTTGGAAAAAAATCCAGAACTGAGAACAAGGACATCAATTGCACACGCAATTGCAAAGAACAATGGTATATTATGGCAGAATATCTACTCCGGTATATTCAAAGATCTCGATGAAGTATTAATACCATCTGGCGTAGTTAAGGAAGCGGGTCGTTTGCCACTCAGACGTGGACCAAAGGCACTCCAATTAGAGGGAGTTCCTTTCTATGAATTGACAGAAACAGGAATTTTAGTTGCATCATGCATTGAAGAGTTGGGAAATATCAGAATGAAAATACTTGAGTCTTACTTCGATAATATGAATAGTAATGCATCTGGTGATGACGTCATGAAAAAAAGTATTTTACTCCTATTAAAAACAATACCTTCTTTTGTAATAAAAATTATTAGTGCATATATTTATGCTTACACCACCGGTGAAATAGATGCCATCACTCCTATTACTATTGATAAATTTCGTTCCGTCCTAAAAGAACATATTTCTATAGAAAAAGAATTTATTGAATCATATGATGTTCTGTCCCAAAACCAAAAAGTACTCCTAAAGGATTTTTTCAAAATAATAAGTTAATTCCATTTCAATTCACTATTTTACTCAGTAGTTTGTCTTTACAAGACCATGGTATGGATGATAATCAAAGATTTCTCATGATGTTACTGTTCAAACAAACGCTTATAATTTACTGGATTACTTATTGATGTATAATTTATGGCCGACATGAAGATAGTATTTCTTGGGACATCCGCAGCCATTCCAACTGAAAAAAGAGGTTTATCCTCAATTGTAATTAAAAGAGGAGGTGAATTGTTAATATTTGACATCGGTGAAGGAATGCAAAAGAATTTTCTTCAAGCCAAACTAGGAATAAATAAGAAAATGAAAGTATTCATAACTCATTTGCATATAGATCATTGTCTAGGACTATTAGGATTTTTTCAAACCATGTCTCTTCTCGGGCGCACAGAAAAAATTGATATCTATGGTGAATCAAGATTGAGAGAGTTTATTCATGAGAATTTTCGTATCATCAATATTGGATTGTCATTTGAAATTGCCATTCACGTAATCGATAAGGAAGGGGTAATTGCATTCGAAGATGATTATCGGATCAGCTGTTGTAGAGCTGATCATTCAGTGCCTGCATTTTCTTATTGCATTAATGAGCTTCCCAGACCGGGAATATTCAATATTGAGAAAGTTTCCAAGCTTTCCATTCCTAAAGGAAACTTGTATCATAGGTTACAAAATGGTGAAGATGTAGTTATTGATGGTAAATTAATAAAATCAAATGAAGTAGTTGGACCCAAAAGAAGGGGCCGTAAAATAGGCATATCTGGGGATACCAGACCGTCTTCTAAACTTAGAAACTTTTTTGATTCATGTGATATCCTAATTTTCGAATCAACTTACAACCATGATTACCAAGCTAAGGCAATAGAGACATTTCATTCCACATCTGCTGAAGCAGCTCTACTTGCCAAGGAGTCAAATTGTAGAAAGCTAATTCTCACACATTTCAGTTCAAGATATGATGATCCAAATATTCTCTTGGACGAAGCAAGATCTATTCACAACAACGTAGATTTAGCTGAAGATATGAAAACCTTTTACATTCCATATACAGAATAACTAATTCATTAAGCTAATTTAACACTTTTAAATAGTTGTTGAAAAATAGTTCCATATTCTCACATTGCAAAAAAACAACACTGTAATTATTTCTGATAAGCGAAATTCTTCTCTCGCAAAAAAAATTTCATTAGATTTAGATACCCAATATAGAAATGCCGAATTACGTGTATTTGCAGATGGAGAAAGCAAAATTAGACTAGATAATGTGGCCAAAAGGAACTGCATCATAGTTCATTCTACATATCCTCCTACAGATCAGCATCTCATGCAATTATTCATGATTATCTACAAATGCAGAGAAGACGGTGCGAACGATATTTGTGTAGTTAGTCCATATTTAGCATACACAAGACAGGATAAGGTATTTGTTAATGGAGAGATAGTAACTATCAATTTAGTTGGACGAATTTTGGAGTCATTGGGAACTACAAAGTTAATAACTGTTGATAGCCATAGTCCCAACTCACTTAATTATTCTTTTAAAACAGTAGATTTAACCGCTATTCCATCTTTGGCTAATTATGTTAAAAAAAATATCACACTAAACAACCCCATAGTTATTTCGCCCGATGAAGGAGGAATAGAAAGAGCTAGAAAATTCGCAGAAATTATCGAAGTAAATATGCTATCATTAGTCAAAACACGAGATAGGTTCACAGGCGACATATCGATTTCACTTAGTGAACAACAACCACTGAAAACAAGAGACGCTCTTATTGTAGATGATATGATAAGCACAGGTAATAGTATTATAAAAGCGACTGAAATACTGAAAAAAAATAATATTGGTGATGTATTTGTCATATGTACTCATGCACTCTTACTCGATGATGCCAAAGAAAAATTATTTAGAGCAGGTATTAAGGAAGTAATATCTACAAATTCAATTCCAAATGATTTTGCGAAAGTTGATTTAGGCAGTTTAATATCAAATTATTTCTTGTCAATAATGCCTAGTTTTTAACACGCAAGGCAAGTTTCCCTTTATACTTTTATGATTATTGTTACCTGATTATTCACAGTTTTATCCAGCTCGTCAGTTACTGCTTTTAGTACATGTGCAGAAGACGACAAACTAGAAAAATCCAAAATTCTTTTTCCATCAACAATATGAATCTGTGGCGCGAGTTCATCTTTTGAGAGACTATGTTCATTCATTAATGTATGAATTCTTTCTTTCATCTTTTGGGGACTACCACTGTATATATCTGCATTTTCAATAGATATTCTAACATGGCCATATTTATCTAGTACTAAAACAGGTTGCTTTCTTGATTTCAAAAACAATTTCTTTTTATGTATTTCACACGCAAAAATGTAATAATCTTTCATATCAAATATTCTATGCACGCCTTCATTAATACCAAATAACTCACATGCCAATACCTGTGCTTCCTCATCATCAATTTCATGTGCATGATTGGTACCCACATCTAACTTCATATTACCATAAACCGTAACACGCAATAGAGATTTTTCGCCTATATATTCGGATTGAGTAGAAATCGATTCAGGAAGTGCGCCCTTAGAAATTGCAATTTTTTCAACTTCCTGAACAAAAAGTGATATGTCATCAGGTGTAGGATTTTCTATTATCTTTTCCCTCTCTTCCCGTATTGAAGCAGTACAAACACCAATTGAGGAGATGACTTCCGAATTGTCAGCGATTCTATATTGACAATCCAATTTCTTTGCAATCATTGGAACAAGGACCGATGCACCTCCACCGCCACCTATTAAAACAAATTTATTATCTTTTAATTTGAATTCTCTGATTAAAATTCTAATTGTCTGGAGTATCTTTCTACTTGAAATATCAAGAATTTTATTAGCTACTTCTTCACTATCCATACCTAATCTCTGTCCCAAAATTGATAACGCTAGTTGCGCAGATTTTTGATCCCCTTTTGCGTAATCATTGTCAGGGATTATTCCTAAAGCGTTGGCAGCACAAGTATTGGTTATTGCAAACCTTTTACCAGCGCCAACTTCAATTCCTACATAGTCAATGGGGTCTCCTTCTCTAGGCATAAATGTTACTATTTGTCCCCCTTCCAATTCTTGCGGTTCAGCAAAACATGAATATTTTAAACCGGAAATATGAGCAGATCTAGGTCCCACATCGGTTATCTTTTTCCCCGACCATCTCACCAGAGAACCACCAGCTATTCCGACTACTCTCACATCTAAGGATTTTATACATGTTGGATGTTCCATTATGGTAACGTATTTGACTTCAGGTTTACCATTTTTAATTACACAAATATTTGTTGATGTACCTCCAACTTCTATGAAAATTCCATTAAGTATCCTTAAGTGCAGCAGAGCACCTGCAACGCTTGCAGCAGGTCCTGATAAAACAGTTAAAATTGGTTTAGTTTTAAAAGTATTCATATCAGTCAGACCGCCATCACCCTTCATTATTGTAAGTGGAGCAGAGATTTCTTGTTGACGTACCGCTTTCTCAACGTATTTTGCAGTCCAAATAGCCTTTAATAATATACTAGCGTTTATTGCGGCGGTCAAGGTCCTTATTTCAAGACCATATATTCCGGTCAATTCATGTCCTGCAGTTGCTGGTAGGTCTGATTTTTGCATGACGTATAATTCATTACTAGGATCATCAACACCATACGCTTCACTTACTACGAGGACCTCTGCTCCCTCTTCCTTCAATTCTTCTAATATTTGAGAAATCTCTTGTTCATCTAAAAACTTTGAAGTATCCAAAAATCTATAACATGTTTTCAAATATTTATTTGGTCCGAGTTTAACGTCACCTAAGTTTGTTCTTTTCATGATATCATTTTTCTCTAAACCCACTCCCATACCAATAATACCAACCTTTGTTGTATCGCCTTCTAATAATGCATTAACAGCCTGAGTTGTACTATGAGATATTAATTCAATATTTGATTCAGTAATACCCTCTTTGCGAATAAGTTTGATTAGTGATTCTACAATACCAGTTGATACTCCCTCTTGCGAGAAATGTGAAGTTGGAACCGTAACCTTCCCGATTATCCTTCCAGTATCCATATCTATTGCTACTGATTTGGTAAACGTCCCCCCAACATCAACACCAATTCTTACCCTGTTCATCATGAAAACCGCATGATATTTTTTCTCAGCATCATTTATTATTTAAATCCTGTTAGATTTGGGTGAAATAAAGTCTTGGTATTACCAATAGCAAATTGTTGTGTGGTGGACCTAATATGACACTAATTTCAAAAGTTCCTGCTGATCTTTTAATGTAGGTATCCAATCGATATTTCCCCTTCTTCTTTTTGAGTTATCATTCAACGCCTCAATCAAGCGTCTGATGATTTCTTTGCTTGACGTTTTTGTAGTGTCAAATTCAATAGTTTTTTCCTTTCCAAATTTTCTTATGCTATCATATAAGGTTATTCCGAGAATTTCACTAGTTATATTTTCCCTAATTTTCAAAATTGTATAATTTCTTTCTTTAAATGTCTGTAAAAGAAGTTCTGGTGAACGTCGTAAAACCACGACTAGATCCGCCTGAGTTGGCATTAGTAAGTATGGAGCAAGATGTCCTGAAATAATCACATCATCATATTGTTTTAATTCCTTTCTAAGCATTAGAGATGCTTTTTTTGCATAGACATCATAGACACCTAATGTCTTATCTGCGAATACGAGCTTGTTTCTTATTACAAATTCATTTAAATTGACTATCTTAGATCCTAGTCTTTTTGACAACAACTCACTGATAGTATGTTTTCCAACTCCTGGATTGCCTGTAATGACTATTCTTGACAACTTTTAAAATTACAGTAACTCTAATTTTATTCTGTCGTTTTTAATTTGTTATTAATTCCTACTAAAAGGAGAAAAATGAAAGACTTAAAACCCGTCTGCTTAAACAAATGCTTATTAAATGAAAATAACAATTTTAGGCTCCGGCAAAGAAGTAGGGCGTTCAGGATTTTTGGTAACATCAGACAATACCAATATTTTGTTAGATTATGGTGTAATGTTAAAGAAAGAACCATCTTTTCCAATTCATGTTAGACCAAAAGATATTAGCACAGTCGTTCTTACACATGCTCATCTGGATCATTCGGGATATATTCCGTCACTTTTTTTATCCAATTCTAATATCTCAGTCTTAGGAACAAATCCAACTTTCGAACTTTCCGATTTACTTATTGAAGATATGCTTAAAATTTCTGGATTTTATTTGCCTTTTGAATATGCAGATTTGAATAATATGATGAGTCATTCAAAGATCTTACAGTATAAGGAAAGACACTTGATTAATAACATGCAAATTACTTTATATGAATCTGGTCACATCATAGGGGGGTCTTCAATACTTGCAGAAAGTGAAGGCAAACGCATTTTCTATACTGGTGACATAAACACTAGAGGGTCAAAACTTTTGAGATCTGCTGATTTAGATTTACCTGAAGTTGATGTCTTAATTATTGAAAGTACCTATTCTCAAACAGAACAGACTCCGCGAGACGAATCGGAAAAGAATCTTGTTCACTTTGCTTATGACGTAGTTGAAAGAGGAGGAACCCTCTTCATACCGGCGTTTTCAGTTGAAAGAGCACAAGAGATTGCATGCGTTTTGAAAGCAAACAATTTCAAATATAGGATATCCATGGACGGGATGGCATTAAAGGCTAATGAAATAATGCTAAGAAATCCATCATTTTTACGAGATGCTGAAGGATTTAAAAAAATAATATCGGAGATTGAATGGGTTAAAGGATGGCATAGAAGAAAACAGTTGCTAAAAGAACCAGGAGTAATAATCTCTCCGGCAGGAATGCTTGTGGGTGGAACGGCAATTTTCTATCTGCAAGAAATAGCAAAAAATCCTAGTAATGGTATAGCACTAGTATCGTACCAGGGTAAAGGTACTCCAGGTCGCCTTCTGCTTGAAAAAGGACTCGTATCATATAACGGAAAAACAAGGAAAAGTCTTGCAGATGTAAATCATTTTGAATTTTCCGGACATAGCAGCAGAACAGAACTATTTGAAATACTCGATAAAATCAAAGGCAATCCAAGGGTTCTTACTGTCCATGGTGATGATTTGTCATGTACTAAGTTTGCCAATGAAATCAAAGAAAAATATGGGTTTGATGCAATAGCTCCAGATAATGGGCAGATTATGGAAGTAAAGTAAGAAAAATGACCAAAAAGAACAATGTGATTGAATTTAATGGAAGAGAATTAGCTGGAAACTATTTTATAATGTTTGTATTCATCCTAAATCAAATGCGTAGTATTAGTTTAACAAGACCCTTTGTTAGTTCTAAACTGGTTATATTGCTTGTAATTTTCACCTTGTTGCTAACTAATTCATTTGTACTTTATTCGCATGGTCAGGAGACTAATCAAATATTTTTTGGCGTAAATATGAAAGGATATCATACAAGCATGCCACAGAGCAGAACTATAGGAAGCATTATGCCTGCGAATTATTTTGATGATAGCTTTAAGCTAATTTCGGAGGCTGGTATGAATCATGTAAGGTTTGTATTTTATTGGGAATCTTACGAAAGAGACCCAGCTAATTTTATGCTTGAACTACAATCTGTAGCGGAAGCCGCAGATAAATACAACGTTAATGTAATGTATGATAACCATCAATTTCATACTTCCTCTTGGTTTAATCCACAAAGAGGAACGGGATTCCCCTCCTTTCTCTTTCAAGACAATCCTTCCTATCCTGCTGGAAATGGCGGTGGACCCAAATATGCACCCGCAAAAGCCTGGTGGACGGATTGGTGGAATCGATCTGTGAAAGACACTAATGGTACTGATGGATGGACACTACATGCTGAATTTTTGAAAAAAATAGTTGATACCCTAGACAGCCATAAAAGTACATTAGGTTACGAAATTCTCAGTGAGCCCCAGGTTCACAGTGCAGATCAATGGGAAAAGATTGGAAAATATAATACATTTATGGTGAATGAGTTGAGGAAACTTACGAGCAAGGTACTTGCTTACAGTATGAATATCCCTGTTGATTTAAAAAGCCCTATAAACTTGACACCAGAAAACCTAGCTAAAATGAAACCACAAAACAGTACAAATATAGTTTTTAAAATAAGTATATACGGATTACCTACAGAAAGCTCGTACCAGCAGGCAAGAATGAATACTTTTCTTAAGGCTTCTAACATCACGGGCGTACCACTATACATAGGTGAATGGAACAATGTCTTACGAGAGCAAACAATCAATGAAGAGGGAACATCAGTATTTGAGATAAATCCTTTTGAGAGTGACATAAGTCAACAAGAAGCAGATCTATTTGTTAAAACCTTTAAAGATCTTGGTATTTGGGGACTAGCATACTGGAAATGGGACTTCGTTTTATTAAAAACTCCGAACTTTAATTTGATTTCAATAGGTGATAACGGAGATATAACTACCAATAAATATTTTAGACAATTGAAGATTGCATTAGAGACTAACTATCCAAATCAAACTAACCAATAGGACAATGATAAAAGTATAATATATGATAATAAAAAATACTGATCCATATAAATTAAAAAAATGCATAAGTTGCAAAAAAGATATCGAGATGCAAGAAAAATATTTTACATATCCGCTATCGTTGCAATGTATCTGTTTAAACTGTTCTCTAAAACAAATTCCCAAAATAATCGAAGCTCTAGAAACAGATTTGGAGAAAACCAAAGAATTACTAAACACTAATAATAATATTGAGTAATATACCCACATGCTGTTAGATTCTAGATTTAATCCTGAAATTAGTATCAATAGTGGGCAGATGTTTTTGTGGAAGAAATATAAGAATTCATGGTATGGAACTTATGGAAATCATATTTTGAAATTTACGATCACGAATAATGAAATAGAATTTTGTTCAACTCCAACGTTTGATAATTGGGAACATTTCATTTTTCGACTAGATGATGACATTCAAGATATTTTTGCTAACTTTTCTGATGATGCAATTTTATTTAAATTATTAGAAAAATATAGCGGGTTGCGCTTAATACGTCAGGATCCATATCAATGTATGATTTCTTTTGCCTGTTCGAGTAATACAAATATTTCAATGATACGAATGATGTTAAAAAATTTATCCATGAAATTTGGTATTAAAAAGGAGATTGATAATCAAATATTCTTTACGTTCCCCACAATGAAAAATCTATACAAAGCATCTATCAACGAGTTATGTTCCTGTAGCGTTGGATATAGAGCAAAAGCTATAAAATCAATCGCGGAAAAAATCGTTACAGGAGTTTTAACAATTGATGAATTATATCGCTCTAAGTATAGTGAAGCCAGAAAAATACTGACTAATATTTATGGAATTGGAAATAAAATTGCCGACTGCATATTGCTATTTTCTTTTGAAAAGACCGAAGCATTTCCAATTGACGTATGGATGGGCCGCGCAATATTCTTGTACTACAAGAGACTAATTGACAACAGAAATGTGACTTTTATCAATGCAAATAAAAAACTAAGCGATAATCAATACTCAATTTTGTCAGACATAATGAGAGACCATTTTGGTAAATATGGTGGTTATGCACAGCAGTATCTCTTTTATCACATTCGAAATGACAAAATGAAAAAATGGTAACGATTATTGTTAATCTGTATGTTTGAATAGATCATTTATCCAAATTCAATCTTCCATAGAGAATATAAATTACTTTTATTAACTTTTTTTGAAAATTGTGAGTTTTCAAAACATGCAAATCCACATTCATCCATTACCTGTTCAAAAGCATATTTGGTTTGGTCCTTTTGTTGGCAATGAATTAATACATCCCTAATCGTATCAATATATTCTAAATTCTTGGTATAAACATACCATAGGTTGTGTGCTCCCCGTAAATCAAACAGGTATTCATATATCTCCTTTGTCATATTGGTATAATATTTATTCATAATCTGATAGTTTACATCTATCCAAGACGGAGTCCTCCACCATGCTATCCTACGAAACCCAAACTCCTCAAATTCTGCTCCTAGGCTAATTCCCTGATCAAGAGTCGTTATGATAACGTCTGTACTATTAGCTATAGCTTTTCTAAAGTCAACACCAGGATCCATCCATCCCACAAATACTAGATCGTATTTTTCATTCAGATCTAATGATACATCTTTAATGTGAATATAGTCAGGCTTTACCCTGTTAAATTCATAGAAAATACCACCGTCCTT
>DASPFY010000046.1:0-11845 GCA_035620895.1 Nitrososphaeraceae archaeon
CCTCCTTTGTCTGCATTCTCTCCTGGCTTAATTATAGGATCAGTCGGTTTGATCATAGTGCCTGAATCATCATTTGTCAAGTTTTTGTCCCACACAAAATAACCGCCACCGCCGTCACCCGAATCAGAATACCCGCGAACAAGGACGCAAGGAAAATCAGAAGCTGGAATATTACTTCTCTTTGAAATTGTTCTTAACTCTGAAATCGTGTCGACACATTCAA
This sequence comes from Nitrososphaeraceae archaeon, assembly GCA_035620895.1. Classification (GTDB taxonomy): domain Archaea; phylum Thermoproteota; class Nitrososphaeria; order Nitrososphaerales; family Nitrososphaeraceae; genus TA-21. The sequence goes on from DASPFY010000046.1 coordinate 224, forward strand.
CCATACTAGCGTAACAATAGCACTGGATAGATAAGTATTTCAAGTGTAAAAGATAAGGATTAAATCTTCGTATTATTGACCAGTGTGGAATTCCACATGATTCCCATTGCACTCGGACTAAATGAGGAAGGTAACTTAAAAAATTGATTAAATTATAGGTGAAAAAGCTAAATACTAGTTAACAGAACTCGATTACATGCACTGTCCGAATCCCACCGAACCTGTATATCTTTACTATTATTAGTATCAAAATAATTTGTCAAATAAATTCCTATAGTTAGTAGTTCCGCATGATGTTTAAAAAAATTGGGGATACTTAATACAGCCCCCTTGACGATTATTGTTTCTTTTCCATGCTTACTTGGATTGGTGTTGGGTGTGAAATTATGTCGAATACTGGTGATCGCTTCTGTGCCAGCTCTACGAGTTCTGTCAACTTCTCTTCCGGAACATCTGCCTTGATTTTGAAACTGACGTTAATTTTCTCATATCCATTTCTGACACTTTCATCCATTCCTAGAAACCCATGAAGGTCAAGATTTCCCGACAGGGTTGATTCTACCTCTTCTATTTTTATTCCCTGTGCCGCAGCATGGTAAATGAGGCTTGTTGTTAAACAACCATTCAGTGCTGCAAGAGCGTATTCAACTGGGTTTGCTCCGTGATCCTCTCCCAGGAGAACTGGTGGTTCATCTTTCTCGAATACAAAGGCTTCCCTTCTATCATGGGTTTGACATGCACCATAGAAATCTTTGATGGTTGTACGGTTGTGTCCGCCTGTCACCCATTTTCCCTTGGCTCGAAAATTGAATTTTGCGATCGTGGGGTTTTCCTGAATGGCAGTTACTGTACCAAATAATTTGGTAACATTAACTCCATTTACGATTTTTTCGTTTTCAGTTTCTTTTTGATTTATTTGATTCATAGAATATGATATCATGATATCACTATATATTTCTTTCTACTATATGATATCATGATATCATTATCTTTAAATATGCTTGTACCTCAAATAGATCATGACACGAGACTTAATAGTAAGAGGGTTTGATGATAAGGTTCATACAGACCTTGGAAGGATCGCCAAACAGAAAGGCGTTTCTATAAACTCGATTGTAAAAGATGCAGTAGACATATGGCTAAAGCGAAAGCAAGAAATTCTAAAAAAACATCATTTGATAATTTATTCAGACGATAAGGATATGTTGAGACTCTTGAAGTCCATGGATAGGCTTGCAGATGAATCTGATTTGTTTAAATCGTTCTGTGGAGCACCATCTAGTCCCTACGCAGAGCTTTTGTCTAAGATGAAATGGTATAATGGTACGATTATGCCATATTACTATTCTAATAATATTCAAAATGGAAAAAAGCAAGATCAACAACACAATGAAAGGCAAACTCCAAGTCAAAAGGATATCATGAAATATTGTGGTAATGTGATGACAAACATAGCAAATAATGCTAATAATAAACAACTATGTTGTATGGATTTCCTTATCAATGATGTAGCAAAGACCTCCCTGAGGCAGGCATTGGATATTGAAGAAGCATACGATAACAACAGACTATCTGGTTTGATGTATTGTACTTACAAGACTGAGAATTTGTTAAATTCAGAGATAAAGAATATCATTGAATTATTTGAATTGCACGATCAAGTGTTTATACTGAAGAACGATGAAATATACAAACTTCATGTAACAAAAGAAAATGTGCACAAGTTGTTCTTAAATTAGTAAACAAATCATCTCTTTTTTCATATTTCTTGTTAAGGAAACGGGGATGAACATATCACTATCAATACTTGGATCAACAACATTATTCATACACCGAAGAATGACTCTGCCTATTCTGTCCGCCAACCATTCTACTTTTATTTCGAATTTTTGATTTTCTCGAATCTATCTGACGTGTTTTAAGCAAATCCTTTTCTGAATTTGAGTTCGTTTTAACTGAGGTATTAGGTTCCAATTCGTGCTTTAATTCAAGTGGTGTTGTATCTATGAATGTATAATTGGCATCAGTCTTCTTAACTATTTTTATTTCGTTTTTCTTTTTTCCCAATTTTCTGTCTTCCCGTTGCCATCCAGAATCATACCAAGGCTGGCAACGTAACATGGAAACTGAAATATCGCATAACTTGAAACTTTCGGAAAGCTCTAAAAACATGTCCACTACTTTGCCAGAATTATCTTACGTGGCAGATGCAGAATTGGACACAAGAATAAAGTCGTAACAATGTTATATAAATGAAACTTCCATTAAATATATATCGTAGACCAGGGGAATTATGAAATTTTCATCGAATAGCAAAGAGCTTCGAGAAATCAAATTTGAATCAGACAGAAATCATCAAATTGGAAATATTAAATATGGCATAACAGAACCCGAATACATGGACTGTCCGAATCCCACCGATTCCATGAAGCTATAGTTCCTTTATTGGGATCTATTTTTAGATTGTCTTCCCGTTGAATCTCAAAGAGTAGCCTGATATTGGATTAATTATCCATAATAGTGCGTTCACCAGTATATGCAATTTTAAGGTTATTAAGAAGCTGCTTTCATTAAATTCGCAAGAATATTGACTGAGCTTGATGTCACCGCTATCATCGTAGCCATTATTTCACTGATCTCATCCCTGGCTGTTCTCATAATTACATATCACATGACGAGTAGAAATGAATCAAAACTGGAAAAATTAAGGGATGAGTTAGACTACAAAAGCCAAGCACGTAAACGGCTTTATCTGGAATATGAACCACTTTCATTTCAGCTTGCAGAATTATCTGAACTTGCTATGAGGCGCATTAAAGGCTTAGCAAGGGAAGCTAGAGAAGGTCACTTAGAGCTAGTAGAACACTGGTATACTAACGACAGTGGTGATGATATGGTTAATGCAATATACAGATTGCTAGCACCGTTGGCTGTTTTCAGGCTTATGCAACGGAAATTGACTATTGTGGACCTTACCTTGGACCAATCTGCTGATTTAAGATATAAGCTAGCTAAAGTTCTCTATTTCAGCTTTACACATGACAGCAGACTTGCGTCAAAGTGTTCTCCAACCAGTAACTATCTAAATCCAAAGACAGATAAAGAAAAGACAAATCCTGCAGTATATGAAAGACAAGGGATATATCATCAGAGTCGAATTGATATCATGGCGGATGCTCTCATTTATGGGGATTCCGATAAGACATGGAGAATTAAAACTTTCCACGAGTTTGAAGAAAATTACCGTAAGTCAGGACAAAAAGCGTTTGATCCTATAAAGTCACTTCTGCATGAGTTCCACCCTAAGACTAAACCTGTGTTATGGCTAATATTGTTACTACAATTGCATATTTATCAAGCCTTAATTGTCTTCCATAAGGATAAAGTAAAAAATGACGCTGATATCGAATCAAGTTCCCCTTCCAAAGTGATACCAAAAAAAATATTTTCAATTTTCCATAAGGATAAAGTAAAAAATGACGCTGATATCGAATCAAGTTCGCCTTCCAAAGTGATACCAGAGAAGATCCTTTCCTACATGAAAAACTACCCTGAAGATATTGATTGGCGTCAACCTACTGATAAACAAAAGATTACAGATATCGAGGTATGGGACGAACCCATGAAAGCCATAAAAAGCTACCTGCAAGACAATTGGAAACATTTGTTACAAGATTGACAATTAAGTATGTAGAATCCATTTGAAATTAAGAATTATAGAATGCCGATTGTTTATTAGAGTTTTATATAATGTTGAATGATTGTAATGTAAATGAAAATGAACATTGGTTTTGTTGGGCTAGGTAAGATGGGAGCTCCGATGACGAGAAAGTTGTTAATGGAACATCACATTGTAAACATTTATGACAAGAATTCATCGAACGTCAAGCCTCTGGTTGAGTTAGGTGCTAACAAACAAAATTCAGCAAAGGATATCGGAAAAACTTCAGATTGTATTTTTATAATGGTTTATCCTCCCGAAGAGATATCTAAAATCATATTTGACGAAAGCGAAGGATTGTTACCAGGAGTTATATCAAAAGTAAGGGACAATGAGACCAACGAATATTCAATAGTAATAGATGGAGGAAATGCGGATTACTTGGAGTCTATCGAGATTGGAAAAAGGCTTGAAAAATCAGGCATAAAATATATGGACATCGGTTTTAGCGGTGGACCTCACGGGGCTGAAAAGAAAGGTCTCGCTGCATTCGTAGGAGGTGATTATAAAGTGTTTATTCAAATTCTTCCTGTGTTGTCAGCCGTCTGCAATGAAGACAAAATAAATTATGTGGGTCAAATTGGATCAGGTCATTTTGCAAAAGTAATCGCCCATAACACACTAGAGTATTGTACAATGGGAGCAATAGGAGAAATTGCATCGCTATCGAACCAAGTAGGAGATCACAAGAAAATAATGAACGCGGTAAACGACGGACTAGCTCAATCAACATTGGGATCTCTTTATTTGAATTTGATAAATGAGGATATAGAAAACACTGGATGTAGAATTGGTTTTACCCAAAATGCCGGTCAATTAGCTCTCAGAGAAGCTAAAAAAAATAATATTGGTATGCCTTTAACAACAGTTATCTATTATCTGAGAAAAATTTCGGAGGAGTTGTATGAATCCGATAAGATAAGAGAATCAACAAAAAACGACTTGATACAAGATGTGCTAGATCAACTTGACATGATGGTAAGGGAACAAAAGAACACAGGAACTATTAGAAGTATGGCAATACAAGCTCAATTACGAAAAGCATTTGGCAGACACTCTATCGAGAAACGAAAAGATCCACATACATGAAGTTAAATAATCTATGTCAATATAGAAAAGCTAAATAATCATGCAACAGAACCCGAATACATGCACTGTCCGAATCCCACCGAACCCGAATAACTGTTATCATTATTAGTAAACTAATCCATGTTTAAAGTACGGCATTTCTCTTCTCCCATTTAACTTCAACTCTACTGAATAAGTTGTGTTGTGTCATAAAATATTGTATACACATCATTGATTAATACTCTTAGGTCTGATGAAAAGAGTCAAGTATAGACACTTGGATTAGAACTCATTCTATAGGAAACACTAAAACTGCTCAAATATGAGAATGACTATAATGTTCTCATTCTTTCCATATTCAGGGGTCTAAAAGTCATTTCAAATTTAATTTCGTTCACCCGCGGGTCCGAATTGTTAACGGCATGATTAGTACCCGACCCACGACCCACAAGCAAGGTCCAAGTGTTTCTAAATGTTAGCTCCTTTCATTATGCTACAATGCTTAAAAGGAATTAAAACCATCTGATGTTCGTTGTTAAAATGTTTTCTGATGATATTATGAACTATTATGCAATTTTAGGAGTGTCACAATATGCAAAATATAGAGAAATTAAAGCCGCCTATAGACGTCTAGCTTTGAAATATCATCCAGATAGAAATAATTCGCCTGTTTCTGAAAATAGTATTAAAATAATAAATGCTGCTTTTGAAGTTCTTTCAGATAAAGATAAAAGAAGACAATATGATGAGAAGCTAGTTAACACTATCATATTACATAAGAAAGAGGAGGAGACAAAATCACATACATCCTCTTCTCATGCTAGTAGCAGTGCTGCTTATTCTGATTCAGATTATAACAATAGTCATGATATCTACGACAACACTTACCTAAGAAAAGGTAAACGAAATGGATTGGATGTGAAATCAGAAGGGGAATCATCGATAAGAAAATCCTTCGGTAAAACGAAAGGTCGTTACCATATATCTATTGAACCTAGCCTGTGCATGGCTTTTGGAAGCTGTGAAACACTTGCTCCAAATGTTTTCGAAGTAGACAAGAACAAAATGCTCAATCCAAAAGCAACGGTAAAGTCAGAAACTGGTAATGATTTTGAATCTATACTTAATGCAGCTGAGACATGCCCAACTAAAGCAATCATATTAAGAGATAGATATACTGGCAGGCAGATTTACCCTTGAAGTTATAAGAAATAAGGATACGAGGGTAGCAAAGACTATTTGGAAGACGCGTCTAAGTTTAAGCCCTGTAAAGGTTGAACTTAAGTCAAGGAATTAAAGGTCCAATAGAGAATAGCAGCCCTCGATATCAAGTAGTTGTACAATGAACTTGTACTCTCGAATGAGACAGTCTAGTCTCTACAGGGTTCCAAAATTAGAACTCTAGCATTATGAGTTCCACCGAACCCGAATATTTTGATATCCTGATCAGTAACGTAATTATGTGTTAGTCATTGGTGTATTTAACTGCCAACACTTACAATAATAATGAATTTTCAACATGTTAATAAAAATCAAAAAAACTTATCCATCGATCAATTACTAGGGGATAAGCAATGCGTATATACAGTACTACAAATTTTTGGATGATGGACACACAATTAATGAATAAAGGAATAACCATTCTCGCAACTGCTGTATTAGTGACAACGCTGATGATGCTGACGGCTCCAAGTATCTATGCCGCTTCACCAGATTTAACAATCGACGACGACAATTTTGGAATCGATAACGACGGTAACCCATTTCTTACCGTTAAAGGGACAGCTGGTGGAACAGTACCTGATGAAACGGGCGATATCTATGCATATGTATTTGACACCGATGATGGGATATATGCGGTAACATCACATACGGGCATAGAAGATAGTGATGAGGTAGAAGATGATGCGGATTGGCATGCGCATAAAGTACAACTCAATGATGATAGCTGCGTAACAGACCTACAGGAAGATGGTAACGCGGTGCTAGATGGTAAGACAGTTACAGTAGAAGATACAGATGCAACCGAAGTAAATGGTGTTTTGATTGCCGTTTTGAGTGCTGAAAAGAAAGGCGCTGGAGATGATGACACTGGCGAAGATGACACTGCAGTCTGCGTAGTAAAAGTATTTTCCCAATCGTAGCAGTAAGCTGTAATCAACTACCCTATCTTATTTTTTGATTTAGATTCAGGTTAAAAAATCGGATGAAATTTGATTCTGAACATAGTCAGCTAACTATAAGGTTCCAAAATTAGAATGTTAACATTATCAGTTCCCCCGCATTCGGACTAACTATAAAGAATATCGGAAGCTTATAACCGGTAGACTTTTGTAGATGTAATAAAGAATAACATTTGAGTTTATGAGCTTATGAATACCAACATTGATAACCTAACACCACCTGCATGAAAGACCAACAAAAGGGAGGCTAGCAATAAGTCCTAATCCTATAACCATTCCAAATATACAGATTTTGAATTTAGTTATTCCGAACATACCGTTACTTCACTTGTCTTGTATTACAACAATTCTCAGCTATAATTTTGACAAATCATCAGACTTTCATAATAATTATCAATGTCTATGTTGCTATGAATGATCATAATCCATATGCTGCAGGTAAAAATAACAACGCATTTTTTATGAGATTTAGAACAAAAAGCTAAATACCATGTAACAGGACCCGAATATATGCAGTGTCCGAATCCCACCGAACCCGAATATTTTGATATTGTCATTAGTAACATAATTAAGTGTTAATGATTGGTGCGCTTACATGCAACACTTACAAGAATAATGAATTTTCAACATCTTAATAAAAATCAAAAAAAGTTATGGGTTGATCAATTACTAGGCGATAAGTAATGCTTATTTACAGTATTACAAATTTTTAGATGATGAATAGAATGACTAGAGGAATGACCATACTTGCAGGTACCGTAATAGGAACAATACTGATAATGATGACGGCTCCTATCGTATCTGCTGCCACATCAGCTTTCACAATAGTAAATTTTGGTATTGTCGATAAGAGTCCGTCTATGACTGTCGAAGGAATAGCAGGGAGCGAAATTCCGAACTTCCCTGACAGCGGAGAGTGGGAGATATTTGCATATGTATTTTACACAGATGATGGGATATATGCCGTAACTTCACATCCTGAAATTGAAGATAGCAATGAAGTAAAAAATGATTCTGACTGGCACGCACATAAAGTACAACTTAATGACGAGAACTGCATAATAGACAGGAATGAAAAGGGTAAAGCGGTGCTGGATGGTAATACTGTTTCGGTAAAACAAACTAAAGCAACTGCAGTTACAAAGGTATTAACTGGCGAATTTGCTGCTGATGTAGGGAAAGATGCGTGCTTAGAAGGGCTGTTTGACTCCCAGGAATAAACTGTAATCAACTACACTATCTTATTTTGATATAGATTCAGGCTAAAAAATCGAATCAAATATGATTCTCAACAAAGTCGGCTAACTATAAGGGTTCACTAATTGAAGTGATAGCGTTATCAGTTACACCGAACCCGAATCATTGTTATCATTGTTAGTAACATACTGAATATTACTGAGCGGATACAGTATTTATTCTTCATATCGTTTAGTAAGTGATTCAATTCTTCCCCTATACTTTTCCTTATAAGCAGCTCTACATTGAATACAGCAAAAAAATCGTTCAAATTCTGCAAATATAAAAACATGAGCCTCACCTGATATCGGTCCTTCACAGAAATCACATATGAGCTTAATCTTTGTATTCCTGCCAATTCTAGATTTATTATCCTCATTATTATCAGAATACGAACTATTGATTCTGTTTAATTCAGTGTTATTTTCAATCTTACTAAAGTCAAAAATTGGCGCAACCGATTTCAGGAATCCAATGTTAATCAATCTGGTGAACCTAGCTTTTACTGTTGGTGTCGATATACCTGTTTCCCTTGCAATTTGTCTAAAGGATTTACGCCCATCCTTCTCTAGGACTCTAATAATAGCTAGGTCCGTGTCGTCCAGCTTCACAGGCATGTCCTAAATTATAGGAATTGCCTTATGAATTTTACATTTGTAAACTTCCATTGTTATATTTCTAGCTGATATAAACAACTCTATGAAAAAAATAAGTCATTTACAAACTAATGAAAGTAATACACCTAATCCACACAGATGGAAAGCACTTGGACTGCTTGCTTTGGCCCAGTTTATCATCATTTTAGACACATCCATAATAGGAGTAGCCCTTCCTACCATCCAAGAGCATTTTGGTTTTTCTCAAAGTGATTTGCAATGGATATTTAATGCATACGTGATTGTCTTTGGTGCTTTACTCTTGCTTGGAGGCAGGCTATCCGACATAATAGGGGCTAAGAAAATATTCTTTATTGGTTTTATAATACTCACGGTTGCATCTATTGTTGCTGGACTGGCATCTTCGGGTTCTGTTCTAATTGCAGCTAGGGCTTTTCAAGGACTTGGAGCTGCCTTTATAGCTCCTTCAGCTTTAGCAATTGTTATGACGCTTTTTGGTAACAATAAAATTGAAATGAATAAGGCTATGGGAATATGGGGAGCGGCAGCACCTGCAGGAGGTACAGCAGGTGTATTCTTGGGCGGAATCATTACGGCATGGATAGACTGGACTTGGGTATTTCTAATCAATGTACCTATTGGTATAGCAGTGTTGGCTCTTGCTCCCAAATTGTTACCAAAAGGAATAATACAAAAAGGTAAAGTGGATTTCACAGGTGCTGTTACCATGACAAGTGCATTGATACTTTTAGTATATGCGATAGTTACTGCCAATGACGTAGGTTTGACATCCTCACAAACTATAATAACGCTAAGCGTTGCGGCTGTACTATTTTTTGCCTTCATTTACATGCAGAATAGAAAGAAGGAACCGCTATTACCTTTGAACATTTTTCGGACTCCAAACCTACTTGCCTCTAACATTGTCATGGGTCTGTTGGGTGCAGCCTGGATTCCAATGTGGTTCTTCTTGAATCTGTATTTGCAGCTAATATTGGGATACGGTGCTTTTGAAAGCGGACTTGCATTACTACCTATGACAGTGGCCATCATGTTCTTGATGATAATGATAACTCCAAAAATGATAAATCGATTTGGAATTAGGAAAAATATGATAGTTGGAATGGTTCTTCTCTCAATTGCAATGCTCTCTTTCACAATGACTCCACATTCAGGCGCCGATAAAAACATCAACCTGTTAATCTATGTACTACCTGCATCACTTGTAGCAGCAGTAGGAATGTCACTTGCATATATCCCTGTGTTGACGGCGGCAGTATCAAATATACAACAAAAGCATGCAGGATTAGGTTCAGGTCTGATAAACACCAGTTATCAAATTGGGTCGGCCCTCGGCTTAGCTATCATTGTTGCTTGGTCTTCAGGTCAAACAGAAATGTTGATTGACTCTGGTATTTTACAACTACAGGCTTTAAATAGTGGATTCCATTTGGCTTTCATAGGAGCTGCGATAATATCAGTTGTTGCCACATCTATTATTTTTACCTTTATCAAAAAAAGGACCCATAAGGAAGTATTGAATTGACACAAATTTCTCGATTCAAGCGACCCACTAATGCCTTAGAGGGTACTTCAAGGCACTTACAATTTAGGAAGCTAGTTTTAAATGACCTATTACCATTTTACTTTCAAATGGCAGGTAGAAGCAGCTTGGCTATCCTAATTATTTTCTCAACATTCTCCTTTCTTTTATTAGGATTTTCAAATTCAGTTTCTGCACAGAATATGACTAATATGACCAATCAAATGAACAATAATTCAACAACGCAAGAGCAACATGCGGAACACGTTCTAGATAATCTCGTTACTTCAGAGCATATCCCTCTAAAAGGACAATTGTATAATGGAGATTATATATTGTTAATGGACCTTACTCCTTTTGCGACTAGCGTACAAGGGCACAGTCATATCGCAATGAAGGTTCCTTGCAATGAAGATGGCAGTCCAAAAGTAACAATAGTAACGGGAGTTGCTCCTAAGCTAAATCCATTAGATATTGGTAGAGCTATTAGCAATGGTTCGCTCAATGGAAAGTATCTAGATTTATCTGCAGAAGGTAAGTCATGTTTGTATCACGCAGAATTACCTAATGGGACAACTGATATTGTATTAGTTAATACCTCAAATAGGACGTTGAGCTTTGATGAAGGCGCTTATTATTCTGTTACCATAACAGTTCACGGAACAGCGATTCAACACTTGGCAGCGGACGAGAGCGGATAAATATACTATCAAGGTATTAAAGCTATACAAATTCTTAACGGTTGAAAAGGTTAGGTTTCTTGTGACCTACGGCTCAGTCCCATTACACCACCTATCAGTCCTAGAATACCGCCTAGCCCAAATCCACCTATGCTGAAAAAGCTCACAAGAGACCCTATGACTATCAAGAGTCCCCATAACTTGTTTCCTGGTTCTTTGTACATTTTATAAGACGCAAACATAACCAATCCTCCTGCCAAAATGGATATACTTGCCACAACCGCAGTCAACCATCGGGGATAGGTGAACATGTACATGTGCCATTGTCCCCCCATCATTACCGTTGTACCATACCAACTTAACATCGCAAACAGCATAAGACCTCCCGAAATAATAAAAATACCCCCAAGCATAGAAAGTATTACAGAAATTGGAGCGCTGCTACTTTGGGTCTCCATCTTCACTTAAACGTATATTTGCAGTCTGGAAATATAACAATGCGGAGTACACTGCAATGCAGCTTGTGCATCATTATATCCACTAGAATAGTTTGTAGGAGTAGAAGCTTGAGTTT
>DASPFY010000047.1:0-19641 GCA_035620895.1 Nitrososphaeraceae archaeon
TTTGACTTTTCCGTTGCAATCCGGTGGATATTATTACATAACTCTAGATAATGACGTTGGGAGGGAAGAACTAGTAAAATTGATAGATTTGCTGATTCAAAAAATTAATACTAATTCGAGTTAGAATTTAGCTTATTTTGCAAAAGCCTTTAATCTCTTTTTAAATTCGACGTCTCTTGAAATTGATGGATGAGCAGGATCTGCCAACAAAATTTCATACCAAATGTTTTTACCGTCTTTGTACAGGAAATAAGAACCGATAACTTCCATATTAGAATACTTTTCATTTACTCTTCTTTCAGCAACTAGTTTCATACTATCTGTTTGTTTGATTCTAACTACGCCCAGGTGTTTTGGTCTTCTTCCAGATACGGGACGCTTTTTTCTCATTCCGCCTCTTCCAACCTTTGTACGAACTACGATTATGCCCTGTTTTGCCTTGTACCCCAATTTATGGGCCCTATCCAATCTAGTAGGTCTTTCAATTCTGTGTATGGTTGGTTCGTTTCTCCATACCATGGCTTTCTCCTTTAGTTCTTCTGAGTTGGATTTCCACATTTTTGTCCACATTTCAGCCATATACTGATGCATATTACAGATAACTCCAGACAAGACCTTAATATCTGTATTTTGTTAAATAGCCGAACAAGAAAACGAAAGCTACAAACTGGTAGACTTTTGATTTGATATTTTTCATCTATTGGTGAGTAAGGTCTGTATTACTTTTTCTGCAATTACAGTTGAAGCAAGTTCCTGTGCTTCTTTTGTTTGAGCAGCAATATGAGGGCTGCAAATGATATTTGGGAGCTTTACTAGCTCCGTATTGGTGGGAGGTTCCACTTCGAAAACGTCAAGCGCTGCTCCAGCAATTCTTTTCTCAGTTAACGCCATAAATAAGGAATGTTCGTCTATTATTTCTCCCCTTGATGTATTAATCAGGAAAGAAGTTGGTTTCATATGCGCTAGTGCCTCCGAATTAATTAGATGTCTTGTTTCTTCCGTCAGAGGTACATGACATGTTACAAAGTCCGAATTCTCCAGTAGTGTCATTAAATCTGTTTTTATCATACCAACTTCCCTGACATATTCTTGGTTTATCGGAAAGATATCATATCCTATCAAGTTCATTCGAAGGCATTTTGCAATTCGCCCTACATTTCTACCTATATTTCCTACTCCTATTATTCCCAAATATTTTCCTCTTAGTTCACCACCAACAAGTTCTTTTTTTAACCATTTACCATTCTTGATTCCATTACTTGCATTTGGAATATTTCTGGACAGTGCTATCATATGGCCAATTACCAGTTCAGATACTGCGTTCATTGCAGCTTCAGCAGCATTCAAAACCTTAATTCCTTTAGATTCAGCATGATCTGTATCTATATTATCCAACCCTACTCCTACTCTTGCAATAATTTTGACATTGGGAGCTGCATCAATTACCTCTTTTGTTATTTTTGTTCTGCTTCTAACTACAATCACATCGCACTCTCTAACAGCGGATAGTAATTCTTTTGATTCAATATCGGGTTCGTAATTGACTATTAAGCCAGCTTTCTTTAGAATGGTTATGCCTGCGTCATCCATAGTATCGCAGATAATTACTCTCCCCTCAACCTGCATGAGATATGCAAATTACAGGTCTTATAATTTGGTTGCTAAAGATATTTACTTATAACTAGAATTGGAAATTATTTCGGCGATTACTGAATCAACATAATACTTTTGCTTTCTTTCAAAATCATTAATTTCCCACGCAAAATGACTACCGCCAGTATTAGTTGGGTCTGTAATTCCAATATTCTTACCTACATCATTGAGTTGGGGATTTGATTCAAACACTTTCCCATCAGACTTTACATAAACATACTGAGGAGATTTTTCAATCTGGTTTTCTGATATGTTGATGCTATTTACCACTCTTAAAATCGCAATATCTGGCGAAATTGGCAATCTAGATAACGAGGGACGATTTTGAGAATCCTGGATACCGAAGAAAACAACGGCAGTGACTAATATTCCAAAAGAAAGTGTGATCAAGATTCTTTTATCTATCAAGTTGGTTCTTCTATGCTCTCATTAATGATTGACATTACTGATGATAGTAAATCAGAATTACATTTATTCCAGTGTTTCAAAATTATTTTAAACCAAGAATATTTTTCTTTGAAAGGGCATTATCAAGTTCTTCTTTTGTCATGAGTCCCTTTTCAAGTATCAGTTCTTTAATACTTTTATTGGTTGCCATAGACTCCTTGTATATCTGCGATGCTTTGAGGTAACCAATATGGGAATTGAGCAGAGTTACCAAGATTGGACTTTTTTCCACAAATGATGCAAGTTTCTGTTCATTTGCTTTTATTCCATCTATCATATTGCTTGCATAAACTGACAGAAAATTTTTTAACATATCGGTTGACTCTAACATATTTTTTATCATTCCAGGTAACATTACATTTAATTCAAATTGCCCTGCCTGAGCAGCAAGAGCAACCGAAACATCGTTTCCTACTATAATAAAACATATCATGTTAAGACATTCTGATAGTGAAGGATTTACTTTACCAGGCATTATAGACGATCCAGCATGTACCGCAGGAATTGTAATTTCTGATAATCCTGCTATAGGACCCGATGCCATCAATCTAATATCATTTGACATTTTTATTAACTCAATTGCAATGTTTCTCAGAATAGAAGAACACATTGTTATCTCAAATTTACTTTGTAAAGAAAAGAAATAATTCTGAGAAGGCTTTAAACTCAATCCAGATATCTGGGACAGATACTTGATAACTAGTTTATCGTATCCCAGAGGTGTATTGACTCCCGTACCAACAGCGGTTCCACCCAATCCAACATATTCTAAGTCATCACACACATCGACGATTTTATTTAGACCTCTTTTAAGAGAAAAAGCATATACATCAAATTCCACGCCTAATGTGACTGGAATAGCATCCATTAGGTGCGTCCGACCAATTTTCATAACTTCTCTAAATTCCTGACCTTTTTTTTCAAGAGCCGTTATAAGTGACCTAAGTGAATCTATAACTCCTTTCATATTCATCAATAATGCGATATGCATCGCTGTCGGAAAAGTATCGTTACTAGATTGTGACATATTTACATCATCGTTGGGATTTATGAAGGAATAATCCCCAATACTATGACCGCTAATTTCAAGAGCTCTATTTGCAATTACTTCATTAATATTCATGTTGAATGCTGTTCCCGCACCTGAATTGATTGTATCAACTATGAATTGGTCCAGTAAATTTCCCGAGAGTATTTCATCACAAGCTTTTACTATTGCATCAGCTTTTTCTGCTGGGAGAATGTTCAAATCTCTGTTTGCAAGTGCTGCTGAACGTTTTATCATTGCAAATGCCTTTATCATGCTTAGGTGAGGTTTCTGCCCTGTTACTTTGTATTGGTTAGAAGATCTAACCGTAAATGGTCCATAATAAGCATTAGATGGAACTTTGACCTCTCCTAGAGAATCTTTATCAAGACGATACGACTCCATAAATACGAAAACCAGCGTTTATCTAATAAATCAATCGACTCTATGCATAAGGACAACATTTGTTGTAGTGAATGAAACTTTAATTTTTCAAGTCTGTTCTTGAAAGTTTGAATTTACTCCCCTATAACCTTGACTAGGATTCGCTTATTGCGACATCCATCAAATTCACCGTAAAAAATTTGTTCCCAAGGCCCAAAATCAAGCTTACCTTTTGTAATAGCAATTACTGTTTCTCGACCCATTATCTGACGTTTTAAGTGAGCATCAGCGTTATCTTCTCCAGTATCATTGTGCAAGTACTGTTCTGTGGGAGCATGGGGAGCTAGATTCTCAAGCCATTTCTCAAAATCCTGAATCAAACCTATTTCATCGTCATTAATAAAAATACTGGATGTTATATGCATCGAGTTAACCAGACAAATACCTTCATTTACAGCGGATTCATGTACGATTTTTTCTATCTCTCGCGTTATGTTTATTAATTTAAATCTCTTTTCAGTATGAAAAGTCAAATATTTTGTAAATGACTTCATATTACTGAAAAATTGCATTTATTATTTAAATTATAATGGGCAATTGAATAAAAAAACTCTTATTAGATCTATTAATATTTCAAGTCGCTAAAGTATGTTCAGGACTCGAACTACTGCTAAAGCTGAGTTACTATGTTTGATACTCGCTATTACAATAGTGTTCATTGTAGTAGGTTTTAACTTGAGTGAAAACAATAATCTATTCGCCCAATCAGATCAATTTTCTCAGTTTGAGAATGCTTCAAAAAATCAGGCTATTTTGCAATTTCAAACACAATTTTGCGGAATGAATTCCACTCAGCATAGCAATTCTTTCATCTCTGAATATTCACTCGCCCAGAAGTGCGAGATGCCACTCGGCATTCTAGCGGATAATGACTCAATATGGTATGTATCCTCAAAATTAGGTCATCTTGGCAAGTTAAATATTAAAGATAACAATAGTCAGGTATTTACAATTCCTGTCTGGGATAGTCGTTCAAAGCCTACCGATATTTCACAAACATGGGACGTTAAATCGGACTCAAAAGGAAATATCTGGTTCACTGATGAAAAGCAAAACGGAATATGGCGATATGCACAAGATAGTAATAGTTTTAGCTTTTTCCCGGTCCCGGAACGTCCTTCAGGATTTGGCACCATTTATCCTGTTTCAATAGTATTTAACGATGATGAAATTTATTTTGCTGGTATTAGATCAAAATCGCTTTGGTTTGCAAATGTGTCAGACTTGAAAAATAATTCATCTGAAGGTATTTCAAATATTTCTCTACCGCTATCTTCATTCAAAGGAATAGATCCAGATCTTGTCAGTACAGGCTCGATTCAGATAGACAAGGATCGGAATGTTTTGTGGATTTCGATGCTTGCGTTTGGAGTTAAAGGGCAATTATTCAAGTTTGATTTATCTTCAAGAACATTTACGCCGTTTGATCTTCCTCAACATCTTGATTCGCCCGTAGGAATTTCTATAGATGAAGAGGGAAATCCTTGGATTACTGATCACGGAACCAGCATATTCTTTATGGTTAATTCAACAGATGGCAAAGTAACAGAATTTAGTACTTCACCACTTTCTAGAATCTCTGCTAATATTCCAAAAGAATTTAGCTACACACTGCCTTACTGGATTAAGATCGATACAACGGGAAATCTCTGGTTCAATGAGCATGTTGGTAACAAGATTGCAAGATTTAACACTACAGATGGAACACTTGTTGAGTATTGGATACCTACACAGAATAACTTATGGGCTCCCTGTGCCCCAAATGAAAGTTCTTGTGGGATTTCTAATGCTCTTCAGTTTTCGATAGGAAAAAATAACCAAATATGGTTTTCAGAATGGACAGAAAATAAACTAGGCATGTTAAATGGTTCAAAACTTCCATCATTTGTTGTGGGCACTAGCTCCCCAGCAGAGTACAATGTAAAGAGAGGTGAAACTATTGAAATACCTCTGAGCATATCAGCAAAGGATAAAGTCAACCTCAAAATGATTGCGTCATCCACCTTCACAAGTACAGGAAACTTTGGCAACTCATCGATTTCGTTTAGTCAGGATTCATTTTCAATGAATCCAGGCGAAACAAAGAATGTTACATTTTTAGTTACTCCTTCAAATGAACTTGCCAAAGGAGATTATACTATTATGATTGGAGCAGAAAATGAAGAAATATCATACCTCAAATCAATAAAGGTCCATATTTCATAATCTAGTTAGTCCGTTCAAGAGCTTCAATACCAGGCATCTTATCCCCCGCCAAAAATCTCAAGGTCGCTCCACCCCCAGTTGATAGGTGGGTCACTTCGCTTTCCGATACGGCAGATTTCTTCAGGGCTGCAATTGTGTCACCACCGCCGACAAGTGTCATAGCTCCTCTCCAAAAAGCAAGAGCCATACTCTTTGCTACATTTATCGTTCCGCTTGCAAATTGTGCCACTTCAAACATTCCCATCGGTCCATTCCAAAAAATAGTACCAAATCCGTTTCCTCCTATTTCTGAAGAATATATCTTGGATGTTTGGTTACCAATATCAAATCCACACATTCCATCTGGTATATCACCAGTAACAGTTGAAAACGAGTTCTCCTCAGAGGAGACTACGTGATCCACTGGAAGTAAAATTTTCTCACCATAGAAAGAAAGTGCGTTCTTCACCCAATCAAAATGTTCCTCATCAAATAATGAATTACCAATCTTGAATCCCTTTGCCTTGAGAAAAGTATAAGCTACTCCACCACCAATTAATAATTTGTCTGCCTTTGGCAGTAAATTTTCCAAAGCCCCAATCTTATCTTTAATCTTGGAACCTCCTACCACCAAAGTAAATGGCTTTCTTGGATTATATCTTATCATAGAAAGATATTCTATTTCCTTTTTCAAACTAAATCCCGCCAACCGAATATCAAAATTTTTTACTGCCCCATATGTAGAAGCATGTTTTCTATGCGATGTACTAAAAGCATCATTTACATATATATCAGCCAAGGATGATATGGACTCTGAAAATTCAGGGTCGTTGCTCTGCTCTTCAGAATAGTATCTTAAATTCTCTAATAGCAATATATTCCCATACCTAAGATTCTCTATCTTGCTACTTACTTTGGTACCAATGCAATCCTCGACAAAGTCAACATTTCTATTGAGTATTTCCTTCAATCTTGTCGCTACTGGGGCAAGTGAATTATTATGATCACGGAATTTAGGTCTGCCCAAATGGGAAGCCAAAATCACTTTAGCTCCTCTTTTTGCGAGATATTCAATGGTTGGAATTGCACTTCTAATTCTATAGTCCTCAGTTACTGCACCATTGTTAATAGTTACGTTGAAGTCTACCCTGACTAAAACTTTCTTTCCATAAAATTGAATGTCATCAAGGTCTGATACGGATCTGAGCAATTATTTTTACAAATAAGGATTTTATGTGCTAGTAGGATAAACTTTTCTCCCACTTTCACAATCTGAATGACTTGAACAGAGTTTTTCTATATTAAACTATGTGTAGAGATTGTTATCCGCTTTTCTAATTTCTATTGTAACTTTATCACCTACTCTAATTCCAATATCTTCATACTCCCTTACACTAATCTTGAATGTTGGGGAATCACCAGCGCCTCCACCTGTCATCATTCTTGAAATATTTCCCATTGCTTTTGGGAGATTTTTCATCATGTCTTCTGGAGACGAAAATGCCATAACGTTTGAACCAAATGGATTCATTGGTTTTTCGGTCTTGTAGTCATTAGGATCACTAAAACCAACGTATACGTAAGGACTTCCATCCTGTGCAGCTTCTATGCGTGCAACAACAAAGTCTTTTTTCATACTTGCCATAACATTTCTTGTCCTAAAGGATATAATTTCCTTTCCCTTATGTAAATACTCTGAAAAAAAGATTGTTCTTTAAGATTTTGGGGTAGTATCTTCCTCGATCATAAGATAGGAATGAGAATTCAATCCAGCACCAAAAAATGAATATGTCACAACTTCTCAACTATACTCACGTCATTTCATAAGCAGACACTTTTTAGGTAACAATTTTTTTACATTTGATCCAGTTCCTTAAATTTACAATTATTTTTTACAAAAGCCTGGAATCATCTGACATTGAGAAGTTTACTAGACATGGTAGCTGTTGATATTCACTTGTTATTAAATCAATATTATATTGACATTCACATTAACAGTACATCTCTGCAATAAAACAAGACTAAAACTACAAAGTGAATGTTTGGATTTAGACTTGATACTAATTGTCCTCTGTGAGCTTATTCTATAACTCAGTAATTTTAACACTTGTTGGACAGCCTAATTTGCTTGATGCAACTTTAAAACCACGTTTGGCAAGTTCTAAATTTTCCTTTAAAACATATGCTTCAAATATTGATTGTTCTGGTTTTACTCTCGCTGCAAGCCCTGTGGCCTTACCAAAGGCTCTTCTCATTCCTTCTTGCAATCTATCCGCTCCGGCAGTTGCAATCATCTTATTTTCACGTAAAACCAAATGAGGATAAACTGTAAGTCGAGAAAAAAAACTCATGTCACCGGCTTGAGCCATTGTCTTGTTTGCCGCCAACCTTGCAGCTTCTAGTGCGTTGTGTCTAATCTGCATTTTCTCACTAACAATTAATTGAAGTTTATAATCATAATCTTCTTTGGATTCGCCTGACGAAAATCTTGCAATTTTTAGCTGAGGTTTTCCGGAGATATATTCTCTCCTCACATACGGCATTCCCTTAGTTTCTCTATAATTAACGCCTTTCATAATTCATCATTTGTTTTAATACTTAAATGCCTCTTTCAGAGTGATTTAATCGTTATGTCTTCAGAAGCGGATCAAAACAGCGAACTTCAGAACGTCGTTGAGGGTGTTTTGACTAAAAAATGCTTGATAAAGATTGTTGATACAAGATCTCAAGATCAGCTTCGCAACAAAGGATATGGTGAAAGAGAAGACAACGATTACTTGCTTGAAACTTACGAGGCTCTTTATCTGCTTTACCTCAACAAACTAGTCATAACTAGTGGGAGAATAGGTAACTTTGCCAGTTTACTGAAACATGTATTAAAGTACGATAAGGAGATAGTTACTAGATTTCTTGTCTATAGAGACTTAAGGAGTAGAGGATATGTTGTAAAGGAAGGATTTGGATTTGGTGCAGATTTTAGAGTATACGAGAGAGGTGAATATGAAAAGAAACGCGCAAAATACGTAGTGTTTTGCATTAACGAGGGGATTAATGTAAAGGTCGGAGAGCTTTCAAAAAACGTACGTGAAATAGAAACAATGGGGAAAAATGCGATTGCTGCAGTAGTAGAAAGACGTGGTGAGGTAATTTATTACAAGCTCACTAATATGAAATTCAAGGAAAACAAAAAACAAGAGACAACTTTGACCCTAAAAGAAAGAAAATAGTTAAATAAACAAGGTCGGAAAATGTTAAATGCAGGGAGTGTCATTCAAAGAGATCTACTGTCAAGATTGCAAGATAATTTTGGCTAGATACAACGAAGATTACTTCTCCGATTCCAGCATTGATGAATTATCTAAACTCCATTACTATTATCATATTAGAGAAGGTCATTCAATCATAGTCAGGAAAAAACAGATAACGCAAAGTCGTTGTTAGGTTTTTTGATGACATATTCCTGATCTATAAGCAAGGATAATATTTTTCCTTACTCAATATTTTCTACTACGAGATAATGATGACAATGGTAGTCCCCCTATAACACTTGAATAAAATCAAGGGTAGATGAAGAGATTTTACCGGACTGCAGAATCTTGTAGTTTTAGTGCTCCGACCGGGATTTGAACCCGGGATCGTCGCCTTGAGAGGGCGAAATGCTTAACCGGCCTACACCATCGGAGCGATAGAAATTTGGATAATTTTCTTCATATAAAACTTATGTTGATCTAACACGTTATGCCGATTACGAGGGTGACTTTTTTAATGTACATATCAAAGGAAACAATTTCATATTAAATCAAGTATTAGATAGCAGAAAGAAAAACAAAGTTTATTCATAAAAAATTCGTCTTGCTTAAGACTGCCTTAGAATCTGATATTCGAAGGTTCTAGTCTGATTTATAAAGTTCTTTATACCATATTATAATATGGCGTCTGTAGAAATATTTGGTAAAGAAGCAGAGTTATTCTCTGAGCTTCAAAATGGAAGAATCCGATGTACCGCGTGCGCCAGGAAATGTGAGATTCCGGAGGGAAAGATAGGTCTTTGTGGAATTAGAGGTGTTAATAATAATAAATTATGGTTATACGTATATGGAAAAGTAATTGCAGGGCATATTGACCCGATTGAAAAGAAACCTGTAATTCACTATATGCCTGGATCGTCAATATATTCAATTGCTACAACAGGTTGCAACTGGCTTTGTAAATACTGTCAAAACTATGATATTTCACAAAGGAGAAAAATAGAAGGCACCGAGATGAGTCCATCAGAAGTAGTGGAGAAGGCACAATTTTATGGTGCACAAGGTATTGCCTATACATACAATGAACCATCTATTTTTATGGAATTTGCGAAAGACTGCGGAATTGAAGCTCACAAGAAAGGAATTTTCAATATTTTCGTCTCTAATGGATATGATACACCAGAATCTGTTAATATGATGTCAAAATTTTTGGATTGTATAACAGTCGATTTTAAAGGTAGTGGAAATCAAGAATTCGTAAGACGTTATATAGGAATTCCAAGCTCAGAACCAATATTTTCAACCCTAAAAGAAATAATATCAAAAACTAAAATCCATGTAGAGATAACTGATCTTATAGTTCCTCAAGTTGGTGACGATTTGGAATCCGCACGACATTTGTGTAGGTTTGTGTATGATGAACTTGGTCCAGATACTCCAGTTCATTTTTTGAGATTTCATCCTGACTACAAAATGATGGAATTTGATTCAACACCTATTTTAACTCTGGAAAAACATTGCGAAATAGCAAAACAAATCGGATTAAAATACGTCTACATTGGAAATGTACCAGGACACAAGTTGGAAAACACTTACTGTCCTGAATGCGGATATTTGGCAATCCAAAGATATGGGTTTAATATTGAGGGATGGAATTTGGATGAAGGAAATTGCTGCAAGCAGTGTGGATATAACATCCCTATTGTTGGATCTCTTCAGAAGAAAACTAAAAGATGGTTCCAATTTGTAGAATAATTTTCTCATTATTATCTTCTGTGAAAGTGATAGAGCGTGGATAGAAATTCAATTAACTACTGAAAAGAGAATTCTACTATCCCAGCACAATCGGCAAATTGTCGTTCAATTCATTCTTTTATGTTGTCATTTCAAGACAATTGACTCAGTCCAATAAACCTGTCAGTGGTTTGGCAGCATGGATCATTTTTTTAGGAAGGTTTTTGACAAGGCCGCATCATATCATAATAAACATTGACAGAATTACTTTCCATAACCCAAGATTATGTTAAGAATCATGTAATTCCTCGCTATCAAAATTCTAAGAAGGGAGATAATGGAATAGTACTTGTTATAGGGGGTAGCAGTTTGTATCACGGGGCTCCACTACTGGCGTCCCTGAGTGCCCTACGTGCTGGCGCCGACTTGGTTTATACCGCGGTACCTAGAATTATTGTTAGCGCGATAAGATCCTATTCACCAAATATCATTGCTTTGCCGATGACAGATAATTCACTTACAATTGGATCTGCAAATCGATTGATTAAAAGTCTACCAAAGATACCACATACTGCAACTATTGGAATGG
Organism: Nitrososphaeraceae archaeon; assembly: GCA_035620895.1. Classification (GTDB taxonomy): domain Archaea; phylum Thermoproteota; class Nitrososphaeria; order Nitrososphaerales; family Nitrososphaeraceae; genus TA-21. The sequence goes on from DASPFY010000047.1 coordinate 11,327, forward strand.
GAATGACAGTATCCAAGGTTGAGGCGCTGAATTTACTTGTCAAAAAACTAAAGGAAAGCAGAATTAAACTGGTACTTGACGCCTCAGCGCTAGTTCCAAGAGTGATTTCAGAAATTGCAGAAACTGATACTATAATAACTCCACATGCTGGAGAATTTAAGAGAATTTTCAATGAAAATGTGGGAGTTAGTGAAAAAGAAATTCTATCGACCGTTTCGAGAATGGCAATAAAACACAAGATTACTATCATTTTAAAAGGATGGTTAAATGTTATAGCCGATGAGAGCGGGAAAGTTGCAAAAATAAGAAGGAGTACTCCTGCAATGACTGTTGGAGGAACAGGTGATGTGCTTGCAGGAGTCGTCGCCGCTCTATACTCAAGGATGAATTCTCCTTTCGATGCCTCTGCTTTAGCAGTTTATTTCAATGGAGTGGCCGCCACTATTGCAACTGAACAGATTGGATTTCATATGGTCGCCACGGATTTGATAGAAAACCTACCAAAAGCAATAAAGCCATTTGACAAGTTAGCTAGACAGAAAATCTGAATCGAATTTGATTCTATGGAAATTGGTTCTCCGTTCATTTCACAATGATCACAATGGTATTTATTTTCCTTTAAGAAATATACTGTTGTGAAACAAATCACAGTTATTCTGGTTACTCTACTGATGACCATGTATATTGGCCAACTTAATTTTAATTCTGTCTATGGAGAAGAAAATATAGAAATTTCTTCTGGGTCTCCCTTTGTTGATTCGAGCGGCAAATTGAATATCATAGGTGTTATAACGAATCTTGGAACAACATCTGAGCAGGTAACCGTGGGATTAGATGTCCACAAAAAAATTGATGGTTCAAAGACTACTTTACAAGATACTACCTTCAGTAAAATTATTTATCCGGGAAAGGAGTCTCCCTATAAATTTAAAATAAGTGGGGATTATGATGTCTCGAGTAAGCCGTATATACTAAAGACGGACAATGTACATGAACCCTATTATAATATCATCATGCAAAATTATTCTAATTTTCCAGTAGGTCAAAACAAAGAACTGATTGGAACATTAAAGAATACAGGGAATGTTGTGGTTCAGAATATAAGTGTGTACGCATCAGTTCATGACAAGAACGGAACGCAAATAGATTCTATTCAGTCTAATACTATACCCATACTAAATCCAGGTGAGGAAAAACGCTTTTCAGCTAGACCAGATCATGTTATTGTAAATGATGCAAACTATTTTAGTTGCGCAGGTTTTGATCCAAAAGCCCCAATTAACACTCTTAATTTAGGTAACGGACAGTTTCTGCCCTATGGATTGGAGAGCGTTGCGAAGATAAGCAACTTCAGTTATGATAAATCAACTGATAGTATATTATTTACAGCGGATCATTATAATCCGTTAGGAGGTATCGTTATTTTTAAGATACCACAATTAGATAGTAGTCATGACATAACAATATTTTTGGACAATTTAGGAGTAAAGGATCAGCAGATAAGCAAGAATGGTAAGACAATTACTTCCAATATTTTTATTCCTCCAAATGAACATTCCATTAGAATAACTGGTATTCTAAATCAGTCCTAATCCTTCACATTCAGATGACCTGGGAACATTGAATAAGTGTCATTCATGTAATTTAGCTCTAACTATTTCTTGTCTTCACTCGAAGTAGATGAAATGCTCAGCTTGATGCCTAGTTTTAATATATATGGTGTTACAAAAGTGGTGACAATTGTAACAACTCCTAAAATGGGAAGTATATATGAAGACACGGCACCAACATCTTGACCACCTTTTCCAACTATTAGGGACATCTCACCCCTTGCAGATGACAGCCCAAGACCAGTTCTAACAGCTGTGCTTGTATCGTATCCTGCTTTAATTAGAGAAGGTATGACAATCACCATTTTTGCCGCAAATGAAGTCACAATAAGGATTAGAGCAGGAATGATAAATAATGGAATTTTTGACACATCCACAAGAGCACCTACTGATACGAAGAATAATGCTGCAAACACATCTCGAAGTGGGATGGTTATGACACGAGCTATTCCAGCACTATTTGATTCAGCTACTAGAACTCCTGCCAAAAATGCACCTATTACTGGTGACAATCCAAGTTCTATCGCGGCAAATGATAAACCAAATGCAAGACCCAGTATAACTATTATCAATACTGAATAATCAGTTTTTCTGGCCAGCTTGTCTATCAATGGCGGCAAATATCTTGAACCTAAGATAAGAATTGCTGCTATGAACCCCAAAACCATACCCACAGATAACAGTACTTGGACAAATGACACGGCTGCTGTCAATGCCACTGATTGTAGAATACCTAGCATGGTAACGACAAAAACATCTTCTACAATTAAAACTCCTACAATTAGTACACTTGACTTATCATTAATGATATTTAGTTCTTCTAGTACCTTTACTGTAACTACCGTACTAGTAATTGACATAGCAAGAGCCAAAAACATAGAGTCAAATTGTGAAAATCCAAGTGTTTGTGCAACTAAAAATGTAATTATAAGAGTTCCAAGAGATTCTGCAATACCTACAATCATAGAAATCCTTCCAACAGATTTTAGTTTTGTAATGGGAAATTCAGTTCCAATCACAAACAAAAGTATGATTATTCCGAGCTCAGCTAATGTATTAACTGTGTCTACCTCATGTATTAAACTAAATGGAGGAGTAAATGGACCAATAACCATTCCTGCCAGTATATATCCAATTACCATTGGTTGTTTCAGTTTATGAGTAACAAATACCATTACCGCAGCTACAATCATGACCACTGCAAAATCTTGAATTAAAAAACCTGTATCTGTTTGCGTTATGAGGTTATGAAAATACAAGTTACACTACCTAACAATCAATTTCTAATCCCCTTGCTTAACCGCCTATCATGAGTTATTTATATCAAAATTATAGTTCTTTAACCCATGAGTCTTTATGAATCGCAAAAGTTCGTCATGCTCATCAATTTTGTAATATTTTTTCAATTTTTCTAAAGTTTCATCATCGTAATGTACATATCTTTTCAATTTTGCTTTCCCCATACCATATTAAAATATCTAATCGCACTTAAATTTTTCAAATAAATATCTTGAAAAACTGAACTTCAACAAAAATTGTTGATTACTAATGCTGAGTCTTCAAGAACTGGAGTAATTCCTCTTCTTTTTCAAATCCATAATATCGCATTAATTTTTCAATAGCTAAATCATCGTATACAAAATCATAGTGCTTTTCCCTTTTAAGAGACGTTATGCGAACGCTCATTGTTTTCTTGGTGAGTTAAATGGCAGCATTTGGTTATATTAGCCTTTATCCTTGTTTTAATAGAATGAAAATTCGTCGAATATTAACAATCTTGTTAGGAAATCTTTGACTGAGAGTCGATAAAATAGAAAAATCATACATCGCTTTCATATAACATTAAACTCGGACAATCGAGGTAGATTTGATGTTTGAACTATTTATTAATATACATCATAATAGATATTCAAAATAATATATGACATCGGGAAAATATTTCAATAGGGCTGTAATAGCACTGGATGCACCTCACGTTGGATATGTTGTACGTGAAACAGATGACAAGATAGTTGTATTCGGTGATGGCAAGGAGAGGTATGACATACCGCTATCGGAAATACAGACTGTGAGCAAGAATGTATTAGTTGGATTAAAGTTTGACGAGATTGCAAAGAAATATTCTGTAGATAGAGATGCGCCACTCCCTACAAGTAAATTTGTGGACCCTTGGGGGGCAGACGGAACCACAGATTTGAAAACATATATGAAAGAATACGCAAAAACCCTCTTCAATAAGGGAGTCAGGATAGCAAATGAGGATCATGTAGGGCATGTGATGAAGGAAACAGATGACAAGATTATCATATTCGGTGAACGTGATTATCGATTTGACGTTCCTAAATCGAAAATCATTGCTGTTGGAAGAAACGTGATATTGGGAATGGATTGGGATGAACTATTCACCTGCAAGGTTGATAAGAATGCACCACTGCCAAGTGGAGAACCTATTGACAATTTAGTAGAAGAAGAAGACAAACTCTAAAACTCTTCTGCCTTGAGTCTATACTCAGGTCTTTACCAGTCTAGGATTCACGGAGGATAGATACAAAAATGGTACTGATAGATATTATTGCAAAAAAGAAAATAGATTATTTTACGGTATTTGCTTCACTCCCAGATATGGGTAGAGTTGGGGGATTGGTATCTTCATTTTTGGCAGGTAATTTAAAAGCTGAACATATCGCGAACATAATCTCAAGTCCCAAACCATGGGTCAATGTTAAAGATGGGGTTGTAGAACCAGCAAGGGACGTTTACAAAATTTATTTTTCAGATAGCGACAAACTATTAATTCTTACTGGCGATGTCCAGCCTGAAGATTATAGGGAACTTCTCGATTTGTGTCATGCATTTCTTGATTTTTGTTTGTCAATTGGTCAAATAAAAAGGCTCTATACGGCAGGTGGTTCATTAAACGAAATGCTCACAGGTGAACCAAGAGTTGTAGGTGTTACTACAAAACCAGAACTAAGAAGAATTCTTGAAAATTCCAATGTGGACACTCTGGGTTCTGAATTTACAACAATAACTTGGTTCAACGGTCTTATCTTAGGAATTGCTTCTGATAGAAATATTGAAGCAATTGGATTTTACGGTGAAATTTCAGACAAAACTCTACCCCAACCTCTTGCGGCAAAGAGCATTGTAAAGGCTTTCTCTAGAATTGAAGGCCTGCCTATATCGACTAAATTGTTTGATGCTCAGTATGAAGAAGTCTTGGATCATATTGAAAGAAACAAGGGAATGAAAAACCTGGATAAAAAATGATTAGATCTTCAATCTGAAAATGTATCCATATATCTCTTCTATGCGAAAGTATGATTTGCTCCATTTCCAGAATTGTTACTATTGCGATTACACTTGCGATTATACTTGCATTATTGCATATCTAAATGACAAATTGTCCTTATGATACCACGACAAAGCCTCTTGCTATTCCATTTCTAGTTGTATCTGGGAGAGTTTGGTTGAGCCCCTTGAGTGATTTTACTTCAATTTCCAAATTAAATATTCCCTCTGAGGGTAATGACACAGTTTGATTCGAAATTCCATCAATTGCTGTGATATTATTTTTGCTCACTATTTCTTCACCACTGCCTGTTCTTATAGACAAATCATAATTAACATCAGCATTTAAGCTATTCCCCCTTAGGGCATCACTGAAATTAATACTTAGCTTATTTTCCCCTATTACTGGTGGATTAGGATTCCACAATAATGATGCATGTATTCCTCCTGTATCTGTTACCATATCAACAGAAGTTGTTTGGGTCTGATTTAATTGCGGCCGAATGGTAAATTTCATCGAGTCATTACTAACTCCTAATGCCTCGTTATTCTGAGCTAATTTTAGAATATCATTTTTATTCAACAGAAAATGGATTATCAATGCTTTTTCTGAAGTAAAAGGGTCTATTGCAAGTGATCTTCCCATCAGTGGTTGTCCATTTACAGTACCATTAAATATCGTAGAATTTGAAAATTCGCTGAATGATTTTGGAATCTTGATTTCTTCGTGAACAAAAATATTCTGTGATCCTATTCTTGAAACGTTCCAATCAAATGGCATAGCCCATTTTGCCTCCAGGTCTTCAGGTTCAAAAGTGAAATTTTGGATTCTGTCATAATAGGAGATTAATGTGCTATTGTAGATTTGATCTGCATATGTTAGATTTGACTCAGTTACATCTCCAATGCTGAGATAAGAATCAAATCTTGGGGCGTTTTCAGGTACAAAGATGTTTCTGACGTTGTCAATTCCGAATATTTCTACGCCAAAGTGGTACAAACCTCCTTCAGATAACACCGGGCCAGATATTGTCAATTGTCCAGTTTCACTCGTCCATCCGCCCAAAAAAGGCTCTGTGGATCCATAGACCGTTATCGGACCCTGATTTGGTTCAAATTTTAACGTCAAGGGGCCATCTTTTGAATAAAACAATTCACGAAGCAGCAATTTGTCCCCCTTACTAATAGCTAAAAAATAATTAACATTACTAATATTATTTCCAGTCTTAGAGTCAAATAATCTTAATTGAAAGAAGGCGTTCTGCATTGTATCTGATGTCAAAATAGGCGGGCTAATTTTTGTATAGAGGCTTGCTTCCCTATCACCTACGGTAGCTGGGGGTAGACTTTCTTCAAATAAACCGTCAGCAATTGCTCGTTCGAAATTGGGAAGCATAATAGTGCCGGTGACAAATAGAAAAGAAATACTAATTTTGATATATTTTTCCATATCCAGTCTAGCAAATAATTGGTAATTTATATTATTTAGCAGGACGCTGAATTCTGCCACATCTAATTCAGTTAAAATTTAAATGCAATCCATATCACGTATCTAAATATGAGGTCAATTTGCGACAATTTGAGACCTATAATATTTACTTTATTAACTCCAGTCATCTGTTTATCATTTATTTCATATTCCAATGCTCAAATTTTTGCCGCTGAACTTGGCGATGGTCATAATATGCCCATGGTTAGCCTTGGGGATAGAAATGCCATGTTAACGTTTGTAGCAAATCAATTACCTGCGACAAAGAATGTACAACTGGAATTTAATTTGCAGGATAACAAAACCGGGAATAACATACAACATACAACATATCTTGTTACTGTGTCTAATGTAAATCAAAGACTTTTCACAGAAACCGTTCATAGTCATGATGGGCATATCCTTATGGAATTCATTCCATCAACAATAGAACCATATCGCATAAATTCAAATTTCGATACACTTTCTGCTAGCTATATAGCCGATTATAGTGGTCCAATTAAGGTTATCGGTAATATTTTTTCTCCGGGTAATTATACGGTATCTCTTGAAGTAACGGGCGTGGATTTTGATAATCTATTCCTTCCTACTCCTCTGAAGTTTGAATTCCCTGTTTCCATTTATAGTTAGTTTCGATAGTTATAGTTTATAATTTTGTGAAAATTGAGAATGACGTTCGAAAAATTTTTCTATCCATTATGAATACTCTATTATGTGACTATAAAAGCATCAGTATCATTTTCTGATATCAATTATGATCTTTTTAACACTGTACTTGAGTGTTGCAAGAAAAATGCGGAAATAAGATATGCTGACAGGCAAAGGCATAACATAGTAGGGAAATCTGTGTTCGGAACTCAAAACCAATCTGGAATCAATTTTCAAATTATTCTAAAAGATAAACCAACTGGAGTCGAGATATATGATTATTCAAAACGAGGTTTGGATAGAAAATTTGCCGATAGTCTTTTTAATTTGCTCTTGCCGATTGTGGGGCAAGATGCTGACATAAAATTCGAGGATCAGGACAAATGCGCAATATGTAAGAAAAAATTCAAACTAGGCCTATCTAGGTACATTCCGTCTATAGGATGGGCAACACATAGCGAATTGTGCGAATCGTGTTATTCACTTTTATCAAGTCATGAAAAGAACTATTGTTGCATCTGCCAAAAGAAACTAGGTATTAGAAAATATTCTGCTAGAATTAGTTGGAATCGCAATCTTATGTTGTGCAAAGAATGTTATCTTGTCCGAAAACCTCAAGTTCAAAATAATGTTTCGGTAGTAGGGGACAGTGGTGAAGCGATTGATACTATGAAAAGTAAGACAAGCACCTCAATTCCCTCCAATCTTTTGAATAAATCAGTAATAATTGGAACTGACGATCCTTTACACATTCTTAAAATTAGGTTCGCCAAAGGCGAAATAAGTAAAGAAGATTATCAAGAAATGAAGAGGTTACTAAAAGATGAGTGATATTCTTGGGTTATCAATTTATCAATGTGCCGCTTATTGCATAAAATGCAATTGGTGAGTTTTGTTTTTTTAGCAGATATTATAGCTTGTAAATGAGTATTCTTCAAAGAATTGTTTTCTTACCGTAATTAGATTAAATATATACATATTTTTAAAATAAACGTATAATTTCAATAAAATTCTAATCTAAATTAAAATATTTTATTTTTATCTCAGAATAATATTTATAGTGGATACCTATACAATGCGCTAATGAATCGTACTTTAATACTGGCAAGCTCACTAGTAGCTAGCTTCCTGCTTGTAAGCAGTATTGCTTTGGTTCCGTATTTTTCAGGGAACAATGCGGTACATGCGCAGGAAACAGAAGATCAAGGACAAGGAGAGGTCAAACACGTAACCTTAATCGCATCAGAAAAAGAAGTTCAGGTAGCTCCTGATAACGC
>DASPFY010000048.1:0-11226 GCA_035620895.1 Nitrososphaeraceae archaeon
TGAAAATAGTTGATTTGGATAATTTAAGAGTACATGTAGATAAATTCCTTAAAGCTAATTCTTCAATAAATGCTGTAGTTATTACGAATGCATATGTAACTGAAATCAACGGGGTTCCTGAGGCAAAAAACGGAATTTGGGTAATTTATAATCCATACGCCAAACAGATTCTCCCCGTTGGCTTTAGTATACCCAATGAGATAAATTCAGCTGAAGAAAGTCTAATTTCCAGCAAATATTTAGATTTGGAATGAATTTTGCAGGTTAAAGCAGGACAGACCTAAAAAACATGTCAAAAATGGTTCACAAACCACTGGCAACATTTCTACCATTAATCCTCTAATTGGATTCATTCGTTTAAAAAGTGAGATAACATAACACAGATGGTATACATGTTAACAACATGTGGGTGGTAGTGATTACTTCAAACTAGCTTTTGATAGTCTTTAACCGATACTACTAAATTCATTTAAGTTGTTTGTTATACCAATGACACAAATCATAAACAATGTCGATATGGATAAGATATCTCATACCACAGCTATGGGAAAGAAAGACAAGTCTACACTTAGGAAGCCAGTCAGGTTGCAAGGAGAATGGATTCTTGATTCAGCGACCGGTTACCAGTTCAAGACAGAGCTTTCTTACGAAAATGGTAAGCAAATTATTGAAATAGATTCGCCATCATTCCTTGGTGGGAATGGAAATAGATTGGGTCCAATGGCATATTGTGTTGCGGGTTTAGCATCTTGTTTTATCGCGACCTTCGTAACAGTTGCTGCTGGCCGGGGCATAAGGCTCACCAAGCTAACCGCGAATGTAGAATGCAAAATTAATTTTGCAAAGACTTTTGACGTAGCTGATGAACCCATTTCTGAAGGTATAACTTTTAACATAGATGCAGTTAGCGATAATGCAGACAAATCTGAATTGCAACAATTGCTACATATGGCCGAAGAAAGGTGCCCGGCCATATACAGCATGTCTCACCGGATTAATGTTGAAGCAACCATAAACTGAATTAGCAGCAGTATTGTATTACCGATAATCATAACTGCTCGAATTAAGATAGTTACGCACTTTGAGGAGTGATGAATTACTTGTCCAAGTTAGGAAATTGTTGAAGGATGACGTGGGTTTCCATTAGAAGGTTTTTGCTCATTGGGAACAGCCGACTTAAATTCTGATTGATTCCTCTTTATGGTATCTAAAATGTATAGACCAAGCTCTGTCAATTTTACTTTGCTATTCAGAAAGTTGTAGTAGTAATCTCCGCTTAGGGGAATCCCAAGTGCAGTTTCTTCAATGCTTACTCGCTTTGTTGGTTTGTCATAAGCAATCACTCCATTTGCCATTGAGAAGTTAATGTCCTTGAGAGTTAAACCATATTCAAGAAGCTCTAGTATTGAAAGGCTTGTTATATCTAGAATAGTCACAATTCTAACTATTATCGGTCTGCTCAATAGCTCGTTTAGGGTAACCGCATCTATTGGTATCTTATCGCTCATGACACAGAAGTATTGACACAAGATATTAACTTATCATTGTTATTGAAAGCAGTCTCTAGTTACGTCAAGGCAAGTAAGTCATTCCTCTTTTCAGTTTCCACATAAAGTACTTCTCAAAAATTATTTTTGCCCAATGTGACCAAGGTCCAGGAATAAGTAGTTCGTACTTTCGTGGGGCAAATATATGGTCTGAAATCATCACTACACCTTGTTTACCTGCATCCATAATACATAGGCCACGGATATTTGGAAATGGTAGCTCCTCTGTCTTTTTTTCACCAGTGATGTTGTAAATTATGTTATGAGCTGCAACCTTAGCCATCACTTCTGACATATAACCTGTTTTTGGTACACCGCATGGTACAGGGGTCTTAGCAGGTGGCTTCACTGCAACTGCTACACCCGCTGCATAAATATTCTGGAAAGTTTTGTGTTGATAATTTACGTTAACAGGTATGAATCCCCTTTCATCTCCTAGTCCAACTGAGTCTCTAACAGCTTGAACACCTTTAAATGGCGGAATAATTATGGCAAACTTAAATGGTATGGTTTTTCCATCCTTAAGATATATCTCATTTTGAGTAACTTTTTCTATCCATGCATTGGTAATCCAGTTAATATCGAGTTTCTTGAAGAACCATTCTACCATCTTTTGACCTTTCCCCATTCCTCCAATTCCAAAGTGACCCAAAAAAGGCTCTGCTGTGATAAAAGTTACTGGTGTCTTCTTGCGAACCTTCGACTCCCGTAGTGCCCTATCTATGTTAAAAGCAATCTCATATTCAGCTCCAAAACAACTTGCAAATTGAGTAGAGCCCAATACAACGGGTCCAGGTTCATTCAGAAATTTGTTCCACGATTTTCTTGCTTCTATTGCATGTGGTAGTGAACATATAGACTCTGTATACCCTTTATCTGGTCCCATGCCAGAAACTTCATCCCAGTCAAAGTAAGGTCCGGTTGCGATAACAAGATAATCATATTCATAATTTCCCGAAGTTGTATTGATTCTATTATGCTCAGGTAAAATCTGGTCCACACGAGCACAAATAAATTCAATATTCTTTGATTCTAGCGGATGTTTTAAATCAAATGTTATTTGTTCTGAGCGTCTCCATCCAGGTACAAGCCAAATCAAAGATGGTATAAAAACAAACTGTTCTTGTCTGGCTATCAACCTCACATCCACTTTATCTTTTAGCTTTCTTTTGATTTCAAAAGCTGCTGTTAATCCAGCAAAGCTACCACCTATAACCAGTATTGAGGGCCTTGATTTCTTTAGCAATCTTTTCTAGGATTTATTTATCGCATAGTCATTTCTTTATTTTTCGGGTAAACTCATTTCCTGCATGGATTAGTGTTTTCTAATGCAGAAGCTTATAAGTTACAGATTCGCGCGAGCTTTTAATATAATGACACGAGTGTGGGTATCCATCAAAGATAATATATTTAGACTGAATTTCGTTAAACATCTAGGCTTACCGGTATAGGCATCGGTAATAGAAACAGTGTAATAAATGCGGGTATCGTGCAGATGGATGTAACTCATTTCCGTTTATGATATGCTACTGTTTATTACTATGAATTAGTATTATCAGTTAGAAAGAATTGGAAACTACTGACATTGAAAAATTTAAGAGAAGAGGCAGTAACTCGGTCAGGCTTATAGCTATCCATTTAGCAAAAAATGGCTTTGGTGATAAACTACAGGACATTTTGATTAGCGTAATAGAACCTACACGCAAGGAGGAAAGCAACATAGCATATGTTCTGCATCGTTCAATCGATAATCCAGACGAACTAATGTTTGATGAGATATGGGTTGATAATGAATCACTTGATGTGCATCTTAAGCAACCATATATTACCTCAGCGGTAGAACAGATGGCATCTATCTTAGCCAAACCAGTGGAACTACGAAGGTATTCAGAAATTAGACAATAATAAAGCAAGTGCATATTTAATGACAAACATTTCAAAGAATTCCTGACTTTCCAATACTCAAAGCAAAAAGCAAAAACATAAAATACATCGGAACAGAACTCGTCTACCTGCATAGTCCGAATCCCAACGGGGCCAACGGAGCCGGAGATAACCATCTGCATTTCCTGTTTTGGTAAAGTTAATATCTATTTTGAACTGCTTTTTAGGGTCAAAAATGATTTACGAACCTCCGAGCCTCCCCGTCATTATATTTACATTAATTGAACCCCTCTGCCAGCAAGGTTCAAATCCCACTCACCGCGCTTATCTTAGGGTTTTATCCCAAAATAGAAAATATATCTCAGTTGTTGATTCAATTAGATTTCTGCCTACGTGAATATCGTAAAAGGATGGCCTCCATATGAATTAGTTGAGATTGAAAAGATAAAGCATAGAATCGATAATGATGGCTTATATGGAAATCAAGTCATTAAAGATAGAACCTCCTAGTGATGTTCAATTCATCTTGGCTCAAAGCCATTTCATAAAAACAATCGAGGATGTTTCAGAGTGCTTAATTAACTGTGTTCCAGGTATAAAGTTTGGATGTGGCTTCTGTGAAGCGAGTGGTCCTTGTCTGGTAAGGCATGCAGGTAATGATGGAGTTTTGGAAAAGGTTGCAACTGAATATGCCTACAGTATCTCTGCAGGACATAGTCTAGTGATTTTGTTAAAGGATGCGTTTCCAATAAACATACTACCTAGGTTGAAAGATGTTCCTGAAATAGTGACCGTTTATTGTGCAACCGCTAATCCCGTAGAAATACTATTTGTTGATACAGAACAAGGAAGAGCAATACTAGGTGTTGCTGATGGATTTAAACCAAAGGGTATAGAAACAGACGATGACATAGATGAAAGAAAAAAATTTCTACGAAATATTGGGTACAAGTTTTGAGCTATTTTCTATTTTTAGTCAAAAACTTAGTGACTATTTAAATAATCGATAATTAAGTTTAAGGGACTTAAATCTCAATTATTGTCCCATAATTGGGCCAAATATGTGTCAATATCAATTCACACGCTTTGGACATCCACATCGTTATCATACATTAATTGAACCCTTCTATAAGCAAGATTCAAATCCCACGGAACCAGTTAATCTATTATTTCCTCACGTTGTTAGATTTTGTTTTTGGAAACAGGTGTCCAAATCGTGTCAAATTTGATTCACAAAGGACCAACCCCAGAATATAAAAGGTTCTCTTTATAATTCTAGCATTATCAGTTCCACCGAACCCGACCTAAGCTTTACTATGATTACTAACATAATAATAGCTATTATAATAACATGTTTAGATTGATTCGAGTCCATTTCTTATCTTCCAACTATGCGACATCATATTAACCAAATCAACATTCATAAATACTCCAAAATCTAATAAGGGAAATGGGACAATATGTTTTACTTGTAAGATGGACTGACCAAGGAATTAAAAATGTAAAGGATACAATTAGGCGTGCTGAATCTTTTAGAAAATATCTTGAGAAGAAAGGTGGTAAATTAACCGCAATATTCTATACCTTTGGCAAATACGACATCGTGGTAACCGCAGAATTACCTACCGATGAAATAGCAATGTCAGTATCACTTGCTACTGGTGCATTAGGCAATGTGCGTGTTACGACTCTAAAAGCATTTAGTCTTGATGAAACCAGAAAAATAGTCGACACCTTGAAATAGTGTTATTTCTTATTTTTTATCCATATTTCCCATGAATCTAAAATTAGTTAAGTAGTTAAGTTTATAGCTCGGCTGTAGAATATCACTAATTATCGAGTCTATTTATTGAACTACTAGGTTGCCTAGAACCACCGGACCCTTCATGACTTGACTTTCTAAATTGATAAACAAGTATAATTGCATTTATTGCATAACTAGCTTCTAATGTCAATACTCATCGGATGTTCAGGTTGGAGCTACTCTGATTCCTTCGATAATGGTGGATGGGATTAAGAGCATTAGACAAAGCATTGGAGTGAATAGAATTTCTGGACTCCTGATATTCAAGAAACATTATCAAGTTTTTCTGTATTATTGACTAGCAGTAACTATCTAAATCATAGATGATAGACTTACCTAATGGTCAGTGATTAAAGAGTGAGCATTGTTTAAAAGTAATTAAAAATAATGTTCAAAGTTGTCTAGTCCTATTCCGAAACATCACGGAAACAGGATGTTAGTAGTACTATTGGTTATATCGATAGTCATTGCAAACTCTTTTATCATTTTCTCCAATGGAAGTAATAGATTTTACTTCGCTAAACTTACAACAAGTGTCACGTCGGGAATAGCTTTGGCACTAGCATTGGTTATGGTGTATAAATATAAAACAAATCAGGATAAGTATGTTCCTCATCAGTCTCCTATTCGTGAAAATATCATACATTTTTCAATTTGTATATTCTTGGCTCTCTGGTTTGTGGCACAATTAACTTGGTCTTTTTATGAGCAACAATCTCCTGCACCGTCTGTACCCGACATATTGTGGTTAATTGGATATGCATTTTTTGGTTATTTCTTGTACAGATTGTTATATCTTTTCAGGAAACAGCTGGAATTTAGCAATGTTGCCATAATTTCAATGATAGTCACGATATCGTTAACATACATCATATTAATTATATTGAGTGTATCAAATCTACTTACAGTTCAAAAACAACAGGTATCTGTAACAATACTTACATTAGGATATCCAGTACTAGACGCCATATTGCTTGTTCCTGCCGCTTTAATTTTCTGGTTACGGAGAAATCCTGCAACATTCGAACACAAATCGAGTGCAGAACAACAAGAAGATATTTCCTGGATATTATTGTCTCTATCAATGATTCTGTTTGCAATAGGGGATAGTGGCTTTGCGTATATTTCTGCATTAAACTTGACAATTCAGAATGAGGTGTGGATATGGAATTTATTCTACAACAGCGGCTATCTTTGCTTAGCTGCTGCATTGACCAGATACGCGACCTTCCTAGACTTTACTAAAGTTCATGCTGCATGTTGAACAAGTAATAGATTAGTACAAACGCAATTTACTCTCAGGAAGTGAAATGGAGTAACAATAATTGTTGAAGGTCACGACTGAAAAATTATGCTTATGGTATGCCGTACATGCTTGACCAGAATTCTTTACAATATGAAGACTTGGAAGAAACATGTTGAGTAAATAGAAATAATTAAGATGATAAAATAATTAAGTGTTTGATAGTAGGTTGTTTTTACAAAACGTAACGCTAAATATTACATTCATAAATCACAAATCTGCTGCTAGCACTGATATAGTCACACATGCCTCCGAGTTCACCTGAGCGTTTTCACTTAAAGTATCAATATCAATATCTTCTGTGTTGGCAATGTTAACTTATTAAAAATTATGTGAAATTTGGTTACTAGTCTGGACAGAGTGCTGAGCCTAAGCATTTATTCGGCGCCTCTGCAATGCTTCCCCTGTTATCACCTTCTCTCAACGCTGGGGCTGTCTGCCCATTTGATGTTGTTTCATTCCCACTAGTCATGTTTCCATCGCCTGTGGCATTAAACATGCCTACTCGTGTCGTATTGGAATTCGTCATATTCTGCGCGTTGACATAACTAATCTCTGAGTAAGTAAAGATAAGTAGTGACGCAGCTAGAATAGAAATGACTAAAAAAGGCCTTATTTCATTAACTTGCTTTGACAAAATGCACAAATATTTAAAACTGCTGTAACCTACAAGAAGATTTCTATTTAACCATACATTACGACGCAGTCTCCACATAATTAATATGAGCTGAAGCGACCACTTTAAGCCTAGTAAAGCATCTTTTTTACAAATATCAACCATTTGGTATTTTTAATGTTTGAATATTGTTCGGTATTTTTAATGATGACACGACCGAGTTTTAGCAGAATTAATTTTTGAATTGGGCCAAATATGTGTCAATATCAATTCACACGCTTTGGACATCCACATCGTTATCATACATTAATTGAACCCTTCTATAAGCAAGATTCAGATCCCACAGAACCTGTTATTGTATCATTTACTCTTGTGATTAGATTCTGTTTTTCGAAACAGGTGCCAAAATCGTGTCAAAATAATTCACAGCCGCTTGGGACTACTACGTATACTGGTTTGCCAAAAGTTTAGTTGAAAAAGTCTTAGCTGAAATCCCTTAAATGGTAAGGTCAAATCCCACTTTATTCACTAGAGTATTAAGTTATCAAGTCTTTGATTCTAGTGTAGATTGCGAGTACAACTATGCAATACTTATTAGCTGATAACTGTTCCGTCAATAAGGAAGTCATATAAGCAAAACCTTATGCTAAGAGTCTCAATGAAAGAAGTCAAGTTAACCGTTGCAATAGGAGTTGGAATTTTGTTGACAATCACTGTATTCGGCAATGGTTTTAATTCTGTATATGCAAAACACGACACAGTTAGAGTCGACTGCAAAGACCTTGCTATAGACATTATAACTTGGGACCAATTATTGGCAACTACCGATTCAGACGAAAGGACAGACATAGAAGACAACCTAGGAGAAGACGGTATTGCAAATGGTTTGTTCGAAGATTGGATTGATAAATATCTCGATGACTTGGTAGAAGAAGTTCATGACCACTGTAATAATCTAGATGATGACATCGAGGACTATTTGGATGATATGGAATTAGAAGTTCCTTAAAATTTTTTTGTGATTAGAGGTTCGGGTTCTCCAATCATATTCTAGCGTTATCAGTCCCACCGAACCCGACCTAATCGTTACTACGAGTAACATAGAACCTACACTGATTGGGACCAAGCAGATATGAACCGGTATTATAATAGGTATAATAAACCAATTTACAAATCATGTTCATTCTGAAGAATCTCAGAAAAAATTGGAACTGAAAAATAATTAGATGCGGATTTTTATTATTTGCAATAGGATCTCATTAGCCGCAATTTAGAAACTTAGCCATTCCTGTCTTTTAAACCAATACATCATAATAGCTACCGGAACCGATGAAGATATTATTACTATAATAAATGTCGTATATGGCCCAAGAAAAATGGTCGAACCCGTCTCATTACCCCCAGGAAAATTGACATTCATTCCATAGTAAGCAGCAATAACGGTTGCAGGTATCGATAGTGTGAACAGTATTGTTAGAACGGCAAGAATTTTGTTAGATTTTTCAGTGCTAAGCATAAAATCGGTGTCTTTGAATATATCAATCGTTTCTTTCGATTCGTCCACGGCTTCTATAGCCTTATCAATATGATCGCTCACATCATCAAAATATGGTGAAAGGTCTTCTTCAGAGAACCTTTGTATTTCTTTACTAATTGCCAACACAGTTCGTTTTAGAGGATATACGATTCTTCTCAGTGCCGTTATCTCCCTTCTCAGCATGGAAATTTCTTTTGCCACTGCTGTCTTTTCATCAAAGACAAGGTCTTCGATACCATCTAAGTTGCCCTCCACTTTTATTAGGATATGGAGCAAATCATCTACCAACATATCTATAATTCTGTGAAGTAGATATCCTGGAGAATTTCCCATCAAAGAATCGCGTTGCACAATGTTAGTCTTACAAATTTGAAACATTTCTGATACGGGTTTTAATCCATCTTGTTGAACTGTTATCAAATAGTCGGGCCCTGCAAATATTGCGAGTTGTGTGGATTTTGGAACACTTTGTTCTCTATCGATAGTGGGAAAATGTAGAATTGCAAAAACTTGACTCTCATAGCTGTCAACTTTTGGTATTTGAATTTTGGAGAAACAATCATCGATATTTAGTTCGTGGAAGGAATAATGAGCCTCAAGAACTTTGAGTTTTCCTCTTGTAGGGTTCTTAACATCAATCCATGTAACTTTACTGTTTGAAACCCACTCTGGTTCTTCTGCGAGGTCTCCAATTTTTTCCATTCTAATATCGCTCTCAATATTCCTTATTCACATTGACTAGATAAATGCTATTTTAAGATCATTTAAAAAATAATTCAGTTAGAAATGACAGTGATTATTGGCGGAAAAAAATATCAAAAAAGCAGCAGCTAATACGGACAGTTTTTGTACGCCGTTATACAAGAAGGAATATATCCAACGCTAATTCCTAGCCAATATATGCAACGATGTGTCTAGCGTCATAGCCAAAAGCTCCGAAGGGGATAGTAATGTACAGGAGACATGTAAATCGACCCCAAGGTCTTAAGTACGAGGGATATACGCGAGAGGCGGGAGGTTTCTTTCCGCTTCACGATATTGGTCGGCCCCAAGCAAGTTGAGTTGAGAGTATAGATTTTTGAATTTTCTCCCATCATCTGCAAATATTCCTACCAACACTCCCTCCTTAATCGACTTTGCTACTGTTATCATCGCCGACAAAACAGAACCTGAAGAAGGTCCGACAAAAAGTCCTTCACGGAACAACAACTCTTTTACACAATCAAAGGATTCTGTGTTGGTCGCTGTAACCATTTGGTCAACAACATCCTCTCTGCGTATGAATAATTCTGGTTTGGCAGATTCTTCAAAATTTCTCAATCCTTGAAGAAGGTGATTCTGTTGGGCTTGGATACCAACAATTCGAATATTATTATTCATCTGTTTCAAAAATGTCGCAGTACCAGTTATGGTACCACCTGTTCCACAACCACTGAAAAAGGATTTAACCTCTTGAAGATGCATAACGAAATTGGAGAGCTTCTACAAACTCCAATAAGAGAGTCAAGAATACAATAAGATAAAAAATGGTGGGTTCAACTTTTAGAACTCTACGTTATGAGTTCCACCGAACACGGATTACTTTGATTGCTTTTAAAATGAGATAATTCCTCACTAGTTTCTACGATAATTGCCATAACCGGAATAGCTTGCGTTTCGTCTATTCTCAAACGTACTTACTTTTGGCGGTGGTGGACTATCATTTTCATGGCCCGGGTGTGATCTTACGTGGAACCAATACTCTGAAGGTGTAATAGGACTTTTGCAAATTGGGCAGTTTTGATGATCACATTTATGATTACCTATGAAATTAGGATGAATTGTCAAGTTACACTTATCGCACTTATTTCTTTCCAAAATTGTTCTAAATATAGTACTATCCTGCACAATAAAGATGTATTGATATTTACTTTCATCAAATCAATACAATTCAGAGTTGGCTAATAAATACGATAACGATTTATTTATTGCAGATGTTCATAATGTTTGCTCGTTATAAAATATCTTAGTATTTTCTGATCTTTTAAACGAACTAATTATAAGTTTCATAATTCGTAATTCTAGCATTATCAGTTCTACCGAACCCGAACTAAAATTTACATCTTTTTGTTAAATTCCACATGGTTCCCACCGAATCCGTTATCAGGAACATTACGAATCCAAATATCTAATCAAATCGAATTCTGATGGACTTTATTTATTCAGCTAACCCGACTTACCAGCAAGGTTCAAATCCCACAGAACTCGTTTTGCTTTGTTTTATAAGCAAACGGCTTATTTTCGCAGATATAGACAAACAAGACGTCAATTTAAAAATATCTATACCAACTAAGGTATCATCTAGGAATAAATGCTAATTAACTTATCGGTGAGAAGAGCCAAAATTCTTTAGTTCCACTTTTTTTGTCCCAATTATGACAGGTGGGTCGATGTCTTTTTCCAGAGTAGCAATTTTTAATTTGGAGAATTCAACTGATATTGCGAATAACAGTCTCTCAATTGAAATTTTCTTGTCATAATTCTGTTCTGGTCTTT
>DASPFY010000049.1:0-20106 GCA_035620895.1 Nitrososphaeraceae archaeon
ATCAGTTGGTCCTGTTCCACTTGTAACTGTGTGAGGCAAAGTATCTTTGTTAGTTACTGTTATCTTGTCGCCTTTCTTTACCGTAAGCGTAGCTGGATCATAACTTGGACTTCCTTGCACTGAAGATCCTTCGAGTATTGTTAGTGGTGTTCCAGGTGGACCTGCTGTAGCTGGGGCTTGTGCTGAAGTTGCATTTGGGGCTTGTGCTGAAGTTGCATTTGGGGCTTGTGCTGCTTCGACGGTTTGTGGTTCAACAAATAGCTTTGCTTTCATAGTAGCATGTCCAAATCCGCAATATTCTCTACATTGGATATTAAATTCGCCCGGTTTGTCAAATAGATTCCATACGACATTTACCCTGCCGGGAACAGCATCCATTAGGATAGTAAAATCAGGTACATTGAAATCATGAACAACGTCTTTTGAAACAAGCTCAAATTTATAGGGAACTCCTTGTTTCACGTGAAGTTCACCAGTTTCCTTTTTGCCATCTTGATGTTCAAAAGTCCAGAACCATTGTTGACCTATGACCTTAATCGTTTGGGCCTCGGCTGGAACATGCTCAACTATCCTTTCAACATTCCAAGATTCCACTCCTACCCATGTGAGTAGTGATATTACAACACCGACATATACCCATTCAATTGTTGCATGACCCATCCTTAAACACCCTCTATTTCCCTTATCTTGTTTTTCTTGTGACTTTCTCTAAAGCGCCAACACACATATACTATAGTACCTTGAACTACAGCTCCAACAACAAAAGCCGCAACCATAAGTCTGTAGAATAATGCCCAAATTTCAACTCGTCTGATAACGTATTCTTCTGATTCTTGAGCAAAAACAGTATCAAATGAAGAGAGAACTATCACAACAAGAGGCGAGAACAACAAAAGTAGTAGCCATATATTTGATTTTGGTGACATCAAATTTCCTTGTCCGAGGTCACTACTCACCTGTATCTAATTTAAGGTTTTTGCAAGACGTAATTGTAATCATTCATCAATATATCTATGAAATCCCATGACATTAACCCCTGAAAGTGAAAGGATCCCATTTTCATGGTTTAGAATAGTCATTGAGGCATTACGTATATGCCATCCATACAGACTCTCGGGAGGAAGACCCAACATTATGGATATCGCTGCTTTGATTGGATCTAAATGCGTAACAAATAACAAGTTCTTATCGGGATATTTTTTCATAGTTTCATCAAGTAAATTCTGGATTCTTTTTTTGACTGCTGAAAAGCTTTCGATACCATAGCTGTCGAGAATTGGATCATCTCCGCTATAAAATTTCAAAAAAAGATTTCCGTGCTTCTCGATAACATCGTCATAATTCATTCCCACCAGGTCTCCCAATTCAATTTCGTACAACCTTTCATCAATTTGGTATTGCAAATCATTTATTTCACAAATTATCTTGGCAGTTTCAACAGCTCTCGTTACTGGACTGACACACACTCTATCAATCTTCAGTTCTCTTAGATGTTGGCCGGTATCTTTGACCTGCTGCATTCCACATTCTGTGAGATGTGATTCTATGTGTCGCCCCACTAGAAGTCGTTTGACATTGTTGTCTGCTTCTCCATGGCGTACAAAGACTATAAGCGGCAAAACAACTCAAATAAAATAAATCAAGTCTTAAATTTGTTTTTCCGTCGTTCATTTCACAGATTCCAACAATTTTAATCATTTACATTTTACTTTTTAGTTTTCAGTCCAAACTTGCAGTCTAGATTATAACCTTAATTAGGACCTTCCGACACTTTATGACATATAAATAATGAAGATTTCAATAATTGGCGGCACCGGTGGAATGGGAGAAGGATTTGCTCTCAGATGGGTTGTAAATCATGATATTATCATAGGATCTCGCGATGCAGAAAAAGCAATAAGATCAGCAGAACAGTATATGAATACAGCAGTTTCATCTTATGGAAATAGCATGAGAGGAACTATCAAAGGTGCTGATTACATTTCTTCTGCAATAGATACAGATATCTTGATACTGTCTATCCCGTATGAATCAATAAAATTAACTTGTGATTCTATTTCAAATAACATAAGAAATGAATGCATAATAGTTTCTCCAATTGTTCCTATGGAAAGAAACGATGCGGGTTTTACTTATATCCCATTTGAAAAAAGTATGAAATCTGCAGCACACATTTTGGCAGAAAATCTTCCAGGCAAGAAAGTTGTTTCTGCATTCCATACAATATCTGAGGTGAAATTAAAGAATATTAATGAAAGCCTTGATTCTGATACATTTGTTTGTGGTGACGATCAGGATGCCATTACAAAACTAAATCAATTGATAGGAGAAATAAAGGGCCTCAGACCCCTATATCTTGGATCATTGTCTATCAGCTATCAGGCAGAGGTACTGACTCCTATGTTACTGAACGCATCCAAAAAGAACAAGATCAAACACCCTGGAATAAAGCTTACTTGAATCCCTTTCCAAAAAGAAATGTCAATGGTAAGCAGGCCAAAAATTGGATGTACGGTATGGGAATACTTTTTATTGTAATGGCTACAGTTATTGCATTGAGGAACTTTTATCTTTATTCAACACATTTGTCTGTTGGTTTCTATCTTGATAATTATACGAACAATTCAATGACAAATGAGAAATTTGTGATAGCAATGCTGATTGGTGGTGGTATATTACTATATTGGGGTAAATTTAGAAATATGAGGAATCTGGATAATTTGGATAATGATACAAAAAATTTTAATTAAGCTTATCAGTTTGAGTGAAAGAAGCACTTAATTTCAATTTCAGTTACTACCATTGACAAAATCACTTAGCTTGTCCATTGCTTCTTCAAGCACTTGCTCCTTTGGAAGATAAACGATTCTAAAATGACCCCTTCCCAATTCCCCGAAACCAGAACCGTGCACCGTCAGAATACCGGTTTTGTTTAGTAGGTCAAGAACGAAATCTTTGTCATCTTTCCAATGGTTATGTAGAATCTTTGGAAATGTATAGAATGCACCGTTTGGCAACTTACAGGAGATACCATCTATTTCGTTCAGGCGCTTCACTACTAAATCTCTTCTTTTCTTTAATTTAGTTACAGTTTCAGCGATATATTCCTGCGGTCCTCGCAGGGCTGCTACTGCAGCCTTTTGTACTGGAAGATTAGTAGCAATACGAACTCTAGCCAGTTTTGGAATATTGTTTCTAATATTTTCTAATTTTTGACAATCGCTATTCATACAGATATATCCACAGCGCCAACCTGTCATGAGATAAACTTTTGAGAAACCATTAAGTAATATCACCGGTGCATCTTTTGCCACTTTACCAATGCCGGTAAACTCCCGATCAAATATTAGTTTATCATAGATTTCATCGCATAGAATGTACATATCATGCTCGGCAGCTACATCAATTAACTGTTTAAGGTTCTTGCTGTTAAATACCTCACCGGTAGGATTATTCGGATTTATTATGCAAAGAGCTCTTGCTTTTGGTGTAATTTTTGACTTGATATCATCAAGATCAGGCGCCCCTTCTTCTGTAATTCTAAATTCAATTGGTTTGCCTCCATAAAATTTTACATATGAGGCATAAGGCGGATAATATGGTCCAGGCATTAAAATCTCTGAATTTGGTTCCACTATAGAGGCAGCTACCATATCTAGTCCTTCAGAAATACCATTAGTGACAAGAACGTCTTCAACATTAACAGAGAGTCCCTTTTGCGATTCTTTGTCTACTATTGCCTCCCTTAATTCTAAGATCCCTTCTGAATCTGCATAATAATTGAGATTGCTTGAAACTGCATCTAATAATGCTCTCTTTATGTGATCTGGAGTTGGAAAATCATACTTTACTGGATCACCAATATTCAAGTAGATTATTTTTTTACCGGCCTTTTCATATTGTCTTGCATGTAAAGTTATATCTCTTATAGCATATTCTACATTGGATATTCTCTTCGATATCTTCAATTAATTACAATTACTGAGAAATATTTGAGATAATAAATTGATTGTTATTATTTGATTTTCTGGCTCATTTCTATTCTCAAATATAGATTAGTTCAATTGATATAGAACTTGGAATTAATTTTAAAGTTAGAAACAAAGGGTCCGTAGCGTAGCCAGGATATCGCGGTGGTCTTCGGAACCACAGATCGAGGGATCGAAGCCCTCCGGGCCCGTTAAAGTAAGATATTTCTTAAAGTGAGATATCTCTGGAAGGTTTGCAATTAAAAATTATCTACTGTTTTACAGTCCAATAATTGAATGAATCAGCGGGAACACAAGTATGGTTATCTAATTGAAAAAGTGGTTTCAGCGGTATTAATATCTGAATTCACAGAAGCAGTATAATTTCCTGAAGGTGCCTGAGTTCCATCAATACCCATTTGATCCCACCTGAGGGATTTTGAATCACCTGGACCAAGAATTGTAATTACCTGCGAAGATAGAATTGGATACAACTCATTAGTTGCCAGATTTCTTATGGTGAGCCCCAATGCAGAATTTGGAAATGTTAGTTGTTCTGAGCCATTATTGGCTATCGAGATACTAACTATTTCTCCTGGATTGTAAGTCGATTTATCAGTTGTAATACTTATTGTGTCCTGGATTGAATTCTTGATTTCACCATTAAGCAAAGTACCATTAGCTAGATTGGTTTCATTTTGGGAACGGTTTGAATTATTTGTTATTGAATTAGCTATTGAATTTTGTTCGTTATATGTATTTCCAGCACTTGGAGCGTTCTGGGTCATATTATGAGCATCCGTCTGATTTTCCTTCTGTTTATCACATTCAGATTCAAGTGGACATATTTGTCCGCCTTCAGACAAAGCATTGCCAATCTCCTTAAGATCATATGCAAAGATGTGGAATCCATTGATTAGTTGAGCGGCTAACAGTACTACCAACAACATAAAATAAATAGAATGCAAAACAGGAACGTTTCCCGAAATCCTCGCTTTTCTACTTTTGTGCTGGCTCATCAAAATGTATTATGCATCACTTTTAATTAATTGTTGCCTTCCGATTGTGTTTTGTCTGTTTTCTAACTATTGCTTGTTTTGTTTGTATGAATTCTATAAAGCCTTATAACAAATGCAGTGCATTATCTTCGTTATGACTCATCATGTTGCAAAGATAATCGAAATAATAGGTACTTCGGACAAGGGATGGGAAGATGCAGCTCAAGTTGCAGTAGATGAAGCAAAGAAGACACTACATGGGATACATGGTATAGAAGTTGTTGATATGACTGCTAATATAGATCCCACCTCAGGAAAAATAACAAAATATCGAACCTGTATTAAGATATCCTTTGCCGTAGACTAGTTGTTCATCCCACAACTCGTCTCATCTTACGAACATGCTAACGTGGTTCATTCAAAATAAGAGACGGTCCGCCTAGGCACCAACCCTAAATTCTTAAATCACCATTTGGTTCTATTGGTTAGAATTAGAAATGGAAAATAACAATTATGAAGATGAACCTGTCATGTGCAGTAAATGTAATAAACCATTTGAAAATGAATCTGAATATTTACAGCATTATAATGAAAAACACAAACCTGAAAATAATTGAGAGGTTTGTTATATGCGCCCTGTTCTAATGCATTGCCTGTAAACTTTTCTTGTATATCTTGATTTTTTCTGATTAATCGTAAAAATAAAAATTGAATTATTCTTTTTTAGATTTTTTGCCCTCATCTATGTTATCTGTTCCTTTTTCATTGATGGTAAACCTTACTTCACTATATGGATGATACGGAGAGTCAATCATTTTTGCTATCCTGTTTTCACCAGATTTTCTTAAATATACTCTATAAGTTGAAGCATGGCCAATTACATTTCCACCAGTGGGTTTTGTCGGATCACCAAAGAATGTATCTGGAGCAGACTGCACTTGGTTTGTAACTATTATTGCAATATTATAAATTTCTGAAATTCTAAGAAGCTTGTGCATAATAGAATTAAGTCTTTGTTGCCTATCAGCAAGCGTTCCCCTACCAGAGAATTCTGCTCGGTGTAATGAAATTATACTATCCACGATTACTAGTTTTGCTTTGTAATCATCAATATATTTTCCAAGATTTTTAACTATTAATTCTAAATGCGCGCTATTGTAGACTTTGCACACGGCTACATTTTGCAGTGCATTTACCGGATCTATGTTTCTACTACTAGATATTTGCTCCAGTCTTTCAGGTCTAAATGTTCCTTCAGTATCAATATAAATAACACCACTGTTTAATCCACCTGATTCTATTGCCTGCCCTGCAGTAATACACATGGTATGACATATCTGTGATTTGCCCGAACCAAATTCGCCATAAAGTTCAGTAACTGCCTGCGTTTCTACGCCTCCCAAGAATAGATCATTAAGCATACTTGAACCAGTAGAACATCGTAACAACGATCTTCTTTTCTTAAGCGCCGTATCAGCAGTGATGAATTCTTTATCAAGAACATCTGATTCTCTTAAGAGTTTTTGTGCTGCCATTATGAATGAAGCTGCACTTTCTTTTGATGCATTAATATCTACGGCTAGATCTTCAACTCCAGCCACAGCAAGATCCATAACTGAGAAAATTCCTGCTTCTCTAAGTTTTTTAGCAGTTGTAGGACCTATCCCTTCAATGTCTTGAATTTCAAGAGCAGTAAGATCATTAATAGGAGATTGTTCTGATAATGTAGTTAACGACGTTTCAGTATTGATAACGGTATTATCATTATCTTCTTTTTCTAACTGGTCATGTTTATCTACAATATCTTCAGCATAATTATCAGAAATATTTTCAGATTCGTCTTTCTTTTCTTCCTGTATGTGAGAATTTGAATAAGTTGATTTTTTATTTCTCATTCTATAAATCATGTAGGCCTATTGCATTTAAGGCTTGAGACACTGAAAGGAGGGTGGGTGGGTCATTACAAATTCATAGCCTAGAATTTCAATCTAATTTCACTTACATCAATAATTAAAGTTCAGACATGATAGAATAAGAATTATTTAGGTAGGGATGATCAAGATCAAGTATCACCACATGGGGTAATAATTGTAAATGTTGCCAGTCGAATTATTGAGAGTACGTATATCAAGCAAAATGAATCAGATAAAACCTGTATTTTATTACTATGAGAACGAATTATCTTTGCCCTCAAAAATAATCAAGATGTATGAAGAAATGGCTGAGAAAAAAGTCTCCAAGGCAAATGTAGATGAGAATGTCTCAAAAATGGAAGCTAAATACACAGATTATAAACTTGTCAGAGGTATCTGTCATCTTTTAGAACAAAGGTGTGTATATGCATCTAATACATCATCTAATATTGCATTTTTCAATAATGGGAATAATACAAATAATGCTATATATCTGAGAAGAAGCATATTTGAAGAATCTTCTCGCAATGGTTATCCAGTGACGGAAAATGAGAGAAAATATATACTCCAAAAAGTCGCTTCAAAAAACAATCTAACAATCGACGAGTTGGAACTTGCGATGTGGAACGATCTTGATCAGAATAAATACTTGAAAAACTTTGATTCACTGAGTGCGCTACAATTAGTTGCATGGTATAACATTTCCATTCTTCAGACCGTATTACTTAATTGCGTCAAACTCGAATTCAGTGTTTATGGTGGCTTCAACTGGAAGAAAATTTTGCGTAAAATAAAACAACTTGGATTGATGTACCTTCTGTACAACGAACCCAATCTGAAATTAGCATCAAATAATCAAACAAAAAATCAAGATATGTTACTTGGGAGCAATAACGATAAGAGAATTATATGTACAGTGGATGGTCCCCTTAGCATAATAAGATTGACAGATAAGTATGGTATGGCAATGGCCAAACTAATTCCATTAATAATATTTACAGAAAGGTGGTCCATTGATGCAACAATATTGAGAAAATCTATGAAGGGTATAAAAAAAACCTATAACTTTCAACTCTCAAGCAGAGAAAAAGATCTTCCGATTTTTGATGCATCGCATATTACATCACATACTCATCTTCAGTCAGAGCCTGACTCAGAAATTGCATTATCAATTAACAAATATATCATAGATAGCTTTGATAGTAATGTTGAAAGGAAATTTATGGATAAATTTCTCAAGTTTTCTATTGATTGGAAACTTGCTAGGGAGCCGGATCCATTGATTCTATCAGATGGTAAGGCATTCATACCAGATTTTGTATTTGAAAAACATGGAGTTAAAGTGTATTTAGAGATAGTTGGTTTCTGGACTAACGACTACTTAAAGCGAAAATTAGAGAAAATAAAAGACTTGACTATGAATCCGGCTACTGCAGAAGGTACTGACTTGTTAATAGCTGCGAATATGGATAACTATATTTCTGAAAATGGAGACAAGATAATGATAGAATCAATATTCTCAAAGTTCATAGCTAAAAAAAACCTAATCTTTTATAAGAAAGATGAAATTCCATTTCGTCCAATAATTAAATATTTGAAGAATATTGACTCTAAAATTATTGATGATATTTCAACTAATTTCTATGATACAATTGCTAGAGAGATAGAAAAAATAATTCAAGACAAACAAAGTAAAGTTATCTTTCTTAAAGAAATATCAGATAAGCATAATATTCCGCTTGAGTCTGTCTTGAAGACTATAACAAACCTTCAATCAAACAATAATAACTTAAAACATGCGACTACAAATGGAATTAAGAATTTCTTATTAGTTGATAATTACATGATTGCTATTGATAAAATTAACGAATTGTTACCAGAACTTGATAAAATTAACAAGTTACATGATGCCATTTTCTTTCTATGTGAAAATGATATTCCAGAAGAATGTATTACCCTGCTTATTCCAAAAATTGGATTTGAGATTGTTTGGAATGGTATTGATTCTAATAATGCGTTAATACAACGACAGCCAATAAAGGACTCATAGATTGATTTGAAATATGATGACTTCAGTTTGATATCAAAAATTGCTGTGGATATAGAAATAGTATATATGTTGAGGACACTACATTTGAGATATTGCGGTCCGACAAAAGAGCAAACATATGGCTTAAAAACAACAAAGGAAATTGGAGAGATACAACCTGCCCATGTGGTAGTAATTTCCACTTTAATGGAGATATTGATGAATTATTTTCATGGGAACGGATACATCTGAGACACATGTCATCGGATCCTGAAAATCATGCTATGCTATCGCTTTATCCAACTGATATGGTTATTTTTTATCATTCTGCGAGTGGATATATTGTAGAAATAAGAAAACATAAGCCTCATGAGATTAAGGATTTGCAAAATGCCTGCTTGTATGGAAATGTCAAGCTTGCAGGAGTCTAATATTTGAGTTCAGGTACAGGCAAACTTTAATTCTAAATTTTAAGTAGGACTTATCAAAAATTTACGATACCGTTAGCAATAACTTACTAAGGCAGTTTACAAAAAGCAAATAACGGGAAGATAATGAATAAAACCATGAAACTACCGTCTGATTGGAAGTTTGAATCATCACGGAAAATATACTCCAATAAATATATCGAGTTATACGAGGACGTACTGGACATCAGGAATAAAAAGAAGATCTACACAAGAGCAAAAAGAAAAAATTATTCCACAATAGTACCGTTTATTTCTGATAATGAAATTCTGGTAATTAAGAGTTACAGACATTTGGTCAATTCCTACCAAATTGAAGCTCCATCTGGTTATATTGAGAATGGTGAAACCCCATTTGAAGCGGCCAACAGAGAATTGAAGGAAGAAACTGGCTATGTAGCAAATGATATTATCAGCCTGGGTTCATATACATTAGATTATACTATGTTTGAACAAACAGGCAATTTATTTGTCGGTTATGATTTAGTTAATGAAAGGAAACAAGAATTGGGGATGATGGAGATAATAGAGACCACAATTCTAACAATTGATGAAATTAAAAAGTTACTATTTAATGGAAAAATATTAAATGCGTCCTCGATTGTTGCCTTTTACAAATCATTAGAATTTCATAAAAATTATAAGAATAAGAAGATGAAATGATATTCTAATTGAATAGTATTATGAAGAATGGGAGTAATAATTGTTGCATCAGTAATTTAATCGATTACGGTAGTTGATAATAGTTTGCAAGATAGTTATGATATTACAGTTATCGGTGGGGGCATACTGGGTTGTGCTATTGCTTATTTTCTTTCCATTATGACAGATTCAACAATTGTCGTAATGGAACAGGAAAAAAAAGTTGCAATGCATACTAGTAGCAGAAATACTGGAAAAGTTCATGCTCCATTTTATTATAATCCAGAAAAAAAGTTATCAACTGCAACCTATGCATTGAAGGGATTTGACATGCTAAAGCGTTACTGTACAGTACACAGTTTACCATTTAAAGAAGATGGAGTAGTTGAGGTTGCAACTAATGACAGAGAAATTGACATTTTACATGTACATGTCCAATGGGCTCTCAAGAATGGATTGAGAAATGAGGATGTAAAATTTTTAAGTAAAAATGAAATGCTGCAAATTGAACCTAACGTAAAATGTGAGTCTGGGATTATATGCTTTCGAGATGCTTCAACTGATTATGGTCTCATAAATCAAAGACTTATGGAAGACGCCAACAAGTTTGGTTGTAAGACATCATTTGAAAACAAATTTAGATCAATTTACAACAATACAGGCAGAGATTCAAATAGAAAAATGACAGTCATCGGCACTGTTAAAGATATAACTACTGATTATGTGATAAATGCAGCTGGTGGAAATTCACTTGATATTGCCCATAGTATTGATCTTGCAAAAGAATACACTGATCTTCACTTTAGGGGAGAATACTGGATAGCTCCACAAAAATATGGTAACCTTACCAGAAGGAGTATTTATATGGTACCACGATATACTAAGTATCCTTTTTTAGATCCCCACTGGATTATTAGAAGTGATGGAAGATGCGAAGTAGGACCAAATGCTGTCCCTGTTTTTGGTCCATATTCATATACTTTATATGATAACCTGAAAAATGCAGCTCCGAAACTTTTTGGATCATTCAAAGTAGGAGTATTAAAATTACTTCTAAGTAAACAGTTCCTCTACTTGGTAGCAAGCGAATTTTCTAGTTCTTTTTCTAAGACGAATATGATAAATAGAGTGAGGAGATTTTTGCCATCTCTAAATCCATCTGATTTCAAACAAAGAGGTATGGCAGGTGTTAGATCATTGTTAATTGACAAAAATGGAGATTTTGCATCCGAGAGTTTGCTTGTAGAAGGTGATTCTTCCTTACACATACTGAATTACAATTCCCCTGGTGCGACGGGAGCATTACCAGTTGCGGCAAATATTGTAAGAAAATTAATTGAAAGAGGTATTGTGAATGGTACGTCTAAACAAATTAACTTTCCATTTACAGATGAATTCTAAAATGCATATTAGCACTAGAAAGCAGGTATGACGATCAGAATCCGCACCTAATATTATATTAAGGTAATTTTGAAATAAACTAACGAGGGGTTGTCGTCTAGCTTGGTATGATGCCAGCCTCGGGCGCTGGAGGTCGTCGGTTCGAATCCGACCAGCCCCATACCAATTTTGTTCCTTTATTTAGTCCCACTTCCCATAGATATAGTGAAATTGCAGATCACTAAAGGAGAAGAAAATAAACTCAGTTTGTCGAATCCCTACCATATGTTCAAGTTTTCGATAAGGTCTGATCTTACAAGAAAATACTATGAGAGAAGAATTCGAAATTTTTTTGAGTTTATTGAATTTTGTCCAGATAAAGATATGGGAGAACGTTGTAATTCCTTCGCTAATGCAATGTTAAATGACAGCAGCTGGGGATTAAATAAAATAATAATGTTCTTGCAATATCAAAAAGAACGAACAGAGAAAGGTGACATCACTTCAGCAACATTGATTAATTTTGTGAAAGCGTGGGTTTCAAGTGTTATTTTTGGCAAGGTCGAAATCCATTTTTAAGAGGAACTGACGGTTTAGGTTTTTTCGTTACCACTGTTGACTCTGGTTGTGGTGAT
The DNA here is from genome assembly GCA_035620895.1 of Nitrososphaeraceae archaeon. Classification (GTDB taxonomy): domain Archaea; phylum Thermoproteota; class Nitrososphaeria; order Nitrososphaerales; family Nitrososphaeraceae; genus TA-21. The sequence goes on from DASPFY010000049.1 coordinate 12,033, forward strand.
GAGCCTAAAAAAGGATTGTAAATAAAAGCATTAAAGGGACAGCTTGCTAGTGCGTACTGTTGCCCATTGACATATTTCCCTTGGATTCGCCCGTTTTCGTAACCGGCGTAATTTCATCCACGCCAATCACAACTGTTGCAGTTGGTCCAAATTTTACTTCATTGTCTGTTGGGTTTTGCAGTGCTATGTCAGTAATCGGATTAACGCCCTGCGGACCTGATTCAATATCTACATGGTAAATACACATTGTTCCTGGTTTAGATAATTCCTTAACTAATTCCAAGTCTGCAGGCTTTAATGCAGGTGCTTGACCAATAAGTACATTCAAGGATGTTTTATTATTGCTGTCACAAGGAAGCTTTGCAGCAATGTGACCCATCACTATTAGATACGGTGTAGTATCATACAAGTGAATGTAGTCTTTTGAGGGAAGGGTCATACCTTCAAGCAGAATAGTTTGAGAGTCCCTTACCACATTTTTTTCTTGAGCATTAGAATACTGCAGTGAACTTGCAAATAACATCGAAGTTGATCCCAAAGCTGCAATTAAGATTGTTACTAGAGTCAGTGTTTGCATTTCGTGATTTTTCATTATGAGTGCAAGAAGGAGTCATTGTATTTAACATTATATTGTAATTAACATTATATTAAATGGATTTATCTTCTATTTCGTGCCTTTACCAATGATTATAGTTTACCAATTTGATTATCACTTTTTTTGAATCAACTCTTTAGATAGAGAAGTTTACGATCAGAAACTCATTGATGAACTATTCATATTCATCATGCTTCCATTGCCACTGAGGTTTCCTCCGGGCTTTAATTCAAATTTCATAAGTCCACTTGTATCACTTCCGTTCCTGTTTACGTTTTCTGCTAATGAAATTATTCCATCCTTAGGAATCATAAAATGAACTACATCCTTGCTGGAATTTGTCGGGTCGATCATAAGCATTTTTGTCGGTAATGGGATATCGTTAACCTCTCCTGAGAAGCTTTGGTTTGCAAATGGGCTTGGTTTGGGAAACCATATTTCTTCGTGAACAAAAATATTGTTTGCTTTGATTCTTGAAACATTCCAATTAAATGGCATTTCCCATCTTACTTTCAGATTTTCAGGCTCAAATGTAAAGTTTTGGACTTTATCATAGTAGGAGATTAATGTACTGTTATAGACTTTATTCCCATAAGTTAGATTGGTTGCGTGTACATCTCCAATACTGAGGTACGAATCAAATCTCGGAGCGTTTTCAGGCTGGAAAATATTTCTAACATTGTCAATTCCAAAAATTTCTATGGCAAAATGATACAATCCTCCTTCAGAGAGTACAGGACCCGCTATTGTGATATCTCCTGTGTCACTAGTCCACCCACCTAAAAAAGGTTCAGTAGTTCCAAAGATACTAATCGGACCTTCATTTGGTTGGAATTTAAGTGTTAAAGGTCCTTTCTTTGAATAAAACAGTTCACGGAATAATACTTCGTCATCTTTGCTTATTGTTAAAAAATAATTAACATCAGTTATGTTATTCCCAGTATTAGAGTCAAATAATCTTAATTGGAAGAAGGCATTTTGCATTGCATCGGACGTCAAGACTGGCGGACTAATCTTAGTATAAAGGCTTGCTACTCTAGCCCCTATTGAAGCGGGAGGCAGAGTTTCTTCAAATAGTCCGTCAGAGGATACCTTTTGCAGGCTTGGGATCAACATAATACTTGTGACCAGTAAAAATGAAATAACTAAAGTAACGCACTTTGCCATGTATTTTTGTCAAGTAAAAGGTAATTTATATGTGATTTCTATGGTTTCTATACGGTATCAAATACAAATCTCTCAGACCAAATAAATTGAGACTTCAGGCACATTCAAAATACCCCACACAGTCAAATTGGAAGGACAGTGGATTCTTGATTCAGCTACTGATTACCAGTTCAAAACTGAGCTTTCTTACGAGAATGGCAAGCAAATTATTGAAATAAACTCGCCATCCTTCCTAGGTGGTAACGGAAACAGATTAGATCCTATGGGATATTGTGTTGCTGGTATTGCTTCTTGTTTCATCGCGACCTTTGTAACTACTGCAGCAGGTCCGGGCGTAAGGCTCACCAAGCTAACCGCGAATGTAGAATGTAAAATAACTTTGCAAAAACTTTTGACGTATCTGATGAACCCATTACTGAAGGGATAACCTTTAGAATAGATGCAGTCAGCGATAATGCAGATAAATCTAAGTTGCAAGAATTGCTCAAGATGGCTGAGAAAGATGTCCCGCGGTATACAGCATGTCTCATATAATTAATGTTAAAGCAACCATAAACTGAATGAATTGGTAACAACTTTCTATACTGCGCTATTATACTTCGGATTAATGTAATTACAGGCTTTCAAAAACTGACGGAATACTTATCGGACCTAGGAAATTGTTGAAGGATGACGCGGATTAGTATCAGAAGGTTTTTGCTCATCGGGAACGGATGTCTTTTGTTCTGCTTGATTACTCTTTATGGTATCTAGAATGTATAGACCAATTTCTGTCAATTTTACTTTACTATTTAGGAAGTTGTAATAGTAACTAGTTCCAATTTCAGTGAAAATAACAAATCTAATTCACAATCAAAGATTTATGAAATTTCCATACCTCCTGGATCTGGAAATGCTATAGAAGCTGTTTTTCCTGAAGAAGGAACGTACTTTGGAAATGACCATGATCTTGGTAGAGTACTCGGTGGTGCCGGCTTCGTCGTACTTGCCAGCAGAAATTCTACGAGCGAAGATCATCCTAGTGGTGCCTTACAGATTGATAAATTGTGGTAGTTGCTTTCCTGTGCTTTCTAGAAAATAATTCATGAAACGCCTGGACTTATATCTACAGCAAAGCATCTTTGTTCCAAGTAATTGCTTAAATAATATTTCAACAGTTACAATGTACTGAATAAGGAATCCAAATTATCAAAGACAACTGTTTTGTTCTTGATTATATGATTGCCTTTATTATCATTCTCTGACTGTATCACCTACAGTAAAAGATGGAAAAACCTTAAATGCATCACATCGTATGCGAGGTTGTGAAGGTTTACCATGTAATACTAGCAATAATCACTATTTATTCAATTGTTATTTCATTTGGTCTCGTCAGTTACAGTTACAGTGCGTATGGACAGATAAATGAAACATCTCAAACTAATACTTATGAGAATAACAGTGGAGAAGGTTCATCTTTTACTTTTAATGTTGCTGGTGACTTTAGACATACTCCGGCTACGGGATATAATCTTGTCAGTGACAATCCAGATTTCATAATAATGACGGGAGATTATGGAATCAAGACAGACAATGCTACGGAATGGACTAACAGTACAATGGCAATGATAAAAAATTCTCGAATTCCTGTCTATGGTGCATTGGGTAATAATGATAATGGTGACGATTACCTGAATACAGGATTCTTTACGAATAAGAATTGGTCTTATTCGTTCACAAAACGTAATATTGAATTTGTAGTAGCAGATACAGAAGATGAAAATGTAGCCGAAACCGATGCATTGTTGGCTAAGGCTCAGAATGATCCAAATGTGAAATGGATAATAGTATTGATGCATCAATCCATATGGCATCCAGTAGGAACATCTGTAAGTTCAGATACTACAATCGATTTCCACACTACGTTTAAAAAATATGATAAAGTAAAGATAGTTATTGCCGGACACACACACGTCTATGCAAGAATGGTACCAGTCGATGGTATTTTATATATTATGAATGGTATAGGAGGTCAGAACCCTAGTAAGGGGTCGACCGAAACATCAACTTTTTCCAAAATAAACGGAGCACTCCATTGTAGTGTAGCTGTCAATGGGTCTATAACATGTTCGAATATTTCAAATGGTAGCGGAGCGATTGTAGACAAATTTACTATCGAAGCTAATGGTACATTACCAACTGATGGGACACCTGTTAGACCTAGACATTAAAGCTTTCTATGAAGGACTATCAACTTTAGGAACAAAAAGAAGAACATTTACCAAAATTGATAGGTGTACCAATATCTAAAGCAATCCATTCTTCTTGTTACCTTCATATGTAACATACCAATTATTCACGGTACAGTAATTGTGCGAATTATTATCAATACAAAAAATAAATATTCATACTCATATAATTATGAACTAATCAATTAAGAAGAAATAAAGCTTTTGTAAGTACATAGATTCAAGAAAGCCATAAACAACTGAGAAATCGGTCGGATGAAGCTCCCAAAATTATGACAATATTAAGTTTCTAATTTAGACAAAAATCAGTTTTAAAGTTATTTCATATATAGGAAATAAGTAATCATTATTAGCGATTATTTCAATTGAAGGCAACCAGTGATCTCAAGAATGATCATATAACAGTAAGAAGATTAGGCACCATCGTTCAGAATTGCTCAGATAAGCTCTACCTTAACCAAGATATTCCTATTGAGGATATTGAATTGATTTCCGTAATAATTGAAGAATTTGTAGATAGGTTTCATCATGGTAAAGAAGAACAAGCATACTTCCCTGAAACAAAAGACAAGGATAGCTTTGGAGAAGATATTCGGAAATTTCTCATAGAACATGAGCTTGGAAGAAGAATTGCAAGGATGCTAAGAGGGCATCTAAATTCTTGGAAGAAAGGAATTGATTCCAGAGAGCCAGTAGCAAGATTCCTAAAATCTTATGCAATTTTTATATCTGATCATACTGGAAAGGAAGACAAATTCTTCGACATGGTTGAGGAAAAGAAAAGCATAACGGAACAAGAGGATCAGATGCTGATTAAACACTATGATAGCTGTCGTAACCAAGTTGGTGGCAAAGTAAGGATGGAACAAATGTTGAAATTGATAGGTTATTTAGAAACTAAGGAATGGATGAAATAGTCGCATAAGAATTAGAAGGGAGACTGAATTGTAGTATACTGCTATCGTATTACATATTTAATAAGATTCTTTATGTACACCAACTTGTTCTTTATAGATATGGAGATTAAAATTACACAGTCTTTGAAAATAGAACATGAAGAGCTTCACGATGAACTTAGAAAGGCTATCAAATATGGCAGTAAAGTGGGAGATGCAGTAAAAGCAGTAGCAAACGTATTACATGACCACTTCATAAAAGAAGAAGAATATGCGCTACCGCCACTAGGACTATTATCTTTTCTATCACAAGGAAAATTCACTGCTGAAATGAAAGAGATTGTAACTATGACAGATAAGCTTAAACTAGACCTATCAAACATGGTTGAAGAACACAGACAGATTGTTAAGGAATTAGATAATCTGGTTGAGGTAGCAAACAAAGAGAATAAAATGGAAATTGTTCTTTTTGCAGAGAAGCTAAAATTGCATGCTAAGAATGAGGAGGAGGTTTTGTACCCTGCAGCGATACTGGTTGGAGAATATCTTAAACTACAGAATTGAAGAGCACTTTTATTCGCATCGGATTGCCTTTTGGATAGTTAGATGATAGACTGCTGTTGCATTAATGATTTAGTCAGAGCAAAATTCTCACAATGATTTCAATGTCATTGAAATTATTAGACTGCCACACCTTACTCTGTGTTGAGGGAACTAAATACTTCTCAGTGTGCATGGGGCGGCGGTGCACTTCCTTTTGCCAATTCTTCACTAAACGTTCCTGCAGATTTTTCATGGTATTCTAAATTTGATTGATCTACTTTGATCGCTTGGGGAGGACATACAGAAACACATGCCATGCACCAAATACAATCATGCTCTCTTATAGGATCTGATTTATCCGTATAATCCACACGCCCGTCTCTTTCATGATCCTGTCCCTTACCATCACTGGTAGCATTAGTCATCTCAATTGCTGGAATATCCTGTTCTGTTCTATACCATTGAAATACTTGTACAGGACAGGCTTCAATACATGCACCATCAGCGTAACAGGAATCCCAATCAACTGCAACCATAGTGCCATGAACGCCTAGCGGTACATATTCTTCTCCTCTTGTTTTGTATGCTTCCTGAACTTCAGGTTTTGTTGACGTTTCGGCGTCTGGTCTACCAGGACCCCATACAAAGTGAAAGTGTTCACCATCAGCAAGGCTGTGTTTTCCTATTACCTTATGATTCCTTGGAAAATCTGGATCTATTGGCATGATTATTCTCCAGCTCCAAATAATATATGTATTATATCGTTTTCAATGTAACAGCTCTCAATAAGCAATTACTCCTGTTTGAACTGTTACGTAAGAGTGTTCAAAGAATTCAAATGCTGGACGAGGTTTGATCCGTACTTTTTTTGTCCATGAACTGGAAATTTTATTAGGACTACTTACGATTGATATTATCCTGATTGCCTGCCTTTGAAAAAGAACGCAATATTAAGGTGGAAAAAATAATGTCTAGGGATGTAACCTCCCTAGACGTTTCGAAGACAGCAGCTCACGCATCAAATTTGATGACTGAAAGACAAGTTGGAAGTGTTATCGTGACTAAAAACGGCAAGGCATTTGGCATAGTAACTGAAAGGGATCTTGTCAGGAGATATTCCCGTAGTACAATCCTTGAAAGTTTGGCTTCGCATCCATTGATCACGGCAGAGCCTTCTACGACAGTGGAAAAGGTCGTACAGATTATGCTCGAAAATAAGGTGCGCAAGCTTCCTATAACGGATGAGAGCAATACTATAGTGGGCATAGTGACAGTGTCAGACTTAGCCATGTTTCTCTTGCCCATAAGCAATTCTTACTTGATGTCATCTGTATTGAAAGCAGTATCAAGAGGGAAGACGCCAACTTGCGATTCATGTAACTCGCAAACAGAAATACAATGGTGTGAAAGTTGCAGTCGGTTCATGTGTATTGCCTGTGAAGATGAAATCCATAGTGTGGATTTACCATAGCAGTGACACGAGTGTGAACATGCCACATAGCCACAAACTATCAATAATCAAAATAAAACCGATTCATCACTCCTAGAATTTGTTTAGGCATAGAGAGAGACAAATAGCAAATCAACAGAACCCTACTACGTGGACTGTCCGAATCCCGGACCTGAACAAAAGTGTTGCTTTTTCCGTTCTGTGAAATCAATAACCTTTCTGAACCACTAATTAGGGTCAAATATGATTCACAGCCGACCAGTCCCATGACTCTAGTAGTTCTCTAATTGGATTCACTTGTAACAAATATGAACAAAAATGGAGAAAAAAACAAGCAGGATCAGCACTGAATTCATATAGACTTTTACCACCCTCCAAATCAAATCTAGTATAAAAATTTTTATTAATTAGGTAATCATACTATCTTATTATCATTACAGGACACGACGAATGATGAACTGCATTGTTTGATTCGCAGCCTAGAACTAATTCTTTAAACTTTCCCATCCTTCGAATTCTCATACTTTACTTTCCTATTACACTAATTCCTCTAATCAGACATATGATTCAGCAACTGGTGGAGGTGGCGTTAATTAGTTCTAATGATAGAAGAGCTTTGGTTGTCTGATTAACAAGTAACAATCAATAGATGAGCCACCAGCTGCACAATTAGGAATGACATTTATCATTATAAGGAGTTGGTATGCATTGAAGTACATTGCATGCCAAAAAGTTCTTTATACAACTTTCTTTTCTTAAACACCACGTAGAGTTTGATTATGTAGTATCATTCTTTGAGCATAAGCGCTCTTTTGCGTTTCGCCATACCGTTTCAGAGCATGATCATCAAAAATCGTTACTACTGTCATACTACCTGCTACAACATCTAACCTGTTGTTAATTCTCTAAGCTTTATCCTTAATCGTAGTATTTAAGGTCGCTTTGCCACAGTTGCAATCGAATTTCAATTCTATGGTTCGTTTTTGGGTAACTACAATGAAGTTTCTGAAGTCATTAAATTAGACAAGAGAGCTCAAATTAGCCATCGTATCCTAAAGTTGAAGTTGAGCAAAATAAATGAGGGTGTCATCTCACTTGAACAGGGATTGATAGCAGGAAGAGGAATCATATTACCACAGTAGTAGTCATGTTCATTGAAACACACATGTAATTGTGATAGGAATAGCATGATTAG
>DASPFY010000050.1:0-42761 GCA_035620895.1 Nitrososphaeraceae archaeon
ATTACAGACGATTCTATCCCTGAAACAGTATCCAAAAACATTACAGACGATTCTATCCCTGAAACAGTATCCAAAAACATTACAGACGATTCTATCCCTGAAACAGTATCCAAAAACATTACAGACGATTCTTCACCACCTCTGGAAAATATAATAGAAAATAATACTGAGAAGACCCAAATACAGCAATTAGAGAACAATCTCAATGAAAATAATGGTCTGATTAAGGTGACTATCGACTCATTACAGAATCAAAGAGCGACAGAAGGTTCATTGGTAAAAATTAAGGGAACCTCAGTTCATAATTCTGGTAACGAAAAATTATCATTTACATGGAAGCAAACGGGAGGTGAGCCTATAGACCCAGAAGATGTTCGCATAACTTCGCAGACAATTGCTTCAGAAATTGCACCACAAATAGGAGGAAATACTACAAACTTAACATTCGAAGTTACAGTTCCTCCGGTAGATACGAACAATGATGACAAATTGACTTTTGAAATCATTGCAAAAGATGATAATGGTAACTCTGCAAGTGATTCTGTTGACATCTTTGTAGATAATAACCCTGAATTTGTAGGTACAGGTACCTTTCAAAATAACCCAAGTGTACTTGAAAGCATAAGGAATCAAGAACAGAATAAGAGCAATTTGCCTTTATCTGGAAAAGGAGATATTGAAAAACCCATCGAAGTATCTACCTCACTAGACAAAGGATTTACGTTTGTCAATATGTGGGGTTCATTTGGTAAGGGGAATGGAAGATTTGACGGACAGAACGACGTTGATCCATTCAATGGTCGCGTATACGTTGCTGATTATGCTAATCATCGGATCCAAGTATTTGATACCAAAGGGAATTACCTGACAAAGTGGGGAACTTATGGCGAGGAGAATGGTCAAATACACAAAGCTTCAGCTTTAAGTGTTGTACCTTCAGGAAATATCTACTTGAGTGATCAATTCAACTATCGTATACAGGTATTCACACAGAATGGGACTTTTGTTACTGCGTGGGGTACGAAAGGTGAAGGAGACGGTCAATTCCTTCATCCACATGTCCCTGGAGTTGATTCCGAAGGAAATATCTATGTAAGTGATAGGGACTTGGCAAACGTCCAGAAATTTACCGGAGATGGAAAATTCATAATGAAATGGTCCGAAGAGGGTTCAAATGACGGCCAGCTTTCAAAACCAGAAAGTGTCATCATCGATTCAAAGGATAATGTCTATGTTGCTGATTTTGGAAATCACCGGATTCAAAAATTCACTAAGGATGGCAAGTTCATTTTAAAATGGGGATCTAAGGGTGTCGGAGATGGTGAATTTAATGGACCTGCAGGACTGTCAATTGATAGAAATGACAATATATACGTCACCGATAAGAACAATAATAGGATACAAGTGTTTACTGCTAACGGAACATTTCTCACAAAATTTGGCACAGAAGGTAGTGGCTCCAGTCAATTTATTTTACCAGAAGGAGTTGGAGTGGACATTAATACCGGTCTAGTTTATGTAGCAGATACTGGCAACTACCGTATACAAGTATTTAGGCCCGTGGCATCATCCGCTAACGTCGCTTGAAATATTACACTAGTAGAATTACGATCCAAAAAAAAAAAAACTCAGGTAACGTAACAAACACAAGCAACACTCCGAGATTATAGAGAATATACGGGATCAAATACATGTTTTGACACATTTGCCACAGTATATCTAGTTTTTGGACCTTGCCTTTATGTCTTCTAGATAAAGATTAGTCCTCATTACATGAACAATTCGTAAATTATCATTATCATCTTTTTCCTAAATTCATGAAATCTTGATTTGCTACTTTACATGAAGTAAAATTGTAGTCAAACAAGGCATCCGATATTGAAGAGTAACAAACTAAAAATCCGCTTTCCTTCTTAATAACTTAAAAGCAATGTTTGGTCCCATTTGCTGTCTAAAGGCCAGCTCTATCCAAAGGAGCGCCAAAGATTCTAACAAACGAGCATTCACTAGTGGTCCTACATCAATAACATCAAATCCAATATCAATCGCCAATTCTCGTACAATTTGTTTTGCGTGGCTATCATCTCCACAAATAAAAAGATCTGCTCTCTGTGAATCGTATATCAAATTACTTAATGTCTTGGCTCCTATCATGTTAAACGCTTTGACAACTTTTGTGCTGTTGGCCAAATTAGACATTTTTTCTGCAGCAGAAGTATTTTCCAGCGCTAACCCCTTTAGGTCTGGCGTTAGGGGATTAGTTGGATCGATAAGTATTTTGTCAGTCAAATTTCCTGCGATGAGTATTGTTTCTTCAACTGAAGTCCAGGGCACAGCGAAAACTATGACATCTCCGAATACTACAGTTTCCCTGATTTCACCAAACTTTAAATTCTTATCCAACTCAATCAGTTTTTGGACATTCTGAGATTTACGATTTCGGACGCCAAACATGATTTCATGGCCCTTTTGTCTCCACCTCATTCCGAGAGTCCCACCTATATCTCCGGCGCCAATTATTCCGATTTTCATATCTAAATATAACGTAACCGTATATTTTAAAAGATACTGGCTAGGATTAATCTCTGATAAGAAACCAAGTTATCAAGCTTAATTCCGCGCGTCGTTAAAGGTGGACTAAATTATTTAGAATACAGCAAACTTTGTATGCAACGAGAGTATACTCTTGTTAGATAATAATAATGGATATGTCAGTAACCTGTTCAAGCTGTGGTAAAAAACTTCAAGATTATCCTACTTATTGTTATATGTGCGATGACTATTTTTGCTCTGATCAGTGTCATATGAATAAGCATAACAAACAATGGCAAAAGTTTTGATTTCTTACCGTATAGTTGGTAAGCAACTTAAATTTTATGTTTGAACTGACCTATAAGATTAGTATTTAGATGATGGTACGTTAATGTGCTTGTTTGAAATGATTAGAATAGCCAGACTTAACTAGAATGAAAATCTTAAATTTATCCATTTGCTTTGATACTTGATGTGAAAATCACAAATCATGATAATTCTATAATAAATAATTAATTAGCAAGAATAGATTAAGTTTAACTTACCTTATATGGTAACACTTCTATGCGAATCAATGTGGAGTTACCACCCCAAAGCTTTTGCAGATTTGGCGGCTGCATCATCCAATGCTTGCTTAGGCTCTTTCAAACCAGAGTACACATCGTCTAATGCTTGTCTTATGTGATCTGCTATTTGAGGGTATTCTGGAATATTGGGCCTACCATGTCCGATGTTTATCATATCGATTAATTGGGCATAATATGGAATTGTCTTATTTGCTTCTAGGATGTAAGAACTTTCTCCTATAGATATTTGTGTTGGAAGATTAGCATGCGACACTATATACGGCGCAAGTATGTCAGGCTCCAAAATTATTGTGATTAGCTCCCATGCAAGATCCTTGTGTTTTGAAGTTTCTGGAATACCTAATTCCCAACCACCCATTAGAGATGAACTATTATAACTTAGATCAGGTACGGGGAACATCGGTAAAAATCCAATTTTCTCTTCGAATTCTCTTTTTTGCTCACTTGTATTCAAGTTTACATGATGTTGTAATGCTTCAAGCATAACGGCAAACTTCCTGTCAAGAAACTCGTTGCCCCAAAAATGGTTTTTCTGCGGCTTCACTCCTGCGTCAATCTGGGATTTGATAAATTCCATTGCTTTTACGCCTTCAGTGCCATTATAGCGTGGGAAGAAGTACGTTCCTTCGATCGGGTGCCCTGTCTTCATAGCCAGTATATTTCCTCCTAACATCCACAAATAAGGATAAAATTCAATATCAGGCGAATGACTTGCACCGACAAGATGCACTCCCTCTATTCCTTCTGGTCTTAGTACAGCGTTCAGTTTACTTGCAGCTTCAGTATATCCGTTCCACGTTCTCAAAGAGTTTGGATCTACTCCAGCTTTATCCAGCATATCTTTCCAGTACCATAATCCCCTGATATCGGTCCATGCCCAGATTGCATATATCGTGCCCTTGTAAGCGCCTCCATCCCAACTCGCTTCGTACCAATCGTTTTGCCTTTCCCAGCTTTCCGTATAATTAGTAAGATTAGTTAAAAATCCCTTTTCTGCAAATTCACCAAGCCAAATTTGGTCAAGGGTTATTAGATCTATTTCCGTTTGGTTCTCAGCTGCTGACAAAAGCTTCTCCCTCATTTCATTATATGGATACGTCGTATAGTTCAACTGAATACTCAAATCTGGATGTCTGTGTCTTAGCTCTTGAATGGATGATAGAATTAAAGATTTCCACCTTTCTGGGTCTCCTTGATCTTCAAGCAACGCAGAAAGCATGACCTCCTGTTTCTGAGCTGATAATCTAGTAAAATTTGAAGGTATTACAATAACGGCAATTAACAAAAGTAGTACTAAAAATGACGTAACTGTACTTGATCTGTACACAAACCATGATAATTCTTAGAGTTTAAATTTTTTTTCTTTTAATGTTCCTAGTGCTTCGTTTTGTGACGCTGGTCAATAGTAAGCAATTTCTGTCATCAAGAAGCATTTTTTGAGGTATTCTGTATAATAATGAAGGTAAATTACAGAAACAAGATATTCAAACTCGTATTAGCAAACGGGTTCAATACAGTATCTATTGAAAAAATCCTTGTATTAAATTCAACCGGAAATCGTTGGAATATAGTACGTTATAAGGAAATTTCATATAAAGGAGAGGATTCATAATTAAGAATGGCAGAGAGCCTCGGTTCATTTTCTTTTGATGTAGCAAAGAGGATTCTATGCACATTATTCAATGACGGTTCAATAAAAAAAACCTCACTATCCACAAAAACCCGCTTAAATTACAATGTATGCCTAAGGTACATCCAGATGCTGAAAGTTCTTGGATGGTTAGAGGTAGGCTCAGAGGTCTCAATTACCGAAACCGGAAGGAATGTTATGAACAGGTTACTAAATCAACCATATTCTGACATTCAGAATAAGTCATCATACAATACGGAATCAATCTCTTTAGAATCAAGTAATAAGTTACATGAATCTTCAACTCAGAATCTAAGCATTATGATTGTAGACGATGAACCAGATGTACTACTAACCTACGAATCCTTTTTGTCCAATGCAGGATTCAATGTGAGTACTTTTGAGGAACCTTATAAGGCACTGACAGAATTCACTTCAAACCCGAGGCTTTATGATCTGATTATATTGGATATACGGATGGAAAATCTCAACGGCCTTCAATTATATCAATGTATGAAAGCAATTAATCCATCTTCTAAACTCATATTTGCTTCAGCACTTGATGCTGCAAAAGAATTAACTAGTATCCTTCCAAATATACAATCTCATCACATTATAAAGAAACCTGTCGACAGACAAAATTTTATCAAAACTGTTAAAATCGCTCTCGGTGTATAATTTCCAAATACCTAATATGTGAAGGTGGTTGATTATTCGCTTTCTATCTCATTTCAATCACTGTCATTTATAATTTGTGTGATAGGATCGTAGAATGATTAACGGGATGAGTAAATGGCAATAAATGCGTTCTAATTCAATTGTCCTAGATTAAATTAAAATAATATAGATTGGCAATTAAGTTTATTCTCTGATCACTATTTGAAAAGTAAGCATTGTTTAAGAATAATCAAGGATTTAATAATGCACATTGGATACCATCATGGGAAGGACAGGAACCTGCAGTATATTCTATCGTAATAATAACCTACATAATCTAGGAGGAAATAAGACAACCAATTATGACAATCTAAGTCTTGACGCCTTAAACTCAATTGCCTCTGAAAGAGAGCAAGAAAATACCGGTGGAATCCCAATTATAGATTATTCACAGAGAGTCTGTGTGAGTGTAATTGATATTATAGGTTCCACGGGTATAGTATCAACGATAGGGAGGTCTAAAGACATTAGGACATTTTACGGTATATTTCTTAACAAAATTTCAAATACTCTCAAAAAATATCGAGCCAATATAATTAAGACTGTTGGCGATGGGATAATATCCTATTTTCCAGATACGATAGATATTACTAACATGCGGGCTTATGAAAATGTTCTAGAATGCTGCTTTGCTCAGATAGAGGATCGATTTGCTATCAATTCAATGTTAACTGAGCAGCGATTACCAACGATCACATATAGGGTAAGTGTTGATTTTGGAAAAGTGGAGAGAACGCGATTCGATGGATTTGATAGTGAGGATCTATTTGGATCAACAATAAATGTGTGCTCTAAAATGAATTTATACGCACAACCCAATGGTATTGTAGTAGGAAACGATCTTTATCGAATAATAAGATCATTCAAGCAACTTGATGATGGATATAGATTTCACGAAATGGATAGTTATTATTGCGGTACTGGAAAGTACTCTTACCCTCTTTATTCACTTTCAAGAATGAAGCAGACAAACGTAGCACCTGTAAATCCTCTAAACTCCTCTTTGCATGAAATAAAAAAATATATGATCAATGGGACTAGGTCATTACGAATTCCAAAAATTTTACTCATAGATGATGAATTAGATGATTTATTCGTGTTAGAAAAATTTCTAATCAATGCGGGTTTCGAAGTTAAGCCATTTTCAAGTCCTAGAGAAGCACTCAGACATTATGCAAATGTAGACCCTTTGTCTTACGACCTGGTAATTAGTGATATAAGAATGCCGGAAATCAACGGTTTTCAGCTCTATCACAAATTAAGAGCCATAAATGACAATGTGAAGATAGTTTTCGCCACATGTCTAGAAATAGTCGAAGAAATTTCAGCATTGCTCCCTGAATTCAAAGAGGAACAACTAATAAGAAAGCCCGTGGAGAAAGAAAAATTTATCGAAATAGTGAAAAAAAATATGAGTAAATAGTTTTATCATGAAATTGGGTCTCAAGAATAAAAGACAGGAGGAAATTTTTGGCGTCTTTTGAAAATGCACTTGTAAGTATTTCAAAATGCTTCTATAGCACCCATGATGGTAAAATCATCAAGGTTATGGCTCTGACGTGTAACAATCTATCAAATTCAAGATTTCTTTGCCTTTTATATTTTGGCGACTACGTTTCTGAAGAAAACTTGTACGAAGCAGAGGAAAAGGAAATTAGTAACATACTTTATTAATAGAAATGTAACTACATGCGTTTTTCATTACCACGGATTTATAAGATTGGAATTATCTCTGTGATTTCAATTGTCATATTTTCATTTGCTTTATTTTATTACATTCAAACTGTAACAGAGAATAATCTGAGAAATAATCTTATGGCTGAGCAAATTGATCGACAGCGGGCTGCTTCAGTAAGTATGTCTCAACATATAGGTTCAGATCTTTCGATGGTTATGACTGTCCTTGATGGTTTGACAAATTCTCTGTACATTCAGAATGGAAATATCTATGATGTAAAAAATACAAACGGATTGCTAATTGATAAGTATGGATTAATAGATAATATAATAGACAAAATTTTTGTATTGGACAAAAATGATATTGTAACGGCCGGTCTATCTAAAGCCGGTATGGATAGATACCTTGGCGCCGATTTTTCGCAAAGAGAATGGGTAAAGGACGCCAAACAAAATCAAACGGTTGTATTTTCTAAAGGTTTTGAAAGACAGGGTATATACTCAATCTATATTGCCGTTCCTATCATAAATAGGGAAGATGGACATTACGTTGGATTAATAGGCGCCACAATACCAACTGAAAGATTTTTTGCACGGTATGGAAACGTACATGATATAAATTCCCAATTTTTGGTCATATTTGATAAGGACGGGACTATCCTTGCCGTAGGTGCTGATAGGAGCCTTGTCGGAAAAGATTTTTTTGGTACTACAGTTCAGAACTTTATAGATCATAACGAGGTTCTGAATAATCTGACGCGTACTCTCCTTAAAGGGAATTCTGCCTATGCTATATATGATTATGGGAGGACAGAAAGGATCAATACTGCACAGCCCATTATTGTAGGAAATAAACCAACATACTTTCTTGAGGTAGTAACGCCAACTAAAACAGTTTTTTCAAAGATGTCAGATACACTATTTACAGAAAGACTAAAGGGATATTCTCTACTGGTCGCAGTTTTTGCTTCTGTTGGATCGTTAACGATATTTTTACTTAAATGGAGTAATACTATGGAAAAGGAGGTAGTCAAAAGAACTAATGCCCTTAACAAATCTAATCTTAAACTAAGTTTCATGTCCCAACAGCTTAGAAAATCTAATCTTTCATTGCAGAATGCTAATGAACAATTGAAACAACATGACAAGATACAAAAAGAGTTTATAAACATGGCTGCACATGAGTTGCGTACTCCAATTCAACCTATTCTGGGACTTACCGACGTTTTACGGGATCACATATCCGACTCTCATCAGGTGAAACTTTTGGATGTCATAATGAGGAACGCAAAAAGACTTCAAAGACTATCTCGTGATATTTTGGACGTTTCGAAGATTGAAAGCAGTTTATTGAAGCTTTCCAAAACTTCTTTTGAACTTAATGATAAAATTAAAACTGTATTAAATGATATTGAACATGGTAATGATTATGAAGGCAATAATAATAAGATACTTTTTGAACCTAAAGAACTAATTACTGTATTTGCAGATAGAGACAGAATTTATCAAGTACTTACCAATTTACTGAATAATGCACTAAAGTTTACTAAAAACGGGACGATTACAGTAAATACTAGTTTAAATAATAGTACTAATAATCATTATAAGGAGGTAATTGTTACTATAGTAGATACAGGTATTGGTATTCCTCAAGAAATAGTGCCAAAGCTTTTTTCAAAGTTTGTTACCACATCAAATCAAGGTACCGGCTTGGGACTTTTCATTTCAAAAGGTATCATAGAGGCACATGGAGGAAGAATATGGGCTGAAAATAACTCAGATGGTGTGGGTGCAAGGATTTCATTCAGCTTGCCCATTACAGAACCTTAATTAAATCCAAGCATATTATTACATATTATTACGAAATACATCTTAATATTTTTTAATTTGTATCTTGGCTAAGTGATCTGCTGCATGTTTTATTTAGCACTCTTCGTTTAGATAATTTCAGTTCCTAAAATAGATACTAGTCCGGACATAATGCTGAACCTAAGCATTTGTCGGGTAGACTTACAATGTTTCCCCTTTCGTTGTCTTCTGTCACAGAACCTGTCTGTGTATCTGGTACAGAAGTATTTCCACCAGTGCCGTTTACATCAGTGGTGTTAGTGTTTGTGATATTCAGTACATTCCGTGCGTTACCATAATCAATATGTGGACCGGCAAGGATAGATATCATCGTTGCTAGAACAAAGATGAATAGAATGCCTATACTCATTTCTTTTACCTCTAATTCTGGTAACTATAGCATAATGATTCGTTATTATAGTTAATGACAATTTTAATGATTAAGGCCTCAATACAGGTCAAATCCAAACACGTCTCTAATACAACAATGTAGTATTTAAGTAAATTTATACATAACTCTTTACTAGTGGAATCTTATATAAGAATACCTAAAAACTTTTTGGTTTATCTTAAGATAATCGCTTTTCATAGTGACGATATGTATGATTTTCCTTGTTATTTTATTTAATTTGATTTAAGAAGGGGTTTCTGTGCAAGTATTAATAAAGTTACCGGATTTTAGTTCTTTTTATTTTTCATCTTTACTATTTTTTAGTTTCATAACAAAGTAACATTTAGAATTCAATTCGAAGAGCAAATGCATTATACTAGGAAATTTTAGTTTTTGTTTTTGACATTTATTAACAACTAAAACTCGTCACCGTAATTTTGGCAGTATATTCATTTGACCATTTTCTTACTAAAATTCTAATCCTCTTGACTTAACAAATTAAATTTGGATGAATAGTCTGAAATTTCATATGGGCACTTAATTATTTGACATATAGTGTATTTATTCTACTGAGCTTTCTATTAACCCATTAATGATTCGAGTATAGGATCAATTATTCTTCAGTTTATGACTACTAGTATATGAATAGCATTACTCTCCACAATTGAAATTAATACAGTATATTGAATGTACAAAATTGGTACGATAACGAAGTACAATAATAATAATGACAACATAATATTTATCTATAATTGGTAACTAAATAGTTTTGAAATCGTGAACGATTCGGGAGTCAGTTTACCAAAACTGGGATACATTAACAAGGAGAAAATACTTGCATCCGCTGATTACCCCTATCCACAACATACACATTTCCTGATGAGTCAATATTAACATGTTCAGGTTTTGACAATTGACCATTACCAGTTCCACTGGTTCCAATGGAAGTTGTGAAATTACCGTTGGTATCAAAGACTTGAATTCTAGGATTAAGAGCTCCATCCACCATAAATATCATATCCCGTTTAGAATCTACTTCCAGATGCTCTAACAACGGTGTAAATTCTCCTGGTCCTTTTCCTTCAGAACCCCATTGTTTGACAAATGTGCCATTTTCATCGAATTTCTGAATTCTTGGATTTTCCAATTCGTTTACATAAACGTAGCCTTTAGAATCAACATCAATTCCATGTGGATGATTAAATTTACCTCTTTCATTACTTGCTTTACCATCATCCGAACCCCATTCTAATATGTATGAAAAATTTCTATCCAATTTCACAACGCGCTCATTTCCAGTATCAGCAATGTACATAACCCCCGTTTTTTGATCTATAACCATATCTTCTGGACTTCCAAATTCTTTATCCGTACCATTGATTTTTTCAGGTCTGTCCCATTGTTTGACAAATGTGCCATTTTCATCAAATTTCTGAATTCTATCGTTACCTCTATCTACAACATAAATATTGTCGGAAGGATCTATTTCGATACTATAGGGCACATTGAATTGTCCGCCCCTATCCCCCTCAGAACCCCACTTCATGAGGAAAGTTCCATTTGGAGTAAACTTTTGTATATCATTTCTATCTCTATCGCTCACATACACATATCCTTTAGAATCAAAATTTACATCATGTGGGCGTAAGAACTGGCCGTCCGCTGAACCCTGAGAACCCCATTTGAAGTTAAAACAATACTTTATAGGACTCAATTCATCCTTTCCTCCAAAAGCAGTCTTGTCCATTATTAAGTTTGGATCTGCTAAGATGAAAACTGCTACTAACATAGGAGTCAGGTTATACGCTAAATTGAGAAACATCACAAATATCAAGATCTAGTGGCTATCTAAAATTTCTGGTACAAGTGTCTTACCTTATTTATAATGAATTAGATTATCTAAGCTTGGCGTATCAGATGTGTGCTATTATGAAAATAGAATAAAAGCCTAGGAAATACGTATCAAGCAATTATCATTTAAATTTTCAACTCCCAATTATTCAATTATATAGTATGCCATACCAATCTCTAAAACGCAATTGTCATAGAATCGAATGCATCAATTGCTCAAAATATCTGATTATTCTGAACAAGGTCAATTAGTTTTTCTAACATCCATGTTAAATAAAGCTCAGATCATCCGAGCTGTCTCCTAATGCGAGTTAATATTTTCTTTGCCACTATCTTATTATAAAGTGCGACCTATTTCTTATCTCATGCAAATAAAGCTTTTCACCCAGAGGTCCGAAATTCCTAAACCACTCGTACCCTGGATATCAGAACTAGAATCACTTGGAATTAAATCAAAGAAATTAAATGAATTAAATGATGTTTACGAAGTAGGAAATCTCGTTGAAAATATCAAACAATCATTATTTCAGGATTTTAAATCTAGTTATCGATAGAATGTTCTAGCTTGATCTCAAAATTATTTTGCTATTAGATACCATAATGATACCATAATGATACCATAATGAGTAAGAGATTATTGGATAATCACTGAATCAAGATCTATTCCGAAAATTATACAAACATCAAGATCATTTATTGGAAGAATACGCCATATCACCTTACTCTGCATTAATTAATCTTTTTTCTAATTAAAGTTTAAAAAGCAAACTTGGTATAATAATAGGGGGTCTTTGCCAGTCAGTATGACTGAAGTGATGTCTATATTTTTATATGAAAATAGTTATTGAATAATGTTGTCTCAATATTCAAATTTGTCTTGCATGAATTTTGATACCACCAATGATCAAGAAGAGTTTATCTCAAAGGTTGACAGTGTATGTACAGCTCTTAGAAGTTTTGAAGAAGAATGCTATATTCAAGATAAATTCAATGAAAAATTAGTTCCTGAATTCAGTAAAATCGGAATGCTTGGTTGTCCGATTTCAAAAGAATACGGCGGATTAGGATACGATATTTTGACATATTGTAAGACTTTAGAAAGAATTGGTGAAGAAGGCAATTCTATGAGAACATTTTTTTCAGTGCATACTTCCATAGGACAAATGGTACTTCAAGGATGGGCAAATGGGGATCAGATGAAAAGATACCTGCCCGCAACAACAAGTGGTAAAAGTATCATGGCTTTTGCCTTAACCGAGCCAGAAGCAGGAAGCGATCCTTCATCAATGAACTGTCGTTATGAGGACATCGGAGAATCTTATATACTAACGGGAATGAAGCACTGGATCGGAAATGGAACTATAGCCAATGTGATCACAATTTATGCTCGGGACAAGACAACTGGAAAGATATCCGCATTTATTGTAGATATGAATTCATCTGGCATTACAAAAAACGAAATGAAGAACAAAATGGGTCTTCTTACCATTAAGAATGCTCAGATCAATTTCGAAGGTTGTCGCATACCAAAACAAAATTTACTTGGCGATGTGGGTCAGGGACTAAACATTGCCTACAGTGCCTTGATTGACGGTAGGCTAAGCGTTGCAGCTGGTTGTATTGGAGTAATGAAAGATTGTCTTAATGAAACCTTGCAACACGCAAAGTCAAGAAGTCAGCATGGATCTCTTCTAGCAAAAAAACAGTTAATTCAACAACACATTTCAAGAATTGTTATAGGTATAGAAAGCTCTAAATGGCTTACTTATAGAGCCGCATGTGCCAGACAAAAATTGCATGATTATGTTGAACAATTCAAACTTGAACAAGAAGGATGGCAATCAAAACTAAATCGCAATAACAGAGCTTACTCAAACTTGAGAAATGAAGCCGACAAGTTGACAGCTATTGCGAAATTCCATGCTACGAACACTGCGTTTGATTGCGCAAATAGATCAGTACAAGTGTTTGGATCTTTTGGTTACCAGAAAACAGCACGAGTAGCAAAGCACTTTCTTGATTCTCGAGCAACAATGATTTACGAAGGAGCAAATGAAGTGTTGGAGCTAAAAATTGCGTCTGGAGTTTTGGGGGATAGTTTCAAAGCATACTAAAAGTTATCTTCCTAATTGATGTACGCTATTAGAAAAATTGCAAAAATTAATATCCAATTAGTTAGTTAATTCTTCTTATGCGGCCAACTAAATGAGCTTATTTATTATACTCATTTATAGTATCATCTATTGTTGAAATACCTTTCATAGCTTCCTCTTCATTAATGATTAGTGGCGGCATTATTCTTATTGATTTTATTCCTGCTGGAAGAACGAGAAGACCGCTCTTAAATAATTTATTGACGATATTATCTCTAGTCGTTCTGGTATCAAATTCCAGACCAATCATTAATCCAATGCCTCTCGCGTCAATTAGCCCATTGATACCTACAAGGTCAACAAAATTTTCTAATAACATATTACCTATTTTTTGAGAATTGGACAAAAGATTATCCCTCATAATAATCTCTATTATCTTGCTGCCAATTGCCATATCAATTCTACTTCCTCCTCCCCACGTACTTGATAGCACTCCTGATTCAGAAGGTTCGTATTTCTTATCATATACAGTGGCACCTACCTGCAAGGCCTTTGCAACAGTCATTATATCAGGCTCTACTCCATAATGTTCGTAAGCCCACCACTTTCCTGTCCTTCCCATTCCACTCTGAACCTCATCAAAAATCAAAGGGACATTATATTCATCTGCTAATTTTCTAATATTCTGGATGAATAATTTACTTGCTACATTTAGTCCTCCTTCTCCCTGTATAATTTCAGTTAAAATGAAGGTCACCTTATATTTTTTTAACAGCTCTTCTAGTTGATTAATTTGGGGATCAGAATCAATCGTACAAAATTTAATTCTTTTAACTGGTAACTCTGGAAAGTTTGTTTTCTGCACTTCTTTACTCAATGTAAAGCTTAAAGCTCCAAGTGTTCTACCATGAAAATCACTATAACAAGATATTCCTTGAAGAGGACCCATTTTCTTATATGCTATCTTTATTGCGTTTTCCACAGCTTGTGCTCCACTGTTTATGAAAAAAACCTTCGAATTTTTCTTGCTTATGGAAAGAAGTTTTTTTGCAATAGTGAAGTGTTCCTCACAATAAAAGTCTTGACCGGCTATCTTGTTAACTCACTTTTCTATGTTTGAGTAATCTTTGATAACATCTAAAATTTCAGGGTGGGAATATCCTAGTGGACATGAACCAATATTAGACGTAAAATCTAAAAACTTGATGCCATCTACATCTTCAATTTCGCATTCCCTTCCGGTCTCAATCACAAGAGGATAAGTGAAGGTGGAATCATAAGCTATTTCTTTGAATTCTTCAACATGTTCAATTGCTTTCGGGCCAGGAATTTTAGTCACATACATGTATTCTATTTGCCATACATAAGATTTGTATATTTAGACCGTCGGAATGCGCGGAAGACATTTGGTCTCAGGTGATATATCCTTTAAAAATGAATCCAGTTGGACTTTATCAAATCTTGGAAATTAAATCTGATGAAATCCTTTCTGCCCGTCTACATAACATTTTGAATGAATCTAGGATATCCATTTCAATAATTCCGGGCAGGTGTTCAATATTGGGTACGTAATTATTTAGGATGTATAGTTTTTTTAATCTGACCTCAATCTTGATATCATTACTTTTTAGATCATCAGAATCTGATCTATTAATGATTTCTACAGACTTCGCAAAATTTTTTTGTTGTTGACTCTCAAATGGATATTTCCCTGCATGTACAGATTCTTCGATCATACTACATAATTCCGAAATTTTCATATACCTTTTAGTAATAAACTGATACTTTAATTTATAACAGTGAAGAATACCTTGCTTTAAAATAAGATTAAATATGAATAAAACATATCACTGAAAGTCCTCGGGAATAATTTTGGAAAGGAAAATGTCTCATTCTCACGATTATGATCCAGCACTTCTAGAAAGAATGTTATTTAAGGTATCCAAACGGTGGATTGCTGGGTATTCCAATGCTGAAGCAATCGCCGAAGCAAGAAAGTCAAATCAAAATGGAATGTCAGCAATCCTTAACTATCTAGGTGAAGGAAATACTGAAAATTCTCAGATTGATAGCACAGTCTTAGAATATTATACTTTAGTCGACCTTTTAAAAACTAACAATATTAGAGGTAGTATTTCAGTAAAACCAACGCAAATTGGTCTTAGTGTTGGATACGATGTCTGCTTAGAGAACTTTAAAAAGATTTCCGAAAAGGCAAAACGCAGTGGACATTTTATGTGGATAGATATAGAGAATTCCAATTTTGTAGACGATACTTTGTCAATTTATCTTGAAATTCTGAGAAAAAATAGAAATGCAGGGGTAGCAATTCAATCATATCTTAGAAGGAGTCATAGTGATTTACTGCATCTTATGGAAAATTCTGCTAATGTAAGAATTGTAAAGGGCGCCTATAGTGAGGATAAAAATGAAGCCTATCAATCAAATAATGAAACAACCCAAAATTTTTCAAGACTCATGAAATTGATATTAAAAGAAGAATCTTACAGGGGAATTGTGGCCATAGCTACGCATGACTCAAATCTTATTGATGAAGCATTATCATTGTCTACTAAAGGATCGAAAAGAACAAAAAACTTGCAGTTCCAATTCTTGAAAGGTATACGAGACGAATTAAAGAAGCAATTAGTCAAAAATGGATATGTGGTCCTGGAATACATACCTTATGGCGAAAAATGGTTACAATATTCTTTAAGAAGAATTAGAGAGAGAAAAAGAAATATATTTTTACTCGCCAGATCCCTTATAGAATCTTGATTGCTCTTGATTTCTCAATTCTTTTATGGTACAACTTTCATCATCTCCATCATTAGCATGAACGCTATTATTTCACGCTTTTTAATTGGTGAGTTTGCGTCAGTAATATGATATTTAAGAATGAAGATACTTTCCAGTCCTTTCTTGATAATAATCAGGAGAATCGATTTCATAGCTTATATGATAAGGCAACCAATCTAGTTTCTTCAGAATTTGGAAGAACTTATCCCATTATTATTAATGGTAAGAAAACATATACATCACAAACTATGATTCGGACGTCTCCAACAGACAGAAGAATCACTTTGGGATATGTTATGAAAGGAAACACAATCCATGCTAAAAAATCTATTCAAGCGGCGAGCAACGCATTTGAAAAATGGAGTATGATGGATTATAGAAAAAGAGTAAAGTTATTTAGGAAAATAGGGACTGTTATAAAGAGACGTAAATTTGAGTTAGCGGCCTGGCTTACTTTTGAAAATGGGAAGAATAGGTATGAAGCAATTGCAGACATTGATGAAGCAATTGATTTTATAATGTTCTATTCTCATGAGATGGAGAAAAACAAAGGATTCATCACCAGGAAAGGAGGTAGTCAAAACGAGCAGAATACAAGTATAATGAAACCGTATGGAGTTTGGGCCGTTATTGCTCCCTTCAATTTTCCTGCAGCAATTTTGGTAGGCATGTGCGTTGGTGCTCTTATAACTGGTAACACTGTTGTCATAAAACCAGCAAGTGACACTCCAATTATAGGTTATAAGATTGTTGAAATTATACTTGAAGCAGGGATTCCCAATGGAGTATTAAATTTTGTTCCAGGATCTGGTGTAGAAATTGGCAAGACAATAATTGAAAGCAAAGATGTAGCTGGTATTGTATTTACCGGATCACGAGAGGTTGGCTATAAGTTGATGAGTGAATCAACCAAGACAAAACCTCGTCCAATAATTGCAGAGTTAGGAGGAAAAAATGCAACTATCGTAACTGATACTGCAAATTTAGATATGGCAGCTGAGGGAGTAGCTAAGGCAGCGTTTTCGTTTTCAGGACAAAAATGTAGCGCTTGTTCGCGTGTTTATGTCCAGAAGAAAGTTAAATCTCAATTCTTATCTAAATTAGTAGAAAAAACAAAAAAACTAAGAGTAGAAAATCCCAAAGAGAGAGATAGTTTCGTAGGACCCGTAATAAATTTAAATGCATACAATAATTTCAAAAATTTTTCTAAACTTGCTTCAAAACATGGTAACATGTTAACGGGGGGCTCAGTTGTAAGAAATAGAGAATTTAAACATGGCTATTATGTAGAACCTACAATTGTAGAGGGATTACCAACACATCACCCTTTACTTAAAAAGGAACTATTTGTACCTATTTTGTGTATAACAGAATACAATAAGTTTGACAACGCAATTAGAATGACAAATCAATCGGAGTATGGACTTACATCTGGAATTTATAGTAACAAGAAGGAAGAAATTTTGAAATTTCTTCAGGATATAGAAGCGGGTGTTGTTTACGTAAACAGGAAAAAAAGTTCTACAACAGGTGCCATGGTGGGACGCCAATCATTTGGAGGTTGGAAGGATTCTGGAACTACGGGAAAAGGTACAGGCGGAAAATATTACCTTACGCAGTTTATGAGAGAACAAAGTCAGACTATTGTCAAATAATTTGATCAATAATATCAGTTTATATAAGCAAGTGTTAAGAAAAAGGGAACACTGTTACAATAATAGAAGATTCTTATTATGATAGTTCCATTAATTTATACAAGCAGGTACGGTAATACTAAATTAACTAAGTTCCGCAATAGATATTTCTCTGTTCTCCAAGAATATTTAGGCATAAATATTGGAAACGTTTAAGAAAACAGGAACGCAAACTCTTGCCTTGTTAGTGGCAGTTATAATCGGTTTTTCAATATTCATTGCAGCACAACCCAAATTAATACAGATATATGCACAGAACGTAAGCGAGACCAACAAAAGCATTACCACTGTACCTTCTGGAAAAATACCTTCTATGTCAACTCCAGGAGAAAAGACATTCTACATATTTACTACAGAGGTTGAAAATGTTGATGAGAACAAATTAAAAGTTCCAGGTGATTCATTCTCTGTCCATACACTTGTCGTGAATAAGGGTGACAAAGTAACTGTCCATTTCTATAATGTAGACGATGTCAAAACAGAAAGACATTCTTTTACTATAGGTGATCCGTATAAAGTAGATATTGACCTTGGTTCCGGACAGAATGGCAATGCAACGTTTACAGCAGACCACAGCGGACTATTCACGTATTATTGCAGGTATCATGTCCCAGTTATGACAGGACAATTGCTAGTTCTACCTTAGTACTATCCAAGAGAAGGATGAGGATATCAAAGAAGAATTAAAGAAAGCAAATATTGTCGAAATCATAGAAAGTTTTTTTAGATTACTAAACTAACTCTGGTGGACCCATAGAAGCAGAATTAACAGGCCCCAGAGAGTTATTCATTGATGCAATAAGATTTCAGTATCTAATTTAAGCAAAACCTAAGAACTGGTTGGTTGGAGAAAGATGCTCTTAGAAGAAAAGTCTGATGGGAGGCTCAAATCAGGGACTATGAACGGAGAAGCCGACCCAACCTCCCATCGGTGTACACTTGAAATATCTACTAGATAATATGTTAAATAATTTTCGGATTACTCTATTATCTCTTTAACCGTTACTTTCAAAAGATTTTTTAATTTTCGTGTTTATAGATCGATTACTAAACAATCAATGTTTCTAACAATATGCCTAACGCATCTAGATACATTTACTTTAAATGATAGCAACTACCTCCACCGATCTTCTGATAATACTTTTGATGATAGTCTTCTGCCTGATAAAATGTAGATGCTGGTACAATTTCGGTAACTATTTTATTCTGAAACTTATTCGAATCATCCAACTCTTGTCTTAATTTTCTAGCAATTCTCTCCTGCTCCAAAGTATGATAAAAGATCGTAGAACGATACTGAGAACCTATGTCAGGACCTTGCCTATTCTTGGTAGTTGGATTGTGTATTGACCAAAATAAATCTAAGAGCTCATTGTAGGAAATTTCTTTCGGATCATACTCCAGTTGGATAGCTTCAGCATGCCCTGTTCTATCGGTACAAACATCCTCATATGTTGGGTTTGGAAGATTCCCTCCGATATACCCAACTCTTGTTGATTTTACTCCTTTTGTTTTCATGAACGCATCTTCTACACCCCAGAAACAGCCAGCGGCAAATGTAGCTAATTGAAGATTATTTTCATCCATACTGTAGTCTAGCAATTGATGGTCCTAAAACTTTTTTCCAGATCTCAAAATCCGTCACTTTTATTTCCAAAAATCCTCCAATCAGAATTGTCGTATCAATCTTGCTTTCGGGATCTAATTGGTTTAGTTCTAAGATGAAGATGACAGCAAGGACAAAATGCTCCATCATGAAAAAAATATACCGAACATCTTCTACAATATTTGACTCCATCACTATATCTTGCTCCTAATATCCCTATTTCATCACAAATACGTTTGCAACCCATTGTACAATATTGCCTGATTCATTTTATAATGGTGAATATACCTTGTAGGGAGTGGGTGTAATGAAGATATGAATTTCAAATAGCAAGTTTTCTAATTTTTAAAAAGTGATGACAATAAAATATAGAAAATTATTCATATGTATACATTATCCTTTACTAATTTTTGTAGTTTTGCTATTGCCTCCATAAGTGGTTGATTGGTACTAAAAATTATCAACGTGTGTTCGCCAGTCTTATTATCCGGCCAGAATTCGCCTTTACAATAGGAGCAAGTATTATAGTTGAAACCGTACTTGCTAAGAACATCAAACCCATTCTTAGAGAATTCACTCTCATAGTAACCCAGCCATCCTGGATGCATTATTCCATCATTATCTAAATTATTTGATACCTGATGGGATGGAGAATAAAATCCCCCGACTATCTCGTTCCCTGTAGAGTTCTCATCCGTCACTGTGAGGCTACCCTTCATCCAATCATATTTGGTATCTGTGATAGAGTAATTTCCTGCTGGTAATACTTTTGAATCAGATGCATCGGCATACTCCATCTTCCCAGTGGAATAAATCACATCTCCAGAGCTATCTTCTAGATTAATAGTGTGGGGATGTGGTGTATTCCAAGGGGCATCTGCATTGAGAAATACAATGGCTGTTCCTTTAGGAAGAACTAGATGAGTTGGTACAAAATATGGATTATGGTCTGCGAGAAGCTTATGTTTCTCTTTAGACCAATCTTCATGTGCTTCATTAGCGATAAGAATTATAAAATAACCCACAGATCTTGGCAACTGCATAGTTTCTGTGTCATATACAGATTTGGCCTGTGGAATTTCTAACACTTCTTGTTCCGCACCAAGGGATCTATAATTAACATTCATCAATAATATTATTGAAATCAAATACAATGAAATAAAAAAAATAGATTTTTTAGACCTATTCATCATCAAACACCCTAGTTACCAATCGAGGAAATCTTGCATACTCAAAATATAGAATGTCATCAAATTCTTCGGAATTCTCAAATTTGTTCCAATTTCTGTCTTCATGAAATTTATGCTCATCTTTTAATTTTGTTAAATTTGATATCATTTTATGATTCTTATCCATAATACAGTACAAGATCTAGAATGACAAATAAATAAATCGTTTACATTTATTTTATATCTTAATAGAATAGGACTTACGATCACATTACACCTGTTGTACAATTATATTAATTGCTCTCTTACAAGTTATACCAATTAGAAATATATTACATAATTTTTAACTAACCATACGTCATTTCTTTTTTTGAAATATGATTATCATTCCAATGTGTCACAAACTCTTCGATATTATCATCAAGATTTTTAGTTGAACGCATTAGAAAAGAATGTCCAAATTCCCAACCCAATCTATCACATTCAGCACAATCATTTTCGTATTGGGAAGAATAGCCGTGAGCTTCACCTACTATACATTTTGAAGGACTATCAAGTGCAAAATACAATTTCCACCAAGTAAATGATAATGGAAATGGAAATCCTTCTTGTCGCAAATGCATAATTTTCCTTGCCCAATTGGGAGCAATCTCATAAAATCTTGCAGTTCTTGATTTTATTTCCTGGTACAATGTATATTATGCTAACAGTCCGGTATTATTAAGTATTAAAATCCGAATATTCCTAGGGAAATGGAAATATTTTTTGATCAAACATAGGAGCATTAAAAAAAATTAGAGGTTTAGAAATGTAACATTAACATTTTCTAGTCGCCTGAATATTGGAAGGGCCATTCCAATTCAGAAGAATCTACTAGTAAGACTGATTTTCCCAAAGTGTTAGGCAAATCAGAAGGTGATATTTTTTTATCTCGCGACTCAAAATTCACTTGAAGATTATCTCATCTTTCTTTTCATATATATACATTAAATGTATCCCAAATATCATCACTGATATCGCAATTACCTGATTGATACTAATTAACTCATGTAGAAATATTAATGCAAAAACTAGTCCAAATACTGCAGATGAAGATAACAAGGATGATGCCTTGATTACTCCAATCCTTTTTATGCTGTGTAGGTATAGGAAGAGCGATATGGCAAATCCAAAGACACCTAAAAGAATAATAGGAAGTATCTGTCCACTCTGAATATTAAAAGGAATTCCTGATATAATGACCGTTCCTAATAATATCGATCCTCCGATTAAAGCTTTTAGCTGAATCAATCTTGACACATGTATCTGTCTAGCTATTATTTTACAAATATTGTTGTCGAATCCCCAAATAATTGTTGATAAGATGACTAATACGTTACCCAAATTCAGACTAAAAATTGAACTATTAAAATCAAGGTTTGTTGTTACCAGAAATACTCCGATTAGGATCAATGTTACTGCAATATATCCAATAGGTCTCAATCTTTCTCTAAAGATTAGTAACGCAAATAAAATTGAAAAGACAGTTTCTCCATTGGCAAGTAACGCAGTGTCTGTGGCTGTACTCATCTTTAAACCTTGAAAAAATACAATGGGTGCGATTGCTGCGCCAAAAACTGCGCTTGTTAGAATAAGTAAAAAGTACTTCGCTGTAATTTTTGATCGTGTCCTTGCCGCAGAAGGAGTAAAAAAGACTCCTGCTGTTAGGTAAATGATTGATGAAAGGATAATAGGATCAACTGTTGATAGGAGAGGTTTTGCTAGGGTAGACACGCTTCCAAAGAGCATAGCAGCGACAATAGCAGATAAGTACCCAATTATTAGATTGGAGTTGGTAAAATTATTAAAAATCATCCTAATCCTTTGCATCCATGACGCACATCTTATAGATATTAAAACTTACTCTTACTGTATTCATCTTAGCAATCAACTCTGAGTAAGTTGACATTTAAGAAAAATCTAGTTGTACTTTTTCAGGCTCAACATAAAGTTACTAAAAGTGTATATGAAATAATGAATGTCGATAACATACATATACATATGCAGATTTCAAACTTTATTTGATAATACATGAAAATACTGGTTGAAATTATTGGCATCGTACTTGTATTAGCAGGTTTAATTTTTACTGCACAATCTAAGTCACTATTGGGTCCTCAAAGTTCATTTATGTATAGCAATCCTTCTTGGACAATCAATGGTTTTATGTTCATTCTTGCCGGTATTATCATATTAATTCTGAATATTATCATAAGAATCGTTTTTCGTCCTAATCAAAAACATAACAATTAGGTGCGAAAAACTACATTTTGGTAATCTCTTTCATAGTCAAATGTAGTATTGGAAGAATAATATAGTTTCATGTTTATTCTGAGCAATTGTATTACACCAATTTCTTTAAAGAGGAATCAAGCATGGATAAATATGAATGATTATTAGTAATTACTTTTTATATCCATTCAACATAAAATGTTTATTTGAAATATTATTTGCTTATGTCATTCTATTTTTTATTAGCTATCGCATTCTTTTTTAGTATTTCAGTAAATTGTATCACGGCTCAAGACGAAAACGATGAGAAGGTAATATCCGTCGAATCCAATCCCGTAATTAATTCCGGGAGTTTTCCAGTTGGGATCGATATCAATCCAATAACAAACAAACTTTATGTTGCTAACCAATTTTCTAATACAATATCAGTTATAGACATTGAGAAATCCAAAGTGGAAGCAAATATCGACGCTGGCGAATCGCCATATGATGTAGACGTAAATCCCTTTTCTAACAGAATATATTCTTCGAACAGGGAATCTAATACAATTTCAGTAATTGATGGTTTTACTAATAAAGAACTTACCGAGATACCCGTAGGAGACTCTCCGGTGGGGATAGGCACCAATTTAGCTGCGAACTGGGTTTATGTAGCAAACATGGATTCAAAAACAATTAGCGTTATTGATCCAATTATTAATAAGGTAAAACAATCATTGAAGTATGCTTCATCACCATATGATATCATAGTCAATCCACATACCAACAGGATCTATGTTTCAGATTTAGGGAAGGATAGTGTTTTAGTGCTGGATGGAAATAATAATTCTTTGATCTCAACCATACCAGTCGGTTCAACGCCGTCTGTACTGGCTATCAATACACAAACTAATACCATTTACGTGTCAAACTTTGGGAACAATTCTATTAGTGTAATAAATGGAACAGCCAACAAAGTTGATACCAACATAAAAGTCGGAGATAATCCAGTCGGAATAGCTGTTAATCCGCGAACTAACAAAATTTATGTTAGCAATTTGGCAGACAATTCTGTTAGCGTAATAAATGGGACGACAAACAAGGTGATAGAAAATGTTTCATTAGAACCGACAATTGTTGCTTCCGGAGTTAATAATGCGTTCATTAATATTCCCTTAAAAGTAACTTTTCCACTTTTTGCGAGCAAATTAACAGTGGATCCAACTACAAATTTCACATACGTTACTAATACTAGGACCAACGGAATAATTACGATTGATGGAAAGACAGACAAGGTAATTACAAAAATATTTATTGAAATTAATCCTCCAAATGCTGGAAGTGTAAAATGTAACGATGTCATATTGGGTGCTGGTGAATACACCACATTGCCTGTCATTTCAACTGTTAGATGTGAAGCAATACCTGACAGAGGATACGATTTTGGTCATTGGTCTGTCACGAACAATACAAATCAAAATCCGGTAGTTTTCAATGTTACTGGTTATGAAACTATAACTGCAAATTTCAAGGGAGCAATTTTGACTGAAACGTTTATTGTGTTAACTTCCGTGGTAATAGGTCTAGTTTCAACAATTGGAGGTTGGTTTTACAGACAGAAATCAAGATTATCCTTCAAGAGAAATCTAACTAATATAGACTATACATATGAAATGTTATCAAAAAACAATAAAGAAGAATGCATAAAACAGTTGGAACAAATTCAGAGGGATTTGAATTTTTTACATCGGAAAGGAAAAATTAATGAATCACAGCTAGAGTTCTTGGAAAAGAGAATTAATTCATACATAAGCCGAGTCAATACAACTAAACAAAGTGACTAGATGCTATTAGATATTTGTATCGGACTGTATAAAAGAATAGATCAATATATAGTTCATATGACGAATAAGGTACTAATTTCAACGGAGTAAACTGGAGTATGCGAAAAACCCCTTAAACTCAAACAAAGAAAGGATATTACGGTTTATTCAGAACAATCCGGGTTGTTATCTTCGTCAAATTAGAAATGAGCTAGATTTATCGATGGGATCGGTACAATATCACTCTTACCAACTCCAAAAAGTTGGGAAGATAACGTCAACTCGGCAAGGCCTATATAAGTTACATTTTCAGTCTGGCACCTTTCAAGATCATGAGAAAACACTCCTTCAAGTGTTAAATCAAGAAACACCGCGAGAGATTATTTTGCTTATTATCGAACAACGAAATCCTACACAAACGGATGTTGTGAAAAGACTGGGTATTTCCGCACCTTCTATAAACTGGCAAGTTAGGAGATTAATTGATTTGAATTTGATTGAGGAAGTTAGGGAAGGAAAGTACAAGAGGTACAAACTACGCGATGACTCTATCGATTCCAAATACATAGAGGAATTATTAAGGACCCACCATCCGAATCTGTGGAATAAATGGAGCAATAGACTAGTTGAAACTTTCCTCTCGCTATCAAATGAAGACAAATAGTTGCTGTGAATAATTTGGATATATTTACATCTGAAACTCCTATTATAGAACTCATTGAAAGTATTCTATATATAGCAGGTACAATCTTTGCAGCCATTTTAATTGCCCTGTCTATTTCTGCTTATAGGAATACACAGTTACAAAAACTACTTTATGCAATTGTAGCGTTTTCGTTATTTGGTATCTTTTTATTTTATGAATTTTTAGAACATAGTATACCCTTGGATAACGCCTTTACAGATATTGTAATTCCCTCCATGGGTGTCTCTATTCTAGTATTATTCTTTTTGGCGATAGTTAACAAAAAGTGGCCCCATTCAATCTTTGATACATTCCGTTAGTCATAGAAAAATAATTTCATCTGCAAATTAGTTTCAATTATACTAGGTGACAACATTCGTGACATATATTAGAGTCATTTGTAGATCTCAAGTGAAATTATCTTCCATGTGGATATGTTTTATAAAGTAATTTAATTTTAAAATTAGATTAAATTTATCAAATATACTTTATTGGCTATTACTCATAATTAGAAACGTTAGAAATACATAAGTCTTAGAGATTTATTGTTTGTTTATTATTTTTGAAGCGGTTAATGTTGGTGTCTCCTTAGGATATATCCTGAACCATCATGAGCAGGGCAATAACCATGGGAATGGCATTGGTGAAGCTAACGCAATATCATGAAATTTTATTATTTCAATTAATTGTTCAATTTATTGATAATGATCAAAAATCCCTTGTTTTTTATCTTCTATTTCTTTATCCCAAAGTGGAATCGCAGCACAATCTTTACATTCTAAATAGACATCTACTATTTTCTGCTTATCTAATATCTTGTCTCGATGGCTAGCGATAATTTTCCGCTTTCCGCAAATACTGCATGTTGAAAATTTATCTACCAAATTCATTTTTTATAATTTGATTGTTTATATCGCACAGCCGATATAAAAATTTACTTTTATTTTATGAGGTTAACACGACCACCGATTTATTATCAGATATTTGATCCTAAAATGAAATATATTGTATCTAATCTTAATGGTTTGGTATTGATGTATATTTTCGCGTCAATTATCTGCATTGCTATATTTATGATTATGGGGGTTGTACTTTCGCCCAAACTAGGATACCAGATTACAGCTATTATCAAGTTGGATGAGGCAATCTCATCCCTTATCTACAATGCTCATTCTGACCTCATAGATGAATTTATGATATTGTTGTCAACTTATGGGAGAGAGATAGTGTGGTCAGCAGTAATCGTGTTTATGGGTATTTTTGCAGGATGGAAGGGAAAGAAAATTGCTGTAATTATTGTCATTTCATTTTTGATTATAATGCCTTTAAATACATTATTTAAGAATTTTTTCGAAAGGCCTCGTCCAGTTGTAGAAAGACAGGAAATTCACGTTGCTCAAAAAACTGATTTTGCTTATCCATCGGGCCACGCTTCCATAGTTAGTGCTGGAGCATTGATTCTAATTGTGCTATTTAGAAAGGAAAAGGAACTTATTTTTTCCGCAATACTAGCAGCAGAGGCAGCACTTGTGTGTTTATCAAGGATTTACGTTGCTGATCATTATTTTTTTGATGTCATAGGTGGGATATTGCTTGGCACAGGAATCTCCCTAATGGTAATTTCGTTTTCTAAATATCTCGATCCCGTAATTACGGGTGTACGTAAATATCTAGAAAAAGCTCCATGATTTGGAGGCCTCCTATTTTGAAAGTCCTTTACCATAGAATATCCCCTCTTTTATCCACTTCATAAATTCTCTATCAGACAAGGAATTTCTCATGTGAATAGAATTTATAGCATCATTTCCAATAACATATCGAAAATTAGGGTCTTTAGAATTCAACGCATTGAGAATAGTGTTTGCAACTTGGTAGCTGGTTGATAGGCTATTTTTCATAGCTTTTTCTAAGAAGGAAACTCTCCTTGCCATCGACCTGCGATAAGGAGAGTCGGTATTCATGCCCCTAAGCTTGAGATTCTGCAAGAAATCAGTCTGGACGACTCCAGGTTCAATTACTATAACACGTATTCCAAATTCCTCCAACTCGAATGATATTGATTCAGAAAGTCCTTCTAATGCAAATTTGCTTGACACGTATGCAGAGTTAAGCGGAACACCAAATCTTCCTACCATTGAACTAATATTTACAATAATTCCATTTCCTTGCTTCCTCATTATTGGAACTATTGACTTTATTAGTCTGATTGTTCCGAAAAAATTCGTTTCAAATTGTTTCTTAACCTCTTCCATTGTAATCTCTTCAATGGGACCAAACATTCCGTAACCCGCATTGTTTATTAAAATATCGATGCGTCCTGAGTCAGTAAGAATCTTTTTGACAGCTAGTTTGATAGATTGATTGTCGTTTACGTCAAGTTGTATTATTTTAAGTGGTAGGCATTCTTTATTTACTATCTCCTGAAATCTCTTAGCCTTCGACAAATTCCTAACTGTCCCGTACGTCATAAAGTCGTTACGGGATAAAACAATGCAAGTGGCAAATCCTATTCCAGAAGAACATCCAGTTACCAAAACAGTTTTTTTAAGTTTCATAATTAGAGTTATGAGTCATAATTAAAAAATATTCGGAATAAGTTAGTTCAATTAGCAGAAGAAAAATCATAAAATTTAGTAATTTAATTATACCACTAGAGATCAGATCTAGATATGCAGCTAATACCAAAGCTGGAAATAAAATCTTTATCCAGTATGATTACCTTTCTAAATGAAGAAAAAGTTGGTAGAGTTGCATCAATTGATGTGCATGGTTATCCTCAAATAATCCCAATGAATTTTGTTTATGTGAAGAATGATTCAATTGATACTCAAACAGGTAATACTAATATTGGCGCGATATATATGCACTCTCATCCATTTGGAGAAAAAATTGAAAATATCAAAAGAAATTCAAAGGTTGGCTTTGAGGTTGATTCCTACGTATGTTTCTTGCCATCATATTATTTTCATCCCACCGATGCATCACAGGCAGATACATTGTATGTTAGCGTCGTTATCAAAGGAAATGCATCTATTGTGCAGGATTCTGTTGAAAAGGCAATGGCATTAAATGCCTTGATGAAAAAATATCAAAAGGAGGGAGGTTATGAGTCCCTTGCCTCCAATATGGGATCAGTTAGGGAAGTGACAGTTCTGAAAATTGTGCCAGATCAAATTCGTGGCAAGTATAAGATAGGACAACATTGGATACCAAGATACAGGCTAAAGATGGCGAGAAATATTGTTCAGAGGGAAGGCGAAGACAACTCTAAAAGAATACTGAAAATCATGGGTATTGAGATAACGGATAAAGGGGACCTTAAAGTAACTAAGGAACCCATCATGTAATCACGTAATCAAAATATTTTATATTTTGGTATTCAAATTAAATTACTAATATTAGACCATTATTTAAAATTGAAATAAATTTAAGTTTTTTAACAATCTTCAAATTTTATATATAAGTTAATATTTTTTTCCATTCTTACCAAATATCACTATCTGGGGAAACCTTGTAAAAAGAGCTCATTTTTTTAGATACAATTCTCATCTATCTTCATAAAAATATGAAATCGTTTCGAGATTGACGGTAAATATATAACTAAAAAAGACGCATGATTACTTGGATGCATTCAACTGAAAATGAGGATCCATTTGTCAAGATAGCTAACCTAATTGGTGGTGAAGAGTATCATAAAGTTGCAAGAGCATTGTTGAATACTGAAGATGCTACTGACGAGGAAATAGCGGGTGCTACTGGTATGCGGATCAATATAATAAGAAAGGTGTTGTACGATATGTTTGGTAAAGCATTAATCACTGGTATCAGAGTAAAGGACGAAAAAAAAGGTTGGTTTGTATATAGATGGAGAGCCAAGAGAGATCAGGCAGAAAATTTTATCGAGAATCAGAAAAAAAAGATCTTGGATCGACTACAGAAACGACTGGAATATGAAGAATCCTCCGAATTTTACCACTGTGGAAATACAAATTGTCCAAGAATAAAATTTGATTACGCAATGGAACTATTCTTTAAATGTCCAAATTGCAAAAATTCACTTAACATGGTAAATAACGAAAAGGTTAAGGATGCTCTAAGGTACAAAATAGAGCAGATTTTGTTGGACATTAGTTCAAAAGATGAAATTACATCATAATTTGTAGTACAGTACAATTTCATTTTTATTTTGTATTACTGTTTTTGATAATTTCATTTTAATACCATTAGTGATATTTGCGATCCCCTCACCTTCTACTAATGTTTTTGCATCTCTTCCACCAATAACTACTGGTGATATTGTAACGATTAATTCGTCGGCAAGCCCCAATTTCAGCACAGACCAGTTTATTTCTCCCCCTCCCTCAACAAGTATTTTTTTCAAATCTAGCCTTTCTAATACTTGAAATAGGTTTTTGATGTTTACCTTTCCCTTTCCAGAGAATAATACTTGCGCACCTGCTTTCTCCAACTCTTTAATTTTCTTCGATGAAGCATTGTGTGTTGTGGCAATGATAGTTTGAATTTTTTTTGATGATCTAATGATTCTTGAATTTAATGGAATTCTTGCTTTTGAATCAATTATAATTCTTGCAGGGTTCTTTGCCCCTGTGGAGAAATACCTCACATTCAACATGGGATTATCTTCCAGCACCGTAGATATGCCTATCACGATACCATCGACTGATGCTCTTAACTTATGAACGCGTACCAAGTCCGTTTTAGACGAAAATGATGAATCGTTACTTCGAGAGGATATCTTACCGTCTATTGACATTGCTGCATTCAAGATTACATACAACAAAATTCATCTCCATCTACAAATTTACCATTTATCATAACATTGAGGATCGAGTTTGCATTTGCTCTATGAACTATCGAAACATGAGGATCATGCATCGGTGAAATATCCAAATTGGTCTTGTCGATAAATATCATATCTGCAGACATACCAGCCATTAAAGATCCAGAATTGATGCCAAGAATTTTACCCCCATTGACAGTAGCCATTTTTAAGATCTCCCTTGCAGAAACCGGACCACCTTTCAATGTTCTGCTTAGTTTCCATACATAATCTAATTCTCGAAACATGTCTGGAGAATTAATCATTATGTTGTCCGTACCAATAGCAACACAACATCCAAAGCTTAACATCTTGGCAATTTTTGGTATTCCTACTCCCAATGTACCGTTTGCTCTTGGGCAAACGACAATTCCGATTTTTTTACGCGCGACAAGTTTGATATCGACATCAGATGCATTCGTTAAATGAACGATAAAGTTTGGTAAGAGGTTATCAACTATTCTTTGTACTTCGCTTTTCCCTGTTGCAGTAATTGATTTTTTTTCTGTTTGGAGTGATTCTGAAGCATGAATCCCTAACAGGAATTTTTTCTTTAAGGATTCTTTCTGAATGATTCTTCTATATTCCTTTAATGAATTGTCAGTATTTTCATTTGCTCCGCTGATACCTAATCCGTCAGCGATATTTAGGATGTTATATATCAATTCTATTACATCTGGTGGAAATTTTGGATTCTGATAAAAATCTTGAGATACATCGTAATAATATTCTGGTCTACCTAATCTGATGCATTTTATTGATAGTCCTGACGTTGCTTCTGTAATTTGTTCTATCCCTTGTAATCCTCCTTCTCTGAAATCTGCAAATGCGACTATGCCCTTTCTCATCATAGATATTACAGAGCTTCTCATAAAATTAATTAGATGTTTTCTCACACTCTTTTGCAAGATTTTATTTTTGATACCGTGAATTGGATGAATTCTGGAGTTAAAAGTTGAATCAACACCAATATCCTTACCAATAGAATCTCCAATATGAGTATGGGCATTTACAAATCCAGGAATTACAAGTATGCCTTGTCCCTCGTAAGTATTCTCACTAGAACTGCCCTTATAATCTCCGCTCCCAACATTTTCTATTCTCCCATTTTTGATAATTATGTATCCTTTTTCTATATATTCTAGATTTTCTCCAAAAAATAAACTAATGTTATTAATAGTTAGTTCCATTGTATTTCATATATTGGTGTAATAATGCCTTGACCCCTTAGGTTTCGAATTGTATCTAAGGCTTCTGTAGCAGCTTGTACTGCCTTCCTAGCAGTACAGGCAATACCTATGCCACAATTTAACTTAATATTCTCACTTTCGTAGATTTTGCCAATTATTTCTAAAACCTTCTCTTTTGGTACTGTATTAGAGATAACCATAAAGTTGTCCCCCCCAATAAAAAAAGTCATGGATTTTTGTTCGCTAAATAGTTCAATAAGACTAGAAAACATTTTCATTATTCTTGTGGTAATCTCATATGGGGATAGTACGTTACTTACTTTAGTAGAATTATCGATATCAAGGTGTAAAATCTGAGTGAACATATCTGTAGGCGGTTTGTCTGGATTTTTATATAGTAATTTAACTTGATGATCTGCATATACTAATTTACTCTTATCAAGTAAATTGTTGTTTTTACGCGAATGATACGCTGCGATATTTGCATCAATGGGAGTTGCGCCTGTTCCTATAGACATCGAAATATTCAAGTCCTTGTACATGTCGGTAATTTCTCGTTCAATAGAGAGGTGATCTTCCAAGGATAATCCGTTACTAATCGCAATTAGCTCATCGAATCTATTAAAATAGACAATAGCATCCTTCTTAGAGAACAGTTTTTGCAAGTCGCTATATAAATTTGCTTGGAATATCTGTAATTGTGCCTCTCTATCACTGCCCAACTTTAGTGTCCATGGACCATAACCTTCTATCTTTATAATGGTAATTTGAATTGTCATTTTTGACTATTTATTTCCTTATTACCTTCAAATTCATTTAGTGTTGTTACCATTTTATATGCTGCTTCTACTGCCCTCTTAGGTACAGAGATGACTCTACTCTTTGCCTGCT
The DNA here is from genome assembly GCA_035620895.1 of Nitrososphaeraceae archaeon. Lineage (GTDB taxonomy): Archaea > Thermoproteota > Nitrososphaeria > Nitrososphaerales > Nitrososphaeraceae > TA-21. The sequence continues at coordinate 32,274 of DASPFY010000050.1, forward strand.
TTACTGTCATCTCCGGGCCCGTAATTCCAAGTGTGATAGGTTTTTGATATTTTAAAGAGAGATCGGCTAGTAATCTTGCAGTATTATTGGCTATAACTACGTCATGTGCTGTTTCTCCCTTTATTACTGCTCCTAGTGTGACTATAGCATCTATTTCTTCAGTTTTAAGAAGTTGTTCAACCATTAAAGGCATATCAAATGTACCTGGTACATGGCAAATCTTTTGCACATGCATGTTTAAGTTTTTTGCATGATGTTTGGCTGTAAAAAGCATTTTATCAGTAATCTCTTGATTAAATTCAGCTACAACTATAGCTAGTCTTATTCTTTTCAAATTATTTTCAACTCACCTATGTTTTCTTAATTTGAGATGACTCTACTAATGGAACTTTAAATCTCGTGGAATATCCTATAGCTTTGTCTACCGATAAGGCGCCACCTGTCTCACAATCGAGCATTTCACAAATTACTACTGCTGGTATTAAATTTGCAAGTTTCATTAATTGAACAGATAGTTCGGTATGACCAGATCTGTCCCTCAATAATTCCCTCGAAGCAATTAATATGTGTACATGACCAGGAGAACGAAATTGCTTAGAAAATTCGTTTTTACCATCATTATCAATATCAGAACATATTTCTGACATTTTGGTAATTGTTAGTGCCCTGTCTCTATCAGTTATACCTGTAAAAGTATCGATATGGTTTATGGTAATTGAAAAGGAAGGCCGATCCCCATATGGAGCTATTGAACCAATGATTTTAGATAACGAAGGATTGTTTTTGGAAGCAAAATGTAATAAATCATGCATAAATATCAAATTCAATTCTGAAGCAATTTCATAGGGTATAGCCAGGCAGATAAGACCACCAGCGTCATTCCTCATAGTCGCTATATCGCGAGGACCAATATGCTGAGCGGCCTTTACCAGATCAACCTCGTTTTCTCTAGATTCGCCATCATGAATCAAAACAAATTTTCCATCTCTTAAGGCGTTGACAGCGTCTTTAACCAGTGACACGAAGTTCAAAACTCTAATTACGATTATAAAGTTTACTGATTTTCTGGTAATTACTAATATCGTGGTAATAATTTTGCAACATATTTGCTTAAAATGTCAACCTCAATATTAACCTTATCTCCCTTCCGTTTATTTTTAAACGTAGTAACGGCTAATGTATGTGGAACCAAAGCTATCGAAAATGCTGTCTTCGAGACATCAACGATAGTAAAGCTAATACCATCCAGCGCAATGGATCCTTTTGGCACCAAGGAATTAGCAATCTCTTTATTCACCCTTATCCATATTTTGGTCTCAGAAGGAATTTTCGTTATATCCTCAATTTTTCCTACACCGTCAATATGACCCAAAACAATATGGCCTTCTATTCTATCATTTATTCTTAAACTTCTCTCTAGGTTAACCCGATCCCCCACTTTCAACAACCCTAATGAAGTTCGTCTCGTTGTTTCTTTTACTACTTCAAAGTACGCTATAGTCTTCAAAATCCTTGTAGCTGTAAGACATGTTCCATTGACATTTACACTATCACCTACTTTTAGCCCTTTACTTAGTTTTCCCAGGTCAATCTCAACCCTCTTATCAGCAGTTCTGTTTGCGTTGTCTATCTTGGCCATTGATTTGACAATTCCAGTACCTTCTATGATACCAGTGAACATAAAGTATTGATCTACAATTCCGATCGTAATAAAAATATTTCATCTCTATTCTTGGCTAATTCACAGTTGGTTTTGGATTTTAAACGATGATTCTATCAAAAGAATTCATGCTTTACGAAATAGTATAATTATTTACAAATCAAAGCTATACTATAATAACTTGAATTAGTAATAATTAACATGGAATTTGTAGAGACCATAAATGAAAGTGAATTAATCAATGGAACCAGTAAAGTAATTTCTGTTAAAGGTAAAGATATCGCATTATTTAGAATCGATAATAAGATTACTGCAATGGGCAACAGTTGTCTGCATAAAGGCGGTCCATTGACAAAAGGAAAAATACAGAAAAAATATGATGGCTATTATGTTACTTGTCCTTGGCATGGATGGGAATACAATATTTCGAACGGAAAGGCACCGCCCGGTTATGATGAGCAACAATCTATCTATGATGTACAAATAAAAAATGGGAAAATCTTTGTTTCAAATCAACCAATCACATACTCCTTTAATAAAAAATATGATGGCTCTTTGAAAGACTTGATAAAGCTTGAATACAAAACCACACCGGATTCCTTGAATATTCTGGGAATATCTACAACCAATATGAATGGAAATTTAGAAAGAGATTCAACTTCAGAAATGTCATTAAATAAGGCACTAACATATGCGAAGCAAAAATATAATGCATCTACAGTTTTGCTAAAACTGAGAGATCTTGAATTCCGAAATTGTGAAGGATACTACAGCATTAATGAACAAGCATGTACATGGCCCTGTTCAATTTCAGAGATGGATGAAAATGATGGTATGAATGAAGTTTACAGAAAGATGATACTTTGGTCCGATATAGTTATTATTTCCACTCCAATTAGATGGGGAAATGCATCTTCATTATATTACAAAATGATTGAACGTTTAAATTGCGTTCAAAACCAAACAACATTACACGATCGTGTACTTGTCAAAAATAAGGTAGCGTCCTTTATTATTACTGGAGGACAGGACAATATACAACATGTCGCAGGAAACATGATGGTTTTTTTTACGGAGCTGGGATTTTCTTTGCCACCTTTCACATTTATGGGATGGAGTAGAGGTTGGAACGCAGAAGATATGGAAAATAATGTAATCCAATTTTCGAAGTCACGATATGTCAATAGATCTGTCAAGGATCTTGTGGACAATGGTATAAAATTACTTCACCAAGTCAAGGGTGATCCATGCAAGACAGTGTCTTCTCCACAACCAAAAATCATGGAGGCACCATCAAAATTAAAAATTGATTGAATCTGACTATTTAGTAAGTATAACACTGAAATTAAAAATACAGAAAGATACTTTTTGTATGGGTTTCTCTATTGTTCTGAATGAGAAGATTTGTTCTTTATCTGATCAATGTTATTGGTATATTGAATGTTGTTATTTCATATATTTTATGATGTCTTTTCATTATTTTTTTAAGTGTATTTGTGAGTTACACCTAAGATTCTAACCATTGGCAAATATGGGAAAAAGACAAATACTCGGATGGTTTATTATAAAGGATTCGTTAAATAGGAACACTATTCATTTGCGTAAATGTTTATTGTTTTGCAGCGTTTATTACAGCCTTCGCTTGTTTGTAATGAACAGCATCAATCATTTTACCATCTAGCAGTACTGCGCCTCTAGTATTCCCCTTTTCAAATGAATCCTGCAATGCAGCTAATACTTTTTCTGCCCATTCTATTTGTTTCTTTGTTGGTCTGAAAATATCATGAACGGGATTAATGTGCAAAGGATGAATCAACGTTTTACCTGAATAACCTAGTTTTTTTGCATTTGTTGCATCTTTAATCAATCCATCAAGATCATTTACCTCTTGCCATATACCATCCATTGCTTCAATTCCCGCAGCTTTGGCATCCACTGGAATCTTTGACCGAGCATAATTATAGCTTTGATCATCATATTCGACATCAATATTCATATCATACAAGTAATCAAAGACTCCAAAGACCAATGCCACCACATTTTCATGTGCAGAAGCAATCGAATTAGCATTTATCACTCCTTTAGCTGTTTCTATAGATGGTATGATTCGAATTCTTGCGGAAATGCTACGTTTTGACACAATCATTTCAATTTTATCAATAATTTGAATTACCTCCTGACTATTACTAATCTTTGGTAAAACAATTCCATCCAATCCCTTCACCAATACTCGATCAAGATCACTGTCAACCAAATCAGAATCCACAGAATTAATTCTGACATAAATGGATGATTCCTTATCTTCATCATGGGTTGCTAGGTGTCCTGCGACCAAATTTCTTGCAAGTTCTTTGTCATTAGAGGGCACAGAGTCTTCCAGATCAAAACACAATATATCTGGTTTAAGATTAATTGATTTTTTTAAAAATCTCTCGTTGTTTCCAGGAATAAATAATAAACTCCTGAACATTTAGTCACAAAAAATAAAAAATTAAAGTTTCTGAGGTGTTGTCACAATCTTGCCTATCTGCTCTGCGTTTGCCATCATGGTATGTCCTTTTGCCATATCGGAGAATGGAAGAACTGTACTAATCAATGGCTTAATTTTACCCATGGCTGTCCAGTGAATTACTTGTTCCAGTTCAGCTTTATTACCCTGAGTTGAACCAAGTAGATTGGTCCCTTTGAAGAATAGGTATCTTAGATCGATAGTAGAATCATATCCAGTCGTAGCTCCCGTAGCTACTAGTGTACCTCCCATCTTAAGGAGACCTACTTCCTGTGGGAATGTTAATTTTCCAATATGTTCAAAGACAACATCTACTCCTTGCTTTTTCGTTATCTCTCTTACTTTCTTATACCAATCGGGTTCTCTGTGATTTACTACATGATTGGCACCAAGTTCCATACATTTATCCATTTTTTCCTTGTTTCCTGCAGTTGCAATGACGTCACAACCATATAATTTGGCTATTTGAATACCTGCCATTCCAACACCGCTTGTGCCTCCCATGACAAGAACTGTTTGTCCGGGTCTTATCTTGGCCCTTCCTACAAGCATATGCCAGGAAGTCATCCCAACCATTGACACTGCAGCTGCTTGCTCAAATGAAACAGAATCGGGTATCTTTGCAACATTTACTTCAGGTAAATGAGTATATTGACAGAAACCACCCCAAAGCGGGCCAGTTTGAAAACCCCATATGAGGCGTTCATTACAGTCATATTCTCTTCCCGACGTACACATATCGCATACCCTACAACTCATGTTAGAATGAGAAACCACTCTATCACCCACTTTCAACTTTGCAACTTCCTCTCCTGCTTCAACCACCGTGCCCGCTACATCGCTACCTGAAATATGTGGAAGTGGAACCTTCACAGGATCTCCCCAAATTGCCCATAAATCGTTGTAGTTGTATGCGGCTGCTTCTACTTTTATCATAACTTCATTTGGTTTTATTTTGGGGGTGTCAACATCGTCTATCTTCACAACTTTCAGAGGATCTTGACTATACTCTCTAAATACTGCTGCTTTCATGAATTTTTTGAAAAGTTATTAGACTAATATAGTTATTTTTTTTAGCATAAGTTTTGTAATAAATTTCGTGCGAGATTGACTAAGACTAGGCACTTAGTGCTCGATTAAACGGCGTTATGACCCCTTATGGATTAGCTAATATTACCCGATCGTTGTCTCAGCTAATTCAACCGAGCTAATCAGCTCAAAAAAGCTTTCTCAAATCATGTTGAGCTTGGCTACAAACGTAGTTTATGATGTATTGGTATGAGTCGAATGGTCACTTTTAAATAAGCAATAGGTAAACAAGTTATAGCCTTTATACTATGTTGCCAATCATATAGTATGTTCAATAGAGGTTCATGTAGGGGATGTGGATCAAATTTGAATCCATATTCTTCTTGCATAATATGTAGAGAATATGTTGCATGGAACTGCGTTGAATGCAATTCTGTTGAATATCTTATTCATACCATAAATTATTGCATACAAAAATAAAATTTGATGCCAGACCAATAAGTGCTTTATAATCTTTGTTGGCATATTGCAGATTGATAGAATTAATGAAAGAAATTGGAATCAAAACAAGATCTTTTTTGATATCAAGCTTTTCTATCATACTAGTTGCATCGGCGGGAACCTTAAACAGCTACATGAATAAATTATGGGGCTGATGCGCCTCCAAGTTTTGGCGGGTGGGAATAAGATTCACCTCCTTATGACCAGTTCCTGGCAAGAACTGTAAACCAAAATAAAATTTAGATTATTCCTTACCCTTATCGTTTATTTTAAATGGCTATTTCACGTTATTAGTAATACAACTGGTCGGATTATAGGACTATTGTTGTCAACATTGTCAACACAGTATCTTCTATTCTACCTCCGATCAGTTGTTGGCGAGAATTGCAAACTAAAATAGACATTTTGTTGTTTCTTAGAAGGTAACAGAATCCCCAAATCTCTTGAAATTTGATTCATACTATTCATTATATTCATTCGAATTGTCAGAACTAAGGAACTATGAATCTAAGAACCGAAACAATTCGAACGTTTGACAGATATCAGAAGATTTGAGAGACTCCTGTGACGAGATATAAAGGAAAAACTTGTGTCCGCACTGCGGAAAGGACATAGGCTAGCTTTCAAAAGTAGACTCATTCTTAAATAAAAATTTAAAAATGGAAGGAGTTGACTACGGCAATACTACTAATTGTCCCGTCATAATCGGTAGATGATATTTGCAATAATATGTGAATACACCTGTTTGGTTAGCAGTGAAAGTTGCATTTCCATTTTCGGCGAATCCTAAATCTATATCCACTTTGTATGGATCTCCAATGGTAAACGAATGTCTTTCTGTTTGCACTTCATCAACATTATAGAATTTGACTGTAACTTTGTCGCCTTTATTTGCAACTAGCGTATTGACGTCGAACGAGTCACCTGCTATTTTTAGTTTTTCTTCGTCAACATTTTCTTCTTCTGATGTGAGGACGTAGAAAGTTTTTTCTCCCGGCGTCGACATAGATGGAATCGTTCCTCCCGGTCCTGTTGCAACGGTCATATTACTCTCCTCCATTTCTTCTGGTGACTCGGTCTCATTTTCAGTCCGTGCGTATATTTGCGAATTTGATCGTAATCCATGGTCTATGAGCGTTAAAGTCGAAATACTTATCATGACTCCCAAGAATACAATAATTATATTTCTGGTTATTCTTTTCGTAATAATCAGTAATATAAGCTTCCAGTAATTAAAGAATATTCAAATTCTTCTTTTTTTATAGTATAAAATGAATATACTTAGGGACCATTATTAGAATTTCTAATACCCAGTCATTTTGGGTTAGATTACTACCGACACGTATATTCTTTGTCCGTTTTTAATCAACTTTAACGCTATTGGAATGGTGATCATAAATACAAACGGATATGAATTATAGATTAGGCGGTATTGACTCTGTCTAAAAAAACATCATCTTCTGCATTTGCCCTATCGCTAGCCGGTGGTATCCTGATTATATTGGGTAGTATAGTGTCGTTACTGTTTTTTGTTAACCTTCAGTCTTCGATGCATGACAGAATGGGCGGGATGATGGGTGGCATGATGGGTGGCATGATGAGCGGTTGGTTCTTGTCCATACCAGTAGTTGCAGGAATATTAGTGATCGTAGCAGCCGTAATTATCAATGCACGACCACAAGGATCTACACTCTGGGGTATATTCATTATAATATTCTCAATCGTAGGCTTTACCGGAATGGGTCTTTCTTTCCTCGGTTCCATTCTCGGGATTATCGGTGGTGCGTTAGCATTAAGTAAAAGATGAACATAGCGTCAATGCTAAATTAAGATACAGGAAGAATAACGCGAAGAAAGGAAAGGAATAAACCAAGAATGACAAATAATGACAACTTTATTTTAACCCAAAAACCATTGGCTTGTGCTACTTGATAAGACATGGAAGCTAACATCGTTGCCCCTTTCACATTTGCTTACGTGGAAAAGTTGCTACGTAGAAGTAATTTTGGAGTCCTTACTACCATTACTCCAGAAGGTAAGCCTCATTCCGTTGGAGTGGTCTACGCAGTATCTCCTAGCACTGAACCCTTTTGTATATATCTGATAACTAGACCTGTGCTGAAAAAAGCACGAAACATCCAAAACAATCCTAATATCTCGTTTGTTGTGCCTTTTCCCCACTACGTTTTTAGAATCATACCACCCGCATGTGTTCAATTTGAGGGAAAAGCAAGGCTTGTCCCGATTGATAATCCAATCGCTCTAAAAGCATTTCAAAACGCGATTGTTTTACGACGTAATATGATGCATAGTATAGATCTGGGCGAAAGCACATTTATCAGAATTGTTCCTGATTACAAAATCTTTTCTTTTGGAATTGGGGCAACTATATGGCAATTCCTATTAAGGTCCCAAAACAAGAATTTAGAGAACTTTTATGTTACTGTGCCAGAAGATCGCCGATATAGTGATAATCAGTAATGCAAAATAAAGTTGTTCTTTCAATTATTAAATATCTCCATGACATTTCAAGTATTTTCTAATTTGATTTGCCTTTTTAAGGTCATCGAGAGTCAATGCTTGCAAACTATAAAGTTTGCTTAGTTCAACGTAAAATTAACATGGGTATTTCTATCGATAGACTAAACTTAGCCATAAAGTAATATTCACTTAATTACAGAGTGAGTCTTTTGAAAAGGTTAGCATTGTCCTTTTTCTCTTGCTATCTGCTTCGACATGTGTAGCCTTAAGCTTCACTTCCTTTGAGGCTCTACTAATGATAGATATTACTTTTTCGTTACTAAATTTATTATCAATAACTACTAGATACATACATTTACTATTTGTTGTATCAATAATATTTCGGTTCGATGGGATTCGGACACCCCATGTATACGGGTTCTGTTGATTTGCTATTTAGCCTCATTTAATTTCTAAATTTTCTCTTTTTAATTTCTTCTAAAAGTTTATCAGGAATAGGTCTGCATGAGCACTTTATCTGATGCTCCAAATGCCAGACTATCCTTTGATCCACTGTGGGATTCTTTGGCATTCTATTCTTTCTGTGCCAGTCTTTGTTTACATTCAAAACTATAACCGAAAGTCATTCTAATATCTTCTGTTAAGAGATCGTGCGCTTAAAGAAGTGACATAAACTTTTTAATTTTTTTTAATATCAAGTCTTTTATCTACAAAACTGGAATGCTTCTTTCACGTGCTCATTATTGAAATAAAAGAAATTGTTCATTTAGATGATTGAGATTACTGTTTGTTATTGTGTAAATAATGCGGCAGCGTTGGTTGACCTAGCAGATTTAGATCCCACCGGTTAATCTAGTCTGATCTTGGTTAACAATCGGCTTTTACGACGTCTCGGACATTTGTGAGGATCTCCCATTACCTCGTACGGATGCCATTCTCCGTCCTTGTTAGACATTATTATTTCTCTCTTGCAAAAGACGCAATTTTTTCTGAAGGAGTATATTTCGGAGGACAACCTGATATTATTTCGAGGTTTACAACTAAAAGTTCTTGGTATGCAATGAATTACACCGCATTACATTAGTGTCTGCGTGGGCTATGTTTTTGTTTGTATAGTTGGTATCCAAGCTTTTTGGTTTCATTACATATAAAGCATAAAATCCAAATCCAAAATTCTCAATCAGCTGTGCAATTTATGGTCTAGAAATATCGAGTTGTGTCATTTATCCTGAGTACTTGTATTTATTTTATCCAGAAATAAATAATATAAACTTCAATACCATTATTAGGAATGGTCTATTTGAAATTATACTCCTTCAATTCATGACTCTTTATGAATCGCAAAAGTTCATCATGATCATCAATTCTATAATATTTTTTCATTCTTTCCAATGTTGTGTCATCAAAGTGGTTTCTTTTGACTTTTGCTCTCTCCATGATATTTAGGATACACTAATCACAAATAAAGTTTCAGAAAATTATTGAAGTATATATTTCCTATTAAGCTAATACTGAATATGCTCAGATTTCAAAAACTCTAACAGTTGTTCCCTTCTTTCAAATCCATAATATTTCATAAGTTTTTGTACTTCTAAATCATCATATAGTTCAATTCGTTTTCTCTTCTTTAGAGCATCCAAAGGAACACTCAATGTCTTCTTGCTGAATATATTCAGCACTTGCAGATATATTAGCCTTTACCAAGTTTTTATTTGTACATGCTCAGTTTTTCTGATTTATTTAATTGAACGTTGAAAAGATTAACATTTACTTGGAATAGTAAAAAGGGAAGATTAATTCTTAACAAATTCTTCAAGTTTTTTCTACCCAATTAATTGCCGTTTTATACTTTGCTTATCTGTAGGTTCTAAGAGGATAACTTTAAAATGCAGTAAAGTTAAGAAACTACTTCAATAATGCAATCAAAACTACTCTCAGTTTTAATCGTTCTGTCTTCAACCACACTTGTGTCTGGAGCTATACAAAACAATTCTATGGCATTTCAATATTCACAACAAGAACAAGGAGATTCTTACCATGACAAAATGATGATGAAACCTGGATCGTATGCATTTGGAACCATCGCAAGTTTACAAAATGATAAAAATGGTAATCCTGCATGGATAGTTTCAGGTCTTTACAAAGGCAGTGTAGCTATGCATAATGAAACAGAACATGGAGCCGCAACAAGTAGTCTTCCAAATGCTACATTGAATGCCAGATTTAGTATGGTAATGACAAATGGATCTGCTATGCATGAGCACAGGATCTATGACTTCACACTTACAGATATGTCAATGCCAAATAA
>DASPFY010000051.1:0-11186 GCA_035620895.1 Nitrososphaeraceae archaeon
AGTTCTTATATCAGGTTCTAATAACACGATATCAGTTTGGCTGATATATGTTATTATACTATGGTAACCAAATATCAAGTCGAACCGACGTAAGCAAGTTTGGCCAATAGCTCTACGAAACGATAAATAACATCAATATAACTATAGTGACTTTAATCCATTGAATCTAAAAACAGAGCTACTAAATTGTGTTAAGGCCCTTTACAACTCAGGCTTAAACACAGCAGTATCTGGCAATCATAGCGCAAGATTTGAAAAAATATGGATGTGGATCACTCCAAGTGAGACACCAAGATATAAAATAAAAACCACAGATCTAGTTAAAATCAACATCAGAACTAAGGAAATAATTGGTAAACGCAAACCTAGCAGAGAGTGGGCTATGCATAAGGAGATTTATGAGAATACGAATGCTAACGCTATAGTTCACTGTCATAGTCCATACACTCTTGGAATTTCTATAGCATCCAAATTTGAGGAGGTAATTGAGGAGGCAAAAATAATAGTTGGCGATCCTATTATTATAGAGAATGTTCCATCGGGCACTGTCCAACTGGCATCCAGTGTATCAAGATGCTTTAAAGATAGCAGAGTAAGGGCAGTAATAATAAAAAATCATGGGGTAGTAGCAATCGGAAAAAATCTTGATGAAGCTAGATCGGTTGTTGAGTCACTTGAAGAATGGGCAAAGGTACTCACTGTGTGTAAGATATTCAATGTATAATACATGTGATATGGATCACAATTAAGGGTGTAAGGACCGGAAATATGTCTATAATCTAATACTTAAGTTCAATTTTGCCCAAAATTATGGGAATGGTAACTCGAATTTTCTATCATCTTTAGATTCATTGTCATCTTTTGAAGATTTGTCATCGTCTGATCCATCCTTGTCACTGTCGTCATTGTTGCTATTGGAAGATGATCCATCATCGTCATTGTTGCTATTGGAAGATGATCCATCATTTGAAGCGGAAGTATCGTCATTGTTGCTATTGGAAGATGATCCATCATCAGCTTGTGCTGGATCATTACTATTGTCAGTATTCGCAGTGTTAGATGAGCCTTTAGACTCAAAAGGATCTAAATTCTCCGTTTGGGGTACAGAATTTGTACTGCTTGTTTCATTATCTGCTGAACTACTATCTAGAGTGGAAGATTGACCATTTACGTATGGTGTCCCATAGATGCTAAGGAAAAGAAATACAGCACTTAGCCCTACAAGCAACGTAATACTAGTTCTCATGATTCCACCTTGGATACACTTGATCCTTGCACTATATTAAATTAATGAATTCCAATAGCATCGACTAGAAAATTAGTCTATGATTTTTCTACTGAAAAATGTACTAGATAAGAAATTGGAGTGAAAACTCGCAGGTTGATAAAATATTGATACTATAATTAGTAAATAGACATGAGATCTAAAGTCTTAATCTACATTCATATTATTTCTTTCTAGTCATGTAAAAAAGCATCTAAAATAATATCTGGAGAGGAATATTTCAGAATGTATGTGATAATTAATAATAGAGTAATAACAATACTTCAACATACTCTCTCAACTCTTTGTAGAATCATGATTACAAATTAGATTACCATAAATTAGTAAGTACGATTCGACTCGATTCGATTAACTTTTTATTATCGAGAACAAGTACAGGAGATGATGATAAGCAAAATTGGTTAACTCAGATATTAAAATCATCATTATTTCTTACCGATCTTGAGTTCATTCATAACCACACTCATATAATCTCGGACATCATCTTCAGTAACTGATGCTTCAATTCCACTATTTTCCTTCATCTCATGGGATGCTTTTTGGCATTCTCTTCTGTTTGCAAATCACGTCAGGATAATTTTAATCTATTTTTTGTGGAATGTTAAATTCTAAACCTAGGAATCTTGGTAACGAAAAATAACAAGTATGGCAAGAAGCTTAGTTTGCTTATGACATGCAAGAGCATCCTATTCTCTATTTTGTGCCTACCCATTCAGCCAACGCTGAAAACAGTAAAAATATCTGAAAATGACTATAATTGGCTAAGCATTTCTTAGATATCTTAGAATAAACTTGATAGATCTTGAAGAAATGTTATTGAACAAGATATATTTCTTGGGTCATAGCTTAAAATATTCCCACATCGGATCATAATTGTGATCATTACTAATCTGAATACCTTTACTGCATATCGACGTAGTTTTCAGGATTTTGAGATTCAGTATCAAGCAAGAGGAGGATTGTAGGAATGAACATAACAGAATCTGAAGCTCCTTATGAGATAACAGCTAAAACTTGCGGATGTAAAGACAATGGGAGAAAAGTGATATATTCATTTGTTGAATCTTTCCACAATTTATCCAAGGATAAGAAGGACATTCTAATATCAGAAATACACGCCTGTGAAAGACTGAGAAAGTATGCAAGAGATGAACTGGATAAGGAAGTAATCGAATCTGAAATCTCTGATCTAAAGATGGCATTGGATCTATTGACGTAGACATGGACTATTCGATTTACTGATTGTAAAACTTATGATATCACTTTTCTCCCGGACCGGTCTTTCGAGAGTATAAAAACAAGAGAAGAAAATAATATTACTATGGAAGGGATAGGTATTATTGAAACATCCGAAGCCATTTCCGTTGGACGTCATGATGCTCAAAAAATAGTGTACATTGCAAGGAAAAAACAACGATAGATTCAAGAAAATGGAAATCGACGTGCTTGCATTTAATAGAGAATACAAAATAACTTTTGATACTGCTAGTACAGATCTTTACCAAATATATCCTGACCTTGGAAGAAATGGTTAAGGCATTTGAGATAGATGAGCCAACTTTTGAGGAATTAGCTAGTTAAATGTGATACAAGTATTGTTTTACTACCTTTTTTTCTTCTTAATGATCTTATAAAAAAGGTCGACCATTACCGGCAGCTCGAGATAATCTATGAGTATAGCTATCCATGATAGGACGTATGGAATTTCTACAAAATTAGTATAGAAAAGACTGACGTATACTACTTCATCAGTGATCCAGAAAATATGAATAACTTGGACTCCGAGTAGTCCTAAAAATAGATAACTCTTCTTGGCAGTGGATTTATTGCTACGTATGCTGTACGCATAGAAAATTAAGCCAGTTATTAGTGCAGGAATTTCTATATAGTCTATTACTATAAAAACTGGTAAGAGACTTTTTGGCGCCAGAAAGAAACTTTCCCCAAATATCTTTTGGAGTACAACGGCCGTAGTCAGCCAGTATAAATGAAGTATCTGAAGAGATATCAGGAAAAAAGTTATTTTTAAATTTAGATTTTCGTAGCGATTATAGAAATTAATGAATTTCCCTACCAGATCAATCTTTGTATTAGCCGCAGAATCCAATATGAGATTGTAAGCGGCATAATTTAAGTAGATATCTGGCTAAGCGTAAATTATTCTAATCTTGATGCCACTTTATTAATTTTTTATGATAATCTTGATAAAAAATTCAATAATTAACCAAGTTTGTAACCTAACTAATATTGACTAAAGTAATTCATTAGAAAAATCTTATATAAGATAGATACTATAATTATACATGTTATTTAGAAATGGCATAAAATCTTTAGCTATTCCTGATGTTCTGAAGGATCTAATTATGAAGCATTCGCTTAATAAAAAACAAATTATTAATATGAAGGTAGATGACCTTGCGACTGTACTAGAATGTGATTTTGAAACCGCGAAAATAATTCAAAATTCTGTTAGAAGTTCATCAAATAAATCAATGTTACATGAAATGACCGAACTGGCTTGAGAAAGAGGACGTCTTTTTTTAACGGCCGTTAATGTTCTGAGGATAGTTTTTAGAATAAGGCCTAGTTAGTCTAGGAATATTGCATTTTCAATGCTGTGAGAAATTTCTATCTCATATTGTGTACGATCGCCAAGAGAATCGAAAAAAATTTCAATTGTAGGAAAGACAGCTTGTCCAAGTATTATTTTTCAGTTTCATATTGTGAGTTGTGCATCATCGTATTTTCAGGATGTTTTCTTATTCTTTTAAGGAATTCCTCCTGACGAATACGCAAATCATCCAACAATTCAGATCCCATAGAAGTAATTGGTAGATCCGGAATTTTGTTAAGAATACCCCCTGAATCCAATCTATTTCTATTTTTTTGAGTCAGACTAGGAGGATACATCTGGAAAGGCTCAATTATGGTTGGCAAATGGTTTATTGAGGAATTCAATCTATTCAGCTGTAAAAACCTGTTTATAATGTTTCTTGAATCATATGACATACTTACTCTTAATTCAATTGATGTATATGAGTTTAACTTGCCCATCACTATCGATTAGCTATAGATTTCTGGGTCTCCAATTCCTTTACTTTTCATCCTAGCTTAACTGTGTCAACTCGCTCGAGTTTAAATTAACGGATTAAAAGTTCCGAAAATTAGATAAGTCTCGTAGACTATATTATTAAATGAAGAAAGAATTATGTCAACGTGTATTTGTGGCCACGATATAAAGTGGCATTGGATGGACATGCATCATCAAAGAAGATGCGTAAACCACATCTCAAGGTCAGATGCTTGTCCATGCCTGAAGTATGTGGATGAAGAAAAGTCGGATGTGCAGTAGCGCACCGGTCTTCCCATACCATACTGTACTTTGAAATATGTTTCTTTAATTGTAGATTGTAAAATTTCATGTTCTTAAAACCCTTTGTATGTTTATCACCATTCCACTCGTTTCCACTCTTTTAGGAAGTTTTCATATTGTAGAGCTGTACCCTTCACCACTCCAAGCTGATACATTAATGCCAAATCATCTCGGATCGCCTTATGTTCAGTTATTTTTCCATCATCACCAATTGTAAATATGTGCACAGCTTGATAAGAAATTTTGTTCCCTGATGGCGGAATGAACCCAAAAAAGCTACCAGTATGTTTACCCCTAACAGATACTATTGAAACTACTTTTTCATTTGATGCTATGCTTTCTAGTAGTTCATAATGTATATCCGAAATGGCCTTCCGTAGATTGACCACAGTGTCAATAAATTCCTGCGGTCCTCTCATTTTTGATCTAACTGGATCCATTTGTGATTCATGATTAAAATATGTGGGGCTGATAAACTCTGGGACCCTAGATGTATCTCCTGTATTAAGCGCATCGATAGCATATTTCACTAGTCGGAAATTATGTTCCTGTGTGGATGTCATGACACTCCTTGATCTACCACTTGTTATTTATCATTTCCTGGATTCCTGGAAATAGGATAGAAATCGTTACCATGAACATTCTACTGGTGAGAAAGTATATCTAGAGAAGTAATTATGCAGAAGAATCTAAATCTTTTAAGATAAAATCATAATATTGTTTGCTCTTCAAACTCTCAGATTCTAGATGGACTTGAAATCTTTATCATTTGATTCAATTCATTTTGCAGTTGTAGAAAGGTAAATCCGCTAGGAGTTGTCTTATATGTCCTATCAATAGGATCATATTCGAGCAATCCACGTTGAATCAAGATTTTTGAATATTCTACAACCTGGGCATATGTGAGGTAAGATCCAAACATTATTTTACTGCGAGTGATTCCTGTTCCAGATCCGGTAGTATCCAGAATAGATGCAAAAATTTCTTCCCTACTACGATATGCCATACAGAAGTTAATAGGACTTAATCGTTAATATGCATTTAGAATCTCTTAAATATTAATAACTATTATAGGCCAAGATTAGAGTCTATATTAAACTAGTTGTGGTTGGATTTCTTCCTTTTCCTATCCCTACTTAAATAGATTAATGAAGATTAATTGTTGTCAAGATGGAAAAAAACATGATATTGAGGTAAGAAAAACAAAGATTATTGAGGGTTCGCCAAAAGTTGTTTTCAGCGCTTTAACTGAACCAGAAAAATTGGCTGAATGGTTTCAAGATGATGCAGATCTGGATGTCAGAGTTGGAGGACGGATCAGACTGGTTACCATTAAAGAAAAACATTCCGAGTGGAATTTGGATAGGGATTACTATATGGAGGGAACTATTATGGAAATTGTACCTAATAAAAGATTATCTTATAGCTGGGAATTTAAAGATACACCACATTTTCCTGAAACTCTTGTGACGTGGGAATTGGAGCAGATAAATCCTAACAAGACACTCGTAAAGCTATCTCATGTAGGGTTTTCTGGAAAAGAAAAGGGAAACTTTTCGGTAAAAAGCCATATTCAAGGTTGGACAGAAGCATTGGATAAGCTTGCTGGCTACTGTGAGTCTCCTAGGTCTCTAAAATAGAGATTCCACAAAATGAAATTTCTTTATTTTTTATTGTGATTTTTCATTTTGATTTTGGTTGGAAATATTAGTCGCAGCTTTGAGGGGAAGATTTGATGATCCGTTGACCAATTAGGCCAAGCAAATTAATTCCAAGGTGAATTTTTTTTCTTCGATTAGAAAATAAAGTAATCTGACTTTGTCATTCTTGTATGTCGTCTAGGAATATTGTATACATAAAAGAGTTTGATAGATTTGACAACATGGGAAATACAATTTGCAGAAATACTGGATGTCAAAATTTGATTAAATATCCATTTAGAAAATATTGTTCAAGAGAATGCAATAAACAATTTGAGAAATGGTATTACCATAATTTTTACTGGGACAGAGTTCGTTCTGATATATTCAAACGAGATAACTACACATGTCAAATCTGCAGAAAAAAATATTCCTATTCTTATAGAAAAAAATTTGTAAGATCACGTAGACTTGAATGCGATCATATAATTCCAAGGTCACTTTATAAGAAATTAGGTTATAGATTCGATTCGCTTGAGAATAAGATAAAGATGATTACTGAATTTCTGCATAATCATAATAATTTGAGAACTCTATGCAATGAGTGTCACAAGAGGGTAACAAAAGAATTTATACGTAGTGGTATGAGTGGTGGGTACTTCAAAGATTATACAAAATTGAATATACATTTAATTGAAGAAAAAAAAATTTAGTCGTCTTCTTCTTTTTCTTCTATCGTTTTCTTTTCAGTTACGTTACCAAATTCGTCTTTCTTTTCTTCATAAATTTCTTTCTTTTTTTCGTCGCCCATGTTACCGTATTATTGCACAATATTCTTTAAATCAGTTACATGGCAAAACGAACATCGATAACGAATATTACAGTTATTTATACTTTTATGCTCTTAAGCTGATATGGTTCTAAGCACACTGGTCTATATCGCATTGGTCATAATCGTGATCATCGTTATTGTGGTCCTGTTGAGGTTCCTCTTCAATGTACTATTCATTCTACCAGTAACGTTAGAGCACGACTTTGTAAAATATGCAACCTCAATTCTCCCTACTTGATTTTTATTTACCATATTGTTTTAAGTAGTAAATAATTGTACAAGGTATTTGTGAGTATATTTATTGAGATAATTAGGCTATTTAGAACATAAATTGCGTATAAAGAATTTGGCTTCTGTAATCAACAAGAGAGGACAGAGATGATTGAATGTATGATTGACATAACCAAAAACGATTATGCGTCATTAATGACGTTACCGACAGTTTAACTGGATGCGTAAGAAATGTGAAAATTTTATGAATTCGAAGTTTTTATAGATTCGTTGAAAAATTATTTAAGGCTACATCAATTTTTTATATCACAATTTCTGGTTGTTGAGATGGCGAAAGAGAATCGACACTTTTTATAGCATTTGCTTCCATTTACTAATATGAGTAGAGAAAATAGATGTGAACATTTTGTTGATGCAAAGGAAAACCAAGTTCCAAAAACATCTGGATGTGAAGAATGTCAAGTAGAAGGAACTGATTGGGTTGCACTGCGCATGTGCTTGGTTTGTGGTCACGTAGGTTGTTGTGATTCTTCTGTTGGTCTTCATGCAACAAAGCACTACAAAGAAACCAATCACCCTGTAATGGTGGCTTTACCTAACAAACAATGGAGATGGTGCTATATCCATAGGGAATATTCCTAATTTTCTATTACTACTGCTAATTATCTGATCTTTTATTCTAGTTTGCGAATTTTCAAACAAATAATTATTTCCACGTAATTCGAATTAGACGGACAGAATGCGAAGTTACTAAAATGGTGATCATATCATCACATATTAATTTGTCACTAAATCGAGTAAAAATCTAATCATAAAGTATTCATTGAAACAAAATCTCTACACAAGTCATACACATTGGAGTATGCAACTGATTTAAGTCATGATGAATATCTTATAACATGGAATCTGAAATGATATGTGATAGTTGTAGAAAAAAGACCTACTCGCTGAATCAATTCTTAGGCAAGGTGGTTTGTAGTAAATGTTATCATGAATTAGTCAGTACAGTTCAAATTCCTACGACTAGTATTTAATGGAAAACGATTAAGACTATGTCTGAAAAAAGTCCGTTCTATGCCTATTCCTTTAGCATTATTTTGCCAGGACTCTATCAAATATATCTTAATCATAAGCGAGGATTGACTATCCTTATAGGTGCCTAGCATTGTCTATTACTTCAGCATTTTTATTCGCATTTCCCCTAAGTTGGATAATTATGGCTGCATATTGGATATGGCAGGTGTTTGATACATTCTTCGTGTATAAGTCTGAAAACAATATTAGTAAAAATGCATTTGGAGAAAGACGAAATCCTGGACTCTGTTATCCCTAACCTAATTTTTGAATAATCATGTCTAATGAGGCATTTGACAAGTTTCTCTTAAAACTTTTCGAAAAAACTGCAGATAGAGGCCAAAAAAACTATTTCAGCAAATATGAAATTGGCAAAGAAATAGGACTATTCGATCAAGCCAAAATAGATCGGATTGCTAAAATTTTACATGGCGACGGCTTTGTGGTAAATAACGAAGTTGAAGATTCAGAAATTCGAATAACGGATAAGGGAAAGAAAAGACTGGAAAATAATCAAATTTAGTTATATCACCTTCGATAAATATCAATATTCAATTTTTTAAATAATACATACATGATGATAACATCTATAGATATTGAGTGAATCTGTGTTGAAGCTACAAGATCTGCTAAATAATGGCTGTAAGGTAGAAAGAATATATCCAAGTGTACTTGGGTCAGATACAGAAGTTAACATAGTAACAGTTGAGGTAAAATGTCCTGACGGGCAAATTCACAAGATCCGAGCTTATAGAGAGGAAGCTAATGAGTTAAGAGAATTTATACGAACCAAGATTTCAGATACCAAGTAAATACATTCAGATAAATATTTTGAATTAATCTTTTTGTATCACTACGTTTTATATATTTCAAAGCTAAATTATTATGTGAAATGCCAAGAGAGCGTTCATTCTCCCGTCTTGATTTCTTAAAAATGGTGGGAACTGCAGGCGCTGCATTTATGTTACTGCCATTAGTTCCGTTTGGAAAGACGTTAGGCACTAGTGTTACTCCAGCTAGTAAAGCTGTAATAATCAAGCGGCTTAATAAAGTTGGACCTGATGATGTGGCCTTTTTGTATCCTACTAAACAAGAGGGCTTTGTTTGGTATATGAATCACGATGAACCATTTGATTCGCATTTTGAAAGAGGCGGTGGTTCTACATATAATAAATTAGTAAAGAATGATGATAATTCTTGGACAGCTGACGACAATAGGAGAGTCAAGTTTAACCTGAACGTAGATCCTGACTATGAGGATGCGATAGGTGGTTGTAAGATGAGTTTTAAGGACTCTATGTACCGAGGCTATACATACGATAAAAGCGATCTTGATAACGTTGAATTGACTGGTTTCTTTAATGTCCACAAGCCTACAGAAAATGATGGTATCTACCTTAGGGGTCCTTGTAATCACCATGATGAGGCCGATCATCTTTGTTGTGAGGAATTCAACTACGACTGTGAAACTGATTGCAATTCTACGATTACAAGATCAAAAGTTAAATTCACCAAACAAAGCCCAAACAAGTACCATAACGCCCCAACCGGTGTTAAAGCCATAATTCCACGCATCATTTTGGCTGGTCGTGGTTGGTTTGGGATAAAGTATATTCACATAATTCTATCTCGAGATATGAACAATCCAAAAGTAAAATTGGAACAATGGATGAATTTTAGTGGCGATGGCAAAACCTGGATACAAGATCCTATAAATGGGGACCAAAGGCCATTTGCGAAGGCGAAGACTACGAAGTTGGAGCCTGGGGAGCGCCACGTATGGTTTACAAGTGCTACCGCGGAGACGTTGATTTCAAATGGTTTTCATGCAGACAAATTGAACCTACTTTAATCCGCACGTAATTCAAAAACATCCAACATGTACTTTAAGCCTGGTTATACGCAAGAAAGCCAGTAGATAAATTTCAGATTCTCTTATATATTTTTTAGAATAGATTACTATAGGTGAAACGGAACGCTACAAATGAAATTTATTCGCTCTTAACTCTAGCTCCCAATTCAGTCGTGCTAATGGAATTTCAGTGTTAAAATAGTTATAAAATATATGTTTTATGGGCTATAAATTTGTAAAATTGAGTATTTTTTTGTTTTATTTACAAGACTTTAAATACTTTGTATGTCGTGTCTAATCAATGACAACGTCAATGGAGAAGTCTCCTGGATGGCTTCGAGGAGTAGAAATCGGTCTTGGGATTATTACTGTTATTCTTTCGATTTACGCACTCGCATTCCCAGCGGTCACATTTGTAGCTGTAGTCTTCATACTTGCGATAATTTTGTTTGTTGTAGGTATCGAAAGAATTATTTCTGGAATTTTCCTTCGGCGTGGCGGAAGATGGACAATGATAGGACTAGGAATACTTGCTCTGATATTTTCTGTGCTTGTGATGGCATATCCAGGATTTGCTAGTTGGATTATATCGATCTTCATTGGCGTAGCGCTTCTCTTCGTTGGTGGTGCAAGTATAGCACAGGGATTCTCAGGAGGCCAATCTGGCTGGAGGAGAGCATTCTTAATTGGAACAGGGGCATTGTTAATAATTATTGGAATCATAGTCCTTGTGTCTCCTTTGTTTGGTATGGTCTTTGCAGGATTTGTCATAGCAATAGGACTATTGATAGCAGGGATACAAATGATAACAGCTGGCGCTACAGGCACAACAATGAATATACCTGACTCATTTAAACGAGCTAAGGACGAACTATAACCTCAACACTGCCAAGAAGCGA